>NZ_AP036005.1:0-546308 GCF_059730625.1 Pantoea sp. X-Soil-MYKO-1289
CAGAAAACGATCCCTTTCATCCACAGAATGAAGATCTTATGCTATGGCAGATAAAGAGAGCGAAAACAAAGCGTTACTTGAACCTTTTCTGTCGGTGACCAAAAACAGCGGTGAAGTTATTCAGCTTCATCCCAATAAGAACAATACTGTTCAGCCCGTCGCGTTGATGCGTCTGGGACTGTTTGTCCCGACACTGAAATCAACGGCGCGCGGAAAGTCAGGTGCGATGGCTTCCACTGATGCGACCAAAGAGCTTAAAAACCTGTCGCTGGTGAAAGCAGAGGGTTATGAGAAGATTACCATTACCGGCGCAAGACTGGATATGGATAACGATTTCAAAACCTGGGCCGGGATCATTCAGTCTTTTTCCCGCTACCCCACTCAGGGCGATACCGTTACCCTGCCCTTTATCGATTTCGTCAAGATGTGCGGCATTCCTTCCGCCAACTCCTCTGCGGCGTTGCGTAAGCGGCTGGACGCCTCGCTGCGGCGCATTGCTACTAATACCCTCTCTTTTGAGGGCAACGGCAAGGCTTACCATACGCACCTTGTGCAGTCCGCCTATTACGATCGGGAAAAAGATGTGGTGCGCATTCAGGCCGATCCCAAGCTGTTTGAGCTTTATAACTTCGACCATAAAGTCTTGCTGCAGCTCAGGGCGATATCCCGGCTCAAGCGCAAAGAGTCTGCGCAGGCGCTCTATACCTTTCTTGAAAGCCTGCCGACCAATCCAGCGCCTATTTCGCTGGCGCGCCTGCGTATGCGACTTAACCTCGGCTCAAAAACCACTACCCAGAACCACGTTGTGCGACGCGCGATGGAGCAGTTGAAAGAGATTGGCTATCTCGATTATTCCGAGGTTAAACGTGGGCGCTCGGTGTTTTTTATTATCCATAGCCGCACGCCAAAACTGGATGGAATCAGTACGCTGGAGAGTATCGACTCTCTCGACGAGATCGATTTTGATGAGTCATAAGGATCGTTCACTGTAATCGGTATATTGTCTGTGGCACTGTCACTTTCGCGAAAACGTGACAGTTGCTGCGGCTGCACTGGCGTTCACAGTAGTCAGCTCTTCGCAGCATTCACTGTAATGGGCACTGTTCACTGTAGTCAGTGATCGCCAGCCAATACGATGCCTTCCCGTTCGTCCTCATCTTTTTACATCTATAATTAAAACAACGCTTTATAATGTTAGTTTACGCTTACTAACATCCGCTTCCTCCTCCTTGCTATCTTTAGAATGCTGTCTACACTGATTACAGTGAATATTCTCTGGCGCAGCTCTGGCCGGTGTTTTTGCTGTCTACAGTGAACTCTTTTAAGGGCTAGTGTTACTCATTACAGTGAATGATTTCATTCAACTAATTGAATTTTGTAGCTAAATTATCGTTTTCATTTGAGGTGGTCTCAGGATTACTGACTACAGTGAACCTCAGCGTTTATTGCGCAGTGAAACGTGACAGGGTTGGCGCCTATGCTGATTACAGTGAACATTTTCAGGATAGCGCGCTGGTTTTGCCTGCAATTTAAGCGTTGTTGCCCATTACAGTGAACCTTCTCTCTCGCACAGTGATACCCGATGGCTCAAGATGCCGCTTATCTGCACTGGCCTGACTATAGTGAACGCCTTACTTCCTTTCATATTCCCGCCGTCTATTGTCATTTGCTGATTACAGTGAATCTTTCACGCGTATCCCCTTGCTGTAGGCTTCTCTGCCTCTAATTCCAGGTGCTGGCGCAAAGTCCATTCACACTCTGCGGCGCCACCTACTGAATACAGTGAATGTTAGTCCCCTGCTCGACCGCTTTTCGGCTTGTTTACTGATTACAGTGAATCTTTGCAGCATAAGGGTTCTGACATTTCTGCTCGCGCTCTGATACCACCTGGCTACTGATTACAGTGAATGTTGGAACGCTTCACTGATTGCAGTGAATGTACTGCTGATTACAGTGAACGTTTTTGCGAGGAGAGCCTCAATGCCTGATTTCTCTATGCAGATACTGATTACAGTGAATGTTACGATTTCATATCGCGTTCCTGCCCTCTTGCGCTAACTACAGTGAATGCTTTCCAGGGCAACAGCTGATTACAGTGAACGTTTAGCCAGGTAAGTGAGGCTATAAGAAAGCAGAAAACATGCAGTTGCTCCAAGCTATGCCGGGTTACTGATTACAGTGAATGAACTACTGATTACAGTGAATGTTTTGGTCATTCATTTAACATTTTTGTCTCCAGCTACTGGTTACAGTGAATCTTGAAAACAACTTGTTATCTTTACAGCCAAATTTGGATTCTCCTTTAATTCGGTATGTAAGATATTTTCTTGCCCGACATGCAGGATTTATGTATAAAGTCATAAATCCTACATGTGTGGAGCAAGTATGGCTAACGACGAAAAGCAGGTGCTGAAGGTCGCACAACGGTCCGAACGAATGCTGCTGAGCCTGACAGAACAGATTCAGGCGCAGAAAGAAGAACTGCATGAGAATACTTTTTACCAGGTTTACGCTAAGGCTGCGCTGGCCAAGCTGCCTAAGCTGACGCGCGCCAGCGTCGACTATGCTGTCAACGAGATGGAAGAAAGCGGCTACCAGTTTGACAAGCGCGCAGCAGGGAGTTCGACTAAGTACGCCATGTCGATTGAAAACATTATCGATATTTATCACCACCGCGGCGTGCCTAAATACCGCGATCGCCATCCGGAAGCCTATACGATCTTTGTGGGTAACCTTAAAGGCGGCGTATCCAAAACCGTTTCGACCGTTTCTCTTGCCCATGCGCTGCGGGCGCATCCACATCTGCTCTTTGAAGATTTGCGCATCCTGGTTATCGATCTCGATCCCCAGTCTTCTGCGACGATGTTCCTCAACCACGAGCGTTCTGTAGGTATCGTCGAAGCCACAGCCGCGCAGGCGATGCTGCAAAACGTCAGTCGCGAAGAGCTGATAAAAGAATTTATCGTGCCGTCGATTATCCCCGGCGTTGATGTACTGCCCGCGTCCATTGACGATGCTTTTATCGCTTCCCGCTGGGACGAACTCTGTGCCGAACATCTCTCTGGTCAGAATGTTCATGCCGTACTTTATGAGAACGTCATCGCCAAACTGAAGAAAGATTATGACTTTATCTTTATCGACAGCGGCCCACATCTGGATGCGTTTTTGAAAAATGCCATTGCGGCGTCCGATCTGCTGATGACGCCCGTGCCGCCCGCGCAGGTCGATTTCCACTCTACCCTGAAGTATCTGACGCGCCTTCCCGAACTGATCGATATCATTGAGCAATCCGGCGCGCCCTGCCGCTTACAGGGCAATATCGGCTTTATGTCCAAGTTGTCCAATAAAGCGGATCACAAACTCTGCCATAGCCTGGCGAAAGAGATATTCGGCGGCGATATGCTGGATGCCGCTCTGCCGCGCCTTGACGGGTTTGAGCGCTGCGGCGAGTCCTTTGACACCGTTATTTCAGCCAACCCCTCAACCTACGTCGGCAGCAGCGAAGCGTTAAAAAATGCGCGTTCAGCTGCGGAAGATTTTGCGAAAGCGGTTTTTGACCGTATTGAATTTATTCGCCTGAACTGAGGTCGTTATGAGTGCAAAAAGAATTACTATCGGCAGAACCTTCAGCCAGACACCTGTGCAGGCTGAAGCGACAACAGATACACCAACACAAACTTTTGTTCTCTCTACCGGCAAACGTGCCGTGTTTCGTCTTGAGCGTATTGAAGCCAAAGAGATAGAAGATAAAACCTTTGTGGTGATGGAAACCAACGGACGCGATCAGGCTGGACTCACGCCCGATTCGCTGCGCGACATTATCCGCACCATTAAACTGCAGCAGTTTTTCCCGGCCATCGGCGTGAAGCGGGACGGACGCATCGAAATTCTGGATGGTTCACGCCGTCGCGCTGCCGCGCTGTATTGCAAGACCGGACTGGATATCCTGGTTTCCGAAACCGCCATCACCACCGAAGAGGCACGTCGACTGGCGCAGGATATTCAGACCGCGCGCGAGCATAACCTGCGCGAAGTCGGCCTGCGTCTGCTGTCGTTAAAAAACGGCGGCCTGTCGCAAAAAGAGATCGCAGAGAGTCAGGGCCTGTCGCAGGCGAAAGTGACGCGAGCTTTGCAGGCGGCGAGCGTGCCGGCAGAGCTGATTTCACTTTTTCCCAACCATTCCGAACTGACCTATCCCGACTACAAGGCGCTGCTGATGGCCGCCGATAAACTCTCAGAGACTGGACAGCCGATTGAGCGGCTTATCGAAACCGTTTCTATGGATGTGGATAGTATCTGCGCTCGCGAAGGGCTGGCGGAAGATGAGGTGAAAAACCATATTCTTCGTCTGGTGCGCAACGGCAGTCAGACGCTGATGGAAGCTCCCGCAAAAGAGAAACCTGTCTCAGAAAACCTCTGGACCTTTGCAGATAAAGATCGTTTCGCCCGGAAGAAAATTCGCGGCCGCATGTTTAGCTACGAGTTCAACCGCCAGTCCAGAGAGCTGCAGGAAGAACTCGACAGAGTGATTGCTGAAACATTACGCAAGTATCTGGGCGACCAGTAAGCGCCTGCATCCGGGTAAACCTCTACCCGGATGTGTTTTATCCCCTCTTCCCTTCTCTTTATTCGCCATCAAATTTTCACGCATAACTCACTGTTTTTGGGCTTGTTCTGCGAAAATTTCAGGCTGAAATCGCCAAAATTTCATTCTTTTTTGGAAATCAAAAGTCATCAGATAATGCCCTATGAAGGGAAAAGCTTACTCGCTTTCCTCAGCCTGTGCTGAAAGCTCAACATCTTCTCCAGCGCAATTTCATATGTAAGTGTTTGAATGAGATTGTTTTTTACTGATAATTTCAGGCTGAAATCGCCAGCAGATGGCGACAAGGGAGGAGATGATTGCCCTGACGCCAGGGCAATCAGGCTTACTTCTTATCCGCTGACCAGGTAGCCGAACGCACGTCAACTTTAACCGGCAGCAGCTTGACGTGCGTAAAGGTATCCGCCAGCGTTTGCTGTTGCGAAAATACGCTATCAGACATGCGCTCCGCTCCATAAGGCAGACGCGTCAACGTGGTGTGCCAGATAGCTTTATCCAGGCCAGTGGATTGCGCCAGAATCGCGGCTGCCTCATCCTGATGCTCATTTGCCCAGTGGCTCAATGCACTCAACTCGTCGAGCACTTTTTTGGCCGTCTCAGGCTGGCTATCGGCAAATTTTCGGCTGGCGAGATAAAAAGTATAATGCGGCACCAGCCCCTCTGCGTTGCGCACCTGTCGCGCGCCAGTGCTGGCTTCAACTTCCGCAAGATAGGGATCCCAGATCACCCAGGCATCAACCGCGCCTTTCTGAAAAGCGGCGCGCGCATCCGCTGGAGGCAGATAGACCGGCGTAATATCTTTATAGGTCAGCCCCGCTTCTTCCAGCGCAGCGATAAGCAGATAGTTCACGTCTGAGCCTTTATTCAGCGCCACACGTTTACCTTTAAGATCTTTAACGCTGTGAATGGCTGATGAGGAAGGCACAACAATCGCTTCGGTTTTGGGATTGGCAGGCGAATGTCCCAGGTAAACCAGATCGGCTTTTGCCGCCTGAGCAAAGGCGGGCGGCGCATCGCCGGTTGCCGCCAGATCGATGCTGCCTACGTTGAGTCCTTCAAGCATTTGTGGTCCTGCGGGAAACTCCACCCAGCGAACCGCGATTCCCTCTTTCTTAAAGGTTTCTTCCAGCGTGCCGCGATATTTAAGCAGGGCAAAGATATTCGCTTTCTGATAGCCGATATTTACCTGCTCAGGTGCTGCGTGAGTGACGGGCGTCAGGGAACTCAGGGCGCATGCCAGTATTGCCAGCGTTAATCCGTTTCTTTTCATCTGTTGCTCTCCGGTTTTTTCGCTAACCTTAGCAAAAAGCGTATATAACCAATAAATAACCAATTGCATTCACTTATGCTGAGAGAGAATAGTTAGCACGTTAATGATTTGTAGTAATAATCAAAGAGCATTCCATGACGCCTTCTGCCAGGATACGGCAAAAAAATGCCTGTCTGAGGTCCATTCACTGTATGAAGTGGTTTTCAAAAAGCGCGCTGCTCTTTTCCAGCAAAACCTGCCTGGCCGCCTTCCTGGCGCTTTATATCGCATTAGAACTTAACCTTGATAAACCTGCCTGGTCACTGACTACCGTTTACGTCGCTTCACAGCTTTATTCCGCCTCTACTATTTCAAAATCTGTTTTCCGCTTTTTAGGCACGCTGCTGGGCGGTCTTTTCGTACTGCTGATCTATCCCGCCACGGTGCAGGACCCGATGCTGTTCAGCCTCTGCATCTCGCTTTGGGTCGCGCTTTGTCTCTACCTGTCGCTGCACGACCGCACGCCCAAAAGCTATGTCTTTATGCTGGCGGGATACAGCGCGGCGATTATGGGCTTTCCTGACGTCACCGCTCCGGACGACATCACCTATACGGTTATCTCGCGCGTGGAGGAGATCAGCGTGGCTATCCTGTGCAGCAGCCTGGTGCATCGGCTCATTATGCCGGTCTCAATGAGCAATATGCTGGAGCAGAGCGTCAGCAACTGGTATCAAAACGCCAGAAAGCTCTGCGCCGAGCTGATGACAGTGATGCCTACGGAGAAGTCGCTGGAACGGGAAGATATCCTGGTCCAGATGGCGAACTATCCGCTGAACGTTGAGACCCTGATTACCCACTGCGTTTATGAAGGCGAAGCGGCACGGCGGCTCATTCGGCTGGTCAGCGTTCAGTATCAGCATCTCTCCTATTTAATCCCCACGCTCACGGCGATTGAGGCGCGCCTCAGCCTGCTGGCGGAACAGCAGATACGCTTTCCAGAGCATGTCGCGCAGACGTTTCAGCAGTTTTTGCACTGGCTGAACAGCGCCGATCACGGCGTCGAAACCCAGGCGATTAAGGAAAGGCTGGCGGTGGCACAGCAGCAGCTCAGGGTGGAGTGGGAAAGTGGTGAGCTGCCGGTTGAGAAGAGTATCCTGCTCGCCGGCCTGCTGGAAAGGCTGCTGAACTTCGTGCGTATCGCCGAGGCGTACCAGACGGTGAGCGAGCGCGTCAGCGATCTGACGCCGAGCGTAAAACCTGGCAAGGTAGCGCGCAGCCATAAACATGTCGATAAAGGCATGCTGCTGCTCTCCTGCCTGACCGCTTTTCTCGCCACCTTCCTGACCTGTCTGTTCTGGATCGGCAGCGGCTGGGTGGATGGCGCGACTGCCCCCATGATGGCGGCGGTTCTCTGCTCCTTCTTTGCTGCTATGGACAGCCCGCTCGCGCCGATGAAAATTTTCCTCAAGGGGGTGGTGCTGTCGATCGTCATCAGCATGCTTTACACCACTTTGCTGATACCGGAAGCGACCTCTTTTGAAGCGCTGGTGCTTTGCCTGGCGCCGGGGCTGATGGCGCTGGGGCTGGTGATTGCCAATCCCTCGACCAATCTGATCGGCCTGATTGTGGCGACGCAGATCCCTGGCCTGATCGGAATGAGCCATCACTTTAAACCTGACCTGCTGCTTATAGTGAATGCCTCGCTCTCGACCCTCAGCGGCATAGCGGCAGCGGTCATGGTTACCGCGGTGATCCGCAATAAACGGCCAGCCTGGACGGCCAGGCGTGCGCTGCGCAAAGGGTTGAAAGAGCTGCTGCAGTTTATCAATGCGGTTGAGCTTAACAGCGCTTCGCTACTGATGCGTCAACAGTTTGTGGCGCGCACGCTGGACAAGGTTAACGTGATCCTTCCTCGCAAGCGTATCGACAACGACGCTGAACTGGCGGCGGGCGGCAATCTGATTACCGAAGCCTGGCTGGGCGCCAACTGCTATGACTTCTACGTACGTCATCAGCCGTTGCTGGCCGAGCGGCAGATTAGCAGCGATCCCTTGTTTGCTGAGCTACGGCGGTTCCTTAAAAGCCGTATCAGGGTGTTGCAGACGCCGCCACATCAGGCGCTGCTGGACGAACTGGACCAACTGGTGCTGGCGCTGGAAACGCTGGCAGAGCGCGATAGTCGCTTTTACGCGCCGCTGCTCTACCTGTTCAACATACGGCTCTCGCTGTTTCCGCAGGCCCGCTGGCCGCAGCAGGCTTAATCCGCTGCTGCAAAACAAACGCAGCCACATCCGTGGCTGTTTTTTTGTGCTAAAGCGCATCCGCCTGCCAATAAAGCCGCGGCAGCGCGACCTGTTATCAGGCATGCTAGAGGCAATCACTATCTGGAGAAGCGAGGCATAATGTGAAAACAATTGGCTTAATCGGCGGCATGTCATGGGAATCGACGGCGCTCTATTACCGCATTTTGAATGAAGAGGTTAAGCTCGCCCTGGGCGGCCTGCACTCGGCGCGCGTGGTGCTTTATAGCCTGGACTTCGACGAGATAGAGAAGCTGCAAAGCGCGGGAGAGTGGGACAAAGCCGGCGTGCTGCTGGCGCAAGCTGCGCAGGCGCTTTCACGTGCGGGCGCTGACTTTCTGGTGCTGGCGACCAATACCATGCATAAAGTCGCCCCACAGATTGAACAGGCTGTGGCGATCCCGCTGCTGCATATCGCCGATGCGACTGCGCAACGCATTCATGCGGAAGGATTAAAAAAGGTCGGGCTGTTAGCCACGCGCTTTACCATGGAAGAGGCTTTTTACCGCGGACGGCTCACGGATAAGTGGGGTCTGGAAGTGATCACGCCTGAGCAGGAGGATCGCGACTTTGTCCATCAGGTGATCTATCAGGAGCTGTGTCAGGGAGTGATTAATCCTGACTCGCGGGCGCGGTTTCGCGAGATAATGGCCATGCTTGCCGCGCAGGGTGCCGAAGGAATTATCCTCGGCTGTACCGAGATCACCATGCTGGTTACAGTGAACGATGCCAGCGTGCCGCTGTTCGATACCACACAAATTCATGCACAGCGGGCTGTTCAGCAGGCCCTGGAAAAAGAGTGATCAAGATCGCACTTTTTGTTAGTCGGGTAATAGTAACTAAGGTTATTATAACACCCATCGAAGGCATGTCGCCTTGCACTAACAAAAGAAGGATTTTGACCATGAAAAACGTAAAAACTCTCGCTATTGCTACCGTCGCTGCACTCTCAATGATCTCATTTGGCAGCTTTGCTGCACAAAGCATCTCTGCGCACGGCAGCACGCTGGACAGCGCTGAAGCCCATATCGCGGCGAAAGCGCAGGCTGAAGGCGCTTCAGGCTACAAAATTACCAGCGCCCGCGCCGATAACGGCGTCTATATGACCGCTGAACTCTATAAATAACGGATGGTCGTACAGGGACGTGCCAGAAAAGGCTGCCGCAAGGCAGCCTTTTTTGTTGTCCTGCGTTAGCCGCTGAGGCGGCATTAGTAGGGCGAGCGGGTAGGGCGCACGACAATCTCGCTGACGTCGACATCGTCAGGCTGCTCGATGGCGAAGCGGACGGCGCGTCCAATCGCCGCCGGCTGAAGCGCGATAGATCGATAATCTTCCATCAGCGCGGCGGCGGCGGGGTCGGTAATGGTAGAGGCGAGTTCGCTTTCCACTACGCCTGGATGAATACAGGTCACGCGCAGCTGCGTATTCTCCTGACGCAAACCGTCTGAGATCGCCCGTTCGGCAAACTTGGTTGCGCAGTACACGGCGGCGGTGGGCGAGACGCTCAGCGCGCCGATAGAGGCGATATTGATGATATGGCCCGCTTCGCGCGCCAGCATCGGCGGCAACACGGCGGCGATGCCGTACAGCACCCCTTTAATATTGACGTCAATCATCTGATCCCACTCATCCACTTTCAGGGATGCCAGCGGCGACAGCGGCATGACGCCCGCATTGTTAATGATCACGTCGATCCGCCCCCATTTTTCCAGCGCGACTTCAGCAAACTGCTGTACGGAGGCGCGCGAGGTGACATCCAGCGCGGCAACGGCCACTTCTGCGCCTTGCTGCTCCAGCTCCGCCGCCAGCGTCTCCAGACGATCGACGCGGCGTGCGCCCAACAGCAGCGTTGCGCCGCTTGCCGCCAGCTCACGGGCGATGCCAGCGCCGATGCCGCTTGAGGCGCCGGTAATTAAGATCACTTTATTGCTCATGGTCAGGCTCCTGTCGTTAAGTGTCTGGCGATCTTATGCCTGCTGCTTTATAAATAGAATCCATCCATTCCTTACCTGACTGGTAACAGAGGCTAACCAATGATGCTGGATAAAAACGCGCTGGAGGTTTTCGTCACCCTGGCGCAAACGCGCAACTTTCGCGTGGCGGCAGAGAAGCTGGGTGTGACGCGGCCGGCTGTGAGTCAGGCGTTAAGGCGGCTGGAGGATCGGTTACAGATATCGCTGATTCGTCGCACCACGCGCAGCCTTAGCCTTACCGAAGCGGGGGAAAGGCTCTATGCCGAAGCGGCGCCGGCTATATCGCAGCTCAATCAGGCGGTAGAGGACGTCAGCGCGCTGGCGGGCGAGCCGCGAGGGCTGCTGCGGCTGGCGGTCTCTTCTATCGCCGAACGCTTTATCAACGGCGAGCTGCTGGCGTCGTTTCTCAGACGCTATCCGCATATCGAGCTGGATATTTCAGTTACTGACGAAGAGTTCGATATTGTGGCGCAGGGCTATGACGCGGGCGTCAGGCTGGGAGAGATAATCGCGCAGGATATGATTGCGGTGCCGGTCTCGCTGCGTCAGCGGCAAATCGCCGTCGCCTCGCCCGACTATCTGGCGCGCTGCGGCACGCCGCGTCATCCCCATGAACTGCTGCAGCACTGCTGCATCGGCTGGCGACGCGAGCCGGGCGTAGCCCCATATCGCTGGGAATTTGCGGAAGAGGGCAGGGAGTTCGATGTGGCGGTTAACGCGCGGCTGAATACCAATGACATGGGGGTGATGATCCGCACCGCCTGCGCGGGCGGCGGCATCGCATTCGGCATGGAGGAGACCTACCGGCCCTATATCGCGCGCGGCGAGCTGGTGCCGCTGCTGGCGGAGTATCTGCCGACCTTCGCCGGATTCTATCTCTACTTTCCCAGCCGCAAGAATCTGGCGCCCAAGCTGCGGGCGCTCATCGATCATATGAAGATCTGAGCGGCGGTTCAGCGCGACGCGACGCGCGTTACCGCGACACCTTGTTCCTCCAGCTGCGCCAGCGCCTCGGCGTTCAGTCCGCTGTCGGTGATCACCTGCGCGACCCGATAGCCTGACGACAGCGGATAGGGATGGATCTGCCCGAACTTCGAGGCGTCCGTCAGCGCCCAGGTCGGCACATTCTTCGCCAGTACCGCATCCACCACATCGCAGCGCAGCATATTGCGGCCGGTAAAACCGGTTTCCGCCTGCCAGCCGTCAACGCCGATAAAGGCTTTATGAAAGTGTATTTGCTGAATGCAGTAGCGCGTCAGCGGGCCGACCATCGACTGGCTGCTCTTTTGCAACAGCCCGCCTGGCACGATCACGTCGCACGCCGCATCTTTCAGCAGGTGGGCGATAAAATGGCTGACGGTAATGACCGTGATGTCGGCGCGATCGGCCAGCAGGCGCGCCAGCAGGGCATTGGTGCTGCCGCCTTCGATAAAGACCGCCTCGCCGGCGTCAATCAGGCCCGCGGCGTGACTGGCAAGCGCCTGTTTGAGTTCGTAACGCGTATGCATACGCATACCGACGTCATCACTATCCAGCGCAATGGCGGAGCCGTGGACGCGGCGCAAGAAATGATCGCGCTCCAGCAGGTTGAGATCCTGGCGGACGGTGACTTCGGAAACGCCGGTCAGCTGGGCCAGTTCGGTGACCGTCACGCTGCCGCGCGTATTAACGAGTTGAATAATCTGTTGATGACGAGCGTTCATGCGGGCCGTTTTATGGAAAAGGGTGGCGCCAGTGTAGCAGAGAGAAGCCGCGCAGGGGACGCTGCGCGGCAACGATCAGGCCAGCCCGAGCGCGCGGCGGCCGTTGTCGTTCAAATCGTCGAACGTAAAGCGGCCGCGCCAGCCTGTTTCATAATCCTCAGGCGGGAAATCTGCAGGCGACCGACCCAGCGCCAGCGCTTCGGCGACCTCCTGCGCGCAGGCGCGGTTTTTGGCGCACATCGGCGCGGCGGGGATATACATCACGTTTCCCCAGCCCTGCTGATTTTCCACCGGCGCGACGGAATGGATGACGTCGCAGTGCCACCATACCGAATCGCCCGCTTCCAGCGGCGGGATGGAGCAGAGGCCGTTAATCAGCAGCGGATGCCACTTCTCGCTGACGGGCAGCACCTTGCCGGGCGCGACGCCGCACAGCTCGTCGTCCGGCACGTCATCGAGCAGCGGACGCAGCAGAATATAGGCCATCGCCTCCGGCACCGGCACCACATGCAGCAGACCCTGTCCGGCGAGCATATCTGACAGCGCGGTCCAGCCCTGGAATGTGCGAAACGCGGAGCATTTGGTGGTGTCGGGCACGTCATATTCATTCACCTCGGTGCGCCACGCCGCGTCCCAGGGATCGTAAGCCTCTACATCGCCATGGAAGACGGCGGCGAAGACTTGCTGATAAGCGGGCAGCAGCCAGCGCTCCAGCGCGCCGGAGTCGGTATGCGCGCCCAGCCCTTTCGAGGTGGTGCCCGGCGGACGACGACGGATGCGGTCGGGATAAATAATGCTGACATCAGGATCGAACCACTGCTTGCCGTGAGAAGAGAAACGCCACAGACGATTCAGGAAAGACTGCACCTGCGCGGTGGCATCGCTCTGGCGCGCCTGCATCTGCGCCTGCGACCAGTAAATGGGGAAAATTTCCGGACGCGACGCTTCGAGGCTGCCAAAGAAATTATCGCCGGGGCCGCGATATTGCGCGTCGAAGTCATTCAGATCGAGATAATCCAGCAGCGATTGATCCCACGCCAGCGCCTGCTCGCGGGCAAACTGCTGCTTCACTACCAGGCAGCCGCGTCGTTTAATGCGCGCCAGGGTTTCATTCGAAACCTCTCCCCGGGCGATAGCCTGCTGCGTCACCACTGGCCACGCGGTACCGTAACGCTGTTCTTCCCTTTTCGCTTCCGCAATCGCGCTTTCGATGCGCTGGCTGACGTGGGCGAAAAGCGCTTCGACATCGCCGATTTGCTCGCGAAGCTGCTGCTTAAACGTCCGAATCGCTACGCTGATATCGTCGGGCAACGGCGTAGCCTGAGTGTGTAGGGTCATTTTGTCCTCCGCAGGCGGGTAAGTGTTTTTCATTTGTAATATATTTGTGTTTCGTTCGTAAGTTTAAGCAGATCGATTATGATAAGGCAACCCCTGGTTTCGTGATCCTCTGCACACTGCGTCAGGAAAGCTCCGAAAGCCTGGAACATTCTTATTATTAGAATTCTCATTAATCCACACTGCGGGTAAGCTTTACCCATTGAGTGGGCATCACTGAAACAACAGCCTCAGCAAGGAGATGACAATGGCGGTAAAGATGATCGCGGTGGATATGGATGGCACCTTTCTCGACGACAACAAGGAGTACAACGTTCAGCGCTTTTTGCGGCAGTACGCGCTGTTGAAAGAGAGAGGCATTCGTTTCGTGGTCGCCAGCGGTAATCAGTACTATCAGCTGCAGCGTTACTTTCCTGAAATCAAAGATGAAATCGCGTTTGTCGCCGAGAACGGCGCCTGGGTTTCAGACAGCAATGAAGAGATCTTTTGCGGCGAGCTGGCGCCGTCGCGCGTGCATCAGGTGCTCGACATCCTGGCGAAAGAGCCCGATATCAGCACCGTGGTGTGCGGACGCAACGGCGCCTACGTTCATTCATCGGTTCCGGATGAGATGGTCAACCTGCTGTCGAACCACTATGCTCGGCTGGAGAAACGCGACGATCTCTACGCTATCGACGACACCATCTTTAAGTTTTCACTAAACCTGGCGCATGAAGGCGTCGATGCGCTGCTGGCGCGCCTGCATAACCAGCTGGGCGAGATCGAAAACATTATGCATCCGGTCTCCAGCGGCTATGGCTTTATCGATCTGATTATCCCGGGCTGTCACAAAGCGCACGGCATCGCGCTGCTGCAGGAAAAATGGGGCATCAGCGATTGCGAAGTCGTTGCTATCGGCGATAGCGCCAACGATCTGGAGATGCTGCGTCAGGCCTGCTTCAGCTTTGCCATGGCGAACGCCGTGGAGCCGGTGCGCGCCGTGGCGCGTTATAAAACCGAAAGCAATAACGACGAAGGCGCGTTAAACGTGATCGCCCGCGTCCTCTCACGCGAATTTCCCTTCGGCTAAGCCTCTGCCGACCCCGCGCGATGCCGCCGGGGTCATGCCTGCCGCCGCGCTGCCTCGAGATTCTGCTCCATCTCATCCAGCGCGACCTGATGCTCCAGCCCCCACTGATACATCCGCTCAATCGGTTCGGCGAAGGTTCTTCCCAGCGGCGTCAGCGCGTACTCCACCTTAGGCGGGACCACTTCAAACACTTTGCGCGACACCAGCCCGCGCTGCTCCAGTTCACGCAGCGTCTGCACCAGCATTTTTTTTGAAATACCCTGCAGGCTGCGCTGCAGTTCGCCCGTGCGCGCGCGCTGCTCAGGCCAGTGATAAAGGGCGTGCAGCACCATGGTGCTCCATTTAACGGCAAACAGCTCCAGCAGGCGCCGCGGCGGCGAATCTGCGAAAAACATCAG
Source organism: Pantoea sp. X-Soil-MYKO-1289 (assembly GCF_059730625.1). Taxonomy (NCBI): domain Bacteria; kingdom Pseudomonadati; phylum Pseudomonadota; class Gammaproteobacteria; order Enterobacterales; family Erwiniaceae; genus Pantoea; species Pantoea sp. X-Soil-MYKO-1289. The sequence goes on from NZ_AP036005.1 coordinate 14,632, forward strand.
CTTTCCATCAATCCAGGCGGGCATTACAACATTTCCTCATGGTCACCAAAAGGTAACTACTACCAATAGCTTCCCCGTCTGTCTATAGTGAGCCGCTTTCTTTGCCGCTTCAGGCAGACATCAGGAGGAAACGATGAAAATTAACGCACTGGTCGCTCAGCAGGCGACGCAACCGCTGGCTGTAGGCCAGGTCGAGTTACGCGAACTCCAGCCGGACGACGTTAAAATTGCCATTATCTACTGCGGCGTATGCCATTCCGATCTGCATATGGCGCGCAATGAGTGGGGCGTTAGCCGTTATCCGCTGGTGCCTGGCCATGAAATTGTCGGGCGCGTCGAAGCGGCGGGCGCTAACGTTACCCACTACAAAGCGGGCGATATTGTCGGCGTCGGCGTGATGGTCGACTCCTGCGGTCAGTGTCACTTTTGCCAGCAGCAGGAAGAGCAGTACTGCGAGGCGGGCTTTACTCCTACCTATAACGGCACCGATAAATATACCGGCAGCACCACCTTCGGCGGCTACGGTCAGCATGTGATTGTCGATCAGCATTTTGTGGTTTCCATTCCGCAGAATCTCGATCTGAAAGCGGTCGCGCCGCTGCTCTGCGCCGGCGTAACCGTCTGGTCGCCGCTGCGTCACTATAAGGTGCAGCCGGGCCACAAGGTCGGCGTTATCGGGCTGGGCGGGTTAGGGCATATGGCGGTGAAGCTCGCCAGCGCACTGGGCGCAGAGGTGACGCTGTTTACCACCTCGCCAGAAAAGGGTACTGATGCGCGGCGCCTGGGCGCCAGCCATGTCGTGGTATCGCGCGATGACCAGCAGATGGCCGCCTGTCAGGCTTCACTGGATATTATTCTCGACTGCGTTGCCGCGCCGCACGATCTCGATCCCTACCTGGCGACGCTGAAAACCAACGGTCAGCTGGTTTTAGTGGGCATTCCCGATCGGCCACATCCGTCGCCGAACGTCACGCCGATGGTTTTCCGTCGACTGAGCATTAGCGGTACCTCCATCGGCAGCATCCGCGAAACGCAGGAGATGCTCGACTTCTGCGGCCAGCACAACATCACCTCCGACGTCGAAATGATCGCTGGCAACGAGATCGAAAGCGCTTTCGCTCGTATGCTGCAGGGCGACGTGAAATATCGCTTCGTTATCGATATGGAGAAGACGCGCTGGTAACGGCTCAAGGGGCTTAAGACAAGTCCCTTGATTTTTAAGCGTTTCAGCCTGAAATCGCCAGCCATGGCTGGCGCTAACCGCCGATTCGCGACGCTCTCTGCTTTCACGCTTTTCTACTGATTACAGTGAATGCTTCGTAGCTGGCGGATATGATCAAATTTCATCCGGTAATCGCTCAGGCTTCAAACAGATCGCCCTGTTTTTCGCTCGCATAGCCGCTATGCGTGCAGATTGACTGTAATCAGCAGCGCCATTCATTCAGTATCGCAATAACATTCACTGTAATCAGCAGCCCCGTACTTACGCCCAGGCAATAACATTCACTGTAATCAGTAATCCGACCTCGTCAGAGCTGTTCACTGTAACCGGCGCAGGGCATGACATTGCCTGACATCGTCGGTAAAGTCAGGCTTTCGTTTTTTAAAAGGAGGAAGTAAATGGAAAAGCTGTTTGTCTACGGCACCCTGTGTCCAGGGCGCTCTAACGCTCATATTCTGGAAAATATCGGCGGCGACTGGCTGGCGGGATGGGTGAAAGGCGTGCTGCATGAATCGGGCTGGGGCGCAGCGCTGGGGTTTCCGGCTATCCAGCTGGATGACCAGGGAGCGCCTGTACATGGCTACGTTTTTCAGTCATCCAGCCTGGCGCAGCACTGGCCGATGCTGGATGAATTTGAAGCAGGTTACGATCGCGTGCCTGTTACAGTGAACACTGAAGAAGGTGACCTCGTTACCGCCTGGATCTATCAAATCCAGAACGCCTGAAAGGTCTGTGCCGGTAAGGAGTGCTGGCACAACAAGGCGTTACCTTCCGCTTCGCTTTAACCCCTGCCTGACGAAATATCGCCAAAAGAGTGGCGACAGCGCCTTTCTCTGACTAGCTTTTTAATCGTCCTTGTTAACATTTTCTTTACGTTCGCATCATGGATGCGGCGCTTTTCTGGCTGCGCGGGCATCTTCGACCGCGTCTGTCTTTCAACCCTGCGGCCGGGCGAGCGACGCCTGGCGATTTCCGGAGTCGATGATGAAAACCCTTAAAGACGCGCGTTCTCTCGCTGCCTTCGCTGCCCTCGGCGTATTAATGACGCCGCTGTCGGCGCTGGCGTGGGATAGTCTTACCGTGTTTGGCGACAGCCTGAGCGACAGCGGCAATATCGGTCGTTTTACCTGGGATGGCGGTCGCCATCCGCTCTACGATGAAATTCTGGCTGCACATCTGGGACAGGACTTACAGCGATCGAGGCTGGGCGGCAGCAACTATGCCCAGGGCAACGCAGTATCGCGGCCGCAGCTCAATCCGCAGCTTAACACCGAAGACCAGCTCGCCGGCTACCTGAGATCGACCGGCGGACGCGCCGACGGCAACGGTCTCTATATTCACTGGATCGGCGCTAACGACGTCGCGGCCGCCGTTACCAATCCCTCTACCGCCACCCGTACGCTCAGCACCAGCGCCGCGGCGGCGACGGCACAGGTGAAAACCCTGCTGGATGCCGGCGCAGGCGCAGTTATTGTGCCGACCGTACCGCAGCTGGGCGAAACGCCCTATATGATCTTAACGGTATTGAGCGCGCTGGGGCCCGCCTCCAGCGCGGCCTCGGCCGCCGCGTTCCAGTCGCTCGACGGCGCCGCCACTCCTGATGCCGCCTCGCGCCAGCAGGCGGTGCGCAACGCCTTTACCCAGGCGGCGGCGCAGGTGTCAGGGATACCCGCCGTGCGCGACGCGCTGGCGGAGCAGCTCTATCGCGCGTGGCAGGCGCTGAGCACGCAGGTCTCGGCGCTGACGGCGGGCTACAACCAGCAGGAAGAGCTGGGGCTGGCGACGCTCAACGGCAATATCGTGCGCGTCGATATCGCCGGGCTGTTTAACGAGGTGATCGCCGATCCGACCCGTTACGGCCTGACCAATACTATCGGCATCGCCTGTCCCGTCGGCACCGCAGCGGATGAGTGCGCCTCTACCGACGCTGGCTTCTCCCGCGCGCAGGCCTATCTCTTTGCCGACCGCCTGCATCCCAGCCCCGACGTACACGCGATGATGGCGGACTATATTCAGTCGATTCTCGACGCGCCCGCGCAAGTTGCGGCCCTGTCGCAGGCGCCGCAAACCCTGGCGCGCGATATGCAAACCACCCTGGACGGGCATCTGCAACAGCAGCGGCATCAGGCGGGCAGGGCGGGAGATCTGTCGGTATTCGGCGGCTATGCCGGCCAGCATGTGGACTATAAAGGCGATGCTTATTACAACGGCGACGCCACCACCGCCAGCTTTACGCTGGGCCTCGGCTATCAGCTTACCGACAGCTGGCAGAGCGGCGTGCTCTTCTCGAATACCAACCAGCGGCAGGCGCCTTCATCGCGCTACGACTACCGCCTGCGCGGCAATCTGGTGGCGCTTTACAGCCAGCTTGAGCTGGGCGACCAGGCGTGGATCAACGCCGATCTGCACTATGCCGACCTGGATTTTGACGATATCCAGCGCGAGATAAAAATCGGTCCGGCAACCCGCACCGAGCAGGGCAATACCGGCGGCAAGCTGCTGGGCATGCGCGTGCAGACCGGCTGGGACCTGCCGCTGGGCGATCACCTGACTACCGGCCCCGTGGCCAGCTATGCGCTCGACTATGGCCGCATCGGCGGCTACCGCGAAGAGGGCAATAGCAGCACCTCGATGCGCTACGGCGACCAGACCAGCCATTCGCAAATCGGCGCCATCGGCTGGCGCATTGACAGCCATCAGTGGCCGGTCAATCCCTGGGCGCAGGTGAGCTATAACCATCAGTTTGGCGATACCGACTCCACCGTCACCGCCGGTCTGAAGTCGACCCGCACCGCTTTCAGCCGAACCACGGGCGCACGCGACAGCAACTGGCTGGACGCTGCTGTCGGCGCCAACGTGCCGCTGGGCGAAACGGTCAATGCCTTTGCTGGCGTATCCGCCATCGGCGGCAACCGCGATGCCCATCAGATGGGCTGGAATATCGGGTTAAACGCCACGTTTTAATGTTTATGGGCCAGTCGCGACGGCTGGCCCTGATTTAATTGCGGTCGCGCCTGCGTGGGTTAATTAACGAAGTTGCCAGGAGATTATTAACAAGGGCGAAAAGCGCGGAGCCTGAAGCAGGGCGGATTAAATCAGAGAGATAACAGGCGGTTTATTGTGCTGGCCAAAAAAACATGCGCCAGGTTTTGCAACCCGGCGCAGTCACTAGCGGCTTAATCCTCGCGATGCAGAGTATTGGGTTTCTCTGACCGTCACAATGCAGATAAATGCTCAGGAGCCACGGCGGCTGTTCTGCCCGCCTTTTTTACCTGCTTCGGACGCTTTTTCACGGTCGTTTTTGAAGTTGCCGCCGCTATGCTGTCCGCCTTTACGGCCAGCTTCTGACGCTCTTTCACGATTTTCAGCAAAGTTACCTGATCCACCTCGATGTTGAGCCATAATGGGTCCTCTTCATGAGTTAGAAATAACACAGCCGGACTGAAAAGCTGTGTGCGTCTTACAGCGTTAAGATTAGAAGCCCTGTTTTATTCCGCAAGCGCTACGGCGAGGCGGTAATTAGCAGGTTAAATAAAAGGGTATTAATTCAGGCTGGCAGAAGCACCTGGAAATAAAGAGGAATATTGGTGAAGTTGTATAGGAATAATATGGCTGTACAGGTTTAAGCTGACGAAAACAGATAAATTAATTTGCTGAGGCTCATGATTCAGAGTATTCCTGGCGAAGCGGCACAGCCGCGCCGAAGCGCGGCCCGGCAAAGCATCTATTCGGCGGGCAGCCAGCGCGTTTGGCTAGCTTCGCTGTCATACTGCAGCGGCGAGGGCAGGGCGATCAGCTCAATCAGCACCCCGAACGGCGTCAGGCAGAACCAGGTCTGATTGCCTGGCCCTTCTTCCTGCGCAAAACAGTCGCTCGGGCCGTCATAAAAGCGTGCGCCGTGCGCCTTGAGCTTCTCCGCCGTCTCATGGATATCATCCACCAGCAGCGAGAAATGGTTGACGCCGGGCTGGCCGATGTTCGCCAGATCGTCGGCGATGCCTGGATCGAGCTGAAACAGCTCTACGTTGCAACCGTTGCCCAGGCGCAGCATCGACAATCCAGTCACGCTCAGCTGAGACGGAAAGCCGTTAACCGGGCGCATTTGATCGCCGCTGATACGCTGCTCGCTTTTTTGCCACGGCACGATGCGGTAGAGGATCGATGCGTCGAGGGCGTGGATAAAAAAGTTTTCCGCCTGCTCAATATTGCTGACGGTGATGCCGATATGCTCAATGCCTCTGATCGCCATCAGGCTTCTCCTTTGGTGTTCTGATTATGTTGGTGGCAGGTCAATGCCTGCGCGGCGCAGATCAGGGCCAGGTGGCTCAGCCCCTGCGGCAGGTTGCCGCGCCACTCGTTGCTGCGCACGTCAAACATCTCATTAAAGATCTCAACGTTGCCGCTGTCGCACAGCGTCTCCAGGATCTCCTCCATGCAGGCGCGCGCCTTATCGATCTCGCCAGTGGAGGCCCAGGCTTCCGCCAGCCAGAACGAGCAGGCGATAAAGGTGCTCTCTTCCTCTTCCACGCCGCTATAGCGGTAAAGCATGGCGCGGCCCTGGCCCAGCTCGCGCTGGATCGCCGCATAGGTCGAACGCATACGCGCCGGGTTGACCGCGTTGCCGTAGTGATGCACCAGCGCCAGCGACGCGTCCAGCCGATCTTCACCGCCGACGTAAAACAGATAGGCCTGTTTGCTCTCCGACCAGCAGTGCGTCTCTATCCAGTCGCGAATGCGGTCGCGCTCGCGCGCCCAGCGCGCCATCCAGGTGGGTTCGATATGGCGCGCCTCCGCCATGGCGACCGCGCGATCCAGCGCCAGCCAGCACGCCATTTTCGAATGGGTGTAGTGCTGCTCGTCGTGCAGCTCCCAGATACCGGAGTCTTTCAGCCGCCAGCGGTCGGCGCAGTGGTTCGCCAGCTGGCCCAGCAGACGCGAGGTGCCCAGATCCAGCACGTGGCCCGCTTCGATAAACAGCTGCGCCGTGGCGAGCATATCGCCATACATGCTTAGCTGGCGCTGGTCGCGCGCGTTATTGCCGACGCGCACCGGCCGCGAATCTTTGTAGCCGCGCAGCGACGGATAGCGTTCCGGCGGCACGATGTCGCCTTCCAGCGTATAGCAGGTGCGCAGCTCGACGCCGTGGCGCAGAATGGTCTGCGACAGCCAGGAGAAAGCCGCTTTGCAGTCCTCCAGCGCGCCGAGATAGACGAAAGATTTGATGATCAGGCAGGCGTCGCGCACCCAGGCGTAGCGATAGTCGTAATTCTTCTCTCCGCCGATGCCTTCCGGCAGCGAGGTGGTGGCCGCCGCGGCCAGCGCGCCGGTCGGAGAGTACCAGAGAAACTTCAGCGACAGCGCCGAGCGTTTAACGTGCTCTTTATACTCGCCCTCATAGCTCAGGCTTTGACACCAGTCCTGCCAGGCGGTATGGCTGGTTTCAATACGGGTATCGATAGCGTCGAGATCGGGCACCGCCAGCGGTTCGCGCAGGGTAATCAGCAGCGCCACCAGCGAGCGAGAATCCTGCCGCGTGGTCAGCTCGGCGATCACCTCTTCGTCATCCATATGGGTGATCTTCACGTCGTCGCTGGTGCGCAACATCGCCATGATATCGCCGATATGGAACACGTTGCCCTGCGTGGTCTCGCCCATCCAGGGCGAGCGCGTTTCCGCCACGGTGCCGAAGCGCAAATGGAGTTTAAGTTTCACGCTGCCGCGTACGCCTTCAACGCGACGCGCCAGTTCGCTCCACGGCAGCCGGCCCGCCAGCGTGCTGTTGAGCGACTCGGTCAGGCGCACTTCGCCATCGTCGGTGGTGAAGCAGGTTTCCAGCACGTTGCTCTCTTCGCGATAGCGTCGCTGCATGCGCCAGGGCTGAACCGGAGTTAGCGAAAAGAACCCGCCAATACCGGGATCGAGCAAACGATCGAACAGCGGCGGCGAATCCAGGTTCGGCGCGCACCACCAGTCGATGGCGCCGTCGGGAGCAATCAGCGCCACGGAGCGTCCTTCGCCAATCGCTGCGTAGTCGCCGAGGCCAGCAAATCCCTCCTCGCGCACGGGCGAGGCGTAATCACCGTTTTTCATCAGAAGCATCCTTGTCTGAAACGCATTCTCTACAGACGAAAAAACTGGCCGCACAGGGCGGCCAGTTGGAAGGAGAGCAGGGGGGTTACAGCGTGCCGGTGCCGCCATCGGAGCACCATACCTGACCAGAGGTATAGCTGCTTTCGACCGAAGCCAGGGTCACATAGAGCGGCGCGATTTCAACCGGCTGGCCGGGACGGCCCAGCGGCGCGCTGGCGCCAAACTCTTTCACTTTTTCCTGCGGCTGACCGCCGGAAACCTGCAGCGGCGTCCAGTATGGGCCCGGCGCAACCGCGTTCACGCGGATGCCTTCTTTGCCCAGCTGCTGTGCCATGGTTTTGGTAAAGGCGACGATGCACGCTTTGGTTTGCGCATAGTCGAGCAAAATTTCGCTGGGCTGATAAGCCTGCACCGACGAGGTATTAATAATAGACGCGCCGCGCGGCAGATAGTCGACCGCCGCTTTGGTGATCCAGAACATGGCGTAGACGTTGGTTTTAAACGTGGCGTCAAAGTCTTCGGTGGAGAGGGTACGGATAGACTCGTTAAACTGCTGACGGCCTGCGTTGTTGACCAGAATATCCAGCCCGCCCAGCTTCTCGACAGCCTGTTTTACCAGCGACTGGCAAAAGGCTTCGTCACGGATATCGCCGGGGATCGCCACGGCTTTGCGGCCTTCCGCTTCAATCAGCTGGATCACTTCCGCCGCATCGGACTCTTCTTCCGGCAGATAGTTAATCGCCACGTCAGCGCCTTCACGTGCATAGGCGATAGCCACAGCGCGGCCGATACCGGAATCACCGCCGGTGATCAGCGCTTTGCGACCGGTCAGACGGCCTGTGCCGCGATAGGTGGTTTCCCCATGGTCCGGCACCGGATCCATTTTGCTGGCAAGACCGGGAACGGGTTGTTTCTGCCCTGGAAAAGAGGGTTTCGGAAATTCAACCGGGACGAGTGTTTTGTCATTTTGATTACTCATGCTTAGCTCCTTGCACATCGTTTTCGGATAAATTAAGCCTGGCACATATGTGAGGTTTGTCACATTAAATTTCGCTGGAGCTTATTAAATCCAGCGGTATAGGCATCAGCATTAATAATAAGACGCCTTTTTGCCTTTCAGGGCAGGCGGCGAAATTTTTTTTGCTCTGGCTATTTAACTGACGGTTTACTAAACAATTTATATAACCTGAGCTTGATTGAGGTTGTTACTCTTCCCTGGCGGCGGTCGTGCATAAAAATCGTTCTGTACCAATAATTTGAATATTATATCTGCTTTTTCCGGCGCGTTTTTATTTCGCTTTATACTGGCCTTGTTTTTATCGCGTCGCCGCTTTGGCTGATGCGCGATGAGCACCAGGGCCGGGCGATAAATTATATTCATCCAGGCTAAGCAAAGCGGGAAATAAATTTCTTCAGCGTTCGCGTCGCAAGGGCGCAAAAATCAGACGCATATTTGTGCTGCGCGCCTGGCTCATAAAGGCAGAATACGCTGTATTTGCTGTGGTTTCCCACCGCCCGCGCCGCGCATCTGCGTTACCCTTAACGCTCACTTTCTGCAATCGGTAAATAAGGAGCGCGACGTGAGCGCGTCGACGGGAATTTCACTCAAAATTATGGCGACCCTTAGCTCGACGCTGATGCTGGCCTGCGTAAAAGGTCTGGAGGGCGCGCTGCCGGTGGGAGAAGTGATCTTCTTCCGTTCGCTGGTGGGCGTTATGCCGCTGCTGCTATGGCTGACCTTTCAGGGCGGCATTATTCAGGGCATCAAAACCCGCAATGTGAAAGGGCATATCGGCCGCGGCCTGGCGGGCACCTGCAGCATGTACCTCAGCTATCTGTCGCTGATTTATATCTCCCTGACCGACGCCACCGCTATCAACTACGCCGCGCCGCTGTTTACCGTGCTGCTTGCCGCCGTGGTGCTGCGCGAAAGGGTGCGGCTGAATCGCTGGCTGTCGGTAGCGGCCGGTTTCGCGGGGATCGTCATTATGCTCTCGGGTCATCTGTCGCTCAGCGGCCCGCCCAGGCTCACGGTAGCCAGCCTGGCCTCTTCCGTCGGCGTCCTGCTGGCGCTGCTCTCTGCGCTCTGCACGGCAGGCGCGCTGATTCAGATCCGCTATCTGAGCGGGAAAGAGAAGCCGGGCGCGATCGCCTTCTGGTTTACCGCCATGACGGGCGCGACCTCGCTGCTGACGCTGCCGTTCGGCTGGCGCCTGCCGCAGGGCGAGCAGCTGCTTTTGCTGCTGGGGTGCGGACTGTGCGGCGGACTGACGCAAATTTTGCTGACGCTGAGCCTGCGCTACGCCGATGCCTCGCTGCTCGCCCCATTCGATTACAGCTCGCTGCTCTGGTCGGTGATTATCGGCCTGATTTTTCTCGGCGCCTTGCCCGAGAAACTCACCCTGATCGGCGCCAGTCTCGTCGCGTTCGCCGGCATTTACGCGGTTTTGAGCGAGCGTCGGCAGCGGCGACGGGCCGCGGCATCAGCGCTGACCGCCCGCAGCGAAACCGCCGATTTAACGCCGGATTAACACGCCGTACTTGACGTCGGGCAGGCAGTTGCCCTACAACTAATGACCGTCGGGGGAGTCTCGCCAGAGAGACTGAGAGGCTAATAGCGCAGCGCGCGGTTTAGCGACCCTTTGAACCTGACCCAGTTGATACTGGCGTAGGAAGACTCGTATCTCATTGTTTTTTGCCTGGATGAGATGCCTGCCGCGTGAGCCTGCTCATGCTTTTTCCCTTCATGTATCACGGGTCGTCAACATCGAGGCCTGCGTGAACATGACTCTTTTTCAAACCACTTTCTCTGTCAGGTGCGCGCCATGAGCCGCTGGTCGGTCATCGGCAGCGGCGTCGCCGGCTTGTGCGTCGCTACGCTGCTGGCCGAACAGGGCGAAACGCCAGAGGTGATCGTCAGCGACGAGACGCCCGCGTCGCACTGGGCGGGCGGCATGCTGGCGCCCTTTTGCGAAGGGGAGAGCGCCCCTGAACAGGTTATCGAGCTGGGGCAGCGCGCCGCCGGCTGGTGGGCGCAGCGGGTCGAGGGCGTCGCGCGTCAGGGCACGCTGGTGGTGGCCATGCCGCGTGACGCCGCGGAGCTGACGCGCTTCGCGCGCATGACGCGGCAGCATCATTGGCGCGATCCCGCGCAGCTTGAGCCTGAACTCGCAGGGCGCTTTGCGCGCGGCCTGTTTTTCCCTGATGAAGCGCATCTTAATCCGCGCGACGCCATGCGCCAGCTGCGCGCCAGCCTGGAAGCGCGCGGCGTCGTTTTTCACCGCGGCAAACCAGGCGGCACGGTGATCGACTGCCGCGGCATTCACGCCGCCGATCGCCAGCCTGACCTGCGCGCGGTTCGCGGTGAGATGCTGATCCTGCAGTGCGATGAACTCCACTTCTCCCGTCCGATCCGGCTGCTGCATCCGCGCTTTCCCTGCTATCTGGTGCCGCGCGCCGACGGCCTGTTTATGCTCGGCGCCACCATGGTCGAGAGCGACGACGCCAGTGCGATCAGCGCTCGCGCCATGATGGAGCTGCTCAGCGCCGCCTGGAGCATCCATCCGGCGCTGGCCGAAGCGCGCATCGTCGAGAGCGGCACGGGAAGGCGGCCCGCCTATCGCCATAACCTGCCGGAAGTACGCTATCAAGACGGGGTTTTCTCCCTTAACGGCATGTATCGTCACGGTTTTTTGCTCGCGCCCGCCATGGCGCAGCAGCTTATGCAACTGCTTAGTCAGGAGTCGAATGATGCAAATCGAACTTAACGGTCAGAGAGTGGAAACCGAGGCGGCGACGGTCGCCGCGCTGCTGCAGGAGCGGCAGATCGACGCCGCCTGCGTCGCCAGCGCCTTTAACGGTGAGTTCTTGCCGCGCGCGCAGTATGAAAGCCAGCGGCTGGAGGCGGGATGCCGTCTGGAAGTGCTGTCGCCGATGCAGGGAGGCTAAACCATGTTTTACGGTTTTGTTCCCCGTTCGCGTTTTCTGCTCGGCACCGCAGGCTATCCGTCGCCCGAGATTTTGCAGCAGGCGATCTGCGCCGCGGAGGCGGAGATCATCACCGTCAGCCTGCGGCGCGAAGGCAGCCAGGGCGGCGCGTTTCGCGAGCTGCTCAGCCAGCTCAACCGTCGCGTGCTGCCCAACACCGCCGGCTGTCACAGCGTGAAAGAGGCGGTGACCACGGCGCATATGGCGCGCGAACTCTTCGACACGCCCTGGATAAAGCTGGAGGTGATCGGCAACGCCGACACGCTGCAGCCCGATCCCTTTGCGCTGGTGGAAGCGGCGCGCATTCTCTGCGCCGACGGCTTCCAGGTCTTTCCCTATACCACCGAGGATCTCATCGTCGGCGAAAAGCTGCTGGAGGCGGGCTGCGAAGTGCTGATGCCCTGGGGCGCGCCCATCGGATCAGGCCAGGGGCTGCGCAATATCGAAGGGCTGCGCAGCTTCCGCGCCTGGTTTAAAGGGGTGCCGCTGGTGATTGACGCCGGTATCGGCGCGCCGAGCCAGGCGGCGCAGGCGATGGAGATGGGGTTCGACGCCATTCTGCTCAACACCGCGGTGGCGAAAGCGCAGGATCCGGCGGCGATGGCGGGCGCCTTCGCAGGCGCGATCCGCGTGGGGCATCAGGCGCATCAGGCGGGCCTGATGGAGCGGCGCGATATGGCCGCCGCGTCGACGCCGGTGTTCGGCCTGGCGCAGTTCAGCTAACGGGGCAAGATGATGAATCGTTATCAGCGGCAGCAGATGCTGCCGGAAATCGGCGAGGCGGGACAGAGGCGGCTGCGCGCCGCGCGCGTGCTGGTGGTCGGCGCGGGCGGGCTGGGATCGACGCTGTTGCCGCTGCTGGCGGGCGCGGGTGTCGGCTATCTGCGCATTATGGACGCGGATCGGGTGGCGCTGCACAATCTGCATCGCCAGACGCTCTACACAGAGGAGGATGTCGGCCAGCCGAAGGCGCTTTGCGCCGCGCGCGCGCTGGCCGCGCGCAACCGCGACTGCGTTACCGAGGCGCGGCAGCAGGCGCTGCGCGCCAGTACGGTCGAGCAGGCGCTGTCGCAGGTGGATCTGGCGATCGACGCAGCGGACAGCTTCGCCGTGACCTATACGCTCTCCGACGCCTGCCGGCCGCGCAATATCCCGTTGATCAGCGCCTCGGTGCTCGGCCGACAGGGCTATGTCGGCGGCTTTTGCGGCGGCGCGCCGGGCTATCGCGCGCTGTTTCCCCGGCTGCCCGCCTCCGCCGCCAGCTGCGACACCGCGGGCGTGATGGGACCGGCGGTGGCGACGCTGGGCGCGATGCAGGCGCAGATGGCGCTCAGCGTGCTGCTGGGGCACACGCCGTCGCCGCTCGGCAGCCTGATAAACTGCGACTTCAGCCAGTGGCACTTCCGCGCCTTTCGCTTTGACGACGCGCAGGAGCCGGCGCAGCCCGCCATTCCCTTTATCGATCGCGATCTGCTGCGCGCCGACGACTGTATCGTCGAGCTGCGCAGCCTGGCGGAAGCGCCGCACAGCGTGGCGGCGCAGGTCGAGCGTCTGCTGCCCGACGCGATAGCCGCGTGGCAGCCGCCCGCCGATCGGCGCGTGGTGCTGGTCTGCGCCAGCGGCATTCGCGCGGCGAAGGCGGCCGACACGCTGGCGCAGCGCGGCGTCGAACGGCTGGCGATTATCGCGGCGAACCAGCCATGAGCCTGAGGTCACACGGCCCCGACATTCTCTTTGACGACGTCACCTTCGGCTGGGAGAGCAAGCCTCTCTGCGCGCGCTTCAGCCTGCGGCTGCGCGGCGGCAAAACCAGCGCCCTGCTGGGCCGCAGCGGCGCGGGCAAGAGCACGCTGCTGCGGCTGGCGGCGGGGCTGTCAACGCCGCAGCAGGGCCACATCAGCAGCTCGCTGCCGGGCGCGCTGTCGCAGCAGGTCGCCTGGATGGGACAGCGCGACGATCTCTATCCCTGGCTGTCGGTGCGCGACAACGTCATGCTCAGCGCGCGGCTCAGCGGCCAGCGGCCCGACGCCAGGCGCGCCGAGGCGCTGCTGGCGCAGGTCGAACTCGCCGGGCTGGGGGAGGCGCGGCCCGATTCGCTCTCCGGCGGCATGCGGCAGCGCGTCGCGCTGGCGCGCACCCTCTATCAGGATCGCCCGGTGGTGCTGATGGATGAGCCGTTCGCCGCTCTCGACGTCATGACCCGGCTGCGGCTGCAAAGCCTGACCGCCGGGCTGCTGCGCGGCAAAACCCTGCTGCTGGTCACGCACGATCCGCTCGAGGCGTGCCGCCTGGCGCATGATATCTATCTGCTGGAGGATGCGCCGCTGCGCGTCCGCGACCTGCCCGCGCCCGACGGCGAGGTGCCGCGCGCGGCGCAGACAGCGGCGGTCCTGCAGGCGCAAAGCCGGCTCTTTCAGTTGCTCAGTCATGATTAAGCGCCTGTTAAGCCTGCTCTGGCTGCTGGCGATCGTCGTCGGCGCGTGGCAACTGGCGCGCTACGGCGGCGTGCCCGCGTTTCTGCTGCCCGCTCCAGCAGCGGTAGGGCAGGCGCTGCTGCAACAGCACGCCCTGCTGATCCATCACGCCTGCTATACGCTCGGCGAGATCGCGCTGGCGCTGCTGCTGGGCGGCGGCGCGGGCGTCACGCTGGCGATAGCGATGGCCGCCAGTTCGCTGCTGCGGCGCCTGCTGTTTCCGCTGGTCGCCGCCAGCCAGACCATTCCCGTGTTCGCGCTGGCGCCGCTGCTGGTGCTGTGGCTCGGCTTCGGCATCGCCTCTAAAGTGGCGGTCGCGGCGCTGATCGTTTTTTTCCCGCTCTGCCTGTCGCTGTTCGACGGGCTCTGCCGCACGCCGCCCGGCTGGCTGGAGCTGGCGCAAACCATGAACCGCTCGCGGCTGCGGCTGTTCCTGCATGTGCGCTGGCCCGCCGCGCTGCCGCACTTCTTTTCCGGCCTGCAAATGGCGGCGATCCTCGCGCCGGTCGGCGTGGTGATCGGCGAATGGGTCGGCGCCAGCGAAGGGCTCGGCTATCTGATGATGCATGCCAGCGCGCGGCTGGAAACGCCGCTCAGTTTCGCCGCGCTGGCGCTGTTAATGCTGCTGGCGCTGCTGTTATCGGGCGGGGTCGCGCTGCTGCGCCGCCGCTTTCTCTACTCTGCATAAGGAATAATCGTGAAAAAAATAATGCTGATGCTGGCGGCGCTGCTGATGGCGGCCGCCGCGCCCGCGCAGGCGGCGCAGAAGGTGCGCCTGCTGCTCGACTGGTTCGTTAACCCCAACCATGCGGCGATCTTCGCGGCAAAAGAGAGCGGCGCCTTTGCGCGTCAGGGGCTGGAGGTCGAGATGATCGCGCCGGCGGACTCCGCCTCGGTGCCGCTGCTGCTGGCGGCAGGCAAGGCCGATCTCGCCGTAGGCTATCAGCCTCAGCTCTATACGCTGGTGGATAAAGGGGTGCCGGCGATCCGCGTCGGTACGCTGATCGGCCAGCCGCTCAACACCCTGACCGCGCTGAAAAGCAGCGATATCCACCGGCTGAAAGATTTCGAGGGCAAAACCCTCGGCTACGCTATTCCAGGGTTTGAGGATGTCGCCATCCAGACCATGCTCCGATCCGCAGGCGTGGACGTCGATAAAGTGAAGCTAATCAACCTCAATATGGACGCCGCCTCGGCGCTGCTGAGCCATAAAATCAGCGGCGCGATGACCATTTATCGCAACTATGAGCTGCTGGAGCTTAAGCAGCAGGGCGCGGAAACCCTGACGTTCAAACCGGAAGATCACGGCGTGCCCGCCTATGACGAACTGATCCTGCTGGCGAACGCCGGAACCGCGGCGACCGACCCGCGTATTGCTAAGTTTTTGCATGCGCTGAACGAGGGTGTCGCCTACCTGCGCGCCCATCCGGACGCGGTCTGGCAGGCGTTTATCCGCGCTTACCCGGAGCTGAACACGCCGCTTAACCATCAGGCGTGGCAGGCGACGCTGCCGCTGTTCGCCAGCGATGCCGGCCGTTTTGACGCGGCGCGCTATCAGGCTTTTGCTCGCTATATGCTGGACAACAAGCTTATCGGCCAGATTGCGCCGATGTCGCGCTACTCGCTGCCGTCGCAGTAAATGCGCGCTTTGCCCGCGTGCTCTTTATCCGGCGCGACTAGACTTAAGAAAAAAGGATAAGGAGCTAATGATGACAGAGAAGATCACGCTGGTGGCGGGCGATATCACCAAAATCGAGGCCGACGCGATTGTTAACGCGGCAAACAGTTCGCTGCTTGGCGGCGGCGGCGTAGACGGCGCGATCCATCGCGCCGGCGGGCCAGAGATACTGGAGGCGTGTAGAGTTATTCGCAACCGGCAGGGCGGCTGCCATACCGGCGAGGCGGTGATCACCCCCGCAGGCAAACTGCCTGCGCGCTATGTCATCCATACCGTCGGTCCGGTCTGGAACGGCGGCAGTCAGAAAGAGGCGGAGCTGCTAAAACGCGCCTATCAGAGCTGCTTTCAGCTGGCGCGGCAGCACGATATCAGGACCATCGCGTTTCCCAGCATCAGCACCGGTATCTATCGTTTTCCAAAGCAAAAGGCGGCTGACATTGCGCTGGCGGCGATGCGCGAGGCGCTGGCGGAGAATCCAGCGCTGGAAGAGGTGATAATCGTCTGTTTCGATGAGGAGAATTACGCGATTTATGCCGGACTGCTTAACTAATGCATCACCAGGCCAAGGATAAGCAGCACCACGGCCACCACGGCATAGACGCCCGCACGCGTCAGCAGATTTTTCTGCTGGCGCTTTACGCCAGCGATCAAGAATCCCAGCGCGATGCAGAGCGCCATGAGTGAAACCAGTAAGTATGCTGACATGCGAGACCCCCGCTAAAAAAAGCCTTATTTAACATGCCAGCAGCAGGGGCGATAGCCGATTTACACTTCCTCTAAAAACTCACGTCAGCCCGTTAGCCGGACGCGCCAGACCCAGGGTATCGCGCAGCGTGCCGGTCGGATAGTCGGTGCGGAACACGCCGGCGCGTTGCAGTCGCGGCACGACTTCGTCGAGAAAAAGGTTGCCGCTGGCTTCCAGGTAGGCGGGCAGTACCACAAAGCCGTCGCATGCGCCGCTGCGATACCACGCGATCATCATCGCCGCCACGTCGTCCGGCGTGCCGACCGGCGAGGGAAACGACAGGCTTTCGGCATAGCGGATCGCCATTTCGCCCAGCGTCAGCCTCCTTTCGAGCGCCTGGGCGATAACGTACTGGAAGCGTCCTTTGCTGCCGGTAATGACGTCGCGCAGATCGGGCGCCGGCGCGTCGAGCGGATACTGCGCCAGATCGTGATTCATGCTGGCGGACATAAAGCTCAGCGCCGATTCAGCGGTAATCAGCGACTTAAGGTAGCGATCTTTCTCCTCTGCCGCGGCGCGCGTCTCCGCCAGCACCGGCACCATGCCAGGCAAAATACGCAGCCGATCCGGCGTGCGGCCATAGTGCTGCGCCTTGCTTTTCAGCGTCTGATAAAAGCGCTGGGCGCGCTGCTGTTCCGGCTGCACCACGAACAGCACTTCGGCGTGCTGCGCCGCCAGATCGATAAACGCCTCCGACACGCCAGCCTGAATGGTCACCGGATAGCCCTGCGGCGGGCGTGGAATATTAAGCGGCCCGCGCACGTTAAAAAAGGTTTCACGGTGGTTGAGATAGCGGAAAGCCTCTGGCCTGGCGAAGGTGGCGTTGGCTTTGTCGATCACCATGGCATTATCGTCAAAGCTGTCCCACAGCTTCTTCACCAGGCTGATGAACTCCGCTGCACGGGCGTAGCGCTCGGCGTGGGAATAGTGGCTGTCGCGGCCAAAATTGCGCGCTTCGGCGTCGCTGACCGAGGTAACCAGATTCCACGCCGCACGTCCGCCGCTGATATGGTCGATATTCGCCAGCTGGCGCGCGATAGTGTAGGGCAGCGAATAAGAGGAGGAGACGGTGCCGCCAAGACCGATGCGATCGGTGACCGCCGCCAGCGCGGCAAGCAGCGTCAGCGGTTCTGACCAGCCCTGCGGACGGCTGCGCACCGTGGCGCTGAGATCGCCGCCGTAGATATCGTCAATCGCCAGCTTGTCGGCGACGAAAATCATATCGAGCTTTGCGGCCTCCGCCTGCTGGGCGATACGGCGAAACAGCGGCCAGCGGCCAGCGGGTGCCGCCGCTGGAAACCGCATCAGGATGACGCCAGCCGCCCTGATGGATGCCGGCGTCAAGATAGAGCGCGATGTTCATCATAGCTGCATCTCCTTAAGGCTGACGAAAAAAGCTGGCGTCGATGACCGCGTCGGCGGTGAGTCCGGGCTTGATCAGGCCGCTGCGGGTAAAGGTGTCGATAGCGGCCTGCTGGCGCTGCTGCACCAGCGCCACATCGCCCACCGGCGCGTTGTTTCTCGCGCTTCACTTTGCTCAGCGCTACCGCATCCGGCAGGCGCAGCAGCGTCGCGATGCCTTGCGCATAGGCCTGCGGATGGGCGACGCCCCATGCGCGCGCGCGGATCAGCCGCTGGCGAAAATCCTGCAGCGCCGCGCGCTTATCGGTAATGGCGCGATCGGTCGCCACCAGGTAGTTGGATACCGGAAAGGCGTCGCCATCCACCGCGATGACCGCGCCCGACTGGGCGATAGCGAAAGAGACATAGGGCTCCCAGGTGGCGACCGCATCCACCGCGCCGTTATCCAGCGCCAGCGTCGCCTCGGCTGGGGTGGTGAAGACAAACTGCACGCTGTCGGCGGGCAGATGCGCTGAGCTGAGCGCGTTGAAGACCAGGTTTTGGCCGGAAGATCCTTTAACCGTGGCGATCTTTTTACCTTTCAGATCGGCGGCGCTTTTTATGCTGCTGCCTTTTTTTACGATAATGGCGTTACCCAGGTACTGCGAAGCCTGAATGGCTTTGATCGCTGCGCCGGAGGCGACCGCAAACGACAGCGGGCCGTCGCCCACCAGCCCGGCGTCAAGGTGGCTGGCATTGAGTGATTCAAGGAGCGGCGCGGCGTTGGGAAATTCATACCATTTCACCGCATAGGGCAGATTGCTGAGTTCTCCTGCCGCCTCCATCACGGCGCGCGCGTTGCCTTTTTGATCGCCTACCACCAACTGCGTTTCCGTCGCCTGACTGGCAAAAGCGGCCAGACAGAGCGTTAGCGCGAATAATTTCATCTTTGATTTCCCGGTGAAAAAAGAAACCAGACTAAGTATCTGCTGCGGAAAGGGGTAATAAGGAATGCGGCAAAGGTTATCTGCGGAGAGAATAACCCGGACTGAAGGAGGCTTTTCATAAACAGCAAACGCGCAAATCAGTAGTTAAGAATAATTCAAGCTGAAAATTCCTAAAAAATCTCACCGATTTAAATCAAATCCCGATAAACTGCGTCAACCATCCCGCCTTTTCACACTGATTTAATGAATTATTATTCTCCTGATGACAGACATCTGAAATTGCGCTCGACACGGTTCGTCAGGCGCATGTTTGCTATGCGACAGCTGGGAACGCTTCTCTGCTTCTATCCCATTATGTCGGTATTGATGGAGTCGGGAAAAAGCCTGAGCATCTGCGCGCTGCTGTTCATCAACGCCTTTTTCTGGCCCTGGATGGCGTGGCGGCTGGCGCTCGCTTCGGACGATCCCACCGGACGCGAACGCACCAATCTGACGCTGGACGCCGCCTTTGGCGGCATCTGGGTGGCGATGATGGCGATTAGCCCGCTGCCGTCGTTCGTGATCATGGCGGTTCTGGTGGCGGACCGCTACGCCGCGGGCGGCTGGGCGCAGCTTATCGCCGCGCTGCAGGCGTTTCTGGTCGCCTTCGCGCTCACCTGGGCGCTGGAGGGCGCGCCGGTCAACATGAGCTTCAGCACGCGCACGGTATGGCTGACGCTGCCGCTCGCCACCTTCTATCTGCTGGCGCTAAGCGTGGTCTCTTATAATCTGACGCTGAGCCTGCGTTTGAAAAACCGCGAGCTGGAGCGTATCGCGCTGATGGATCCAGGGCTGAAGATCCCTAACCGGCGGCTGTTTGAACGTCGCCTGGAGAGCGAATTTCTGCGCACCCGCCGTGGAGAAAGCGCCGCCTGGCTGATGCTAATCGACGTCGACCATTTCAAAGCGGTGAACGACAGTTATGGCCATGAAGCGGGGGATTTTCTGCTGGCGGAGATCTCCGCGCTGCTGCGCGACGGCGTCGGCATTGAAGATATTCCGGCGCGCTTCGGCGGCGACGAACTCTGCGTTATCGTGCGCGATGCGCAGGATGCCGGGATTCTGGCGCTGGCGCAAACCCTGAAAACGCGCATCGCGCAGCTTCGGTTGCCCGCGTCGTCGGACTTTTCCTGCACGGTGAGTATCGGCATCGCGCCCGCCAGCAAGGCGGAGTCGATCCATCACTGGCTGCGCCACGCCGACGACGCGCTCTATCAGGTGAAGCGCGACGGCCGCAACGGCGTGCGCCTCTGGCAGCCGGCGTAGAGGCGAAGAGGGGATGCCCCACAGGGCGCACGCGTTGTCAGGCTAAGGATTATTTTTTGCCGGCCGAGCCCGGCTCAGAAATCATGCGGTGGCGCTGCGCCTTCTGAGATTCACTCTGCAGGCGGTTAAGCACGTCGCCTTCATGCTCGGCCTCATCGCTGCCGTAAACGTACTCATGACCGCTCATCAGCGCATACCAGGCGCGCTCGGCGACCTCGCTGGGCTTGGTCGGCTGCGAGGCGCCTACGGCGGTGTCGGTCTGGCCCGCATTTTTGAAGAAGTTGGTTTCGGTGGCGCCAGGCATCAGCAACGTCATATTCAGGCCGCTGCCCTTCAGCTCGTTGCGGATGGCCCAGAAGAAGGAGTTGACGAAGGCTTTGGATGCGCCATAAATCGCTTCAAAAGGAATGGGCGCCGTCCCTGAAACAGAGGAGGTCATCAGCACGTGGCCGCCGCCGCGCTGGATCATGTCGGGCAGGAAGATCTTAGAGAGATGGACATAAGAATCCACATTCAGCCTGATTAGCTGAAGCTCTTTTTCCAGCGCCGTTCCGCCGATAAAGCGTCCGCCTAAACCCTGTCCGGCATTGATAACCAGCGCGTCGATATCTCTGCCCAGGCCGTCGACTTTCTGCTTCAGCGCCTCAATCTCTTCATAGCGGCTAAGATCGGCGGCGTAAGGTTGTACGCTGCCGCCAAAATGGCGCAGCGCCTCACAGGCGTTACTGAGCTTCTCTTCATTTCTGGCGACGGCGATAATATCGTAATCGTGTTGAGCGAAAAGCTTCGCCAGTTCGAAACCTATACCGTTTGATGCCCCGGTAATTAAAGCCAGTTTATTGCTCACTCTTTTCCCCTTTTTTCATGAAAGCGTAGTAAGCCTGGCACGAAAAAGGGGGCGATGCGTTATTTCCCGCCTGCGCAGGCGTTAAATCGCGACGAGGTTTCTCACCCCTTCCGCCGCCATATTGGCTCCCGCGCCGCGCTGTATAATTTCTCCGCGCGACATCACCAGATAGCTGTCCGCTAACTCGGCGGCAAAATCATAAAACTGCTCCACCAGCAGAATCGCCATTTCGCCTTTGCCGGCCAGCTGCCGAATAACCTCGCCGATCTCCTTGATCACCGAGGGTTGAATACCTTCCGTGGGCTCGTCCAGGATGAGCAGCTGCGGCTTGCAGGCCAGCGCGCGGCCTATCGCCAGCTGCTGCTGCTGTCCGCCTGAGAGATCGCCGCCGCGCCGGGTTTTCATCTCGCGCAGCACGGGAAAAAGCTGATAAATTTCCTCCGGCACCGTTCTGGCCTGCGCGCCGGAGAAGCGCGCCAGGCCCATCAACAGATTCTCTTCTACCGTCAGGCGCGGAAAAATTTCACGTCCCTGCGGCACATAAGCGATGCCCGCCTGCACGCGCTGGTGCGGTTTCCGGCCGTTGATCACCTTATCGTGCCAGCGGATCTCGCCCGACTTCGCCGGGATCAGCCCCATCAGGCATTTCAGCAGCGTGGTTTTTCCCACGCCGTTGCGTCCCAGCAGGCAGGTAATCTCGCCCGGCTTCGCCTCGAACGAGAGGCCGCGCAGGATATGGCTGCCGCCATAATATTGATTCAGTTGGTGAACGTGCAGCATTTCAGCGCCCCAGATAAACGTCGATGACCCGATCGTCCGCCTGAACGTCGCGTAACGATCCCTCTGCCAGCACCTGCCCCTGATGCAGCACGGTGACATGATCGGCAATGGTTTCCACAAACCCCATATCGTGCTCAACCACCATAAGCGAATGTTTGCCCGCGAGGCTGCGGAACAGCTCGGCGGTGTACTCGGTTTCCGCGTCGGTCATGCCCGCCGCCGGCTCGTCGAGCAGCAGCAGATGCGGCTCCTGCACCAGCAGCATGCCGATTTCCAGAAACTGCTTCTGGCCATGGGACAGCAATCCCGCTTTGCGCTGGCGCTCGCCGCTGAGCCGCAGCAGTTTCAACGCCTCGTCGATGCGATCCTGCTGTTCGCCGCTGAGCCTCGCCCGCAGGCTTGCCCATACCGACTTATCGTTTTTCAGCGCGATCTCCAGATTTTCAAACACCGTTAGCGCTTCAAACACCGTAGGTTTCTGGAACTTGCGGCCGATGCCGGCCCGGGCGATCTCAACCGGCGACAGGCGCGTAAGGTCGGTATCCTGGTCATACAGCACCCGTCCGTTATCGGGCCGGGTTTTGCCGGTGATGACATCCATCAGCGTGGTTTTACCCGCACCGTTGGGGCCGATCACGCAGCGCAGTTCGCCGACGCCGATCTGCAGCGATAAATCGGTGAGGGCACGAAAGCCATCAAAAGAGACATTGATCCGCTCCAGCTGAAGCACCGGGTCGCGTTGAGCGCGATGGCGATCGGTGGGGCGCGGTTGGGTAAAGGGGGTATCACTCATCATGCCTCCGGCGCAGCAGGCCGATCACGCCGCGCGGCAGCAGCAGCGTCACGAGGATAAACATCAGGCCCAGGAAGAATAACCAATACTCCGGGAAGGAGACGGTGAACCAGCTTTTGGCGCCGTTGACGATCCCCGCGCCCAGCAGCGGGCCGATCAGGGTGCCGCGGCCGCCCAGCGCCACCCAGATGGCCGCTTCAATCGAGTTGGTCGGCGACATTTCGCCTGGGTTGATGATGCCGACCTGCGGCACATAGAGCGCGCCAGCCAGACCGCACAGCACCGCCGAGAGCGTCCAGACAAAGAGTTTAAAGCCTCGCGGATCGTAGCCGACAAACATCAGGCGGTTCTCTGCATCGCGCACCGCCGTCAGCACCCGGCCAAACTTACTGCGCGCCAGCGCGAAACCGGTACCGACACTGGCGATCAGCAAGGCGACGGTGGCGATAAACAGCCCGATGCGCGTGCCGGTCGCGGTGACGTTAAAGCCGAGCAGGGTCGTGAACCCGGTAAAGCCGTTGTTGCCGCCGAAGCCGGTTTCGTTACGGAAGAACAGCAGCATGCCTGCGTAGGTCAGCGCCTGCGTCATGATGGAGAAATAGACCCCTTTGATTTTCGAGCGAAAGGCGAAGAAGCCGAACACCAGCGCCAGCAGGCCCGGCACCAGCACGATCAGACAGAGCGCCCAGGCAAAATGCTGGGTGCCTGCCCAGAACCAGGGCAGCGCGTCCCATGACAGGAACGACATAAACGCCGGCAGACCATCGCCCGCGGCCTGGCGCATCAGGTACATGCCCATGGCGTAGCCGCCGAGGGCGAAGAACAGGCCATGCCCGAGCGACAGCAATCCGGCGTAGCCCCACACTAAATCGAGCGCCACGGCGACGATGGCGTAGCAGAGGATTTTCCCCACCAGCGTCAGGGTGTAGGTGGAGATCGCCAGCGGGTGGCTGGCGGGCAGCAGCGCGCAGAACGGCAGCGCCAGCAGCAGCAGGGTCATCAGAATTCCCAGGCTAATGCTGAGGCGCGGCGTCTTGCGCGTCAGGGTTAAGGTCAAAGGCTGGCTCATCAGTCAATTACCCTCCCTTTAAAGGCAAACAGGCCCTGCGGACGCTTCTGAATAAACAGCACGATCAGCACCAGAATAAGGATTTTGCCCAGCACCGCGCCAATCTGCGGCTCCAGCACTTTATTAAGAATGCCCAGCCCGAAGGCGGCTGCCACGGTTCCCGCCAGCTGGCCTACGCCGCCCAGCACCACCACCAGGAAGGAGTCGATAATATAGCCCTGGCCAAGCTCCGGGCCGACGTTGCCGAGCTGCGACAGCGCCACGCCGCCCAGCCCGGCAATGCCGGAGCCCAGGCCGAATGCCAGCATGTCGATGCGTCCGGTGGGCACGCCGCAGCAGTCGGCCATGGCGCGGTTTTGGGTCACGGCGCGCACGCTCAGCCCGAGGCGCGTTTTATTGAGCAGCAGCCAGGTAAGGCCGAGCACGGCAAACACAAACAGGATCACCGCCAGGCGGTTGTAGGGCAGGACCAGATTCGGCAGCACCTGCAGGCCGCCCGAGAGCCAGCCGGGATTGGCCACCTCCAGGTTCTGCGCGCCAAATAGCATGCGCACCAGCTGGATCAGCATCAGGCTGATGCCCCAGGTGGCGAGCAGGGTTTCCAGAGGACGGCCATACAGATGACGAATAATGGCGCGCTCCAGCAGCATGCCGATGCCCGCGGTGATCAGAAACGCCGCCGGCAGCGCCAGCAGCGGATACCACGCCAGCCACTGCGGCGCGAACTGCTGGAACAGGTGCTGCACAACCCAGGTGGCGTAGGCGCCCAGCATCAGCATTTCGCCATGCGCCATATTGATCACGCCGAGCAGCCCGTAGGTGATCGCCAGTCCGAGCGCCGCCAGCAGCAGGATCGATCCCAGCGACAGACCGGTAAAGGCCTGACCGAAGAGATCGCCCCACATCAGCCGGTGTTTGATCTGCTGCAGGCTGGCGGCGGCCGCCGCGCGCACCTGCGCATCGGGTTCGATGCCGGCCTGCGTCAGGCGCTCCAGACGCGCCTGCACGTTGGGATCGCTTCCTTCTCCCAGCAGCGTTACGGCTTTCAGGCGCAGGGCGGCATCCGGGCTGGCAAGCTGCAGGCTGGCGACCGCCATCGCCAACGCCGCATGCACCTGCGCATCCTTCTCTGCGGCGAGGCGCCTTTCCATAAGCGGCAGCTGATCGGCCGCCGCGTCGTTTTGCAGCTGCTGCGCGGCGCGCAGGCGGATCGCCGCATCGTCGCTTACCAGCTGGTGGGCCGCGAGCGCGCTGGCGATCAGCACGCGCAGCCGGTTGTTCATAAACAGCTTTTTGGTGTCGCCGCTCGGCTGGCGGGCGCTGTCGAGCGGAGTCAGGGTGTCGCCCTGTTTGCTGAACGGCTGCTTTTTCTGGTCGATGACCAGGCTTTCATTGCGCAGCGCCTGCAACAGCGGCACGCGGCTCGCCTGCGGCGCGGCGGCCCACTGCTGCAGCAGCGTGGCCTGTTCGGTGCGGCTGGCGGCGGCGAAGTCGGCGCCATCTCCCGCCTGAGCGAACCAGGGCAGCAGCAGTAGAGCACAAAAAAAGGGTTTGACGTTCATCAATACCGCCCTCTGAGTAGTGCTGAGCGCCCTTCAGGCGTCCTGAAGGGCATGATGTTATTTCGTCGACTTCACCGGGTAATCGGGCTTTTTGTCATTGCCGGCGATATAGGGGCTCCACGGCTGCGCGCGAACCGGCTGTTCGGTCTGCCACACCACGTTGAACTGCCCGTTTTCCTCTACTTCGCCAATCATCACCGGCTTGTGCAGGTGGTGGTTGGTTTTATCCATCGTCAGGGTAAAGCCGTCCGGCGCTTTGAAGGTTTGTCCCGCCATGGCCGCGCGCACTTTATCTACGTCGGTGGTGCCCGCTTTCTCTACCGCCTGCGCCCACATATGCAGACCGACATAGGTCGCCTCCATCGGATCGTTGGTGACGACCGTGCCTGCGTTCGGCAGGTTATGCGCTTTGGCATAGGCGCGATAATCGGCGACGAATTTAGCGTTGGTGGGGTTATCTACCGACTCGAAGTAGTTCCAGGCCGCCAGCTGGCCCACCAGCGGTTTGGTATCGATGCCGCGCAGCTCCTCTTCACCCACGGAGAAGGCGATAACCGGAATATCGGTGGCTTTAATACCCTGATTCGCCAGCTCTTTATAGAAGGGCACGTTGGAGTCGCCGTTGATGGTGGAGATCACCGCGGTTTTACCGCCGGCGGAAAACTTCTTGATGTTGGAGACGATGGTCTGATAGTCGCTGTAGCCAAACGGCGTGTAGACTTCCTCGATATCTTTATCCTGGATGCCTTTGCTGTGCAGGAAGGCGCGCAGGATCTTGTTGGTGGTGCGCGGGTAGACGTAATCGGTGCCCAGCAGGAAGAAGCGTTTAGCGCTGCCGCCATCTTCGCTCATCAGGTATTGCAGGGCGGGGATCGCCTGCTGGTTAGGCGCGGCGCCGGTGTAAAACACGTTCGGCGACATCTCTTCGCCTTCATACTGAACCGGATAGAACAGCAGGCCGTTCAGCTCTTCAAACACCGGCAGCACCGATTTGCGCGAGACCGAGGTCCAGCAGCCAAACACCGCGGCGACTTTATCCTGCGTCAGCAGCTGGCGGGCTTTCTCGGCGAACAGCGGCCAGTTGGAGGCGGGATCGACCACCACCGGCTCCAGCTTCTTGCCCAACACGCCGCCGCTGGCGTTGATCTCGTCAATGGTCATCAGGGCCATATCTTTAAGCGGCGTCTCTGAAATCGCCATGGTGCCGGAAAGTGAAGATAATATGCCGACTTTAATGGTCTCTGCGGCCTGGGCGCCAAAGGTGAAGCCCAGACTGGCGACGGTGGCGGAGAGCGCGAAAGCCTTGAGCAATGAACGTCTTTTCATCAGTAACCCTCTAAAATTTAATGGTTTTATTATTCAGTAACCTGAAGCCGGGCCTGCTGTAACATATGCAATGTGATCTTTCTGACTTCCGCTTTACTGACGGCGATGTGGTCGGTCAGAATGCGCTGCGCCTCCTCGGTTTTTTGCTGAAATATCGCCCGTAAAATCTGAGCGTGTTCGCTATAGGTCGCCTCTACCCGATCGTCGCGCGTAAAATCGAGCCGACGGATAATGCGGATTTTTTCGGTTAACTCGCCGTGGACGCGGGCGATCTCCCTATTGCCGGCCGCCGCCACCAGCGCCATATGAAACGCCTCGTCCTGAGCCGACACCGCGATGCCCTCTTCAAGGCGCGCATCTTCCATCCAGAAGCGCTTCAGGGCGGCGAGCATTTCCGCGCAGGCGAGCGGCGGCAGAGCGCACAGGCGCCGCACCGCTTCGCGCTCAATGACGGTGCGGAAATCGTAAAGCGCCTCGAAGTATTCGAAGTCGAACGGCTTCACCTGCCAGCCGCTGCGGAACCACACTTCGACATAGCCCTCGCGCTCCAGCCAGAACAGCGCCTGGCGCACCGGCGTGCGGCTTACCTCCAGCCGTTCGGCGATTTCGTTTTCGCTGAAACGGTCGCCAGGCATCAGGCGGAAGGCAAAAATATCCTGCTTGAGCGCCTGATAGACTTTCTCCGCTAGGGCTTCAGGACGGCCTTTGCTACGCGGGCGTAAATTCATTGACCTTCCTTATTCAAGCCACAGCAGCGCGTCGCCCGGACTTACCGGACGTCCCGCCTGACAGGCGATGCGTTTCACCGTACCGGCCTGCGGCGCGACAATCTGCAGCTCCATTTTCATCGCTTCCACCACGATCAGCGTCTGGCCGCTTGCCACCCTGTCGCCCGGCTGCACCAGCACTTTCCAGATGTTGCCGTTCATGTCGGCGCACACCGCCAGCGCCTCGTCATCCGCTTCGACGGCCGCCAGCGTCTCTTCGCTGGTGAGCGGCGCGCTCTGTTCTTCCTGGGTCCAGAGCGTCACTTCGCGCTCAAACGCGTCGCTCTGGCGCTGGCGGAAGGCGCTAATCGAGGCGGCGTTTTCGGCAAGGAACTGACGATGGGCGGCGAAATCGAACAGAGTTTCTTCGATGCGCACGCGGGCGCGCCCCTCGCGGAAGTCATCGCGCAGCCGGGCAAGCTCCTCTTCGCTGACCGGATAGAAGCGCACCTGATCGAAGAACTGCAGCAGCCAGGGCTCATCCGCCGCGAACTGATCGTTCCTGAGGAATTTGTTCCAGATCGGCAGCGTGCGGCCCACCAGCTGATAACCGCCGGGCGAGTCCATGCCGTAGATGCACATATACATGCCGCCGATGCCCACCGTGCCTTCGGCGGTGTAGGTGCGCGCCGGGCTGTATTTGGAGCTGAGCAGGCGATGGCGCGGATCGATGGGTACCGCGCAGGGCGCGCCCAGATAGACGTCGCCCAGGCCGAGGATAAGGTAGCTGGCGTCAAAGATCGTATCGCGCACCGCTTCGCGGCTCTCCAGCCCGTTGATGCGCTGGATAAAATCGACGTTGTTGGGCAGCCAGGGCGCGCTGGCGCGCACCGTCTCCTGATAGCGCTCCACGGCGCCGAGCGTGGCGCTGTCTTCGAACGCCATCGGCATCCAGACAATGCGCGACGGCACCTTCAGCTGGCTGACGTCGCCGAGTCCGGCTTCCAGCTCCAGCAGCAGGTTCATCAGCTGCTTCTGGCTGAGGATCAGGCTGTCATAGCGCACCTGCAGCGAGCGCACGCCGGGCGATAGCTCCTCTACGCCGGGCACCGCGCGCGCGCGCAGCGCCTGCATCAGCAGGTGTACGCGCAGACGCAGCGCCAGATCCAGCACGTTATCGCCATATTCGATCAGCACATATTTGTCGCCCGCCTGGCGATAGACGGCGGCCGGCGTGGTTTCGGTAGCGGGCAGCGCCGCCAGCAGCGTTGCGGAGCCGAACCCGGTCGGCGCTAACGACGGCACCGCAAAGGTCGCAGCGTGATGGCTGCGAAGGGTGGCGACGCACTCTGCCTGCGCTTTTTCCAGCGCTGCCGCTTCTTCGACGCCGATCGGATGGAAGCGAATGCGATCCCCCGGTTTCACCTGGCCCACTTTCCACAATTCGGCTTTGGCGATGGTCACCGGGCAGACGAAGCCGCCCAGGCTGGGGCCGTCGTGCGTCAGGATCACCGGAAAGTCGCCGGTAAAGTTCACCGCGCCAATGGCGTATTCGCAGTCGTGGACGTTAGAGGGGTGCAGACCGGCCTCGCCGCCGTTGGCGCGCGTCCAGGTGGGTTTCGGCCCGACCAGGCGCACGCCAAGACGGTTTGAGTTGTAGTGCACCTGCCAGTCGCTGGAAAAAAACTCATCGATAGCGGCCTGGGTGAAGAAGTCTGGCGCGCCGTGCGGGCCGTAGAGCACGCCGATGCGCCACTCGCTGCCGTAGTGCGGCACCAGCGCCCGATCCAGCGCCTGCGGCGCGCCGACCGGCGCGGGCGTGGTGCAGGCCGCCAGCTCCGGCTGTGAAATGGGCAGCATATCCGCTACGCGCAGCGTGCGTCCGGCATGGCCGCCAAACTGGCCGAGCGAAAAAGTGGAACGGCTGCCCAGATATTCCGGCACGTCGAACCCGTTGCGAACCGCCAGGTAGGTGCGGCAACCGCTCTGGGCGCGGCCTAAGGTCAGGGTTTGCCCGGCCTTCACCTCAACGGGCTGCCAGTAGGTCAGGCTGACGCCATCTAACGCGGCCGGGCAGCTGGCGCCGGTCAGGGCAATCACCGCATCGCTGTGGAAACGCAGCGTCGGCCCCTGCAGCGTAAACTCCAGCCCGGCAGCGCTCTCGTGGTTGCCCACGATGCGGTTGGCGAGGCGGAAGGCGAAATCATCCATCGGCCCGGAGGGCGGTACGCCGATATCCCAGTAGCCGAGACGGCCCGGAAAATCCTGAATGGTGCTGAAGGTGCCCGGCTGCAGCACTTCAACTACGCTGGCGGACGGGGTAAAACCGTCAAGAAAGCGGGTCCATACCTGACCGCTGCGGAACGCCTCGGTGGCGACCACTTGCCGCAGATAGTCGAGATTGGTGGCGATGCCGTGCAGCTGGGTGGCGTCAAGCGCCTGCTGCATCTTCGCCAGCGCCGCTTCGCGCGTCTCCGCATGGACAATCAGTTTGGCGATCATCGGATCGTAAAACGCCGAAACTTCTGTGCCGGTGTCGATCCAGCTATCCACGCGCACCTCATCCGGGAAGACGACGCTGGTGAGCGTGCCCGGCGCGGGCTGGAAGTTTTTCAGCGGATCTTCGGCGTAGATGCGCACCTCAATCGATGCGCCGGCAGGCGGCCGCTGCAGGCGCGACCAGTCAAGGGCGTCGCCCGCCGCGACCTGGAGCATGCACTCCACTAAGTCGAGGCCGGTGACGCATTCGGTCACTGGATGTTCGACCTGCAAACGGGTGTTGACCTCAAGGAAGTAGAAGGCATCCTGCTCGGCGTCATAGATATATTCAACGGTGCCTGCGCTGCGGTAGCTGACCCGCTCGCCCAGGCGCACCGCTGAGGCCAGCAGCGCGTCGCGCGTGGCCTGCGGAAGATGGGGCGCCGGGGTTTCTTCCACCACTTTCTGGTTGCGGCGCTGTAGCGAGCAGTCGCGCTCGCTAAGGGCGATCACTTTGCCGCTGCCGTCGCCGAAAATCTGCACTTCGACGTGGCGAGCGCGATCGATGCAGCGCTCCAGGAACACCCCGGCGTCGCTGAAGAACTGTTCGCCGAGGCGGCGCACGCTCTCCCAGGCGTTGCGCAGCGCCTCCTCGTCGGCACAGCGCGTTAAACCAATGCCGCCGCCGCCGGCGGTGCTTTTCAGCATGACCGGATAGCCGATGCGCGCTGCGGCGTCGATCGCCTCTTCGAGCGAACTGAGCAGCGGCGTGCCGGGCGTCATCGGCACGCCGGCCTCGGCGGCCAGTTCGCGCGCGCGATGTTTCAGGCCGAACTCGCCAATCTGCTGCGCCGTCGGGCCGACAAAAGCGATGCCCGCCGCTTCGCAGGCCGCGGCGAACGGCAGGCTTTCCGAGAGAAAACCGTAGCCGGGCCAGATCGCTTCCGCGCCGCTCTCTCTGGCGGCGGCGAGAATTTTATCGATGCGCAGATAGCTGTCGGCGGCCTTATCGCCGCCGAGCGCGATCGCCACGTCCGCTTCTTTGACGTGGCGCGCGTTGCGATCGGCATCGGAGTAAACGGCCACGCTTTTCACGCCGAGGCGCTTAAGCGTGCGCATCGCACGGCAGGCAATCTCGCCACGGTTGGCGATCAAAACGGTGCTGAACATGGTTATTTACTCCCCTGAGAGGCGAGCCAGCTGCGCCAGCCGCCGAATTCGGTGATCTCCAGCGCCTGCGTCAGCGCCGCCGGTTCACAGATAAAGCCTTTCACGACGCGGCCGTCGGCGAGCGTCAGCGAACCGATGCCGAGCGGCGCCGGGATCTCGGCCACGAATTCGCCGAAGCGCGCCAGCGGGATATCCCACAGCTCAACGACGATCGCCGCGCCGCTGTCGCCGCGCAGCAGGCCTGGCTTTTTGATCGGGCCGTCAAGCAGGGCGAAGAGGCGATAGTTACTGGCGGTTCGCGTCTCTTCTACCCAGACCGCGTTGCGGGTGGTGAGCTGGAAATTGAGCGGCATGCCGGTGAGATGCGCGCCAACCACCGCGACGCGCACGTGATCGGCAGAGAGCGGCAGCGGCGCGTGCTGGGCGCGCGGCGGCTGGCCGGTGGCGCCGGGAGAGAGCGCCATCCGCTGCTGCCAGCGCAGGCCGAACTCGGCGAGAGCGCGATCCTGCCAGGCGGGCGCGATAAGCGTGATGCCCGCAGGCAGGCCATCGTCCCGGAACGGGCCAGGCAGGGCCAGGGCGCTGAGGTCGGCGAGATTAGTGAAGTTGGTGTAGGTGCCGAAGTGTGAGTTGAAGCGTACCGGCTCCTGCTTCATCTCTTCCAGGGTGTGAATGGTGGGAGAGGTCGGCACCACCACGGCATCGAACTGCGCCAGGGTTTGCTGGATCTGACGCGTCAGTTCGGCGCGCAGATATTCCGCCTGATAAGCGTCGACGGCGCTATATTTCAGCCCGCTGCTGACGATGCCGTACACCACCGGATCCATCTCTTCGGGGCGGTTGATCATCTCGCCCACCGCCGCGGTGCGTTCCGCCACCCACGGACCGTAGTAGAGCTGCTCGGCAAGCTGGTGGAAGGGGGTGAAATCGATCGGATGCAGCGTGGCGCCGCCCGCCTGCAGCTGTTCCAGCGCGCGCAGCCAGGCTCCTTCAGCCTGCTTATCGCCGAAAAATTCCGGCGCGGCGGGAACGGCAAATGCGGGCTGTGGGTTGAAGCTGGCAGGCGCGGTGCGCGGGTTGTGGCGCGAATAGGCGTCACCGGCGTCATAGCCGCCTGCGGCGGTGGCGACCATAAAGGCATCTTCCACCGTTAAGGCAAACACGGAGACGGTGTCGTTAAGGCGGCAGGCGGGCACTACGCCGCTGGCGGAGAACCAGCCTTTGGTGGGTTTAAGCCCGACGATATTGTTAAAGCCCGCCGGCACGCGGCCGGAACCGGCGGTATCGGTGCCGAGCGAGAAGCCGACCAGGCCGCGCGCCAGCACCGAAGCGGAACCCGAGCTGGAGCCGCCGCTGACATAGTCAGGATTAAACGTATTGCTCACCGCGCCGAACGGGGAACGCGTGCCGACTAAACCTGTCGCAAACTGGTCGAGATTGGTCTTGCCGATAACCACCGCGCCCGCCGCTTTCAACTGCGCCACCACAAAGGCGTCCGCGTCGGCGGTGTAGGTGAAGGCGGGGCAGGCGGCGCTGGTGGGCCAGCCTGCCACGTCGATATTGTCTTTCACCGCAAAGGGCACGCCAAACAGCGGCAGCGCAGCCGGATTGCGCAGATAACTTGCCAGCAGCGGTTCGATTTGCGCCTGAAGCTGCGCCGGGGTGGCGAGATAAAGCCAGGCGTTATCCTGCCGATCGAGAGCGTCAAGATGCGCAGTCAGCAGCGCACCGATGCAGTGCGGGTCCTGCTGATAGCGGCGTTGCCACTCCTGAAGCGTGAGTCCGAAAGTTGAGGCCATGAGTGAATTCCAACTGGTATACAAGATGGAATTCCCTGAGCAAAATGCATGCCATTTGCTAATGGCATGTTTTTGCGGGCTATTTTTTCCAGTGCTGCGCGCTAAAGCACATTACCTGACGTGTCGTGGTGCAACGCAGCACCGGCTTAAAGCAGAAGGGCTGTTGAAGCGGCGTTAAATCGCTGGGTAGTCGCCATAGCCGTCCGGCCAGGGCGTCAGCAGGTCAAATCCGCTTTCCGTAACCGCCAGGGTATGTTCCCACTGCGCCGAAAGCGAGCGATCTTTGGTGACCACCGTCCAGCCGTCCGAGAGCACGCTGGTGCCCGCTTTACCGGCGTTGATCATCGGCTCAATGGTGAAGATCATGCCTGGCTGGAGCGCTAAGCCTTGCCCGGGCGTGCCGTAGTGCAGAACCTGCGGCTCATCATGATAGATCTGACCGACGCCATGGCCGCAGTAGTCGCGCACCACGGAGAAACCGGCGCCTTCCGCGACGCGCTGGATCGCCGCGCCGATATCGCCCAGCGTGGCGCCCGGCTTCACGGCGTGAATGCCCGCGACCAGCGACTGATAAGTGATATCCACCAGCCGCCGCGCGCGCACCGAAGGTTCGCCGACAAAGTACATGCGGCTGGTATCGCCGTACCAGCCATCCTTGATAACGCCGATATCAATATTGACGATATCCCCTTTTTTCAGCCTTTTGGCCGAGGGAATGCCGTGACACACCACGTGATTCACCGAGGTGCAGGTGGTGCGCGTGTAGCCCTGATAGCCGATATTGGCGGGGATCACCTTCAGCTCGTTAACGATAAAATCGTGGCAGATGTCATCCAGCTCTTCCGTGGTGACGCCTGGCTGCACGTGCGGCGCAATCATCGCCAGCACCTGCGCCGCCGCATGGCCCGCCGCGCGCGCCAGTTCGATCTGTTCCTGAGTGTGGATCTTTACGCTTCTGTTCACTGCGCTTCTCCTTGTGGCAGGCGTTCGGCAGGGGAAATGAGCTGACGCAGGTCGCTGCCGTGCTCCAGTTCGACGCGGATCAGCAGCTGCGCCAGCTCCTGCTGGGTAAAGTGGGGATAGAGCTCTGCCAGCATGCCCAGCTTTAGCCAGTGTTCGGCTTGCGCGTTAATGGAGCGGCTCATCGCCTGGCTGGCGATGCGCAGATTCTCATGCATCAGATCGGATATTTTAACAATGCCCATGGGTGGCCTATATGAAACGTATATGTTTCGTATATACTACCCTTTATTGGCTGATCTTTAAGGCGATCCTCTGTAAAATCAGCTGCCCCAGGCTCATGAATCTACAACTTAGAAGCATTTTTGCGACAAAGCACTAAGTCCATTAAAAATGAGTCAATGCATGGCCTCAGTGTAAAATGGCGCAGCTATCTAAATAGCTGCGCATGACGCACATCGGTCAGGCAGCATTAACGCGCAGAGTGATCTTTCGATTTCCTTTTCTTTTTTTCTGCCTTGTGTGCATACAGAAACTTCGTCAGCCGAGCGCAAGGCAGATTGTAAATTGTCGCAAAAGTGCGCAACACCATACGACAGCGACAGCTGTAATTTTAATCCATCCACCTCAAAAGGCACTGCATAAATTTTTGAGCATATTCTTTCAGCCATCCTGGCGGCACCGACTTTCTCTTTAGTACAAAGAACGATAAATTCATCTCCTCCATACCGAATTACCACATCCTCATTTCTTATGTTTTTAGAAATCGTGCTGGCTATATGCTTTAACGCCGCATCTCCGACGAGATGACCAAACTCATCGTTAATGATCTTGAAGTCATCGCAGTCAAAAATAATCAGGCTATTGAAGCTGGCAGAGGATAAATATCCGATGATCTGACGGTTATACACTTTAGTGAGCGGGTCAATCACCACCTTACGTTGAACTCTGATTATTAAATGAGCAAGTTTAGAGAAGGCGATAAATAAGAGTGCAAAACATAATAAAGTCAAGAGCATGAACGTGACGTTGTTCATGATAAGCGCTTTTACATTAACGGCTGACTCAAGGATGAAAATGTCAGCAAGAGGTCGAGACGACAGGTTAATCCTTAAGTTATCAGCGTCACAGTTTTTTGTAACGCACAGGCTGCCCGCACGATCCTGAGAAATGTTATTAGCCGTGATGCTTAACCATGCCGGAATTTTGATTTTACTGTATACGCGCTTCCATAGCTCTTCCTCGCTGAGATCGGAATAGAAGAAACCCGTGATTTCTTTTGTGGAAATGCTCAGAACGGGCGAGGCGATGGTCATCACCATTTTTTGCGTAACCGTGTCTTTGTATATTTCATTCAGTGACAGGTGATTATCCCAAAAGTCTCCCCCAAGATTTTTTTTCGATACAAATCTGGCAAAGTTACCGGTGAGGCTAACCACATCGTTGTACATTTCTGGCTTGAGGTTTTGATATTTATCCTTGTTAAAAAAATAAACGAAGCCATTCTTCGGTGAAGAATAATATCTGTTTTCTAATATTTCTTGCGACACATAACTCTCGATAAGGCTTATTGCCCTGAGTTTGTGGTATGACTGTTCAGAGAAATTGCTGTTTTTATACAGCACACCTGATAGTTTTAATGCGTTTTTCTGTAAATTGACCTCTGGTATTGCTGAGATTGACATCATTGAAGCAATGCCATCGTTTACCGCTTGTTCATGCAGCAAAATTCCGGTTATTGCATCAATTGAATTGTTTGAAATTTTATTTAAATAGCTAAAAGAGCCTAATACATAGGCTGTTACAGGGAAAAGCACCAGAAAGACCACAATGACTGTTAGTCTTTTGTCGTTTTTAGTTTTGAGTATTGATTTAATCATGGGTAATAATTCACTTAGCGATCTCGTAGCACTGCTCAGCATTTTCTTCAAACACGGCGAACGTTCTGGAACATAGTTTATTCTGAGCGCATTCCGAGCGTATGATTTTTAAAACCTCTTCGAGATTAAGCTTGTCACGATAACTTCGTTTTTGGCACAGTGCCTGAAACACATCGGCGATAGCCAGTATTCTACTGGGCAATGTCAGCTGCTCCCCTGTTTTTTTCATAGGGTATCCCTGGCCATCAAGTCGCTCATGATGCTCTGCCGCCCAGGCAACGACATTTGCGTCGATGATAATACTGCGAAGAATCCCTCTGGTATCTGTTGCGTGCGCCTGTATTTTTCTGTACTCGCTGGGCGTTAGCTTGCCACATTTGTTTAATATGGCGTCCGCAACATTTATTTTACCGATGTCATGCAACAGACCGGCAAGATGCAGACGCGTACAGGTTTTTTTATCAAGGTGCATTTTTTTGCCGATGAAACAGGCCAGCTCACCGACCTTAATAGAATGCTGATACGTTAAGGGACTTTTCATATCGACAATGGTTGAGAGAAGGCGCGCCAGACTCAGAGCATGCTCGTCATTCATGGCGGGTAATACATTGTTGAAATTCATCGTCCTGATCATCCCCTCTATATAGTCATCTCTGAGGTAAAACCAGAAGTCGTCCATTTGAGACAATCTCTCTAACTCAGTGAGTAACCCCGGATGAAAATCTTCGCTAACGACCCTGTTTTTGAAGTTTTTAAAGTCGAAGCTTTGTATGGCAAGCATTCTGTCTTTTTCGAGCGCGGCTAAAAAACCTGTCTCTTGCAGGAAGTTATTGAAAAGATGGCTTATTTTTAATATTGAGCTCATCAATAACTCATGCGTTGTGATGTTAAGTTTTTTAAGCTCCGCGAAGCTATATTCCCTGTAACGAGCGGGAATAGAGATTTCCTGAAAGACAGAGCAGTCGCTCAGTTTAATTCGCCTCGGCGCGTGATCGAGGTTCATTTCTCTGTCGTTATAGTTTTTGGCGCTTGAGGAATAGTTCTGCAACAAGCTGCAAACCAGCGATTTAGCGCAGAAGTTTTCATCCAGCCCCATAATCAGCGACAGGCGATAGGCGATATAAGCGGAGTACTCACCGTTAATGAGGTTTTTTTTCCGGACTAACCGGTGGGCTCTGTAGAGTAAAATCAAAGTGTTGCCGATGTTAAAAATCATATACATCTACCGTTCAAAAAACCGAGGATGTTACGGTGATCTAACTTTCCATAAATAGATTTAAATCAAATTAGTATGAATTGTATGATGGCGTTGCTGAGTGGTTTCCAGAGAAAGAGATAACCCGCTGTCGGTTTGCGGCTATATCAAAAAGGGTGCTGTACAGATTACTTAACCTCACTATGGCTTATTCGCCACAGCGGTTCCGGGAAAAGAAGCCTCTGGCGACACCATGATTACATCTGCATGTTTTCTCATAGACAGAGCTAGCCTGACTGAATGCGCCGCAAAGTATTAAAGCCTGGCTTATTAGCGGGGCAGATCTGTCTGGCTGATCGTTACGATTCACCCTGCGGCAAAAGATGCATCCCCATCGGGAAATAATTTTTCATCCGGACGCAATTTATAAAATGATAATCAATAACGCTGTGGAGGGTCTGGACTGAAGATGGCTCAGGTTCGTGCTTCATTTAGCAGCTGGAGAATGTAAATTATTTTCAATCAGATAAAATTAAAGGTCTTTTCATAAATAAGATGGGGCTGTCTCACCAGAGGCAACCTTAATGAGCGCCTCTGGGAATGAATCAGATAACGTTAGCTGGGTGATATCTTGCGCATATTGCATGGATGGACGTAATGATGACTAATCAGCCGTACCTCGATAGCTAAGCTCAACGGCCCGCTCAGGGGCATCGTTACTCTATCTTCAGGCACATCTTCAAACCGCCGTGCGTGCTGAACATGCCGGACAAGCACTCTACAGCTCGGCGAGATGTCGCTCTGCTGGCTGACAGAGATTATGCAATACCTGAACAGTTCAGAGGCGGGCAGGGCGGGAGCGTTAAACGACAGATGGGGCTGCTGACAGGTTGTTTATTCACATCGGCCCTCAGCAAAAACCTGAGGGCTCTGCAAAATCATGCTCAGTAATCTGCCTGCTAAAGCCGACCACCAAGACCTAACTCACGCGTGCAGCCACAGTTTCACAGACAGCCCAACCCTGAGGCGGTGTCGGCATAAAGGAAGCAAGCTCAGACAGCAGGCGACCAGAGGTCGTAATTCAGCGCATAGCTGTTACCATCCCGCACAACTTTGCCGGTAGTTGGCAGGTTAAAATGCATGCCGCTGACGGCCAGATTATCGCTTACCACACGGTCAAGCAGTCTGCTACGAACGGCTGCGGCTGCGGCAGGATCGCTGTCGAATGCAATTGTCACGTCAGGTTGCGCAACCTGGATGTGGGGGAAATGGACAATATCGCCCCAGATAAGCAGAGACTCTCTTTCATCGCCCAGCAAATATCCGCTGTGCCCCGGTGTGTGACCAAAGAGCTCTACAGTCTGAATACCCGGCAGGATGGCTTCCTCGCGGAACGGCACCAGCTTATCGGCATAAGCGTTAAATGCGTTTTTTGCCACTTCGAAGTACGGCTTAAACCCATCAGGCGCGCCGGCTGCAATGGTTTCATCGCGCCAGAAGGCGAGCTCTTTTTCATGAATAAACAGCTGCTGGACGTTACGGAACACAGGGGTCTGCAGAGGGCCAGCAAGACCGCCGATATGATCCGGATGGGCGTGAGTCAGTAAAAGGGTATCGATAGCGAGCGGGTCAATGCCTGCCGCCGCCAGAGCAACCTGAAGCCGACCGCCCCAGCCATTGATACCGCCCGCGCCGCTGTCGATCAGAATGGTACGCTCAGGCGTCTGGATGACATAAACGTTGATATTGATACGCGGCAACACTGGCGCGCCCCGCTTCTGAAGCAGCGCCTCAGCACGTGACCCATCAATGCCTGACAGCAGCTCAAAGGATACGTCCAGGTAACCATCACTGAGCATGGTCACCGTCATGTCGCCTACTTTTTTGCGATTAATAGCTGGTGCCTGCCAGCTCAGTTGTGAAGTCATGCGTTGCTCCATTGTGATAAGGGATGACAGGAAAGTGCCTGAACAATCTTATGGGGTTTTCAAATAAAGGGTGCGCATCAGGTTGTGTGAAACGCACAATCTGCAAGGCCAGGGCCGCACACAGCTATTGATACTAAGTCTGATAACCCGATTTGTGCATACGTAACTGAAGAATTACTTAACGACCACGACAATTTTGCCTACCTGGCCATTCGCCTCCATATAGCGATGGGCGTCCGCAATTTCTTCAAGCGGGAACGTTTTATCTATGGCCGGCTTCAGTTTGCCTGAACGTAAGCCTTCGGTGACAAAGGCCTTTGCGCGCGCCATTTTTTCAGGATCCGTAGTGATTTCAAACAGCTCATATCCACGCAGAGTGAGGTGCTTACCCAGAATGTCAAACACAGGCACAAGCATGTCGCGGCTGTCGAGCGCGCCATACTGAAAGAACATGCCCTGCGGCGCCATCGCCTGGGTCAATTTCGCCACGTCCGGACCGCCGACGGGATCAAAAACGATATGCGCGCCTGTGCCGTCTGTCACTCGATTGATTTCCGCAACCAAATCCTGCTCGGCAGTGGCAATAACAGCGACGGCACCGGCTTTAAGGAGCATTTCACGCTTTTCAGAAGTACGAGTCAGCGCAACAGGTTTTGCACCCAGCATGTTAGCTATCTGTATAGCAGCCAGCCCCACGCTGCTTGATGCTGCGCGGATCGCTACATTTTGACCAGCCTGTAGGTTGCCATATTCAACCAGCGCGCCATAGGCGGTGACATACATCATCCAGCTTGCGGCAGCCTCTTCGAAAGAGAGGTTTTCAGGGTGCTTTACCACAGCATGAAGAGGCGCATTGACCCGTTCACCATACATGCCGTATTCATTGAACATAAACGACGGGATCACGCTCACATGGTCGCCGCAGGCAAACCCTTCTACATGCTCACCGACCGCCTGGACGATGCCGGACGCTTCATAACCGAGACGTGCCGGAAACGTCGGCTCGATTACATACTGGCCGCTACGGTACATGATTTCAGCCCGGTTGAGACCCATCGCCTGTACGCGGATCTGCACTTCACCCGATGCTGGCGCAGGCACCTCTACATCAACCACTTCCAGCACTTCCGGACCACCCGTGCGATTAAAGATAACCACTTTAGACATAATCTGTTCTCATCAGTTAGCAACACCCCTTCAGAAAATGCTGAAGGCGTGTCCGGTTCAGTTGCGAACAATTTACGCTGTTATAAATGCACCAAAAATAGCCGTCAGGGAACGTCAGAATTAATTATTTGCTACCAATCCGGCTCCCTGAGCGGATGTGGGTGGCCAAAACGTCACTGAACCAGTCGATAAATACCCGGACTTTTGAGGAGAGATAACGCTTGTCTGGATACATCACTGACACGGGCTTAGACATTGAAGGATAGTGCGTCAAAATCTCTTCAAGCGCGCCGGAAATAATATGGGGAGCAAGGGCGTCATAAGTAGCCTGAATAATGCCAAGGCCGGCCAGACCGCATGAGAGCAAAATATCGGAGTTATCAACCAGCAGGCTGCTTGCAGGCCGTCGCGACACGACGCTCTCGTCTTCGATAAACGTCCACTCCATCACGTCGCGACTGTGACCGTTGAAAAAGTTAACCGCATGATGCTGCTCCAGATCCGCAGGTGTTTCCGGCCTCCCGTGTTGTTGCAGGTAAGAGGGGGCTGCGCAGGTGACCATCCTGATATCACCAATGCGCCTGGAGATGAAACTCGAATCCTGAAGCGCGCCCAGTCGAACGAGGCAGTCTACGCCTTCCGTAATTAAATCCGTTTTTCTGTCCGAAGAAACCAGCACCACTTCTATATCCGGGTAGAGGGTCTGGAAATGCCTGAGGTTTGGAATTAATACGGCGTGAGCCAGCGCCAGCGGAACATCCAGCCTGAGGCGCCCCCGGGGTGGAAGAGAAGGTGAAAAACTGGCCATCATGTCGTTAACTTCGGCCAGCACGTGCCTGGCATGATGATAAAACTCATCACCTTCCGCCGTAACGCTCAGTTTGCGGGTTGTACGATGAATAAGTTTAACGCCGAGGTCGTCTTCTATCTGCTGAATCGCTTTGCTTACGGTGGGGCGATGTATTTGAAGAATATCCGCGGCTTTTGTGAAGCTACCTTGCTCAACTACCTGTATGAAGATATTGAGGTGTTCAATCATATTGGAATGCACGCGATCACCTGACGTTATTTAGGGTGTTTTCTGCTGGCATTGTAGGGTACGCAGTTTCTGGCAGCATTAATCCTTTTACCCCACATTAAATGATTTGGTCGTCTACGAAAATTTCCCATAACTCTTCTACAGAGCGGGACATCCTTGCTGCCGGGCGGAAAAGCCTGATGTCTATGGGTACCCAGAGCGCACTCTCTTTCTTCGCCGCAACGGCAATCGAGCCGGCATCAACATCCGGCGCTGCCAGCGTTTCCGGCAGCCATGCGATGCCGTCTCCGGCTCTGACCATAGCCAGCAATGTGGCAGCCAGATCGGCAGTAAAAGCAATATCCATTCCGCGTCTGGCACGGTTTACCTGCGAGGTATTGGAGAGAATCCGGCCGAGGCCAGACTCAGCGGAATAGGAAAGAAAGGGAAACTTTTTGCCGCCTGATGCAGGCCAGACAGGCTCGCGGGTGATCGGATCGCATTTCGAATAAGGCAGTAGGGTTTCCCGCCCGAGTCGAACGCTGAGGTATTTCGACTGGTCGAGATTGATGTGCATGTGAGGGTGGTAGTAACACAGCAAAAACTGCGCGTCACCTTTGTCGATCATGCGTTCGCAGGCACTTAGTGTGTCAGATAACAGACGAAAAGAGCCGAAGCGGGCGATTTTTTCATTATTGCGCATCAGTGCCGGAAAAAAAGAAAATGACAAAGAGTGCGTGGCAGAAAAAATCACGTCCGGTCTGGTTTCCCCTGCGGCTTCGATAGATTCACTTCTCAGCGTATAGAGTGCGCGAATGATTTCAGGGATCTGCGTGACGAATAGCTCTCCGGCGCGCGTCAGGCTAACGCCGCGCCGATTTCGTTCAAAAATCGGCGTGCCAAGCCACTCTTCCAGCGAAACAATTCTTCGGCTGAATGCTGGCTGCGTCACATATCGTGAAGCTGCCGCACGAGAGAAATTCAGGGACTGTGCCAGAGCAACGCAGTCCTCAAGCCATGTTAATTCAAGATGATGCCGATTTTGCATTACAGCCTGCCTCTTTGGCATTAGAACAACACTCCTCAACTGCTTAGGATGGTTTCTGACAGGGCGATAAAGTCCCCGAACACTACGTCATTGCATTATGTCAATAAATATATGGCATGACATAAACATTGCGTAGGTCATTAAGTGTGATGGTATCTGACTGAGAACTGCCGGAGAGAACATGCGCATCCTTGATGTTGTAGAAATTACTAAACCCATTGCTTCCCCTATTCGTAACGCTTACATCGATTTCAGCAAAATGACGACCAGCCTGGTTGCCGTTGTGACAGACGTTGAGGTAGATGGACTCCGCATAGTGGGATACGGCTTCAACTCAAACGGCCGTTACGGTCAGGGCGGCCTGATCCGTGAACGCTTTCGCAACCGCATTCTGGAAGCCGAGCCGGGAAGCCTGCTGAATGCCAAAGGTGATAACCTGGATCCGCATAAGATCTGGGACGTCATGATGAGCAATGAAAAGCCGGGCGGTCACGGTGAACGTTCAGTTGCGGTAGGCACGCTGGATATGGCCATCTGGGATGCAACCGCAAAAATTGCGAATAAACCTCTGTTCCGCCTGCTGGCAGAAATGAAAGGTGTTGAGGCCAATCCGCGCGTCTTCGTCTATGCGGCTGGCGGTTATTATTATCCCGGCAAAGATCTGAGCGCGCTGCGTCAGGAAATGCGCGGCTACCTGAAACCGCGGCTATAACGTGGTGAAAATGAAAATTGGTGGCGCATCTCTGGAAGAAGACCGCCGTCGTATTGAAGCCGTGCTCGAAGAAATTGGCAGCGAAGCGCGTCTCGCCGTTGACGCCAATGGCCGCTTCGATCTGGAAACCGGTATTGCCTATGCGAAAATGCTGCGTGACTACCCGCTGTTCTGGTATGAAGAGGTTGGTGACCCACTGGATTACTCCCTGCAGGCCGCACTGTCAGAGTTTTATCCGGGTTCAATGGCAACGGGTGAAAACCTCTTCTCTCATCAGGATGCGCGGAACCTGCTGCGTTATGGCGGCATGCGTCCGGATCGTGACTATCTGCAGTTTGACTGCGCACTCTCTTATGGTCTGGTGGAATATCTGCGCACGCTTGATGTACTTGATCAGTTTGGATGGTCACCGTCACGCTGCATCCCTCACGGCGGCCATCAGATGTCTCTCAACATTGCCGCAGGTCTTGGCCTGGGTGGCAATGAAAGTTATCCCGATCTGTTTCAGCCTTACGGCGGTTTCCCTGATTCGGTAAGGGTAGAGGATGGCCATATCATCATGCCGGAGCTGCCGGGTATCGGTTTTGAGGGTAAATCAGACCTCATCAAAGAAATGCGCGCGCTGGCTGAATAAGTCTCTGCTGACATCTCGTCTTATTTAATTTAATCAGGCCCTTTCTTTGTGCGGAGGGGCCTTGCGGAAAAATATATGAAGCTCTTAAGTTATCTGACGCCTGAAGGATATAGAAGTTACGGTATTCTGCAGGGAGAGGGCGTTATTGATCTGAGAAGCCGGACAGATATTGATACTCCCGATTTGAAAAGTTTTATCAGAGAAAAAGGGATCGCAGCTGCTGACGGATATATCAGCGATGAGCCGGATTATCATCTTTCTGATATTACCTTCCTTCCTGTTATTGAGAATCCGGGGAAAATACTTTGCGTCGGCATGAATTATCAGGCCAAACGCACTGAGTTTAGTATTACTTCGGATGCGCCTACCCTATTCATCCGGTTCTCAGATTCTCAGACCGCTCATCTGGGCAACATCGTGAAGCCTGCGCTGAGCGATCAGCTCGATTATGAGGGAGAGCTTGTAATCATAATCGGAAAATCTGGCATAAACATCGCTGAGCAGGACGCTGCAGAATTCATAGCGGGCTATTCCTGCTATATGGATGGCTCCGTGCGTGACTGGCAGCATACCTGGTTCACTGCCGGCAAAAACTGGAGCAAAACAGGCGGGTTCGGCCCCTGGCTGGTTACGTGTGATGAGGTTCCCGATCCACAAAAGCTTCAGCTAAAAACCTGGCTTAATGGTGAAGTTGTTCAGCAGGACAGCACCGTCAATATGGTTCATTCAATAAAAAAAATCATTAGCTACATAAGCACCTTTACACAGCTTTCTCCGGGCGATGTTATTTTGACGGGCTCACCAGGCGGTGTTGGTCGTTCACGTAATCCGCAGGTATTTCTTAATGACGGCGATGTTATTGAAGTTGAAATAGAGTCAGTCGGTCGCCTGACTAATTTCGTTGCCGCAGCCTCAAAATAATAAATATTAATTTACCTGACTGATATTAAAAA
Organism: Pantoea sp. X-Soil-MYKO-1289; assembly: GCF_059730625.1. Lineage (NCBI taxonomy): Bacteria > Pseudomonadati > Pseudomonadota > Gammaproteobacteria > Enterobacterales > Erwiniaceae > Pantoea > Pantoea sp. X-Soil-MYKO-1289. Next base: position 58,447 of record NZ_AP036005.1, read on the forward strand.
AGAACCAGGCATCTGTATTTCCTCCCCTACATCTGCATCAAATGAGGAAGTTATCATGAGTGATAATGCACTTAAAGGTAATGCGCTTATCGGGAAAAAACGCTGGACAATAATATTACCCGCCGTGTTTATTATGTATACCATTTCTTTCTTCGACCGGGTGAATATCGGCATGGCGCTGCCCCATATCACGGCCGAGATGGGGCTCAGCCCGGTAGAAGCTGGCTGGCTTGGTGGTGCGTTTCGCATGGGGCTATGTCGCTACGCAGTTTACCGCTGGCTGGCTGGCGCTCCGCTTTGGATCGCGGAGAATAATCGGCATCAGCCTGTTTCTTTTTGGTGCCTGCGCCATGCTTACTGGCCTGACGCGCAACTTCAGTGAACTTGTTGCGATCCGTTTCTTCCTGGGCGTCGCTGAAGGGCCGATTCAGGCCGCCACGGCGATGTTCCTTGCTCAGTGGTTTATGAAGCCTGAACGAGGGCGCGCTTTTGGTATCTGGAATCTCAGCCTGGGTGCCGGAGCGTTTCTGGCTGGTCCCATATCGGGCTGGATCCTGGCGCATCATAACTGGCGCATGATGATGGTAATCGAAGGTGCGCCGGCGTGGCTGTTCTGCATTATCTGGTTTTATCTGGTACCCAAAAGTATTCAGGCTGCTAGCTGGCTTAGCGCCGAAGATCGGGATCATATCCAGAAAGACCTGGCGGCTGAGCAGTCGGACTATGTAAATGAGAAATCTGACTCATGGTGGACCATTCTTAAAATACCGGCACTCTGGCTGATGCTAATCGGTTATTCCCTGCACAGCATGCTGGCCTACGGCTTTACGCTCTGGCTGCCGACTGCGCTTAAGGGTTATGGAACGCTCAGTGAATTTATGGTGGGTCTGATCAGCGGAATGCCCTTCCTGATGACCATGGCAGGCATCTGGTATATCACCCGGCGTTCAGATAAGCACAACCAGGAGCGACGGCTGCATGCTGCTATTCCCACCGTATTGTGCGGTATCGCTTTGTCCGCCGCGGCCTTTGTTCCGCTCTCTTACTACTGGGTGCAGATAGCCCTGTTTATGTTTGTCGGCCTGACAATGAAGATGCTTGTGCCGCTGGTCTATGTTCGGCTGACGGAAATTCTGCCCACGAAGAAAGCGGTCCCTGCGGTGGCCTTCGTCGGCGCATGCAGTAATTTTATTGGCCAGTTTGGCGGCCCGCTTGTCGCCGGATACCTGAAGCATTTGGGTGGCGGGACGGACATGACGCTGGCATGGGGCGTGTTGGGTCTGTTTTCAATCACAGGAGGAGTGCTGTTTGCTTTGGCTGTAGGACCTAAGGAAAGCGTCTGGGACATCAGGCAGGCATTCTGCTCATCTTCTCGCCGACCTGTCCCCACGCGCAAATAGAAAAACAGAGCCTGCCCTCAGACGTCTGGGGCAGGCTATCAGCGCCTGTGGATTTTCAAGGCTAAATTCCAGAGGCCGATCCCGCGGGTAATATCCACCTGCGAAATTTGCGCGACAGGGCGAAAGCTATACAGGGTAACGGCTTATGTCCGCTACCCCTGCGCCTCTTTCAGCAGTTGCTCAATAACCCGCTCCTGCTCTGCGTAGTGTCCTTCGCCAAAGGCGGTATAGCGCAGCTGTCCGTGCGCATCGAAAAGATAGTGCGCAGGCCAGTACTGGTTACCAAAGCGGTTCCAGATAGCATAATTATTATCTGCCACGATGGGGTAGGGCAGCTGCCACTGTTTGATCGCGCGGCTCACGGCTTTCTCGTCTCGCTCCCACGGATATTCGGGCGTATGTACGCCGACCACCACCAGCCCCTGTGCCTGATATCTGGTCGCCCAGTCGCGAACGTGAGGCAAGGTGTGCTGGCAGTTAATGCAGCCATAGGTCCAGAAATCCACCAGCACCACTTTACCTTTCAGCTTTTCCGGCGTGAGCGGCGTGCCGTTCAGCCACGCCGTCCCGCCAGCCAGAGAGGGTAGCGCGCTGCTGGTTTGCGGCATCGCCACGGGTTCAAGGCGAACAGCCGATTGCGGTTTTGCCATCCATTGACTCATCTGCTGCTCAAGATCCTGCGCAAAGGCTGGCGCGCTTTGCAGCAGGCTCACGGAGCCGCTGCCGATCAGCGCGACCGAGGCCAGCATCAGAACGCCCGCTCCCTGGCGCAGGCGCGTCGTGAAGGCCAGTCCGGGGCGAAGCCGCGTGACCAGGCTGCGTCCGGCGAACCAGATCAGCCCCAGCATGACGGCCGCGCCGCTGCCGTAGGCCGCAAGCAGCAGGCCGATCGAGACCGGATTGTTTGCCACGACGGCCAGGCTGAGAATGGCACCCAGTACCGGACCTGCGCACGGCGACCAGAGCAAGCCGGTCGCTATCCCTGCCAGTAGCGCCGCAAGCAGGCCGCGGTTACGGTTGCTGGCGCTGTTCAGCTGATTACCCATCGCGACAAATGGCCGGGTAATAAACTGCGCTATGCGCGAAGAGAGCAGCGTTAGCGCCGTCAGGGTCAGAAACAGCAGCGCAATCCAGCGACCTGCGGCGGTAAGGCGAATAACCCACTGGCTCGCCACCGCCGCCAGCAACGCCACAGAGGTGAACATGATGACCATACCGCCCAGCAGCGCCAGCAGCTGCCCTTTACGCCCGCGCACGCTGGCGAACACAAAGGGAATGACCGGCAGGGTGCAGGGACTGAGCAGCGTTAGCATGCCGGCCAGAAAAGCAATAAACAGTGACATAGTCAGCTCCTTACTTAGCCTGCACGGCCGCCGTGATAATGCGCGCCATGGCGCGCTCCAGATCGGGATTGATCGTGCGCGCCTGGGCGCCGGCGCCGTGTGCCAGCACGACAGAATGGATGTCGCCGGCGTGGGCGAACTGAGCGACAGAGTGGGCCAGCTGGCCCGCGGAGAAAAATCTGGCAATGGCTTTCATAGGTAACCTCGTAACGGTGGATGAATGTCTGCCTGCTGGCAGCCACTTCATTAAACCCACCGCATGTGTTCAGCCTGTTTCCGCGATTGCCGGTTTTGTCGGATGGTATGTATAACTGCCCGAGGGATACAAAAGGCTACAAATCGGTTTGCCGCAGCGTGACGCAGGCATCGAGTCCGCCCTCTGGGCGGTTGCTCAGGCACAGCGCGCCGGCCATCTGGCCGACTAACTGGGTGGCGATAGCCAGCCCCAGTCCGGTTCCTCCGGTGTGACGATTGCGTGAATTTTCCACGCGGTAAAACGGCTCCAGTACCGCCTTCAGCTCTTCTTCGGGTATGCCAGGGCCGTTATCCAGAACGTGGATCGTGACGCTCTCCTGATGGGGCGCGCAAAGCTGAATCTCCGCCTGGCTGCCGAACTTCAGGGCATTGTCGATCAGGTTGGTCATAATACGGTGCAGCGCCTGCGGCCGGACGGCGAAGGTATCCTGTCCGCTGCAGGGCACAAACGACACCGCTTTGCCGACATCCTGATAGTCGCAGGCAATGCTGTCGAGAAACGCATTCAGGCTGACGTTCTGCCGCTTCTCCTCGCGCTGGTCAGAAGCGCGCGCATAAGCGATACCTTCCCGCACCAGCTGGCTCATATTGTCGAGATCGCTCAGCAGCTTGTCGCGCAGTTCCGGCTGTTCCGCCATCTCCACGCGCAGTTTCATGCGCGTGATAGGGGTTTGCAGGTCGTGAGAAATGGCGGCCAGAATCTGCGCGCGCGCTTTCAGGTGCTCCTGAATACGCGTCTGCATGGCGTTAAACGCGCGCGCCGCCTGCTGCACTTCTGTCGGGCCGCTCTCTGCCATCAACTGTGTGCTGCCCTCCGGCTTCAGGGCCTCGACCGCCTGCGTGAAGCGCAGAAAAGGGCGCACAACCTGACGTACCGCCAGCCAGGCGCAGAAAAGCAGCAGCAGCTGCTGGCCCGTCAGCACCAGCGGTAGCCAGCGTGCGATGGCAGGCATGCGTGGCCAGAGGTCGAGCGTCAGCGGCGCGCCATCATGCAGCGTCAGATGCACCTGAATATGCTCGCGCGCACCGGGAATGGCATGAATGCTCATCTGGTAACGTCCGCCCAGCGTCTCCTGTAAGGAGCGCACCGCGTCGCGTGCTCGCCAGCTGCTGGGGAAGGGACCCGGCTCGCCGGGCGCCAGCAGATAGCGGTAGTTGCCGCGCGCCAGCTTCGTCAGCCACAGAGGACGCTCCGCCGCGGGCAGGCGATCAAGAATGGCCACGCTGGTCGCAACATCATATTCAAGGTTACCCAGCATGACGCTTTTGGCGCTGCTCATACGTTCAATCATCAGGCTGACCAGCGTGGACGCATTTGCCAGCAGCAGTCCGCCCAGCACAATAATCAGCAGGCGCGACAGCAGCGAGCGCGGCCAGAGTTTCATTCACGCGCCTCTTTGATCACCACTGACGCGGCCAGCACATAACCTTCACTGCGCACCGTTTTGATGTAGGCCGGCTCGCGCGCATCTTCTCGCAGCCGCTGACGCAGTCGGCTGACAAGCAAATCGACAGAGCGCTCGAACAGCTCGGCATCGCGCCCCTGAGTCAGGTTTAGTAGCTGATCGCGGTTGAGCACGCGCTGAGGATGGTCGAGGAATACGCGCAGCAGACGGTACTCGGCGCCGCTCAGCGCCACGATGACGCCACTGCTGTCAATCAGATGGCGCGCAGAGGTATCAAGCTGCCATTCGCCAAACGCAATTAGACGTCCAGCTTCTGTAATCTGTAGATTGGGCGGCAGCGCCCGGGTGCGCCGCAGAATCGCTTTAATGCGCGCCAGCAGCTCGCGCGCAACAAAAGGCTTAATCAGATAGTCATCCGCGCCCATCTCCAGACCAAGAATCCGATCGGTATCCTCGCTGCGTGCGGTCAGCATCAGCACCGGCAGATTACGCTGCGTGTCGCTGCGCAACTGACGGCACAGCGTCAGGCCGTCGTCCCCTGGCATCATAATATCCAGCACCACTAAATCGATATGCTGCGACGCCAGCACCGCACGCATCTCACGCCCGTTAGCGGCACCGGTTGCGCGATAGCCGGACTTTTCCAGGTAACCCGTGACCAGCTCGCGTATATCGCGGTCATCGTCAACCACCAGAATGTGATCGGTATGTTCCAAAACATCCTCCTTCTGTGCGATATACTCCAATAGCGATCGTGAGAACCGGCGCAACGAATAAAGGCGCCGTTACAGAGCCGCGGCATCTGTGATGGCTTTAACAAACTCGTCCGGATCTTCAGCAGGCGGATTGTGTCCGATATTCCCGGTGAAAGTCCGGTGTTCATATTTTCCGCTGAATTTTGCCCGGTATGCTTCTGGTGCCGGATGAGGCGCGCCGTTGTTATCGCCCTCGATAGTGATCGCAGGCACGGTAATAACCGGCAGGGCCGCTAACTTTTTCTCATAAGCATCATATTTTTGCTCGCCTTTTTCCAGACCCATACGCCAGCGATAATTGCTGATGGTGATGGCCACCTGATCCGGATTATCCAGCGCCTTAGCGGACTGATTAAAGGTCGCCTCGCTAAACTTCCAGCCTGGTGAAGCCTGCTGCCAGATCAGGCGGGCAAAATCATGCGTGTTTTGCGCATAGCCCTGCCGACCACGCTCGGTGGCAAAATAGAACTGATACCACCACTGCAGTTCCGCCTTCGGCGGCAGCGGTTTTTTGCCCAGCGCCTGGCTGCCAATCAGATAACCGCTGACGGACACAAGCGATTTCACACGCTCTGGCCAGAGCGCGGCGACGATATCCGCCGTACGTGCGCCCCAGTCAAATCCGCCGAAGACAGCCTGTTTGATATTAAGCGCATCCATCAGCGCCACCACATCAGCCGCCATTGCCGAAGGCTGACCGTTGCGCGGCGTGCTGTCTGACAAAAAGCGCGTGCTGCCGTAGCCGCGAAGCCAGGGCACGATAACGCGGTAGCCCCTGGCCGCCAGCGTCGGCGCCACGACGGCGTAACTCTGGATGTCATAGGGCCAGCCGTGCAGCAGAATAACGGGCTGCCCGTCGCGGGGGCCAATATCCACATAACCCACGTTCAGCACGCCGGCTTTGACCTGATGAATATGGCTGAATGCGGCGGCATAGTCAGTTTCTGTCGGGGCCGCGAAGGCTGAGGTTCCAGCGCTCAGCGCCAGCGCGGCCAGCAGGGACTTACGAAAGAAAGCGTTCATAGCGGTGTTCCTTAATCTGTCAGTGGTGCCCGGCATGCGCGGGGACGGTGAAATTAACGGTTTTGCTGTCGAGCGGCTTATGGGTGGGATCGGCAAGAATCAGGGTCACCTTGTGCTTGCCGGCGGGCAGCCCGACCAGAATGACGGGTTCACCGCTGGTGTCTGCCCAGTGCCACGGATGGTCATCAACGATTACGTGAATATGCCCAATGCGCGGGGTGATTTTCAGCGCCTCGGGGCCAAAGACCGGCTCGATGCGTAGGTTTTCGGCCCGGTACTGAATAAAAACCGCGCCTTTGCGCAGCGGGCCGGCCAGCGGCGCATCAACAATCAATTTCGCCGGAGGCTGAGGGTTTTCCAGCGGCGCGACGGCAACCGGGCCCAGTACATCGCCGGCGCTGAGGTCGGCGAGCCTGTCGGCCCAGGCGCAGGTCGCTGACGCGCCCATTAACAAAGATGAAATCAGCAGTCGGGTTAACATCGGGTATCTCCACGCAGTAATTTGATGCGTTAAGAAGACCACGGCAATGTACAGGGGATATGTTCGAAATGGCGGCTTGCGCAACGGGGTGTATCTGTTCAGCAGGGCGATACACTGCGATACAAAAAGAATGAAAATTCACAAGGCCAGAGGAAGAAAAGCGCTGCGGATAGTCTGCGACTGTTGTGCGGCAGGATTGTAACCGGAAGATTATTTAGGGTAGGTAAGTCCGCTTCTGGCGCAAAGCGGATTGACACTGGCGTGAGGTCCGCTTTGCGCGAGCAGACGTTGGCCATGATATTGCCCGCCACATAAATGACGGGCTTTAAAATTTTATACGAATCAATCGCCTATTTTAATGACGATTTTACCGAACGCACCGCGGGAAAGATGATTAAATGCCTCTATGGCTTCTTCGAAGGGATATACCTGCTCGATTTCAGGGTCAATCTTGTACTTATCCAGGAAAGGATTCATGCGGTCAAAAGATGTACGGGGCGCTACGGCAATGCCACGGATAGTCGTCTGGCGGAAAATGACCGGCATCAGATCCAGTTGAGATGTCTGTCCAGTAAGAAAACCCACCTGGGCAATGGTTCCGGCCACTTTTGTTGCGGCCACTGACTTATTAATTCCGTTCCCGCCAGCCACTTCGATAGTGATATCCACGCCTTTTCCATCGGTGAGTTCTAGCACTTTTTTCTCCCAGTCCGGGAAAGTCGTATAATTGACCCCTTCATCGGCACCGAGAGCTTTAATGCGCTCAAGGTTTTCATCTTTGCTGGATGTGGCAATAACGCGCGCACCATGAGCATGCGCAATTTGTGCAGCAAATACAGAAACGCCGCCGGTCCCCTGCACCAGAACAGTCTGTCCCGGCTGTAAATTACCAACATCCATCAATGAGTACCAGGCTGTCAGCGCGGCTATAGGCAATGTGGACGCCTGTACGTCAGACATATGCGCTGGTGCTCTTACCGCAGTATTTTCATGAATGATCATGTATTCAGCCAGGCCGCCCGGCAGTGGCATGCCAAGACACCATGCAGGTTCATCTGCCGCCGGCTCTCCGTCGATCCAGCGCGAGTACAGATGCGAGTTAACGCGATCGCCTGTGCTGAACCGGGTTACGCCTTCACCTGTGGCAACCACGGTTCCTGCCGCATCAGAGACAGGGATCAGGGGCTTTGGAACCAAATGAGGCTCATAAAAGCCTTCCACAATTGCTTTGTCCCTGAAATTCAGGGAGACCGCACCGACTTTTACCAAAAGTTCTCCTGGCCCAGGTGTAGGCGTATCGACCTCTGTAAGCTGTAAGTTTTCAAGCCCAAAATCTTTTAATAACCATGCTTTCATTTTTGTCGCTTCCCATATGTATGTGCAGATGCGTCAATGATAAAAAAGGCCGGGAGCGGTAAAAAGCCACAGAAAAGGAGTTCAGTGTTATTACAGGAGAAACAATCAGGCCAGGATATAATCCGACCTATCCCAAATCAGCTGGAAAATGCCTGCGGAGTTAAAAAATTATGCGCTCAAACATGCTTGAGTTAATGGATATTTTTGTTCAGGTCGTTGAGCTACGTAGCTTCACCCGCGCGGCTGATGCCCTGCAGTTGCATCGTCCTGCCGTCAGTAAGTCTGTCCAGCAACTGGAGGACGCTCTGGGCGTTAAACTACTGCACCGCACAACGCGTAGCCTGAGCGTGACCGCTGAGGGAGATGAAATTTACCAGCGGGCAAAAAATCTCTTGTCCGACGTTAACGACATGATGGCTTCCTATTCTCTAAATCAACTGCCTCGTGGGCAGCTTCGTATTGATGCCCCGCTGGCCCTGATGCACACTATCCTGATTCCGCATTTAAGCGAGTTTCAGGCGCTCTACCCTCAGATTGAAATGGTGTTGACGGCTTCAGATCGCCTGACCGATTTGGTTACAGAGGGCGTCGACTGTGTCATTCGTCTCGGTGAACTTGCCGATTCAAGTTTTATTTCACGTCGTATGGGTGATCTTCAGATGGTCACCTGTGCGGCCCCCTCCTATCTGGAAAAATATGGGACTCCTCTGACGCCGGATGATCTTGCTCATCACAAAGCCGTTTCTTTTTTTAGCGAACACAGCCGCGAGGTACAGGAATGGAAATTTGTTATGAATGGCGAAGTTATCTCACGACGTCCAGGAAGTAGTATGCGAGTGAATAATTCAGATGTGCTGCTCTCCTGCGGTCTGTCTGGCCTGGGTATGCTTCATGCATTACGTACAGCATTAGAACCCTACATCAAGACAGGCCGACTGACGGAAGTATTATCCGGCTATGCTACAGTAACTAAACCCGTGTCCATACTTTACCCTGACCGGCGTTACCTTCCTCCCAGAGTCCGGGTTTTTATCGAATGGTTCTCTGAATTATTTGCAAAAAACCATCAACATTAACGGTGAATATACACACGCGCTATATGCACTTTGCCGGAAATATGCCGACTGACCCGATACTGTTCATTTCCTGCCTGTGACCATCGTCAGAGATCAAGCCATTGAATACAGGAAGCAGCAATGCGATAGCAGCATCTTGTCAAAATCAAAAGCCCTGTCTGTCAGTGTCCGCTTCTGGCACAGGGCTGATGCTTGCATTAACAACCTGATGACGAACGGCTAGATCATCTCCTTCACTGGCTGGTGCCGGCACGCTTTTCATCAGGCGCTTTCGTTCCGCTGAGGGTGTTTGGCATCAGCCGGGCAGAATTTCAGATCTTCCGAGGGCGAGATATACCTACAGGACTGGTGAAATCAGAAAGTGCTGGACAGCCCGAATAATCGCTTCCTTTTTTCATATCCATGACACGGCCAGCAGCTTCTTTATCGGCTACAAAAGGCTTCAACATCGCCCAATGTTCACGCCGTACAGCGCTGCGTCTACACTGGCAGTAAGTCCAGTGAGCTTAGCTGTAACAATATTCGTGCTGGTAGTGATAAACTTGCCAACGTCTAAGTCTGAGTAGAATATTCCTGTACGCAGGAAAGCCTGCATGATTTCTTTAAGTAAAAAAATATATAGTGGTACATTCCTGCGAACAAGAACATGCTCTTTCTTCCATAATTAATTTTGCACGCAATAAAGGCCAACTGCCACCGACATGAGCCAGGTGAAAAGGTCTCCAGCAATAAATAATAAAAATTTATGTTAGATGCCAATATTTGTCCTGTTAAACAACAAACGTCGCATGGAAACAGCCTGTTATCTTCTCTGTAATTTCCGCGCTGGCTGATTTTTTTAGTTTCTGCAGCGGACTTCAATAATTGATAATAAAAAACACAGCAGTCAGCTTTCTTTAGTTAAAATACATTTTATTTAATTTAAAAATTAAATATTGTCAACTTTTTGAAGCAATGGTTTATATGGAGTGTTTAAAAATAGATACAGGTAAGTTAAAATATTGCTTCATTCATTTATTTTCGATAGTACTAACTATAATGCTGCAACAAAATAAAATTTTCCCTGCGTTATCTCTCATCGCGATGTTAGTCAGCGCGACTGCTCATGCTGAAGAGACCAACGAAAAAACAGACGTACTTCTGATTGGCGGCGGTATCATGAGTGCCTCAATGGGCACGTTACTGCAAGAGCTTCAGCCTGACTGGAAACAGCTTATGGTTGAAAAGCTGGATGGTGTTGCGCTCGAGTCATCCAATGGCTGGAACAATGCTGGTACGGGTCACTCCGCCAACATGGAGCTGAACTATACGCCAGAACGTCCAGACGGTTCGATTGATGTGTCTAAAGCGCTGGAAATCAACGAAGCCTTCATGATTTCTCGCCAGTTCTGGTCATCACAGGTCAAGCGTGGCGTATTAAACGATCCGCACTCTTTCATCAACTCTACGCCACATATGAGTTTTGTATGGGGTGACAAGAACGTTGATTACCTGACTAAACGTTACGCCGCTCTGCAGCAGACTACCTTGTTTCAGGGGATGAAGTTCTCTACCGATCAGAACCAGATCAAGCAATGGGCTCCTCTGATTATCGCCGGACGCGATCCACACCAGAAAGTGGCTGCGACCTGGACGCCGGTTGGCACCGATGTGAACTATGGCGAAATTACACGCCAGCTGGTTGGCAGCCTGAAAAAAGATAATAACTTTAAGCTGGAAACCTCATCTGAAGTTACAGGCTTTAAACGTAACAGCGATAACTCCTGGCACGTCACTATCACTGACGTGAAAAGCGGCAAAGAGCACGCTGTAGACGCAAAATATGTCTTTATTGGCGCAGGCGGCGGGGCCTTAAAACTGTTGCAAGAAACGGGGATCCCGGAAGCTGAGAATTATGCAGGTTTCCCTGTCGGCGGATCGTTCCTGGTGACAGAGAACCAGGACATTGCCCGTCAACACGCACAAAAAGTTTATGGACAGGCTTCAGTGGGTGCGCCACCGATGTCGGTGCCGCATCTGGATGCGCGTTTCCTGGATGGTAAACGTGTCGTACTGTTTGGGCCTTTTGCGACTTTCTCAACCAAGTTCCTTAAAAACGGCTCTTTCTTCGATCTGTTAAGTACCACTACGACCAAAAACGTGGGTCCGATGACTGACGTAGGGCTGGATAACTTTGACCTGGTGAAATACCTGATTGGCCAGGTGATGTTAAGTGACGAAGATCGATTCGAGGCGCTGAAAGAGTATTATCCGTCAGCGCGTAAAGAGGACTGGAAACTGATTCAGGCAGGTCAGCGCGTACAGATCATCAAGAAGGATGCTGAAAAAGGCGGCGTGCTTAAGCTGGGAACTGAAATCGTTACCGATAAACAGAAAACCCTGGCTGCGCTGCTGGGCGCTTCTCCGGGCGCATCGACCGCCGCACCTATCTCCATCAATGTCATGAAGGAGCTGTTCCCTGAGCAATTCAAGTCGGCGGAGTGGCAGAGCAAGATCCGTAGCATCGTACCTAGCTATGGACAGAAACTGAACGGCAACGTTGCGCTGACCCAGCAGGTTTGGGATGAAACGGCGGCAACGCTGCAGCTGGTAAAACCGCCAGTGATCCAGATGAAGGACGCGCAGGCATCTCCTCAGGCTCAGCCTCAGAAACCAAAAGCCGCCGCTGAAGTTCAGCATGATATGGCGCTTTAACTCTCACGGATGATGATAAAGCCCCTGACGTTCTCTTCAGGGGCTTTTATTATCGCGTCGCTGCTCGGTCAACTTTCACCTCTGCAACGCAATCTGCGTCTGAACAAAACAAGCCAGACATGAAGGCTGACTATTTTATAATGGAGTAAATTGCCCTCGGGCACGTTACGGTGTCATTCAGCATCGCCACTTTTGCTAAAAGGCGTTTAGCAAATAACAATTAACGGATGTCTGATATACCCCGTTTTATACCCTTGTCGCGGGTATGAGGTATTAACGCAAATTAGCCTTGCGCATTGGCATTCTGTCGATGGTAGAGAGCAAATCTTCTGAAGAGATCGGTGTTTTTTGACGAATCTTCACCCCGCCATCTTTACCGACCAGAACCACTTCAAAACCGTCAGGTTTAAATTGCGAACGCAGCTGGCCACTGGCAGCCGGTGAGGTATCGCTCAGCACGATGATATCGCGATCCGCTAAATCCGTTTTGCTTTGCTCTAGCATGGCGATTTGCCTGACATAGTCAGCATCTTTTTCCGATGGGGCAAAGATAACAACAGGGCGGCTATGCCACTGATACTGTTGCAGGCTGGCTGTATCAGGGGGCAAAGAGTTGAATATCGTGGTACCTGCCATCAGCGCAGAGCTGTAAAAGAGCAATGACAGCATCAGCATGCCTGAAGCCATAAAGGCGTTATAAGACAGATATACTTGTTTGGGTCGTGAATTTTTCATACGCATCCTTTACTCCTCTTAGTCAGGCTGGCGGCATTCAGATAGAAAGAATGATCGGACAGATAAATGCGGGTCATATATCAACAGTAGTGGAACTGGCCAGGTATGAACGCCTCCTTTCGTATATTTACAACGAGAGGGACAGGATACGCATTACAAAAGTAGGGCGCATACTGTTCAGTTTAGTTCCAGTCCCGCTTTCGCTGCGTAATGGCGCGATTCAGCATCACTATCTAAGGCCTGAGCCTGCCAATCTCAAAGGCTGCTGAGAAGCTCAAACGACCCAGCATCTGCTTGCTGCATTTAATCTTCTGTATTGTGAACCCGGTCACCTCATGGGCGGACGCTATTCAAACGAATCCCACTATAGTCGTTAAACATTCCGATTACGGTGGGTAACTAAAATGAAAAGAAATAAAAAAGCGGTGCACAGCCGTTTAGCCACAAACATAACCATGGCATTATCTCTGGCTGTTTTTTCACTGGCGGGAAGCACAATGGCAAATGCCGCGGTAAATCATCAAACAGCATTAGCAGGAACCTGGACATCGATTCCCGATGCGCCCTCAGCGCAAAAACCTGACCATCCCAGTGAAGGGTTATATCGCCTGAAGGTGAACAGCGACGGTACGCTGACGCCACTCGATGTGATCAAGATGAAAAGTCCGTCGTGGATTGTGAAATCCCGCGATGGGCGTTTTGCCTATACCACCAATGAAGAGAATGACGGCGCGGTCACCGCGCTGAGCGTGGATAAGAGCGGGCAGGTGCGGGTGCTCAATAGCGTAGAGAGTCACGGCCAGCAGCCTACCCATGCGACTATCAGCCCGGACGGTAAGTTCCTGTTTGTCTCTAACTACTCCGTGGCGAAGGGTGGCGCGGGCATATCGGTCTTCCCGATCCATCACGACGGCAAACTGGGCGAGCAGGTGCAACATTTCCCGTTTGAGCAGGGTTCCGGTGCCGTTAAAGGGCGCCAGGATGGCGGCCATGCGCACTCCACCACGTTTACCCATGATGGCAGGTATCTCTACGCCGCCGACCTTGGCGGCGACAAGCTGCACGCCTACCGCTATCACGCTGATAAAGCAGAGCCGCTGGAGGCGGACAGCGCGCGCGACGTGAGTTTTACTGCAGGTTCGGGCCCGCGCCATATGGTGTTTGCGCCAGATGGCAAGCATGCCTATGTCATTACTGAAATGGCCGGTGAAATTATCGTGTTCAGGGTGAATCAGGATCGTCTGGAGCCGGTTGGCCATATCAAGCTGAATACGGAGAACAGCAGCGCAGAATACCGCAGCGGCGGCGGCATTATTTTAAGTCCGAACGGTAAATATGTGATTGCGTCCAATCGCGGCTCAGATAATAAATTGCTGGTGTTCAACATTGAAGCGGATGGCATGTTAGGTAAACCCGCGAGCTATAACGCTAACGGTATTGAACCGCGTGCCTTTGCCTTCGACGGCAGCGGTAAATATCTCTACGTGACTAACGTGTTCACTAATACTATTTCTCTGTTCCATTTCGATGAGAATAGCGGCGAAATAAAAGCAGCGGGTGACGCGGCGAAAATATCCACGCCGACGGATATTAAATTCTTTAATTAAGGCAAAATGCTCACTCGCCAGGGGCGATATTACTGGACGCCCCTGGCATCGGTCAGCTATCGCTGTAGCTGATGAGTATCAGGCGCGCGTGGTTGCTTTGATTGTGTCGACAAACAGGCGTAACGCGAGGGGCATATGACGCTGCTGCGAAAAGTAGAGCGCGATCCCTTGCGAGGCGATGGTCCAGTCATCCAGCAAGGTAACCAGACGTCCGGTAACCCGCCCGTGCTGAACGTAGCGCTCCGGCACATAAGCCACGCCTAATCCGGCGATGGCGGCCTCTGTCATTAACGCACCGCTGTTGAGCGTCAAACTGCCGGGAACATCTAGCGCAAACCGCTGCTGGTTTTGCTCATATTCCCAATGGTACCGCTTCCCGCCTGGTAAACGATGCCGTAAGCAGGTGTGCTGCATGAGATCTTGCGGGTGCTCAATGGGGGGACGTGTCGCTAAATAATCAGGCGATGCCACCGTAACAAAGCGTAACGGCCCGCTCAGCGCAATCGCCACCATATCCTTAGGCACGTCTTCAAACAGCCGTATACCGGCATCAAAACCTTGCTCGACTATATCAACCAGCTCGCCCTGGGCCACTAAATCAATTTCAATCCCTGAATATTTTTGCATGAAGGTCGGCAATATCGTTTCCAGCAGAAGGCCGATCGCTGCATCGCTGGCGCTGATGCGCAGTGTTCCGTAGGGCTGGCGATCGCTGGCGGTGACGTCATTCAGCAACTCGTCCATTTGAGTAAGCAGCGGCGTCATGCGCGCAATCAACATTTCACCGGTTTCGGTCAGCGCCACGCTTCGCGTTGTTCGGTGGAAAAGCCGCACGCCAAGCGCCGTCTCCAGCCCTTTTATGGTGTGGCTGAGCGTTGAACGCTTAAGGCCGAGCAGATCCGCCGCGCGGCGAAAACTGCGCTGGTCAGCAACCGTTTTTACCGCCAGCAGTTCATTCCAGGACGGACGCTTCATTGTTTAAAATTTCCCACCATCACATGCCGGTTTGGGGAGATTATGGCATCAATCTTTCGTTTTATGATGAAGGTCGGTTCACTAAACAGAGAGAATACTGATGAAAACCTGGCTCATTACCGGCGCATCCAGCGGCCTTGGCCGCCTGATGTGCGAAAGTCTGCTGGCCCGTGGCGATCGGGTGGTCGCAAGCGTGCGACGCGAAGCGGCCTTAGAGGATATGCGTGCGCAATACGGCGATAATCTACAGATCATGGTGCTGGATATCAGCGAGACAGCAACGATAAAGCCCGCTATTGAAGCTGCATTCGCTCAGGCGGGCACGATTGATGTAGTGGTAAGCAACGCGGCTTATGGGCTGTTTGGCGCAGCGGAGGAGCTGAGTGACAGGCAAATTGAACGCCAGATTGCGACCAATCTCACCGGATCGATTCAACTGATCCGCGCAGTGATTCCGTTTTTGCGGCAACAGGGCGGTGGTCGGATTGTGCAGGTCTCCTCGGAAGGCGGCCAGATTGCTTATCCTGACTTCAGCTTGTATCACGCCACCAAATGGGGAATAGAGGGTTTTGTCGAAGCCGTTCGCCAGGAAGTGGCCGCGTTTGGCATCGACTTTTTGTTAGTGGAGCCAGGGCCGACGGCAACGCGATTTGGTGCGGGGCTGGATATAGCGGATGCCTTACCCGTTTACTGCGATACAGCGGCAGGAAAAATGCGGGCAGCGCTAATGAACGGCGAGTTTGAGATTAAAGGAAATGCGCAAAAATGCGTGACGGCGATGATTGCTGCCGCTGATGCTGACAATCCGCCTCTGCGCTTACCGCTTGGCAGCACGGCCTATAACCATATTGAAACGGCGCTAAATATGCGGCTTGAGGCGCTGCGGGCAATGAAAACCGTGGCGTACAGCGCTGATAATCTGGAGCAGTAGCCGGCGTGCCCCAGCGTCCAGATGCTCAGGCAACCAGAGAAGCTGTCAGCGCAGTTTGCTCTGGCACCCGCGAAGCCGCCTGTTGCATTCAAGCCGCCTATTGGTGTGATAGTTAGCATGGTAACAATACCAGCACTTATTGATAACATTCGAATAGTAACCTTGGGTATCATTATCTCATCGAAAGCAAACGTGCTTTCAACCATACAAACCAAGGATTAAGACCATGAAAACCATCAAAGCAATCTCTATCGCCGCCGTCACCGCCCTTTCACTGATGTCAGCAGCCAGCTTCGCGCAGAGCATCTCTGTCACCTCCGGCACGCTTGACGGTGCTGAAGCCAAAATCGCCGCAGAGGCTCAGCAGCAGGGCGCTCAGTATAAAATCACTGAGGCTAACACCAATAATCGCGTCCATATGACCGCTGAGCTTTACAAATAAGGAATGGTCGCAAAAGGAAGTGCCGGAAGAGGTCGCCCAGAGGGCGGCCTTTTTCGCATCATTGATGCTAATTTTATTGGCCAGAGATCATGGCGCTTCAGCCACGCCGCACCGATCCGCGCCACACCACGCTCGCCTCATAAATTAAACGGTCGTTTTGCTGTTCCGCTCGTGGGCGCAGCTCTTCCTGACGTTCTTCCTGGGCGATAAGCCACTGCACCGCGTCATAGGCGAATTGTTCGACCGGCTGGGCGAAGGTGGTGAGGTTATAGGATGACCAGCCGCTTTGCGGGATATTGTCATAGCCCACCACGCAGAGATCTTCAGGGATACGCAACGCGAAGCTGTGACGCGCTTCGTCCATAAAGCCGCACGCCACCAAATCGGTTACGCAGAATACGGCATCAGGCCGCTGCGGACGGGTGAGGAGGCGATGCGCCAGAATCCGCCCGCTTTCATAAGAGGTGCTGCCGTAGCGTTCGACGGAGACCGCCACACCTGCACGCGCCGCTGCTGCAAGAAAGTCACCTTCACGTTTCATCAGGCTGGGCGTGCCCGCCAGCGAATTAGCAAAAGCGAGATGGCGACAGCCGGCGCGCAAAAACGCCATCAGAGCCGTCTCCGCCGCCTGGGTGGAATCAAGGTTGATGCTGAGCGAGCCGGGCAGGGTTTCATCACGGTTAATCAGCATCAGATGCTGACCATGCTGGTAGCACAGGTGAGTAATCCCGCTGTCAGGCATGCCGGAAAGAATGATCGAGGCGTCGGCGCGGAAGTTAATGGCCTGCTGTAGCGCGGCTGAGACGCTGCTGTCTGAGCGGTCGGTATTAATTATCATCGCCACTTTGCCCGCCGCCTGCAGACATTGCGTCATCCAGCTTACCAGGCTGGCGCGGTAAGGCGTGGCGACTTCAGAGACGATCAAACAGACAATGCCGCTGCGGTTACGCACCAGGCTGCGCGCCAGATGATTAACGTGGTAACCCAGCTCTTCTGCCGCCTTCATTACGCGGGCGCGCATCGCTTCCGATACGCTGGCGCCGGGCGTGAAGGTGCGGGACACTGCGGAACGTGAGACCCCGGCGCGGCGGGCCACATCCTCAGCGCTGACAACCGTTTTCCCCTGATTCATGTTTCTCCTCGTCATGGCCACAGGCCCAGAAAGAGTCTGTATCAGATTGCACATATGTGCAAAAGAAAAGTCTGGCTGAATGTTGCAATTTTGTGACATGGCTAATCAAATGCATCGCAAGGCGATTGACAGGCTATTTTTTGTTCTCTACTAATTTGCACACATGTGCAAAGAAACCGATGCCAGTGCAGCATCGCCTCTGACCCCAGGAGAACACCATGCGTTATACCTTGTTGATCCCAGCCATAACCCTGTGTTGCTCGACCCTGCCGTTAACCGCCCGCGCCGCCGGTAATCTTAATATGATTTGCTCCGCAGATGTGGTGGTATGCGAACAGATGACGCGCCTGTTTAGCCAGTCGCATACGGACATCAAGGTCAGCATGGTGCGGCTCTCTGCCGGTGAAGCCTATGCGCGCATTCGCAGCGAGGCGCGTAATCCGCGCACCGACATCTGGTGGGCAGGGACGGGCGATCCGCATATGCAGGCGGCGGAAGAGAAGCTGACGCAGCCCTATAAGTCTCCCTTGCTGAGCCAGCAGCATGACTGGGCGCAAAAACAGGCTGAAATCTCTGATTTCCGCACGGTGGGGATTTATGCGGGCGCGCTGGGCTGGGGCTACAACACGAAACTTCTTGCCGCAAAAAACCTAAAGGCGCCGGCCTGCTGGTCAGATTTGCTCGATCCGGGTTTCAAGGGGGAAATTCAGATCGCCAACCCTAACTCTTCCGGCACCGCCTATAACACGCTGGCTACGCTGGTGCAGATCATGGGTGAAGACAAAGCCTTTGATTATCTGAAAAAACTCAATGCGAATATCTCGCAATATACCAAATCGGGTTCCGCGCCGGTTAAAGCCGCGGCGCGCGGAGAAACAACCGTCGGCATCGTTTTTATGCACGATGCGGTAGCGATGGAGGTCGACGGGTTTCCCATTAAAACCGTTGCGCCTTGCGAGGGCACCGGCTACGAGATTGGATCGATGTCCATCGTGAAGGGCGCGCGCAACCTGGCCAGTGCCAAAATCTGGTATGACTGGGCGCTCAGCGCCGAAGCGCAGTCGCACATGAAAGAGGCGAAATCCTTTCAGCTTCCTTCCAACACTCAGGCGGAAATCTCTCAGTACGCGCCGCGATTCGAAAACATCAAACTGATCGATTACGACTTCAAAACCTACGGGGATTCCGCGAAGCGCAAGGCGCTGCTCAGCCGCTGGGATAAAGAAATCGGCGCCAGCGCTCAATAACACTGCTCTGTGGGCGGAATGCCCGGATAACCAATTCAACGGCGGTGGCGTAAGCCTGATGTCCGCTTCAGCCTGAACGCTCAGGTCGAGGTGATTCATGAATGCACATAACCGGCGCTTAACCGGCGCGCTGGCTCTGGGGGCCGTGTCGTTAACGCTGCTTCCGTGGTACAGCCTGGAGGCGGGCTTTTTTGATTTCTCATGGCTCGGCGGGCTCTGGCACGACGAAGCCGCCGCCCCGGCGCTGTGGCAAACGGTCGTCTGGCACCGTCCATGGCTCGCCGTTATCGCGGGATTATTTGGCCTTGCTGCGCTGTGCGGATTAATTCAAAACCGCGCATGGCGAAGCGCCTTGCTGTCAGGCGTTAGCGCCATCGGCGTGCTGTTTATGATCGCAGAGGGCCATGCCATTGGCTACAGCGGCTGGAGCTGGGCGTGGCTGGAAAGCGTGATGGGAACGCTGGAGCAAGGCCAGCCCGCTTTTGGCGCAGGCGCGCTGCTGATGCTGACCACCTTTCTGCTGCTGTTCGCGTTTGCCCTGGCGGAACGCGGCGTGATGAGAGGCGATGCCTTTGTGGTCGCCGCTATCGTGCTGTTGGTGGCGCTGGTCAGCGCCTTCGTGCTCTATCCGGTGCTGAGCCTGTTCGTGGTGTCGGTGCAGGATGTAGACGGCAGCTTCAGGCCAGATGGCCTGCTGGCGAATATGGGCGACCCGTCGATATGGAGCCTGTCTTGCTTTGCAGGCGGCACCTGCGGAACCGCCTGGCGCACGCTGATGCTGGCGCTGATGACCGCTACCGGCTCCACCCTGCTGGGGCTGGCCTTTGCGCTGGCGGCAACGCGCACCGCGCTGCCATTCAAAAAAGCGCTGCGTCTTCTTACTATCCTCCCGATCATCACGCCGCCCTTTGTCATCGGCCTGGCGCTGATCCTGCTGTTTGGCCGCTCCGGCGTGGTGACCAGCTATCTGGCGACGCTGTTCGGCATTGAGCCCGGCCGCTGGCTATACGGCATGACCGGTATCTGGATCGCCCAGGTGCTGTCATTTACGCCCGTGGCGTTTCTGGTTTTGATTGGCGTCGTGGAAGGAATTAGCCCGTCGCTGGAAGAGGCCTCGCAAACCCTGCGCGCCAACCGCTGGCGCACCTTTACTCGCGTGTCGCTGCCGTTGATGGCGCCGGGGCTGGCAAATGCTTTCCTGATCGGCTTTATCGAAAGTATGGCCGATTTCGGTAATCCGATGGTGCTGGGCGGCAGCCACGGCGTGCTTTCGACGGAGATCTTTTTCTCGGTAGTTGGCGCGCAAAACGATCCCAGCAGGGCCGCGGTGCTGGCGATGATCCTGCTCTGTTTTACCCTGTGCGCCTTTATCATTCAGCGTCTGTGGCTCTCCGGCAAAAGTTTCGCCACCGTGACCGGCAAAGGCGATGGCGGCACCCATAGCGCCTTACCCAGGCCGATGCGCCTGGGCATTTACGGACTGGTGATCCCCTGGGGCGCGTTCACGCTGGTGGTCTACGGCATGATTATGGTTGGCGGATTTGTACAGTCATGGGGACTGGATAACAGCCTGACGCTGGAGCACTACATTCACGCCTTTCGCGTCACGCTGCAGGAGGGGCATCTGGTCTGGAGCGGCGTCGCGTGGAACTCATTCTGGACCACGATTGAAATTGCGCTGATTGCGGCCCCCCTGACGGCTATCGTCGGGTTACTGACCGCATGGCTTATCGTGCGGCAGAAATTCGCCGGACGTCAGGCGTTTGAATTTGCCCTGATGTTGAGTTTTGCCATTCCCGGCACGGTTATCGGCGTCAGCTACGTGATGGCCTTCAACCTGCCGCCGCTGGAGATCACCGGCACCGCGTTAATTCTTATCGTCTGCTTCGTTTTCCGTAATATGCCCGTCGGCGTGCGCGGCGGAATAGCCGCCATGAGCCAGCTCGATAAAAGTCTGGATGAAGCCTCTCTGACGCTGGGCGCAACCAGCTTCCGCACGCTGCGCAAAGTCGTGCTGCCGCTGCTGAAACCGGCCATCAGCGCTGCGCTGGTGTACGCCTTTGTCCGCGCCATTACCTCTATCAGCGCCGTGATTTTTCTGGTCAGCGCGCAGTACAACATGGCGACATCCTACATCGTCGGCCTGGTCGAAAATGGTGAGTATGGCGTGGCGATAGCCTATTCCTCTGTGCTGATCGTCGTGATGCTCGCCATCATTGCGCTCTTTCAGCTGCTGGTCGGCGAACGACGCCTGCGTCGGGCAGCCAAAAGCAGCGCCATCGTCGCTACGCCTGGCGCCCCAACGTCATTAACTCAGGAGAATGCGGTATGAGCACAGCAAAAGCAGGAACCGTCGTCTTTGAACATGTCGCTAAACGCTTTGCCGGGTTTACCGCCGTGCCGGACCTTTCGCTAACGGTGGAGGCCGGCACGCTGGTGACGCTGCTGGGCCCGTCCGGCTGCGGCAAAACCACGACACTGCGTCTGCTGGCAGGTCTGGAGCATCCCACCTCCGGGCGCATTTTGATTGGCGGCAAAGAGGTGACGCATCTGCCTGCCAACGAGCGCGACGTGGCGATGGTATTCCAGTCCTACGCGCTGTTTCCTCATATGTCGGCGCTGGACAATGTGATGTACGGCCTGCTTTCCGGCGCCATGAGCCAGCGTGAAGCGCGGGATCGCGCGCGGGAAGGGCTCAAGCTGGTTGGGCTGGAAAATCAGGGGGATCGACTGCCGTCGGAGCTTTCCGGCGGCCAGCAGCAGCGGATCGCGGTGGCGCGCGCGCTGGTACTGGAGCCGCAGGTGCTGCTGCTGGACGAGCCGCTTTCTAATCTGGATGAGCGACTGCGCCGCCGCGTGCGCACAGATATTCGCGATTTGCAGCAGCGTCTGGGCTTTACCGCGGTTTACGTCACGCACGATCAAGAGGAAGCGCTGGCCGTCTCCGACAAAATCATCGTGATGAAAGAGGGCGAAATCGCCCAGCAGGGCGCGCCCGAAACGCTTTATCAATCGCCCAATTCGGTTTTCATCGCCGATTTTATGGGCGAGGCCAACATTCTGGCCTGCGAAGTGGAGTCGCTGGAGGGTGAAGAGGCGATGGTTCGCCTTGGCAGGCGACTTTATCGCGTGCGCGGCAGCGGCGCCACGCCGGGAAAAGCACAGCTTTCGGTGCGACCGCAGTTTATAACGCTGTGCCCAACTGGCGAAGGCGCGCTGCCGGGCGAAATCATTCATGCCACCTGGCTGGGCGATCATATTGAGTATGAAGTGGAAACCCCTCTTGGGGCGCTGTTTATCGTGGATAACCAGATGGAGCAGCGACTGCCGCTTGCTGCGAACGTCAACGTCGATTTTAAACCGCAGGGACTGGCGCTGATCGTCCCCTGAACCGGCCATGAAGGAAACAATATGAGCGAGCTTGATAATAATGCATTGATGACGCGTCTGGCGCTGGCAGAAGAAACGGCGCGCGACGCCGGGCGTCTTGCGCTGAGCTGGTTTCACCAGCGCGACAGTTTAGTGGTTGAAACCAAAAAAGATCTACAGGATGTCGTTTCCAGGGCTGACCGCGATGTTGAACAGATGATTGATGCCCGTATCCGTGAGAGATTTGCGGAAGATGGATTTCTGGGCGAGGAGTTCGGCTTACAGTCCGGCACCTCGGGCTTTACCTGGGTGGTCGATCCCATTGACGGCACCAGCCCCTTTCTCAATGGAATGCCGAACTGGTGTGTTTCTGTCGCGGTGTTGCACCAGGGAGAGCCGGTGATTGGCGTGATTTTCGCGCCATGCTTTGACGAATGCTATGTTGCCGCGACAGGAAAGGGCGCGACGCTCAATGGCCGCGCCTTGCAGGTTGACCCTGCCAGAACGCTGCAAAATCACGTGGTCGGCTTTGGCGCAAACAGTTACGTTACCCCGCAAGCGGTAGGCGAACTGCTGGCCGCCCTGTTAGCGGCAGGCGGAAATTTCATCCGCATCGGATCGGGCGCGTTAATGCTGGCATGGGTGGCGGCCGGGCGGGTAGTGGGCTATCTGGAGCCTTACATGCATGCCTGGGATTGCATGGCGGGGTATTGCCTGGTGCGCGAAGCCGGCGGCTGGTATTTGCCTTTCAACACAGAAGGCGATCGCTTAACGAAAGGCGCAAAAGTGTTGGCCGTTGCGCCCGGCGCCCGCGATGAGCTGAAGAAAATCGCCGGCGTTTAGCATGAATACGCCTGACGTCAGCCGGGTCAGGCGTATTAATCATCGGCGCGAAAGCCTCTCCGGCTGGCGTGAATTCGCTGATGCTGGATGGCCAACGGGCGTAATTGCCAGGCATTAATGTAATCTGCCCGTTTAGCGTTTCAGATGCGAACGGCGGATGCGCAGCTCGCCCTGTTTCCAGCTGCCATCCGGGTTTTCCTTCCCGTCTATCAGGCGGTTAAGCGCTTCTTCCATGAGCAGGTCCAGGCGTTGGCTGTATGTTGTCAGCTGCCATCCGGCAGAGGCCGCTTCATCAATATCGT
Organism: Pantoea sp. X-Soil-MYKO-1289; assembly: GCF_059730625.1. Lineage (NCBI taxonomy): Bacteria > Pseudomonadati > Pseudomonadota > Gammaproteobacteria > Enterobacterales > Erwiniaceae > Pantoea > Pantoea sp. X-Soil-MYKO-1289. The sequence goes on from NZ_AP036005.1 coordinate 81,819, forward strand.
CAAAGCCTACGACGGCAAGTGGCGGGTTGTCTGCCGCGTCCCGCAGAGATTCCAATGCGCCCAACGCCAGTATGTCGTTCTCGCAAAAGAGCGCCTCAATGCGCTCAGCGGCGGGCGTTCGCTGCAAATACGCTTTCATAAGGGCGGAACTTAACTGACGATCGTAGTGTTCGACGCTGACTTCAAGCGCCAGCCTGAATCCGCGCGCCTGCAGTTCATCGCAAAACCCTTTTTTCCGCTGCAGGTGTTCCGCCTCGTCGCCAGGGCCAGCTATATAACCGAACCGCTTATGGCCCTGTTCGGTTAACAGACGGGCGATAACGCGGCCAGCCTGATAGTCGTCAATATTCACCGTCTCGATTTTTTGCCCCTCAGCGTTGCGACCGACTTGCACCAGCGGAACGTCATGCATCTCTGTGGCGATCGAGACGAATTCGGGCGTCAGCACCGTCGCCAGGAAGAGGATGCCATCTACCTGGAGCTGATCGGCAAGCGCCATAACGGCCGCGTAATTGTCGCCGGTAATATTGAGCAGCAGGGCCATATAGCCGCGCTTTTGAAGCTGACGGGTCACTTCGTCCAGCATAAGCATCGAGTGAGGGTTTTTCAGTTCATCAATTGCCACGCCAATGATATGAGTGCGTTTCTGTGACAGTCCGCGGGCAAGCAGGTTGGGGCGGTAGCCCAGCTCTTCCGCGATAGACAAAACGGCCTCACGCGCCTTCTCGGAAATAGAGGCGCCGGGAGTAAAGGCGCGCGATACCGTCCACTTCGATACGCCGGCGCGCAGCGCCACATCGCTGGCGGTGATTTTTTGTCTTTTTACGGATTTGATCGTCATTCGGGGCCTGTCTGTATAGGCAAAAAGGTTAAGTGAATCAGCCTGCTTCTGCTGTTTATCAGGATCTGTCATGCCATTAGCGGCGAGTTTTTACAGCATAACATCGGTTCATGCACCCGGTTGCAAAAATTTTGTGATCGCGTGTATGCATTTGGTTAGAGCTATGTTGACTAAATTTTTTATCTGCCTCACTGTCGAGGCGTCTTCAGCAGAGATGTGCCCGCAAGCCTGGTTACAACGCCTGCATCTTTTTTTGCACCCGGGTGCAAGCGGGTGATCAACAGGTGGGCAGAGGCTGAAGAGAGTCGGAGCAGAAAGCGGTCGCTCTTTACTTTGAGGATGTAAAAATCTTATCTGACAGGGCCTGACGATGAATAAGACATTCTGTTTACTGATATTGATCACCCTGACGCTGAGCAGTGCGGTGCAGGCAAAAACGGCGCAGGTTGGCGTAGCGCTGGCAAATTTTGACCTGAATTTTGTTTCGATATTGCGCACGCAGATGATGCACGAGCTGGATGTACAGGGGATGAAAGGACAGTTCTCGGACGCCAAAGGGGACGTCGCCCTGCAGGTGCAGCAGGTTGATGATTTTATCAATCAGGGCGTGGACGCCATCATTCTTAACCCGGTGGATACGCAAGGCGTCCTTCCGATGATCAATGCGGCGAAGAACGCAGGAATACCGCTGATTTTCGTCAACCGTAAGCCCGAAGTACCGCTGACCGGCGCCATGGCCTATGTCGGCTCGGATTCCGCCCTCAGCGGAAAAATGCAGATCGAAGCGCTGGCCAAACTGATGAACTACCGCGGCAATATCGCCATCCTGATGGGCGCGCTGTCGAACGAGGAGGCGCGCGAGCGTACCCGCGCCGTCGAACAATTCGTCGCGCAGCACAAAGAGATGAAGGTGGTAGAGAAACAGACCGCCAAATGGCAGCGCAATGAGGCGGTGGACGTGGTTTCAGCCTGGGTGCTTAACGGCACGCCAGTCAATGCGATTGTCGCCAATAACGACGAAATGGCGATCGGCGCCATCATGGCGCTGAATCAGGCCAGGAAAAAGGATGTCATGGTGGCCGGTATCGACGGTACGCCAGATGGTCTGCAGTTCATTAAAAATGGCGAAATGGCGGTAACGGTTTTTCAGGATGCCCGCGCGCAGGCGACCGGTGCGGTAAAAGTCGCCTCGCAGCTGCTTAACAAGCAGAAAACAGAGAACTATCACTGGATCCCGTATCAAACCGTGACCAAAGAGAATTACGCGCAGTTCATCAAACTTAATCAAAAGTAAGTTTTTTAACCCGTATTGCACCCGGTTGCAAATAACAGGAGAACCTATGTTAAACGGTGAAAAAAGCATTCCCCGCCCGCTACGCTGGGCCATGATCGGCGGCGGTCGGCTTAGCCAGGTGGGCTATAAGCATCGCTCCGGCGCGCTACGGGATAACACGGCTTTCCAGCTGGTGGCCGGCGCCTTTGATATTGACGCCGCGCGCGGCCGCGAGTTTGGCGTCAATCTTGGGGTGCCAGCCGAGCGCTGCTATGACAATTATCAGCAACTGCTGGAAGAGGAGGCGAAGCGCGAGAATGGCATTGAAGCGGTGACGATCGCCACGCCAAACGGCACCCACTTTGAGATTGCCCGGGCGGCGCTAAATGCTGGCGTGCATGTGATTTGTGAAAAGCCGCTGTTCTTCACCTCCGCGGAAGCGCAGGAAATCAAGGCGCTGGCGGCGCAAAAAGGGCTGATTGTCGGCGTCACCTATGGTTTCTCCGGCCATCCGCTTCTGATGCAGATGCGCGCGATGATCGCCAAAGGCGAAATTGGCGAGGTACGCATGGTCGAGCTGCAGTACACCCACGGCTTTAACGCCAGCGACAGCGTCGACAAGTTTAGCGATGCGCAGAAGTGGCGCGTCGACCCGAAAATCGCCGGGCCTTCATTTGTGCTGGGGGATATCTCCACCCACACGTTTTACATTTCCCAGCTGGTTCTGCCCGAACTGAAAATCAAAAGCCTGCTGTGCGACCGCCAGAGCTTTATTCCGTCGCGCGCGCCGCTGGAGGATAACGCAATGGTGCTGATGCATTACGAAAACGGCGCGGTAGGGCGGATGTGGGCTTCCGCTATCAATGCCGGATCGATGGACAGCCAGAGCATTCGCGTTATCGGCTCTCGCGCCAGCCTGGAGTGGAGCGACTCTTGCCCGGGCGAGCTGAAGTTCGAGGTACAGGGCCAGCCCAACCAGACCCTGCACCACGGGATGCCCTATCTCGATGAAAGCGCCCTCGCGGATGAGCGCCTTGGGGCGCTGCATACCGAAGGGCTGGCGGAATCCTGGGCCAACATTTATCTGAAGTTTGCTGTCGCAATCAGCGCAGCGCAGCGCGGCGACAGCAAAACGCTGGAGACGCTGATCTATCCCGATATCAACGCGGGCGCTGAAGGCGTGCGCTGGATTGAAAACTGTGTGCGCTCCGCGGACAGCGGCGCAAGCTGGGTCAACTACGAATAAGGAACGGCAATGAAACTCTCTTTTTGTACCGACAGCCTCGGCCATCTGCCATTTGAGCAAATGCTGGATAAGCTGCTTGAGCTCGGCGTCTACGGCGTTGAGATGACCACGGGCGGCTGGTCCGCTGCGCCGCACGTTCCCACGGCCGCGCTGCTGGAAAGCGCGGCCAGGCGCCAGCAGTTTCTTCAGGCTATCGAACGTCGCGGCATGACCATCGCCGCGCTGAATGTTTCCGGCAACCCCCTTGATCCAGGCGAGCTGGGCCAGCGTCATCAGCAGGATACGGAAAACGCGCTGCGCCTGGCTGGCGAGCTCGGCGTGAAGAAGATCGTGATGATGAGCGGCCTGCCGCCCGCCAGCCCGCACGATACCGTGCCTAACTGGATCACCTATACCGTCAGCTGGCCGCCGACGCTGAAAAACTGCCTGGATTACCAGTGGAACGAGGTGGCTATTCCCTACTGGCGGGGGCTGACTGAGCGGGCAACAGCCTGCGGCGTCGAGAAGTTCGCGCTGGAGAACTTCAGCTCGATGCTGGTGTGGAATCCGGAAACCCTGTTCCGCTTGCGTGACGCCGTGGGGCCGATGGTGGGGATGAACCTCGACCCCAGCCACCTGATCTGGATGGGTGCCGACCCGATTGCCGCCGCGCGCGCGCTGGGACCGGCGATACATCACTGTCACGGCAAAGATGTGCGGCTGGAGCGTGGGCTGGTCAACGTAAACGGTCTGCTGGAAACCAAACCCGTGGAGGATGTCGCGAATCGCGCCTGGAACTATGTGGCGGTAGGCTGCGGTCAGGATCTGCAGTGGTGGAAAGAGTTCTTCTCGGTGGTGCGCATGATGGGCTATAACGAGTGGGTTTCGCTGGAGATGGAAGATTTGACCATGTCGGTGGAAGCGGGCATCACCTCATCCATTGCCGCCCTTCAGCAGACCATCAGTCAGTAAGATCGTTGTTATGGCTGCCGTGCTGGACGGCAGCCATAGCGGGATACCGCAAGGTTAAACGGCTGGCTGCGGCACGCTTTGCGCCGCCAGGCTGCCTATCTTAAAGGTTGCCACGGCCTGTCGCAGATGCATCGCCTGCTCTTCAAGAGAGGCCGCGGCGCTGGCCGACTGCTGAACCAGCGACGCATTCTGATGCGTTACGCCATCCATCTCTGACACGGCTTTGCTCACCTGCTCAATACCGCGCGTTTGCTCCGCGGACGACGAGGCGATCTCCTCCATCAGCAGGGTCACGCGATTGACCGAGTTCACGATGCCGGACATCGACTTTCCGGCCTCCGAGGCGTGGCCGGCGCCGCTTTTGATGCGCTGCACCGACTGTTCAATCAGCGTTTTTATTTCCTGCGCGGCGCTGGCGCTGCGACCCGCCAGGGAACGCACCTCTCCCGCCACGACGGCGAATCCGCGACCCTGTTCGCCTGCACGGGCAGCTTCAACGGCGGCATTGAGCGCCAGGATATTGGTCTGGAAGGCGATGCCATCGATAATGCCGATGATACCGGCAATTTTCGCCGAACTTTCGCTGATCTCTTCCATGTTAGCGATAACCCGATCCACGGTCTCTCCGCCGTGCGTGGCCATGCCCGAGGCTTCTTTGGCGGCGGCGGATGCCTGCTGGGCATTCTCGGCGTTGAGTTTCACCGTAGAGGTAATCTGCTCCATGCTGGCTGCGGTTTCTTCCAGCGCGGCCGCCTGTTGCTCGGTTCGCGACGACAAATCCGTACTGCCGGAGGAGATTTCTGATGCGCCGCTAAAGATCGCCCGCGTGGCTTCATTAACAGAGCTGAGCGTGGTAATCAGCGCGTCCCGCATCAGCTGCATCTCGGTGACCAGCTGCCCCAGTTCATTACGGCCCTCGCTCTTGATATCCGAAGCAAGGTCGCCGGCCGAAATCGCGCGCATATAACCGGTAAGCCGGTTTACCGGGCCGAGCAGCAGCGCCTTGAGTCCTGCCCAGACGGCAAGAATGATCGCGCAGGCTGACAGCGCGATGACCAGCAGCGTGCGCAGCGCATCCGTCAGGCTCTGCTGATTCTGCTGAAAGGTCTGCTTCATCAGGTCATTATTGCGCGCGCGCCAGCTCTCATAGGCCAGATCGAGCTGATCCTGCACCCGCTGCGCATCGAGATTGCCGTACGCCTGATAATTTCCCTGCTTCAGAAAACCTGTCGACGCTTTCATGGTGGAGTACATCTCCTGCCAGGCCCTGACCACTTTTTCGGCTTCCTGCGGGCTCTGGCCGACGCTGGGCGGAATGGCTTGCCAGCTCTTGAATAGCTTCTGGGCATCGTCGGCCGTTGCTTCCGCTTTATTAAGCAGCGTCGCTATCGCGGCAAGCGAAGCAGGATCTTTCTGGTTTTTTAAAAAGCGAATCGCGACGCGGGTGATGGTCACGCGCGTTTTAATTAGCGTCTGGACGGTGTCACCCAGATATTGCTGCTGCTGAGTTAGCTGCTGGGCGGTAATAAAGTTTTTGTCCGCCTTAAGGGCTGAGGCGTAAAAAAGCGCGCCGGTCAGAGCCAGCAGGAGCGTGAAAATAATAAGCACTGCGATAACGCCGGTTGTCAGCCTGAGATTTCTGAACATAGGTGTGGGTCCGCAAGAGAAGAGTCGATGAGATTATCGGCAGGAAATTTCTTTCCGTTAGTGATTATGTCGGACGCTTCTTTGCTGGCATCATCCATTCGGCGTTGTCAGGTGCATGGAATAGCTGAACAGAAGGGAGTCAGCGGCGCGCGTGATGTTTCATCAGGTAATGAACAAGGCTTCAGGTCCAGTTTTTACTCACGAATAGCTTACTTTTTTCTGGCGTTGCGAAGTCGATTTTTGTATGTTGCATTTGATATGCATGAATGTTGCATTTGTTACTATCGACTACAAGATTTAGCCTGATTAAACATTTTTAAGGCTTAAAGCAATTAACACAGGGAAAAAATATGGAAGCCTATCCAGCTATCTCAGCCGCTTTTGCTGACCTTGTTCGTGCGCTTTCTGCGGGAAGTCAGGAGCAAATTGACACCGCTTCCCAGGAAGAAATTCTGGAAATGTACCTGCTTATTGGTGCGCTTATTCAGTGGAAGTATTGTTTTAAAATCAGCTTATAAAGCGAGGGTAACCGAGTTGATTGTAAGCCTGTCATGTTGCGTTTTCATATGCTGTGCATAAGGCGTAATCCGTTATGCTCTGCTATTGCAATGTGACAGGTTTTCAATGCAACTACGTTTTTGCTATCTCTTATTATCAAAGCAGCCTGATTTTCTGACAAATTGCATTGTATGCATTTCGTGGAATATTATTTAGTGTTTTACTCTGGATTGTGCTATTACATCTGCATGAGAAAGGTGCGAAATATTGATGCTTTAAATATTTGTAGGAGAAACCGCTTTTTGATATCAATTTAATATTATAATCTTTTTTCTCATAATATTGTCTTTTTTGCAAATCCCAGGTATAAATGTTCTCTGTATAAATTGAATGAAAAGTCACACTATAGTTATAGTGAAATGTTGCTCTATAAAAATGATATAATTTCAAAGAGGACTTGATAGATGAATGTCACATTAATTTCAAGTATAATTAGTGGTTTTTTTGCTATAGCTTCTGTTGTAATATCTGTTGGAATCACCACTTCCAATCAGAACAGGGTCAATAAAATAAATAATTCTATAGAGTCAAGAAGGAAACATCAGTATTATCTTGAACCATTAATTCGGTCAGCTGCCGACCTGCAAAGTCGAATTTATAATATATTAAAGGGTAATTTCATAGAAAGATATTATCATAATGGAAGTGACAGAAATAAAAATTATGTGATAAATAATACTGTTTTTCTCGTGGCTCAATTCTTTGCATGGACTGAAGCTGCTCGCATTGATGTTCAATTCCTGAATCTTGAAAATGATTTGAGAACCAGGGAATTATCAGAGCTACAGAGTAAAATATATTCTTTAATGCAAACAGACACCCTTGGTACTAGTTTTGTTTTTTTTGCCGGGGAGCAAAGAGCGCTTGGTGAGCAAATGTTAACGAAAATAGATAAAGGATATGACTGTATAGGATATGGTGAGTTCTTAAAAAAAGACGCGTTTTGCAATGAGTTTTTATTTGCGGAGCTGAAAGGAGAGATCATGAAAATGACAGTAAATATAGATGATTATCGTCCTCGCCTACTAAGATTGCAACATGCATTAATTGATTTGCTTGATTATCTCGATCCCAAACAAGTAAGAATTAATGGTAGAGAACGTACAAAGATATAAAAATTTGACATCTAATTTGGCTGAATAAAATACTGAAAAGCGCCAGGGTTTAGATTTTTTAAATAGTTTATTATAAGCTGTATTTCTATTTAGGTATTACGCAAACTTCGTTATATGATATACATTCACCTTGAGCTTTCTGATGAACTGTTTCTTTTTTTACCTCGTTTAACTCATTCGCCGCCATAAAAAACCTGCCGCCTGAGCGGCAGGTGCATTTCAGAACGAGATCATCTTGCCAGGCGCAATCTTTGTGGTAATCCCTAACAGGGTTTTAGCCAGCGGGATGGCGACCGGCGCCAGCGCGCGTCCTATCATCAGCGGCGTATGCTTGATGGTGGTCAGCATGGCGAAATCTTTATTGGCCCTGACGATATCATCTTTAATCGCTTTGCCGATCCTGACCGTTTGCGCGATGCCGTGACCGCTCCAGCCGTGCACCGAATAGATATTGCCGTTTCTTCTGCAGTCCGTGGCGCCATTCAGGGTTAAGTCGGTGGTGCCGCTCCAGGCAAAATCGAGTTCGATGTCGTCTCGTTCGGGAAAAACGGCGCGTATCCGCGAGGTTAAATACTCTACCGTTCTGCTGTCATCCCAGCGCAGACCCGTTCCCTGGCCGCCAAATAAGATCCTTTCATTGCGTACGGGACGATAATAATCGATTTGCAGCTGGGTATCGTAAACGGGCTTTCCCGTGGGAAGCAGCGTTTTTGAACCGCCTGCTACAGGAGACGTAACGCCGACATAGGTATAAAAGGGGATCGTGGTTTCTTTATTTTCGTCGAGAAGCTTATGGGTGGCGTCATGTACGGCAATCACCACCCCTTTTTTGGCGAGAATGACCCCTTCAGGCGTAATTACTCGCGTACCGCTGCTGGTTTTCTCAATTTTAATCACCTCGCTATGTTCATAGACGCTGCCGCCATTTTTCAGGAAACCATAAATCAGCCCGCGATTGAGAGCTAATGAGTGCACCTGGCCGCCCAGGTTATCCAGCACGCCGCCATAATATAAGTCAGAGTTAATATGTTCCTGCAGCTCATAGCTGCCGAGCACGTTAACATTATCTTCGCCAAGGAATTTCCTGGCATCAACGCCCTGTACCAGCGCATTCATATGCCCGGGATGAACGGCGGCGGTGATATGGCCGTGATGACGATCAAAATTTAAATCGTAACGCTGCGCGATTTCATCAATCAGCGACATGGCTTCCGTCGAGGTAAAATGCCACAGGCGTTTCGCCTCTTCAAAGCTGAGGTGCTCAATCATCGATTCGGCTTCCCAGCGCGCCAGACCGGGCGTAAGCTGTCCGCCATTTCTGCCAGAGGCGCCAGAACCGATGGTGTTCTTTTCCAGCAGGATGGTATCAATACCCGCTTCAGAAAGATGAAGCGCGGTTGAAGCACCAAGCAGCCCGCCACCGATCACTACGAGTTCACACTCTTCCTCTTTTTTTAAAGAGGGAAAGTCGATCCAGGGTGCAAGTGTCGACTCGTAGTAATTTGCGGGGTTCCCAGGATCGCTGATCTGCGTATCCTCTTTATTTCGCACCCAGTTCCAGTCTGCATCTGGGGCGGCCTGACTCATCATGGTAATTTTCGCGTCAGATATTAATTGCGGCTTGATTAACCTTTTATTTCCACTCATATGTTTTCTCGGTAAGTAGCGTGTACCACAGGAGACGTCACTGTGAATGCAAAACCTGTTTATTCAGAGATAGCGACTTCTTTTTTGGTAAAATTACAGTAAACAATCCAGCCCAGGCCTAAGGTTGCCCAGGTCAGCCCTAATATAAAGGCATCAAAGCTTAAGTTTACCCACATTACGGCGACGCAGCCCAGACCCGCCAGCGGCAACAGAATATTGTGGAATAACCTCTTTATGCCGACGGTCTCTTTTTTAATAATGGCAAAGTGTATGATGACGGATAAATTAACCGCGCTAAAGGCGACTAACGCGCCAAAGCTGATTAAGGAGACGGCGGTATCGAGCTGAATAAAAATCGCGGTCAGCGATATCAGGCCGATCAATAAAATACAGTAAACGGGGTTTTTATTTGCAGGGTGCAGGTAGCCGAAAAAGCGGTGCGTCAGAGCGTTGTTTTTACCCATGATATGCAACAGCCGGGCGGCGCTTGCATGGGAAGCCAGCGCTGAGGCAAAGGTATTAAGCAGAATGGCGATAAGAAACAGCGTTTGAAACAGTTTGCCGCCTACGTTCAATACGATTTCCGGCAGCGCTTCCATGGGGTTTTTAAACTGCGAGTTGTCTGGAAAGTAGAGCTGGATAAACCATGCGGCGACAAAAAAGATACAGCCTCCGCTCAGCGCCGTATAAAACACCGCTTTAGGGATGGTGCTGACCGGGCTTTTGGTTTCATCCGTGAGCGTTGTAACGGCATCGAAGCCAAGAAAGGAGAAGCAGAGCACCGCCGCGCCGCTGATCAACGGGATAATGCTGTTATGCCCGTTGAACAGCGGTTGCGTGGTAAAGAGATGGCTGTCGCCATAATCCCTGAGGAGATTATGGATGACGAAATAGATAAAGACGCCCATAAGAATGACCGGAATGCCGACAAAGATGAAATTTGCATTGGCCAGCGTTTTAATATTGCAGCAGTTAACAAAGGTTACCAGCGAGGTGAAGACTAAAATAGAGATCCAGACAGGAACTTCGGGCAGCAGAGTCTGTAAATATATCCCCGCCAGCAATGAGTTTATCATCGGCAGGAAAACATAATCCAGCAGGGAAGACCAGCCGACGATAAATCCGGTTTTATTGCCGCACACCTTTCTCGCATAGGTATAAGCCGATCCCGAAGAGGGATGCAGACGAACCATTCTGCCATAGCTAATGGCCGTCAATAATACCGCGGCCAGCGCCAGCAGATAAGCCAGCGGCACTCTTCCTTCCGTTATATTTGAAACGATCCCAAAAGTGTCAAATACCGTCATCGGTGTCATATAAGCGATGCCGATAATGACCACCTGCCATAATGAAAGGCAGGCGCTATTTGTCTCTTTTAATCTCATAGCTATATCTCACTCGAAATTTCAGTTGAATGACTTTTAACCTCTGATGCATTAAGCAATGAAAAAAAGCGCAACCTGGTGAACCGGGCCTGTCTCTTCGCGTGTCCAGTTTAAGGTGTTAAAAATTCATCATGTCTGCTATTCCAGCACGATCGCGATGGGCAACCCGCTCTTTATCGCGGGGGTGAGAATGATTTAGCCTCTCTGCGGGTTTATCAGGTCGGCTGCGAATCCTGCTGTGACAATATATAAAACATAATATTATATATGTATACGGTTTGTGTCACAAAAATGTTAAATTTGTCTTATCGCAATATCTCCAGGCCCCTTAGAGAGATATCGCATCACCGTTGCCTTTCTTGCTGATGAGTGCTGATTATTCAGTTGGTTAGCGGATTAACCTGAGGCGGAGCGAGCCAGATAAGCGCAGACATAGTCACTTCTTCAGGCGCGGAGGGTAAAGAGCAGTAAAGCGTTGTTGATGTGGCCGCAGCTTCAGCGCGAGCGGCATAACAACGCCTGTTGAGAGCGCTAAGCCTGTAGCCCCTCCTTGATCAGCGCGGCCAGCCTGTGGAACTGGGTATGAATTTCGCTCTCCTCCATGCTGGCGAAGCCGAGCAATAAGCCTGAATGGCTTTTTTCGCCGGCATAGTAACTCGAGAGGGCGCGCACCAGGATACCCTGATGATTAGCGCGCTGCGCCAGCGTGATGTCGTCCACGCCTGCGGGCAGCTGCAGAATCAGATGCAGCCCGGCATTGCTGTTGTACTGACCTAAAAAACCGTCGCCTAATTCGTCGTTGATTAAATTCACCAGAACCTGCCGGCGACGGCTATACAGCTGACGCATTTTCCGTATGTGCGCCGCGTAATAGCCTTCCCGGATAAAATCGGCCAGGGCTGCCTGCGTCAGCTGATGTCCGCCGCGATAAAGCTCGCTATGCATTCTTTTCAGCGGTGTTTTCAGCTGCTCAGGCAAAACCATATAGCCGAGCCGGAGCGCGGGATAGAGGGTTTTGCTGAAGGTGCCTATGTAAATCACCGGGCTGTTGGCCTCCAGCCCCTGTAACGCGGGGATAGGCTGGCCGGCAAAGCGAAACTCGCTGTCATAGTCATCTTCCACGATCCAGCTATGGGTTTTGCGCGCCTGCGCCAGCAGCTGCTGCCTGCGGCTCAGGCTCATCACCGAACCCAGTGGATACTGGTGAGAGGGGGTAACAAAGATCAGCGCAGGCGGGACGCTCACCTCGCCGTCGGGGATCAGCCCCTGTTCGTCCACCGGAATGGTGACGATCTCTACGCCGTTCATACGGAGGATATTTTTAATGCCCCAGTAGCCAGGCTCCTCTGTCCAGGCCCGGTCTCCCGGATTGCAGAGCGAACGCGTCACCAGATCGAGCGCCTGATGAATGCCTTCGGTAATCAGGATCTGATCCGGCGTGCACTGGACGCCGCGCGCCGTACGCAGGTAATCGGTCAGCGCGGCTTTCAGCACCTCGGCGCCGCCCGTGGTGTCATAGGTCAAAAGCGCTGGCGACAGTTGACGAGCCTGGCGATCGTAGAATTTTTTCAGCACGCGATGAGGGAAGTTCGCGACGTCCGGCACGCCGGGTAGAAAGGCGCCCCACTGTCTGGGGCTTGCGCTGGCGTGCTGCAGCAGCAGCAGGCCGCGCTCCGACAGCAGGGAATAGTCCTCGGCGGGCGCCTCATCCCGACTCACGGCAGGTCGGCACTCCAGATTATCGAGCACGCTGTGCGTGACCACCGTTCCGCTGCCCGCACGAGAGGAGATATAGCCTTCCGCCTGCAGCTGCTCATAGACCCGCAATACCGTGTTGCGCGACAGCTCAAGCTCGCTGGCCAGATCGCGCGTTGGCGGCATGCGCGAAGAGGGCGTCAGATTGCCCGAAAGAATGGCGTTGCAAATGGCGCTATAGAGTCGCTTATGCAGCTTTCCTTCCGTGCCGCTAAAAAATGCTTGTCTGATCACATCTCCAGCAAGTGAGTGCATTTGGATCCTGCAAATAAAATGATTTGGCTCTCGAATAAGGTACCAAACGCTGACAGATTGTTCCCAAGAGTTCAAATAAATTGTGAAGGGAAGGGGCTTACTATGAGTAATAACAATCTTCAGCAGCGTCGTCTGAATGCCACGCCGCGCGGTGTAGGCGTCATGTGTAACTTCTACGCCAGCTCGGCGGAAAACAGTACGCTGACGGATGTCGAGGGAAATCAATATATCGATTTTGCCGCGGGCATTGCCGTACTCAACACGGGGCATCGCCATCCTCGCCTGGTGCAGGCGATGGAGCAACAGCTCAAGGCCTTTACCCATACCGCCTATCAGATCGTGCCTTACGAGAGCTACATTTCGCTGGCGGAGAAAATCAACGCCGCCGCGCCGATCCAGGGCGAGCTAAAAACCGCTTTTTTCTCTACCGGCGCCGAAGCGGTGGAGAACGCGATTAAAATCGCGCGCGCCTATACCAGACGTCCTGGCGTCATCGCCTTCGGCGGCGGCTTCCACGGGCGCACCTATATGACCATGGCGCTGACGGGCAAAGTGGCGCCTTATAAAATCGGTTTCGGGCCTTTCCCCGGTTCGGTTTTTCATGTGCCTTATCCTGCCGAACTGCATAAGGTGACCACCGCTGACGCGGTCAACGCCATCGAGCGCCTGTTTAAGTGCGATATTGAGCCGACGCAGGTCGCGGCGATTATCTTTGAACCGGTGCAGGGCGAAGGCGGGTTTAATGTCGCTCCGCCAGAGCTGATTGCCGCTATCCGCGCTATCTGCGACAAGCACGGCATCGTTATGATCGCGGACGAGGTGCAGAGCGGCTTCGCGCGCACCGGCAAGCTGTTTGCCATGGATCATTATCAACACCAGCCCGACCTGATGACCATGGCGAAAAGCCTGGCGGGCGGTATGCCGCTCTCTGGCGTCGTGGGCAAAGCAGAGATCATGGACGCGCCGGCGCCGGGCGGTCTGGGCGGCACCTATGCGGGCAATCCCATGGCGGTGGCTTCCGCGCACGCCGTGCTGGATATCATTGAGGATGAACAGCTTTGTCAGCGCGCCGATGCGCTGGGCGAGCGGCTGCGCGTGGTATTAAGGGATTGTCAGGCCTGGTGCGCCGAGCTGGCGGAGGTGCGCGGGCTGGGATCGATGATCGCGGCGGAATTCTGCGACGCGCAGACCGGCGAGCCGTCTGCCGCCGCGGCGCAAAAAGTGCAAAAGCTGGCGCTTGAGCAGGGACTGCTGCTGCTGACCTGCGGCCAGTATGGCAACGTGATCCGCTTCCTCTATCCGTTGACCATTCCAGACGCCCAGTTCGAAGCGGCGCTGAGAATTATCGAATCCGCGACGAAACAGTAGGAGAGCGAAGCGATGAAACTGAATAATCCGGCTCTTCTTATTGAGAAAAACCTGGTGGACGGCCAGTGGGTCAGCGCCGATTCGGGCGCGACGCTGGCCGTAACAGACGCCGCGACGGGCGAGACGCTCGCCAGCGTGCCGCTGATGGGGCGCGCTGAAACGGAGCGTGCCATTGCAGGCGCGCAAAAAGCGCAGCGCGAGTGGAAGCGTCGCACGGCGGGCGAACGCGCTAAGGTTTTGCATCGCTGGGTCTCCCTGATCGAGGAAAACCGCGAGGATATCGCCCGCCTGATGAGTTCAGAGGGCGGAAAGCCGCTGGCCGAAGCGCGGGGCGAGGTCGGCTATGCGGTTTCATTCCTGACATGGTTCGCGGAAGAAGCCCGACGCGTGGACGGCGCGATATTGCAGCCGGTCAACGCGTCGCAGCGCTATGTGGTGACCAAACAGCCTGTCGGCGTCTGCGCGGCGATCACGCCGTGGAATTTTCCGGCGGCGATGATCACGCGCAAAGTGGCGCCCGCGCTGGCGTCCGGCTGCGCCATTATCGTCAAACCTGCGGAGCAGACGCCGCTGACGGCGCTGGCGCTGGCAAAGCTGGGCGAAGAGGCTGGCCTGCCCGCTGGCGTGTTGCAGGTGCTCACCGGGGATCCGCGGGCGATCGGCGGCGAACTTTGTCAGAATCCCACGGTTCGCAAACTGAGCTTTACCGGATCGACCGAAACCGGGCGCATCCTGATGGCGCAGTGCGCGCCGGGCATTAAAAAGCTCTCTCTTGAGCTTGGCGGCAACGCGCCGGTAATCGTCTTCGACGACGCTGATATTGAGCAGGCTGTGAGCGGCATTATGGCCTCGAAGTTCCGCAACAGCGGCCAGACCTGCGTCTGCGCTAACCGCATCTATGTACAGCGCGGCATTTACGCCGCGCTGTCGGATGCGCTGGTGAACGCGGTGCAGTCGCTTAAGGTTGGAAATGGTCTGGATGAAACCAGCCAGCAGGGCCCGCTGATCGATGAGAAGGCGGTCAGCAAAGTGGAGTCGCATATCAGCGATGCGCTGGAGAAAGGCGCAACGCTGCTGACAGGCGGAAAACGCCATCCGCTGGGCGGCAATTTCTTTATGCCGACGGTGATCGGCGACGTCACGCAGTCGATGCGCTTTGCGCGCGAGGAGACCTTTGGTCCGGTGGCGCCGCTTTTCCAGTTCAGCAGCGATGAAGAAGCGATCGGCTATGCCAACGATACGGAATTTGGTCTGGCCGCCTATATCTTTACGCGCGATGCCCGTCGTCAGTGGCTGGTTCCCGAGGCGCTGGAATATGGCATGGTGGGCGTCAATACCGGCCTGATATCCAATGAGGTCGCGCCTTTCGGCGGCATTAAACAGTCTGGCTTAGGGCGCGAAGGGTCGCGCTTCGGCATGGATGAATACCTCGAAATGAAATATGTCTGCGTCGCTTTATAAACCCAATGCCGTAGTACTTTGCTCTTAAGAGCCACGACGATAGCGCTTATCGTCGTTTTTTTTCCTGCGATTTTGGCCCCGCTGCGCGGGGCTGCTTTCTTCTGACGCGGTCAGACGCCTCGCCTGAATCACCCGAAAATGTTTAACAAAATTGTGACATGGACAATATACATATAACTTATTATGTTTTATAAATTAGTCTCTATCGCCTGCGATTATGCCATTAAAGAGAACGACATATGGAACAGACACCTGAAAAAAATCTCTATAATAATCAGCCTGAAAGCAAAGAACAGTTCAAGCGATCTATTGGACTTATCTCTAACTTTGCCCTCGGGTTTACCTACCTTTCGCCTCTGACCGCCGTTTATTCGCTGTTTGCGCTTGCCGTTACCCTGGCCGGGCCGCCCGCCGTCTGGTGGATCCTGATTGTCGCATGCGGTCAGCTGCTGGTGGCGCTGGTGTTTGGCGAAGTGGCTTCCCAGTATCCGATTACGGGCGGTTTATATCCCTGGGCGAGACGCCTGTGGGGCAAGAAGTTTGCCTGGATCGCCGCCTGGATCTATCTCTGGGCGCTGGTGGTCACTATTACCTCCATTGCCGAATACACCTCAACCTTCGTCGCCTCGCTGTTTCATTTTGCCCAGACGCCGCTCAATCTGCTGATGACTTCGGTGCTGTTGCTGCTGCTGATGATGGGCGTGAATATGTCGGGCACCAAAAACCTGGCGCGCGTGGCGAAGATCGGTTTCTGGTGTGAAATCGTCAGCGTCATCGCGCTGGGCATCTATCTGCTGATCTTCCATCGCTCTCAGCCGTTCTCCGTTCTCTTCGACTCGATGGGCGTGATCGCTAAAGATGGCAGCTATACGACGGCGTTCATGTCCGCCGCGCTGATGGGCCTGTTTATGTTTTTTGGTTTTGAAGCCTGCGGCAACGTGGCGGAAGAGGTGAAAAATCCAGGCAAAAAGATCCCGCTGGCGATGATCCTGAGCATCGTTTTCGGCGCCATCTCCGCGGTGATTTCGGTGATGGGCTATCTGCTCTCCTCGCCCGATCTGGTTAATATCGTCACCGGTAAAATCGCCGATCCCATCCCGGCTATTCTTAACGAGGCGCTGGGAAGCACGGGCGCCACGGTGTTTATCGTGGTCGCAATCATCGCGATGCTCTCCTGCATTCTCTCGCTTCAGGCCGCGCTAAGCCGTCTGATCTTCTCTTTCTCGCGCGACAGGATGCTGCCCGGCAGCGAATGGATGGCGAAAATTTCCAAAAACAGCGTGCCGGATAACGCCATGCTGGTCAGCTGCATCCTGCCCGTCATCATCTGCGTTTGGGTCTACTTCCAGCCCGATAATCTCTCCCGCATCACCGCGTTCGCCGTGATCGGCATTTACATCTCTTTCCAGCTGGTGGTGCTGGCCGCGCTGCGCCAGCGTCTGAAAGGCTGGAAGCCGGCAGGCGAGTGGACGCTCGGCTCCTGGGGATTTATCGTCAACCTCTTCGCGCTGATCTATGGCCTGTGCGGGATTTGGCTGCTCGCGCAGCCCGCCGACGGCAATAGCTTCCTGGATCGCTGGACGGTGCTGGTGGGCCTGGCGGTGGTGCTGATCGCCGGCCTGCTTTATATGATGATCGCCAAACCCTTTGGGCGCTCCAGCGCGCCGGAAAACGACGCCATTGAGCACGCCACCAGGCTGCGGGCAAAAGAGGGCTTTTAGACGATTCGCGCGCGCTGTCGGCACTGCCCATCATCCTGAGCCGTAGCTTTCACGCTACGGCTTTTTTATTGCGCCTTTTATCCGCAACAAGGCGTCAGCGCCCAAACTGCTTTCGCCTGAACGCTGACGGGTTGAGCTACAGCCGATAGAGAAGCACGTAGCTGTTTTGGTAGACCGGTTGCCGATCGTCCGCCTTAAAAAGTTCGCCGATGCGCAGCCGCGGGTTGGTTGAAAAAATGATCCTGCCGTCAAGGTTGGTCAGGATCATCTTTTCCTTGCCGCACAGCGGCAGCAGCTCTTCTTCAACGCGGCTGACGAGGATATCGAGCGCGGCGACGCCCAGCACCTGGCCCTGGATAAGCACGGGCACGGCGGCGGTCAGCGTCAGCGAGGTGTTGCAGATATAGTCGACGTAGGGGCCGTGGATATAGGCTTTGCCTTCCGAGACGGGGGTTTTGAACCACTCAAAGGTGCGAAAATCGAGTCGCTGCTGCGTCGCCTGGTCAAGATCGAGGCTCACCTGCTTTAAGCCTTTATCTTTTTTATACCACCACTCCAGCAGCCAGTACTCCCGCACCGCGCCGGCGCTTTCAATGTGGCTCGCAAAGCCCGTTCCCGAGCAGTAGTGGTGATGGTTAAGCGTTTTCTTGATGTAAGACTGAATCGCCGCTTTCACGCCCGGCTCCAGCAACATTTCAGGGCGGCTCTCCTGATGAACGTTAAGAGATTGCCTGATCTCGTCTGCTAATAAACCAGTGCTTTCGACAGTGGAGTGAATGATGTCGTCAATTTTACGGGTTAACGCGCTAAGGTGCTCTGAGTGATTCATTTTCTACACTGCCTATACGGTGATTATTCAGAGTGATAATTCATTTTCTTTTCTAATAAATAGTCGGTGAACGTATCAATAAGCTGTGTGGCGGCCTGAACGGCAGGCTGCTCTGCATGCGCGGCGAGCGCATCCGTCAGCCCGGCGTAAAGCGCGATGACCTCGCGATGAATATCATCGGAGCGGTAAAGCGCGGCGACCAGCGAAGCCCATTCCGCCTGCAGCTGCAGCTCCTGGTTGGCCAGTCGGGCGGATTGCGAGCTTGCCGCGATCGCCAGCAGGCAGCGCATATCCGCCTGGGTTCGCTGCTCCGGAGTTTCAGCCTTCGTCAGCACCCCGGTAAATTCCAGAAGACGATTCAAATCCGCGTCAGTCATCCTGCGCGAAGCGAGCCTCGCGCTGTGGCTGATGATCGCGCAATGCATCTCTCCCAGGTCCGCCAGGTAATCCGTACTGATGCTGCGAAAGGGGTGAAGATTCTTGCCCGATTCGGGCACGGTTTCGCAAACGAAGCTGCCGCCGTTACGGCCGCGCACCGTATGTATCAGGGCGTTGGCGCGCAGGGTGTTCAAGGCTTCGCGGATGGTAATGTGGGAGACGCCCATCATCCTGGCGAGATCTGACTCGTTTGGCAGCTGTTCATGCGGTTCAAGCAGGCCGGTGACGATGGCGTTAGTCAGGCGCTGAACGATTTGATCGGAACGGCTGGCCTGGCCTATAGGAGCGAATATAACCGCGTGAGTAATCATAATCTTCTCTGAAAGTCCCTTATACAGGCCGCCATACTTAGCATAAACATACCTGTCACGAAAGAAGTAAATAACGTCAAAAGTTTGTTAAAAGATGCCGAAAGTAGCAGGCTCTCCTGCGGCCTTTGCTGGCCAGTGCCGCCGGGGGCGCAGCGTCTTAACTCACCAGATGTTAACCAGCGCGCGCCAGCGGCTGAGCGGATTGTAATCAATTTGTTAGAAATGCGATGCGCTTCATGTTGTCGGGACATGGGCATTGAAACAGCGCCTTATAATATATTACATAATATCTTTTATGTATTAACGTAAGCGGAGAAGGCGATGCAAACCCTACAGCACTTCATTAATGGGCAGTATGTATCTGGTCAGGGAAGCGATTTTTTCGATCTGGTCAGTCCGGTTGATGGTGAAATCTACGCGCAGTCGCCCAATGGCGGCAAGGCGGAAGTCGATCTCGCTTACGCGGCGGCTGAGAAAGCGTTTTCAGTCTGGAAGAAGTCCACCCCCGCAGAGCGACAAAAAGCGCTGCTCCGGTTAGCGGATGAAATTGAAAAAAACGTCACCCGCCTGGCGGAATGGCAAAGTAAAGAAACGGGGCAGCTCAAACATTTTATTGAGAAAGAGGAGATCGCGGCGTCATGCGACGCTATCCGCTTTTTTGCGGGCGCCGCCCGCTGCCTGGAAGGCAAGGCGGCCGGCGAGTATGCCGCCGGCTTCACCTCCGTGATCCGCCGGGAGCCGCTGGGCATCGTCGGACAGGTGGCGCCCTGGAACTACCCCTTTATGATGGCCGTGTGGAAAATCGCCCCGGCGCTGGCCGCCGGCAATACGGTGGTTCTGAAACCCAGCGATACCACGCCCGTCAGCACTTTGCTGCTTGCTGAACTGGCCGCGCCCTTATTTCCCGCCGGCGCCTTTAACGTCGTGCTGGGCAAAGCGGAGACGGGTTCGCTGGTGGTGTCAAATCCTGTCGCGTCGCTGGTCTCGATTACCGGATCGGTGCGGGCCGGGCTACAGGTCGCCGCCTCAGCCGCCGCAAATCTGACCAAAGCGCATCTTGAGCT
The DNA here is from genome assembly GCF_059730625.1 of Pantoea sp. X-Soil-MYKO-1289. NCBI lineage: Bacteria > Pseudomonadati > Pseudomonadota > Gammaproteobacteria > Enterobacterales > Erwiniaceae > Pantoea > Pantoea sp. X-Soil-MYKO-1289. Next base: position 101,684 of record NZ_AP036005.1, read on the forward strand.
AGGCGGCAAAGCGCCGGTTATCGTCTTTGCGGATGCCGATATGGATAAGGCGGTTGAGACGATTACCACGGCCGGTTTTTTCAACGCCGGTCAGGATTGCACCGCTGCAACGCGCATCCTGGTGGAGGAGTCAGCCTATGACGATTTTCTTGCCAGGCTGGTTGCCCGGACGCGCAACATTACCTTCGGCACGCCTGACGATCGCGACGCCCTTTACGGCGCGTTAAACAGCCGCAACCAGCTGGAGCAGGTGAGCGGCTTTATCGCGCGTCTGCCCGCGCATGCCAAAATCGAAACCGGCGGCCGCGCCGGAAAAGGGCCGGGCTTCTACTTCGAACCCACCATTATCTCTGGCCTTCACCAGCATGACGAAGCTATCCAGCATGAAGTTTTTGGTCCCGTGATGACCATTCAGCGCTTCTCTGACGAAGCGGACGCCTTGAACAAGGCCAACGATGTCGAATATGGACTGGCGGCCAGCGTCTGGACGCGGCACCACGGCCGCGCGCAGCGTTTCAGCATCGAACTCGACTTTGGCACGGTATGGATCAACAACCATATCCCGCTGTGCGCGGAAATGCCGCACGGCGGCTTTAAGAAATCGGGTTATGGCAAAGATCTCTCTTCTTACTCACTTGATGAGTACACCCGCGTAAAACACATCATGTGCGACATTAACGACTAAAGGAAGCAAGATGAAATCGATTCGAATCGCGGCGCTCTCCCTGGCGCTGATCTCATGCGGCGTAATGGCGCAAGCGTCCCCTGAGTACGTGGTAAACAGTTATATGGCCGCATGGAATGCCCATAGCGCGTCGCAGGCTGCGCAGTATCTGGCGAAGGACGTTGTCTATTACGACGCGGCAACCGGTTCGCCGGTCAAGGGGCAGCAGAGTGCGGAAAAAGAGGTGATCGGCGCCTTTATCCGCGCGGTGCCCGACCTGCAGTGGAAGATGACCAGCAAGCCGGTCTTCAACCAGGACACCATCGCTTTTCAGTGGGAATTTAGCGGAAAAAACGCCGGTGAATGGGCGGGCGCGCCAGCCACCAACAACAATATCAGGTTTGAAGGCGTCAGTTTTATCAGGGTTGTCGACGGTAAGATCGCTTATCAGGGCGACTACTATGATTCGAAAAAGCTAGAGGCTGAACTGGAAGCGAAAAAGCCGTAACGCAGGCGCCTGTTCTTCTCCACCGCAGCGTGGAGAAGAACAGGGCGGCAGTCCGGATGCTGTAAAGCGGGCGAACAGAGTGCGCCGCTTGCATCACCTCATTAGTCAATTCTGTTTTGCCCTTCATAAATAGCCGAAAACCCGGCCAGGCAGTGCTATTGCTTGCTGTTCAGCGTGGCGAGCCGCCTGTGGAATCCGTTCAGGCGTAACCGGTATGGGAAAACATTGCGCAGCTCGGTATTCCACGCGCAGGGCGAATAAGAGCGGCCATCAGGTTCAGGATCAGATAATATTGCCATTCGGCATATTTAATGCACTCGGTCGGGGAATAAATCATCGAGGCATAAAGTCTTAGCGCTGCGCGCCGATAAATTAAGTGAATTTTAATGATAGGGATATTAGATGCGTAAAATTGCCTGCACCCTTGGCCTCTTTCTGGGAATGACAGGAGCAACATTGCCTGTTCACGCCAAAACCTTGACGCAAAGTCTGACGCGATGCGACACCACTTTTTTCAGTGAGATCTATCGTCAGCGATCCGCTCTTAGCCGCGTAGCGCCTTTAACCGTCGAGCGTCATTACGCCTGGTTCAACGCGCCGGCTAACGGTAACGGCACCCTCTGGTTTGCCCAGCCTCTCCATGAATTAAATCTGACGGTGATGGGGTATTTTCTGCAAACCAGCAACCTCAATGAGATCAATTACGGTAAGTATTATTACTGGGGACTGTTTTTCAAGGAGTCACCTGAAGAGGTGAAGTCCCGGCTTAGTGGCTTAAGCTGGAGCAAATCTGACGAGGGTTACTTCTCGCAGGCGATGATTAAAGCCGATGCAAACAGCCGCTGGGAAATAAACAACCAGTCGGTGTCGGGCATTGCGCCGGCGAAAGAAAGCACCGAAAAGCTGTTAATGATCGAAAAGGGTAAAGAGGGAACGTTATTGCTCTGTTCGATTCAGGGAAATGTCACAGCCGATATGCTGACAACATTACGCCCGGATTTAACCCATGGGGCGGCAAAATGAGAACGCTAATATGGCTGGCATCCGCGATGATGCTGACGGGCTGCGCCGCAACCAGTAAACCGCTGCCGCAAACGCCAGCCAAAGCGCCGGCTGGGTTAATAAAAATTCTGGAAGATGATGAGGCGACGTCGTATATCGATTACCGGGTAATTTCAACTTACCAGGGCAATAGTCATTTGCGCCGCTTCTATTTCATCAATAACTACGCCAAACGGACGCTGATTCTCAAGGAGCCGCCTGTTTACGTCTCCAGTTCCCGGGCTATCGATGTCATTAACTGCGACACCAACCAGCGTGCCGTTATGGGACGAACGCTGTTTTCCGAACCCTACGCGCAGGGAGAGCTTATCCATGCGGATCTGGATATAGGACAGTGGGAAACCTACCCGAAAGAGTCTCTGATAGGGATCGTCGCAGAAAGCATGTGTCGTATTCCGGCGGAGAAACTCAAGCCAGAGCCGCCAAAAGAGACGCGCAAGCCGCTGCTCGATTAATCAGCGTCGGCAGGTAGCCTGATTTGATAACGGGCTATCTGTCATCGGCTAAGCGTGCGACGCTCCGCCCGAAAACCCGTCTGACGTCCAGCCGCTATTCAAACAGACTATGCCGCGCTCACGCCAGCTCCTCATCGGCACGCTGCGCGTCATAACCCGCCTGCGCCTGCTCAATGGCCGCGCCATATTCCCTGGCCCAGCCCACCAGCGCCACAAAAGGCGTTTGCAGGGTTCGGCCCAGCGGCGTGATGGCATACTCCACCGCCACGGGTGACGAGGCGATCACGCGGCGGCTGACCAGACCGTTGCGCTCAAGCCGGCGCAGCGCCTCTGTCAGGGCCTTGTGCGTAATCGGATCAAGCCTGCGCTTGATGGCGTTAAAGCGCGCCGGTTCGCTGCACAGCACGGTCAGGATCAATACCGACCACTTGTTCGCTACCTGTTCCAGGATAGGGCGCGTGCTGTTGATCTCTGCCAGCAGAGTCGGGATATCAGTCGCCATGTAGTTTCCTTCTGTATATCTGGTATAGATTAAGTGCGTAATTGACACTAAATATACGAAATATATCATCTGGCTTCCACCCTATTTCTGGAGTAGCCATGTTGAAACTTGAAGGAAAGACCGCCCTGGTGACCGGCGGCGGCAGCGGTATCGGCCTTGCGGTCGCGCGCCGTTTTGTGCAAGAGGGCGCCCACGTTTTTATTACCGGTCGACGCGAAGCGCAGCTGGCCGAGGCGGTCAGGCTTATCGGCGGTCAGGTTGAGGCGATAGCCGGCGACCTCACCTGTGCCAGCGACCTTGCTCGCCTGTTCGAGACCCTCCACGCCAGAGCAGGCCGTCTCGACATTTTTGTCAATTCATCAGGCGTCTCCGAGCCTGCAAGCCTGGTCGATACCACGGAGGAGCATTTCGATCGCGCCTTCAACCTGAACGTGCGCGCCATGGTGTTTGCGGTGCAGCATGCGGTCCAGTACATGAGCGAGGGCGGCGCTATCGTGCTGGTCGGCTCTGTTGCCGGCAGCATCGCCAATCCGGGCTACGGCGACTATTCCGCCAGCAAGGCTGCGGTACGCTCTTATGCCCGCACCTGGAGCACGGAGCTGGCGCCGCGCGGCATCAGGGTCAACACGCTGAGCCCGGGACCTACCGACACGCCGATGTTCGACCGGGCCAGCGACGATGTCCGTCAGACGCTGACCGCGCGGATACCGGCAGGACGTTTGGGGAATGCCGATGAGGTGGCGTCCGCGGCCTTATATCTGGCCTCGGATGAGAGCGCTTACGTCAGCGGCGCAGAGCTGGTTATCGATGGCGGCATGACGGCGTGAGAGGCATCCCCAGCGCACTGTCGCGCTGAGTGGAGGGCTGGCCGCATCAGGGCATATCGCTCTGCCTTAAAGCGCTGCATGATGCCGGCCTGCTTGAGGCCAGCAAAGTAGGCAAATGGACCTACTATCGGCAGCGCGAACAGGCGGTGCGCGAGATGAACCAGATGGTTATTCAGTCTCGGCAAGAGCTGTAAAGCGGTCATATGCTGGCGGCTGCGCTGGGCAGCCGCTTCGTGCGCGTCAGCCTATGCCTTTATCCCCGCATCTTCAGAACGCTCTGTCGGGCCTGCTGGGTTATCCAGCGCGGGATCAGTCAGCGTCGCCCTCATGCGAGGGAGACTGTGCGGATAATTTTGTTGAACAAACTCAATCATCTTTTCCCGCACGTGGCAGCGAAGATCCCAGGCGGTCGGGGAGTTTTGCGCCGTCATCAGCAGTCGAATGGTCATGGTTTTGTCATCGGCATCGGTGACCTGAAGCACCTGAGTCTGCTGATCCCAGAGTCTGGTTTCGCTGAGGATTTTTTCAAATTGCTTACGCAGCGGCTCCAGCGGCATCGAGTAATCCAGGTAGAGAAAAACGGAACCTAAAATTTGCGCATTGGTCCGCGTCCAGTTCTGAAAGGGGTTTTCAGTGAAATAGGTAATAGGCAGCACCAGTCTGCGCAGATCCCAGAGACGAACGACCACGTAGGTCAGATTGATCTCTTCAATCCATCCCCACTCTTTTTCAACCACTACCGCGTCATCTATTTTAATCGGCTGAGTAAAGGCGATCTGGATGCCGGCAAAGAGGTTAACGAGCGACTTCTGCAGGGCGAAGCCGATGATTATGCCCGCTACCCCGGCCCCAGCGAGAATAGTGGTGCCGAATTTGCGCACGCCGGGAAAGCTGAGCAGAATAAGAGAAAGGCAGATGGAAACCAGCAGAACAATCGCCACCTTTTTCACATAGATAATCTGCGTGCGGATTTTACGGGCGCGCAGGTTGTTGGAAAGGTTGATGTCATAGCGGATAAAAAGCATATCCTGCGCGACGTTAATCAGGCGAATTAACACCGAGCACAATGACAATATAATAAATATATTGAGGGTGGTGGTGACAAACGAAAAGGATTCCGGGTGAATATTAATATAATTCACGCCGACATTAATCATGATCAACGGGATGAACAGAAACATCGAGCCGCGCAGATGTTTTTCAAGGGATTTGAACAGCTTCCTGTCGCGGCTCTGCCAGTAGCGAATAAATCTCAGCAGTAAAAATCGGGAGAGGAAACCCGCGGTTAACGAGCCGATGACGAGCAATACAGCAGGCACCCATGTTGGCATGTCAGATAACTCACCAGATAGTAAAGGCATTATTTTCCCTTATATTCAGCTGACAGCAAGGTTGTCAGATAAGTCGTAAAATTCAGTAACCGTTGTCATCTCGGTTATCTGCTGATGACAGAATTAACCCCCTTAGTTTATGAGAAAGTGAGTGACCTGCCTGGTTTAGCCTGTGAAAAATTGAAAAAGAGTATTGGATCGGAGAGGGGTGGCGTTCCATTCTACTGATATTAATAGATAATTTTCAATGCTCAGGACGTGTCGGTTTAATTTTGCGCCTTCTACAGGCAGGCCGCTCGACGGCGGCGCTTAACGTCAGTCGGCGGTCAGCGCCTGACTTTCGCACAGAAGAGGGTGAATTTCGTTCGTCACTATACTGGACGGGTTCCGCGTGGTCGTGCTCGCGGGCTCTGTTATTTAACTGGCCTCTCTCGTTTCATCCTATTTCCCAGAGATTTGTCAGTTATAAGGGACGCGAACGCGCTTAATGCTTTTTCAGCGTTAAATACAGATACAGGGCGAAAAGGTTAATAACGCAATATTGCCGCAGGCTGGAGTTGACGCTCTCAGCCTGCGCGCAATGGCTAGTGAATAAAGGTTTTTTTAACCCGCACCGAATAGTGGAAATAAGGGATCCAGATACAGGTGTGAAGGATATGTCTGAAAATCGGCATTATCTGCTCATAACCCAGCGAAACTTCCGGGAAAAGGTATTTCGTGCAGACGAGGTCAAGCAGCATGATCGCCACGCCAACGGCGAGCAAGAGCGTATAGGCCAGGGGTAATGCTCGCTTTTTACGTACGAAGAGAGAGGTTGTATAGATAATATAAAGCAGCGCGATAAAGTTAACGCCTGAGGCGATAAAAAAATAGCTCGATTGCGCGATCGGCGCGCGGCCTGCCGTAAAGAGCGCCGCCTTTAACGTGATTTGCAGCGAAGAGAAATAGCTGTAGCCTAAAACAAACAGGTTTAACAACGGCAGATATAAGAAGCCGCCAATTTTGCGAAACTGCTTCTCCTCACACTCGGCGCAATATTCCTGATACTGAGAGATTTCGTTATCGCACTTTATACATGTCCATTTGAATGGGGCGTCGGTCATTATTCATCCTTGTTGTTATTCCGCTCTTACGGTCACCGATCGTATCAGAGCGGATAAAAGTCGTGTAGATCGCTATCGGCCAACCGAGGAGCATTCTTTAGCGTTTTTTATGCCCATTCTGGACGTCGGAGCGTTAGCACGCGTCCACAGCGCTCGTTATTTCACGACGCATTCCGCCAAAGGTCTTGCGATAGGATGAGAGTGAGATCCCGACCGACTTGCGAAATGCGGCGCGGAAGCTCTCCATCGAGGCAAATCCACAGCGCGTCATGATTTGCTCGTTAGCGAGCTGGTTATTTTCCAGCAGCTCGCGCGCCAGATTCATTCTCGCCTGCAGCAGCCAGGCTTTGGGCGTGGTGCCCAACGCCTCCCTGAATCGTCTCAGGAAGGTTCGCTCTGACATCAGCGCCTGCTGCGCCATCTCGCCGACCGACAAAGGGCAGTGCAAATGCTGTAGCACCCAGTCCAGCACCGGCGCAATCTCATCGCGCGGCTTCTGCGCGACAGGAGAGGGGATAAACTGAATTTGCCCGCCGGCGCGCTGCGGCGCCATCACCAAACGTCTTGCTACGATATTGGCGATATGGGTGCCGTAATCCCGGCTAATCAGATGCAGGCAGGCATCGATGCCCGCCGCGCTGCCCGCCGAGGTGATGATTTGCCCGCTGTCGACATACAGCACGTTCGGGTCAACGTCGATATCGGGATAGCGCGCTGCCAGCTCGTCGGTATAGCGCCAGTGGGTGGTGGCACGCTTGCCGTTCAACAAGCCAGCCGCAGCGATAACAAAGACGCCCGAACAGATAGACAGCAGGCGCGCCCCGCGCTGATAAGCCTCGCACAAGGCGTCCAGTAACGCCTGCGGCGGCCTTTCATCGCGATTACGCCAGCCGGGAATAATAATGGTCTGCGCCTCGCTGAGCGACGCAATGCCAAAACTCGATACGATCTGAATCCCTTCTGCAACCTGCATCGGCGAGGCGTCGACCGAGACGATGCGGTGACGATACCAGGGGAAATCGAATTCAGGTCGCGGCAGGCCAAATATCTCCACCGCAATGCCGAACTCAAAGGTACAGAGTCCGTCATAGGCCAGAACGGCCACTAAACCCGCTTGATTCATCATTGGCGGAAAACTACCGGTTATTGTCAGAACCGCCACTTTATCAGCCTGAGGGTGCCTCATACAATCAACCCACCTTCAGACAGGAGAGAGAAATGATGACCAGTTTAATCAGCGAAATCGCGCCAGCCACCCCTGCGGAATCTTTGCAGCATTTTAGCCGTCGCTTAGCTTTTGAGACCGACTGTTCCGATGTTCACCACAGCCAGAAAACAGGCGATATCGACTATGTGCTGGTCGATGTCAGAAGCAACGAAGCCTTTTTAAAAGCGCACGTGCCGGGCGCGATCAATATCCCGACGCGCGCCATCACTGAAGCGCGCATGGCCGAATATGCGCGCGACACGCTGTTTGTGGTCTATTGCGCCGGCCCGCACTGCAACGGCGTCCATCGCGCCGCTGTCCGTCTGGCGCGCCTCGGATTCTATGTTAAAGAGATGATTGGCGGCATGACCGGCTGGGTTGACGAAGGGCTTGCGCTGCAGCCGGAAAACGGCGCCGCTCCCGTTGACGGCTTCTCCTGCGAATGCTGAATCGGACCGCCTTTTCCGTTTCCCAACCGGAAAGGGCGGCTGCAAAAATGTTGTGGGGTAGCTCAAGCTTTCCGCTAAAGGTATTATAAAGGTATTGTCATTGGTGTTAGGTTGCCTCTACCAACACCGGGGAGTCCTTTCCAATGAAAACAACAATACCAAAACTGGCTTTTATGATGTTCCTTGAGTGGTTCATATGGGGCGCATGGTTTGTGCCGCTGTGGGCCTTTCTCAGCAAAAACGGCTTTTCACCGGTTGAGATCGCCTGGTGCTACGCCTGTACTTCCATTGCAGCCATTCTGTCGCCGATCCTGGTGGGATCGCTGGCGGATCGCTTTTTTCAGGCGCAAAAGGTGCTGTCGCTGCTGACCATCGTCGGCGCGCTACTGATGTTTTTCGCCGCTCAGCAAACTCACTTCAGCGGCTTCTTTCCGCTGCTGCTGCTCTATGCGCTCACCTATATGCCGACCATCGCCCTGACCAACAGCATCGCTTTTTCCCACGTTGGGGATGTCGAGCGCGACTATCCGCGCATCCGCGTAATGGGCACGATCGGCTGGATCGCCTCCGGCATCGCCTGCGGTTTTCTGCCGCCGCTGTTCGGCTTCGGCGATATCTCCGCCAGCAATGTTCCGCTGCTGATCACCGCCGCCAGCTCGCTGCTGCTCGGCCTGTTCGCGCTGACGCTGCCCGCCACCGAACCGAAAAGCACGGCGAAATTTAGCCTGCGCGTCGCGCTGGGGCTGGATGCGCTGCACCTGCTGAAAGATCGCAGCTTCCTGGTGTTTTTTGTCTGCTCCTTTCTGTTCAGCATGCCGCTGGCGTTCTACTACATCTTCGCCGAAGGCTACCTGACCGAAGTCGGTCTGCCGCACGCCACGGGCTGGATGACGCTTGGCCAGGTGTCGGAGATTTTCTTCCTGCTGGCGCTGCCCTTTTTTATCAAACGCTTCGGCATCGGCAAGGTTCTTCTGCTGGGCCTGACGACGGCGGCGCTGCGCTACCTGTTCTTTATCTTCGGCAGCGATCAGAACCTCCTGACCTTCGGCCTGCTGTTTATGGGCATTTTGCTGCACGGCGTCAGCTATGACTTCTACTTCATCACCGCCTATATCTATGTCGATAAAAAAGCGCCGGTAGCGATGCGCAACGCGGCGCAGGGGCTGATTACGCTGGCGTGCCAGGGGGTCGGCAGCCTGCTGGGCTATCGACTCGGCGGCTATCTGATGCAGGAGATGTTTGCCTGGGATCAGCCGCGCAACGGCCAGACCTTTAACTGGGCAGGCATGTGGCTGTTCGGCAGCGTGATGATCGTCATCATCACCGTCGCCTTTATCGTGCTGTTCCGCGACGGCAAAAAGCGCAGCGACGAATTAACCACTTTTGACCACTCAGCCACCGCTGACAGCCATAAATAAGAGATGTAAATATGACAATAACAGACCAGGAAAAACGGATTTTAGGCGCGTTTTACGGCCAGGCGCTGGGCGATGCGATGGGCATGCCGTCGGAGCTGTGGCCGCGCAGCCGCGTGAAGCAGCACTTTGGCTGGATCGATCGCTTTCTGCCGGGGCCTGCCGAGAACAGCGCCGCCTGCTATTTTGGCCGCGCGGCGTTCACTGACGATACCTCGATGGCGCTGGCGCTGGCGGATGCGATTATCAGCCATGACGGCGAAATCCATGCCGAAACCATCGGCGCCAATATTCTACGCTGGGCTGAAGCCTTCGACGCCTTTAATAAGAACGTCCTTGGGCCGACCTCGAAAATCGCGCTGAACGCGCTGAAAAACGGCACGCCGGTGGCGCAGCTGGAGAACAACGGCATGACTAACGGCGCCGCTATGCGCGTCTCGCCGCTGGGCTGCCTGCTGCCCGCGCGCCATCTCAGCGCCTTTATCGACGCCGTCGCGCTGGCGTCGAGCCCGACGCATAAGTCGGATGTGGCGATCGCTGGCGCCACGGCCATCGCCTGGGCGATTTCGCGCGCCATCGACGGCGGCGACTGGGCGACGATTCGCGACGAACTGCCGGCCATCGCCCGCGCGGCGCAGGAAAAACGCATCACCACCTTTAGCGCGTCGATGGCGGCGCGAATCGAGCTGGCGCTGCAGGTTGTCTCCCAGAGCCGAGGCGTGGAATCCGCCATGCAGCAGATCTACGATGTGGTGGGCACCGGCACCAGCACCATAGAATCCGTGCCCGCGGCCATCGCCATGGTCGAGCTGGCGCAAACCAACCCGAACCGCTGCGCGATCCTGTGCGCCAACCTGGGCGGCGACACCGACACCATCGGCGCGATGGCGGTGGCGATTTGCGGCGCGCTGCACGGCATCGACGCGATCGACGAGACGCTGAAGGCCGAGCTGGACGCCGCCAACGCGCTCGATTTCACCCGCTACAGTCGCGCTTTCCTGCGCTTCCGCCAGCAGCGCGAGGCCGCCTGTGCTGACGCCTGAGGATCTTTCGCGGCTGGAGGGGCGGCTGCCGGTGTGCGTCATCGGCGCGGCGGTGGTGGATGTGATTGCCGATGCCTACACGCTGCCGCATCGCGGCAGCGATATCGAACTGCATCAGCAGGGCGTCAACGTTGGCGGCTGCGCCCTCAACGTGGCGATTGCGCTGCATCGCCTCGGTATTCCGGCCATTAACGCGCTGCCGCTTGGCAACGGCATCTGGGCCAGCATCGTGCGGCAGAAACTCGCTGACTACGGCATTCACAGCGTGCTGGAGAGCGCAAACGGGGATAACGGCTGGTGCCTGGCGCTGGTGGAGCCGGACGGCGAACGCACCTTTTTATCGGTAAGCGGCGTGGAGAACCTGTGGGATGCGGCGCTGCTGAGCACGCTGCCGCAGCCTGAGCAGCGCTGGATTTATCTTTCCGGCTATCAGCTCACCAGCAAAAGCGGCGAGGTGCTGATCGACTGGCTGGAGCGGCAGGCGCGGCCCTTCCAGCTGCTGATCGATTTTGGCCCGCGGCTGGCGGATATCGGCGAAGCGCATTTTGACCGCATTATGGCGCTGCGGCCGCTGATTACCGTCAACCGCCAGGAGGCCGAGCTGCTATGGCGCGAGCGTTTGTCTCTCTCGGATCCTTTCGATCCGCAGCAGCTGATGGCGCGCTGGCGGCAGCGTTTTAGCGGCGCGATGGTGGTGCGGCTGGATAGCGAAGGGGCGGGCTTTATCGACGACGCCGGAACGGGCTGGATCCCGGCGCTGGCGACCCAGGTCGTCGATACTATCGGCGCCGGCGACAGCCACGCCGGCGGGCTGTTAGCGGGACTGGCGTCCGGCTGGTCGCTGGCGGAGAGCGTAGCGCTGGGCAATGCGGTCGCCTCGTACGTGGTCTCACGGCGCGGCGGCGACTGCGCGCCGGATCGCACGGCGCTGCGCGCTTACTGGCAGCAGCGCCTTACTCCGCGATAAATACGTACATATCGCTGCGGCAGTAGCTGATGCTGTACTCCAGCGGGTTGCCCTGCGCGTCGAGCGTCAGCTGCTTAATGACCAGCACGGGCACGCTGGCGGGCAGGGCGATTTGCTGTTGCAGCGCCTCGTCCGGCATGCGTGCGCTCACTCTGCTCTGCGACGTTACCGGCAAAATCTGCTGCTGGTAAAAGTAGTCATAGAGCGAAATGCCAATCTTGTCGGGGTCGGCGATATAGCGCGCCGGCACCCACGACTCTTCCACGGACACCGCCTGCTGATCGACATAGCGAATACGCTTCAGCAGATAAACGTCGCTGCCGGTGCTCAGCTCCAGTTTTTCCGCGATGTCGGCGCTGCACGCGATCTTACTTTTGTTGATCCAGACGGTATCGGGCTTTTTGCCGCGCAATACCGCCTGCTGCGACAGGCCTTTAGGCTCTTTCAGGGAGTATTCAAACTGGCTGCAAATCTGCGTGCCGTAACCGCGCGAACGATGCACCACGCCCTCTTTTTCCAGCTCATCCATCGCCTTACGCACGGTGATCCGCGAAATGCTCAGCGACTGGCTGAACTCCCGTTCGCCCGGCAGGATCTCTTCATGCACCAGAATGCCGTCGCGCACCGCCTCTTTAACCGTGCTGGCGAAGCGTTTGTACAGCGGCGTGCGGCTCTCTTGGGCCAGCGTGGCGGTAAGCCGCGAAAATAGCGCGTCGTGATCGGTCATAACAGGCTGGGCACTCATTTCAGTAAGCGGCGGAAGGGCTATGATACTGAATTTTCGGCAGCAGCGAAGCGCCATCGTCGGTAAAAGAGATTTTGTCTGGCTTGAACCAACCCGCTCGAAAGGGGCCAGGCTTATAACCTGTGACACTCAGACTACACAAGGGGGCGCGATGTCAGGTTGCCGTATGAAAGAGCCGTCGAGAGGAGGCTTTAGTCGGCTGATTACGCAGACTCACCGGTTAAAGCAGTGAGCCTGCTGGTTTATCAACGCGTCACGCTAACATCTTGTAGCGTCACGGGGCTTTCAGGTTTATCACCTACCTGCATAGCGACCGGAACGAAAATGTTAAGGTCTTGCAGCCAGGCGAGTTTGTCATGGCTTCCCGCCTGGCCTTCGTTAGTTTCATGACACTCAACTAACAGATATTTGCCGCTAAACTGAGGGGAAATGTTACCTGCATCTCCCTCGCCCGTAACGTTGCAACTTAACGCTGAAGCCGTCACTTTCTTGTCGGAATCGATATCGTCCCACTGCGCCTGGTATCGCTGACCAGCCACCAGCGGAAAACGCAGATCCGTCTGCAACTTATTAAGCAGCGAGGCGCCACTACTGATCGACATGGTGAACTTCAGCTGTAGCTGGTTAGCCAGCGTTAAGCGTTGCACCGTCCAGATGCCATAGTCTTCCAGCTTGCGTATATAGCCATCCCTTTGTGCATCCAGCTGGACTTTGATCTTACCTTGCGCGCTGACTTGCGTATAACGAACCTGCTTAAAGCGCGGCAGGGCCCAGGGTTTAATCAGTAACTGCGCCTGCTGCTCAATTGGCGCTGAAAGGGGGAATTCATTCAGCCACTGCGGGTTATTATTACTCAGGTCGGGCAGGGATGGCCCCATGAGCTTCGATTCGGGCTTATAGGCGGCGGGGACAAAATGCCCTTTGGCGGTGAAGGCTTGTCCTGCTGGCAACTGACAAAGCTGCTCGAAGCGTTGCGTCTTTTGCGCGTCAATTTTGAAATCATTCTTGCGGCGCACAAGATCCGCGGTAATAAGCGAGTCCGTAACGCGGCCTTCGCTGTCAATGTTCATTAAGGCGACAACGGCTCCCTGATGCGTTGTACAGTTATACAGGTAATGCTCAATCTTTAATCCAAGCGGCGCGTCATACGGCGGTTCCCAGATAATATCCGCAAAGTCATATCCCATACGTACCGATAAAATATCGTCAATACGTTTGATGCTGCTAACATCGACCAAATCGGTTATGCCGACTGTATCTGTTGCGGATAATCTTTCCCAGCGAGCCTCTTTTATCGGTAACTGACAAACCATGCTGATATCCTCAGCCGTCATCTGCCTGTCATCCTGTGCCGGCGCGTAACGAAGGTAGCTGTTTCCGTAAAAGCGAGTCTGAGTCAACCCTTTATCATTCAGCCAGTCTTTATACAGAAGCTGTGCTTTGCCCTGTTTACAATCCACGGATCGCCACTCCTGAACGGTTTTTCCGTTATTGAGGTTTAGCGACACCATGTAATTCACACGATCGTGGATTCTGGTTATATAAAAGGGAGGAATGTTACCCCCTGTCGATACCGGCTTATCAACAGCCTGAGCGAAAGAAAACGGCAGCAGCGACAGAAAAAAAAGGGAGCGCATTAAAGGGCGTATGCTGTACATCTATGTTCCTTCATATCGAGTAAGAAATGTGGGTATCGGCATCAGGACGTTGATTGTTAGTCTTACTTGATATGCAAAGCCCTGTCTGAGGTAAGCTATTCTTTCCCCTCTTTTAAGAACCTGAATGGTAACTATGAACAATGTTTTGCCCCTGCTTGACGTGCAAAACGTGGCTTTTTCCGTTGGTGAACGTCAGCTACTGCAACCCGTATCTGTGCAATTACATCAGGGCGACGCCCTGTTGCTGACCGGCCCCTCTGGAAGCGGAAAAAGCACACTTTTGAAAATTCTCGCTTCGCTCGTCACCCCAACTGCCGGACATATCCGTTTCAAAAACCGTGATATCACGACGCTCTCGCCAGAGACGTATCGTCAGCAGGTTTCTTACTGCTTTCAGACCCCGCAGCTGTTTGGTGAGACGGTATATGAAAACCTTGCGTTGCCCTGGCAGATTCGCCGGCAAAAACCCCAGCGTGACAAACTGGTTGCTGGGCTGGAGAGCGTCAATCTCTCTGCGGATATGCTGAATAAGCCTGTAGAACAGCTTTCCGGCGGAGAGAAGCAGCGTGTCGGACTGCTGCGTAATTTGCAGTTTATGCCTGAGGTGCTGTTACTGGATGAGGTCACCAGCGCCCTCGATGAAGAGAATCGGCTGGCCGTGCTTTCATTGATTAACCGCATCTCAGCCGAAGAGAGGGTGGCCGTGGTGCGGATCAGTCATGATGTAAACGATATTCAGCAGGCTGAGCATCTGCTTCGCCTTGAGCCGCCAAAACAGGAGAACGATCGTGAATCAGCATGATATCAGTGACGCTTCGCTATTACTGTCGCTGACTCTGGTCATGATAGCGCTGCTTATCAGCCAGAAAGAAAAGCTCGGTATGGGCAAGGATATTCTCTGGAGCGTTTGTCGGGCGATTATTCAGCTGGTTATCGTCGGCTTTGTGCTGAAGTCGATTTTTGATGTCAATAACAGCTGGCTGACGGTGCTGATGGTGCTGTTTATCTGCGTCAATGCCGCGATCAACGCCCGTAAACGCGGTCGAAATATCGATAACGTCTTTGGGATATCCTTTGTCGCTATTTTTAGCGGCACCGTTATCACGCTTACGATTCTGGTATTAAGCGGCGCGATAGCCTTTGTGCCGATGCAGGTCATTCCCATCTCAGGCATGATCGCGGGGAACGCCATGGTCGCGGTAGGGCTGTGTTACAGCAATCTGAACCAGCGCTTCAGCGACAATCGCCAGAAAATAATGGAGATGCTGAGCCTTGGCGCGTCGGTGAAAACCTCATCGCGCCGCATCATTGCTGACAGCATTCGTACAGCCATGATCCCGACAGTGGATGCGGCCAAAACCGTTGGGCTGGTCAGTTTGCCGGGTATGATGTCCGGGCTGATTTTCGCGGGAATCGATCCGCTAAAAGCGATTAAATATCAGATTATGGTGACATTTATGCTTATAGGGACCGCCAGCCTCTCAACCATCATCGCGGTCTACTTATCCTATCGACGATTTTATAATGCCAGGTCACAGCTAAAAATGTCCGATAAACAGGGGGATTAGCCCGATCGTCACGCCCCGGTGCGTTCATATTTTCCCTGTTCCGGTAGAGGGTCACGCCTTTTTTCCTTCGCTCATTGCTGTCATGCACAGCTTTATTATCAGGACGCACGCTCTGTCCTGAAAATAAAGCGTCAGGCGCCGAAGCGACATGGCGAGCGTAGTGGCCTGCTCTCCTCTCTGTTACTGTTTGCCGTTTCGTTATATGGTATAGTATATAACGGCGGCGAGGTGTTTATCCGCTGTGTCTGACGCGCAGTAAAAGGAGAAAAGCGTGAATTTGTTTATGTTCTATATTGGCGGCAACGCTGGCCGATCCAACATTGAAGTCCATGATGTTCAGTTTGTCGCGGCAGAACGTCCAGAGGACGCCTGGCCGGCGCTGCGTAAAGTCTGGTTTGGTGATGCGGATAAGTTACACATTGATGGCTATGCGCGCATTACCTGGGCTGACGGATATGCTGTGACTCTGGCAGATACGCCGCCTGAAAATAGCAAACGGCTGTGGTTCGTCAACGCCGGCGCCTACCATCCTTCCTCGTTGGCGGAACTGCACGCCTTTGACCTATTTGTGGCGGAAGCGAGCAAAGAGGCTAAAAAGAAAGGTCTGGCAACGCTGCTCAACGGCGCGCTCCATCAGCATAAAGATAACCTCAAAGATGTGGATGACTGCATTTTGCTGGAAAAGATTGGCGACAAATATATTCATCTCACCCCATCTGAAGAGGGAGAGCCTTTTCGACCGGAATGGCAAGGATACCAGCCTATTGGCCTGTAAAGGATCGCGGCTCATCCCAGCGCAAGCCATGCCTCTTTGAAACTGACAAAGCAGCCTGTTCAGGCATGCCGCTCAAAGCCGGCGGCGTCCTGTTCAGACAGGATCAGGCTGTTTTACCGCAAGCAATACAGACGACGCTTTAATCAGAGCGATAACCCTTTTTCCCTCGCTGATATCCATCTCTGCCATGCTTTCGTTTGTGATTACGGCAGTGAGATTCGACCCTTCATCGGTCAAAATATGAACGCTTGCGTTTACCGCCCCCTTTTCAAGCGCGGCGACCTTGCCAGCATACTGATTTCGGGCTGAAAACAGCATGCCATTATCCTCCGTTGCAAGGATAATCCACGGCGCTTTGACCAGCGCTGTCACCGCTTTCCCATTCTCCAGACCGAGCCTGATCCGACTGTTACTGGTCACTACAGCGACGAGAAGGCCCCCTTTATCAAGAGAAATTTCAATTTCATCGTTAACGGAGCCGGGATAAATTGCAGAAACTGTTCCGTGCAGCTGATTTCGCGCAGAAACTGACATGACATTCTCCTTTATGCAGGAAGATAATAATCCCGGAAAGTGTATACGAAAACGGGCGTCATCATGGCTGTTGATAGCGCCAGCCAGACAGATAGCAGGTTACGAGCGCAAAGCGAACAGAAAGCAGACTGGCGTCAGAAATTTGCAACTATGAATATCGTGACGCGACAAACAGAGTATTTCTTCTCGCCCTAAAAAATGGGGCAAAGGGCTGGAGTTTCTTAGGTATGCAACAGCAGACAAAATCTGACATCGGTATACAGCCGAAACCCGATCTCACGGTTGGTTTTCTACTGATGAACCGCTTTACGCTGGCGTCCGTCGCGGGCATGGTGGAGTCGCTGCGCTTCGCGGCGGATGAATCCTTTTTCAGCCGACAAATCTTCTGTCGCTGGGAATGGATGACCTGCGACAATCAGCCGGTTACCGCCAGCTGCGGCTTGCCGGTTATGCCGACCGCCGAACTCGATTTCGCCCGCAGCTGGGACTATTTCGTAGTGGCGGGAGGTCTGCTGGAGGAGACGCGCCAGCCGCCGTCATGGCTGTTACAGGCATTGTGCGAACTGCACGCACGCGGCGTGCGTATCATCACGCTTTGCAGCGGCGCATTTGTAGCGGGCAACGCCGGCCTGCTGGACGGCCGCCAGTGCGCCATCCATTTCACCACCCGCGACGAGTTCCGCCTGCGTTTTCCCAGAGCCATTCCGGTTATCGACAAAACCTACATCAAAGATGGCGGCATCATTACCTGTCCTGGCGGCACCGCCATCGATCTGGCGGCGGATATTATTCGCCAGCACTGCGGACTGGTGCGCTCGCAGAAAGTGCTTAAATATTTGCTCGTGGAAGAGCCTGCCGCGCCGGTTAAAAAACCGCAGCGCAGCGTCAACGAGCCAGACGTCTATGAGAACGAGCTGGTGAGTAAAGTGATTGAGTTGATGAAGCACCATCTCGACTCGCCTGTGCCGCTGTCGGACGTCGCGCAATTCGCTGGGGTAACGTTCCGCCAGCTCAACCTTATTTTCGCCAAATGTACCGGCTACTCCGCTGCAGTCTACTGGCGGCGCATGCGGCTGGAGCAGGCGCGTAAGCTGATGGCGGATTCCAGCAACAGCCTGAATGCTATCGCCCTGGCCACCGGTTTCGCCGATGCGTCTCATCTGATCGCCTGGTTTCGTAAACAGTATGGCGAAACGCCGAGTTCGTTCCGTAAGCGCCGACGCGACGTTGAACGACTGATTAAAGAGTAAGCCGGGGCAGCATCCGCCCCGGTGGTGTTACCAGGAGCTGCGCTTCGAAAGATTGCCGCTCACTTTGGGCTGTGGCGCGTCCAGCGACGCCGCGTCTTCCAGGCTGCGCGCCGCCGTTTCCGGCGCCAGGAACCAGGAAACCAGCAGGCCGAAAAAGGTAATGCCCGCCGCGATATACATGGTGTAGCCGATGCCGATAGTCTGTAGCGATATCGGGACCAGCCAGGTGCCGACAGCGGCGCCTACCCGCGACATCGAGGTGCCGACTCCGACCGCGGCCGCACGGATTTCCGTCGGGAAAATCTCGTTTGGATAAACCAGCTGCAGCACCTGCGCGCCGCCGATAAACAGGGCGTAGGCGCCAAACATCAGCAGGATCACCATCGACGGCCCGTCGCGCAGCAGTCCCAGCAGCAGCAGCGCCAGACCTGACCAGAGGAAGCTGTGCAGCAGCAGTTTGCGGCGCCCCAGCGAATTCACCAGTCGGGTGGCGATAATGCAGCCGACGACAAACAGCAGCGTAATGGCGATCGAGCCGTATGAGGCCCAGTTGCCGCTAAGGTGCAGCGCCTCCAGCACGCGCGGCGCAAAGGCGTAGACGGCGAACACCGGGATCACCGAGCAGGTCCAGAATATGGTGACGAAGGCCATACGCTTGCCGTAACCCGAATGCAGCAGGCTGCTAAACGACAGGTGCTGGCATTCCGCCTGCTGCGGCAGATTCCTGAGCCCGAAGTCGCGGCCATAGACGCGCTTGATAATCGCCTCCGCCTCCTGTTCGCGCCCTTTGCTCATCAGCCAGCGCGGGGATTCCGGCGTGCCGAGGCGCACCAGAAACAGCAGCGCGCCGATCACCGCGGTGCTCGCCAGCGTCAGGCGCCAGGCGTCCGGCCCGCCAACATTGAGAATGGCCTCGCCGGTAAGATACGCCGCCGCCGCGCCGGCAAACCAGAGAATGGTCAGCGTCGCCAGGCAGGGGCCGCGATAGCGTTTCGGCAAAAACTCGACCAGAAATGCAGTGGCGACCGGGTATTCAATACCTACCGCGACACCGTTGAGAAAGCGCAGGGCAAACAGCATTTCGCCGCTCTGCACCCAGTACTGCGCCAGCGAGCAGAGGATAAACAGCGTCGGACCGACGAAATAGAGCACGCGTCTGCCGAGCCGGTCGGTCAGCGCGCCGCCGATAAAGCCGCCGAAGAAGATGCCGATCAGGGCGGATGCGGCGATCAGCCCTTCCCAAAAGGCGCTCAGGCCGAGCGCGGGCGAAACCTTCGTCATGGCGATGCCGATAATGCTCAGCACGTAGCCATCAACGAATGAGCCGCCGCCGGAACGTACGGTAAGCAGACGATGGAAACGGCTAAGCGGTACATCTTCAACTGAAATGTGATTAGACATCACAGGCTCCTCTCTTTTCACCAACGTATTAACGGCGGGCCAACCTAAAAAAAGGCCGCAGGGTGTCAGCCCCGTTAAAAGCGTCAGGGGTAGGAATAAATATAAGAAGTGAGAACGTCAGATATATTATTCGGCTCTGCTCGTGCCGATGAGATAAATAGCTCAGGTCAGTAGCGTCATAGAATATTTCCTCCGGCGCAGGGTAAGCGGTCAGGTCTGTTTTTATGGTTATTTAAAAGAAGAGGGCGGCTGCCCTCCTGTGTGATTATTACGACGCTTCGCGCGTCACTTTCTTACTTTCCGGTGAGCGGGTTGACCACCAGCAGATCAGCGAACCCAGACTTACCATCGCCGTGCCTTGCCAGAACGCTATCGTCAGGTGCGAACTGAGGATAAAGGCTGCCAGCACGGAAGAGATAATCGGAATAAAATAGGAAGCGGCCGCCAGCAGGTTAACATTGCCGTGCAGGATGCCGGTATTCCAGGCGGCATAGCCGAAACCCATCGCCATCGCGGCAAGCGCCAGACTGACCAGCACCTGCGGCGAAACGGCAAAGGGTGGCTGCGGCGAGAGCAGGAATTTCACCCATAACGTCAGCGCGGTTAATATAAAAAACAGCGTAATGCCGTTACAGCCGTTGGCGATCTTTTTCGTTACCACGCAATATATCGCCCAGATAACCGCGCCGCTAAATGCCAGCCCGTAGCTCAGCGGATTATCCATAATATTGTTGCCGATTTCACTGACTGAAAACGCGTGGTCGCCGCCGAGCACGCGACATATTCCCGCCACGGCCAGCAGCACGCCGGGAATAATTAGCGGGCTGGTTTTTTGCCGGTTGACGATAACCGCCAGCACGATAGTCATGCTCGGCCAGAGATAGTTCACCATCCCGACCTCAATCGCCTGTCGACCGTTATGGGTAAAGCCGAGCGACAGCGACAGGCAGAGTTTCGTAAAGGACAAATAATATGCTGCCGACCACCAGGTAGCGTCGGGGAAAGGCGCGCAGGCGGGGAAAGCCGACGGTGAACAGCAGCAGTACCGCGCTGCAGCTATAGATCAGCGCGGCGCCGCCTACCGCGCCAAAACCCTCGCTCACGCTTTTAATCAGTCCAACTATCGCGCTCCACAGCACAATGGCGATCAGGCCAATGAGCGTCGCTTTCTTCTGGGTCATTACCCGCTTCCTCTATGTCAGCCAGGCCTGCTGTCGATCCAACAGCGGCTCCTGTTAAATTCAGGTTAAAACTAACAACAAACCTATGCCTCGTGACTGCGGCTGTAAATATGCTTCCGCGGGTCAGAATACGGGAATGTGATCGTTATCTGAATTCATTTAGAAAATTATTACCTGTTTAAAATTAATTTATTCTATTGAATTTAATACATAAAATAACGTTGCAATGTAAAAACATACTATCATGGCGTATTTCCTTTGTATTTTCTCTGTATGCAAAAAATCGTCACCAATTGACCTGCCTCTCAGGCCTATGCAAATTGTTAAACATCGCAACCCGTCAAGGTTGTATACGGACCTGAATGTATCCTGGAGGCTACTGTGTTGACATTTGAAGGCATTTATACCCCGGCTATTACCCCTTATGCCGCCGACGGCAGCATCGATTTTGCTGCTTTCGCCGACGTGCTGGAGTCGCTGATTGAAGCGCGCGTGCACGGCATTATCATTGGCGGCTCGACCGGCGAATACTATGCCCAGAGCGCCGAGGAGCGTCTGGCGCTGGTAGAGTCTGCGCGTAAGGTTATCGGTCAGCGTCTGCCGCTGATCGTCGGCACCGGCGCCATCCGCACCGAAGACGCGGTGACGTTCGCCACGCATGCGCGCGACCATAAAGCGGACGCCATTCTGGTCACCTCGCCACCCTACGCGCTGCCCACCGAACAGGAAAACGCCCATCACGCTCTGACTATCGACAAAGCCGCGCAGTTGCCGATTATGCTCTACAACTATCCGGGCCGAATGGGGATCAGCATGGGCGAAACCTATTTCCGCGAAGTGAGTCGCTCCGCCAACGTGGTAGCGATTAAAGAGAGTTCCGGCGATTTTAACAACCTGCATCTGCTGGCGTGCCAGTTCCCTCAGATTGCGCTCTCCTGCGGCTGGGACGATCAGGCGCTGGAGTTCTTCGCATGGGGCGCGCGCAGCTGGGTCTGCGCTGGCTCGAACTTTATCCCGCGCGAGCACGTGGCGCTGTATGAAGCCTGCGTGGTGGAAAAAGATTTCGCTAAGGGCCGTAAAATCATGGCGGCGCTGATGCCGCTGATGAATTTCCTCGACGGCGGCAAGTTTGTTCAGTCGATCAAGTACGGTTCAGAGCTGGCTGGCCTGAAGGCGGGCCCGGTACGCGCGCCGCTGCAGGCGCTGGAAGAAGAAGAGCAGGCGCAGCTTAAGGCGGTTATTGAGAGCGTGAAACGTAACGTGGCTGCGGTCACCGCATCCTGAGGAGTGGGCATGATTCATATAGCAACCCTGAGCGATGCCGAGCGTATCGCCGCCGCGCTCGCCCTGCCGAATAACGCTTTTATCAACGGGCGCTTCTGCGCGGCGGCGTCGGGCGAGACGCTGACCACCGTGAACCCGGCGACCGGCGAGACGCTGACGCAGATCGCCGCCTGCGATAGCCGCGACGTCAACGCCGCCGTTGCGGGGGCGCGCGCTGCTTTTGACGCGGGTAGCTGGAGTCAGGCGCATCCTGGCGAACGCAAAGCGGTGCTGCTAAAGCTGGCGGCGCTTATGGAACGCGAGCTGGACGCGCTGGCGGTGCTGGAGAGCCTCGACAGCGGCAAGCCGGTGAGCGAATGTCTGGCGGTAGACGTGCCGGAGACCATCCACGTGCTGAAGTGGCACGCAGAGGCGATCGATAAGCTATACGATCACAGCGCGCCGACCGGCAACGGCGCGCTGGCGCTGGTGGTGCGCGAACCGATTGGCGTCGTGGGCTGCGTGCTGCCGTGGAATTTCCCGCTGCTTATGCTTGCCTGGAAAATCGCGCCGGCGCTGGCGACCGGCTGCTCGGTGATTGTCAAACCCGCCGAGCAGACCTCGCTCACCGCCCTGCGCGTGGCGGCGCTCACCGTTGAAGCTGGGCTGCCGTCCGGCGTGCTGAATATTGTCACCGGCACCGGCAAGGCGGTCGGCGAGCCGATTGGCCTGCATGCGGACATTGATATGGTGAGCTTCACCGGCTCCACCGCCACCGGTCGGCGTTTCCTGCGCTATGCCGCAGACTCTAATCTGAAGAAGGTGGTGCTGGAGTGCGGCGGTAAAAACCCGGCGATTGTATTTGACGACGCTGACGATCTCGCCAGCGTGGCGGCAAACGTGCTGAACGGCGCCTTCTGGAATATGGGCGAGAACTGCTCGGCAACCTCACGTCTGCTGGTGCAGCAAGGGGTGAAAGCGCGACTGCTGGGGCTGATGGCCGAGCAGCTGGCGGAATGGCCGATGGGCAATCCGCTCGATCCGAAAAATCGGCTGGGCGCCATGGTCAGCGCCGAGCATTTCAGCAAGGTGAGCGGCTATCTGGAGACGGCGCGCAACGAGGGGCTGCGCATTCTTCATGGCGGCGGCACCGAGCAGGGCGCTTACGTGCAGCCAACCATTATCGACAACGTGACGCCAGAAAGCGTGCTGTTCCGCGAAGAGATCTTCGGGCCGATCCTGTGCGTGACGACGTTTAAAACCGAAGCGGAAGCGATCGCGCTGGCGAACGACACCGACTACGGCCTGGCGGGCTCGGTCTATACCGGCAGCCTCAATCGGGCGATCCGCGTGTCGCGCGCGGTGCGAGCCGGCACCGTCACGGTAAACTGCTTCGGCGAGGGCGACGCCACTACGCCGTTCGGCGGCTACAAGCAGTCCGGCTTCGGCGGCCGCGATAAATCGGTGTTCGCGCTCGATCAATATACCGAGCTGAAAACGCTATGGATTGACGTTCCGGCGCTGGACGCCTGAACCGGGTATGAAAAGCTGCCTGGCCTGCGCGGCAGGCAGCCTGATCGGGTGCGCATCACGATGTCAGCGAATCAAAAATTTTCTCTTGCCGCCCTGCATCACGTTGATGTGAGGGTGCATTTTTATTTCTGCTTGCTGGTTGCGGTGGGGTTGTCGCGAAAACAGGGACGCATTGGAACCAACCGGCAAAAAAATGCGTTCATTATGAAGTGGCTTAAGCGAGCACGTGACAACGTGACGTTTCAGCGTGCCGCCAGCGAAGAGATTAACTGGCTGCGCAGCGAAATTCTTCGCCATCATCCCGACCGCGATCCCGAACCGATGCTGCAGCTGATTTATCAGCGTGCCCGACAGTTGAGGTCATAAATGCGGGACAAAACACGTTTTAGCTAGCTGGCAAGATACCGCTTCATTCCCGGCGCTATGAACGCCTGAGTTGAACAGCGTATTTCGGCTCTATTACGCGGCACTATTATTTTTGCTGTATACAAACTCTTTCTGTAGGTTATAGCAGCATGGCTGCGTATTCCTTTCGTGGCGTTATCTGATATGAGTCATCGTCCAGGAGGCAGAGGTGAGATCAGGAAAAGCGGCGCTGTATGAAGATTTAAAACGGCTCATTCTCACTATGGAACTGGACCCGGATGAAGTGCTGGATGAGTCGAGTCTGACAGCCCAGTACGGGCTGTCGCGTACGCCGGTACGCGAAGTTTTCCAGCGCCTTGCGGGCGAAGGCTACCTTGAGATTGTTGAGAAGCGCGGCGTGCGCGTGATTCCGATGAACCATGCCTCGCTGCGCAATTTCTTTCTGGTCGCCCCGATGATCTATGCCGCTACCGGACGTCTTGCGGTGCAGAACTACAAACCCGCGCAGCTAAAGGCGCTGAAGGAGACGCAAAAACGTTTTCGCAAAGCGGCGCAGGCGCATGATGCCGCCGTGCTGGTGCTGGAAAATAACCGTTTCCATGAAATCATGGGCGAGATGGCCGCTAATCCCTACCTGCAGCCGAGCCTGGGACGGTTGCTAATCGATCACTGTCGCATCGGCCACACCTTCTACCGTCCGCAGAACGGCGATATGGAGCACCGACTGCAGCTTGCGGCCGATCATCACGATGCCTTTATCGCGGCCATAGAAGCACATGATGAACAGGCGGTGGTGGACCTGGTTTTCGAGCACTGGGAGCTTTCTCGGGAAAATATGGAAATTTTTATCGCCCCACAGGGGCTGAAAGCCGACCATCTGGTTTAAATCTTATTATCTGATAAACAGTTAGCTGGCAGCCTCCGTTGCCGGCTAAATTCCCTTTTCTGTAATAAACCGACCCCTTTCCCGGCATTTTCGCGGTGCTTTTTTCTCTTATTTAACCTTCTCGACAACTTTTTATTAATTTTGCGATACCGAACGCAAATGGCTTGTCAGGCCGTTGACGAACGCCCTTGGCACTCCATATTTTATACAACATGTATACATAAAAAATACATTTAGGTTTTATTCGCTCATCTCTGTTTACGTGGTCTGGCGGCTCGATGCTGTTGGCCGGAATAAATGGGTTCGCCCGGTTTCGCTGGCGAACAGCCCTACGAAAATGTACTGGAGTAACGGAATTGCAAAAGATCACTTCTTTACCCGCAGACGATGCCATGCCGGGATGGTTTCATACCAGTCCGGCGCGTACCCCACGTCCTGAGCATGTGGGACAGAAAAAAGCGCGCTGGGGGATCGTTGGCGCCGGTCTGACCGGGCTGGCGGCGGCGCGTCAGCTGGCGCTTAACTTCCCTGACGACGAAGTGGTGCTGATTGAGGCGCAGGAGGTGGGATATGGCTCTGCCGGGCGCAATGCCGGCTTCGCCATCGACGTGCCCCATGATATTGGCGCGAAAGATTATATTGGCGACGTTACCACCGGGAATCGGGTGCTCAGGCTGAATACGCTGGGGCAGGACTATCTGCGTCAGATTGTGCAGGAGAATGATATTCAGTGTCAGATGTCGGCGTCCGGTAAATACCAGGCGGCCGTTGGCGAGCAGGGGATTGCCATTCTGGAAGCCTATCGCCGCGGGCTGGCGAAAATCGGCCGCGATGCCGAGATGATCGCCGGCAAAGATCTGCCCGATCACATCGGCACCTCCTACTACAAGCAGGCGCTGTTTATTCCCGGCACGCTTCTGCTACAGCCTTCGGCGCTGGTGAAGGGGCTGGCGGACAATTTGCCCGCCAACGTCACGCTTTATGAAAATACCCCCATCACCTCGGTGGACTATGGCGACACCATCACGCTGATGCATGAGCGAGGCGCGATAACGGTCAACACGCTGATCCTCGCCAATAACGGCTTTGCCTCCCATTTTGGTTTTCTTCAGCGCCGCCTGCTGCCGACGTTTCTCTACGGCAGCCTGACGCGGCCGCTTACGGAAGAGGAGCAGGGGTCGCTGGGCGGTAAGCCAGTCTGGGGCGTGATCCCGGCGCATCCGTTTGGCAGCACCCTTCGCCGTACCGCCGATAACCGTATCCTGGTGCGCAACAGCTTTAGCTTTCAGCCGGACGGGCGTCCACGCGAAAAACATTTGCGGCAATTTATCAGCAATCACCGAAAATCTTTTGAGCGCCGCTTTCCGATGCTGCCGCAGGTCGATTTCGAATACACCTGGAGCGGTGCCATCTGTCTGTCGGAAAATCATGAAGGGTTTTTCGGCAAGCTGGCGCCCAACGTCTACGGCGCGCTTTGCTGTAACGGCCTGGGCATTACGCGCGGCACCGCGACCGGCAAACTACTGGCCGATATGATTGCGGGCAAGCGCAATGAACTGATCGATTTTCTCACCGCCTCGCCGGGGCCGAACCTCACACCACGCGAGCCGTTCCTGTCGGTCGGCGTTAATTCGGTTCTGAAATGGGGCCAGTTTCGTGCCGGTCTTGAAGTTTAAATGCCTTTATTGATATTCGGTTCTGGCACAGAGCCCGCTTTCCAGGCGGTGTGCAGTGCCTTCTTTTGCATTGTGACTCACTGACCTGACCCGCAGCCGGTGAAGCACAGTGCGCCGATTGTCGGCATTTAGGTCAATCAGGGCAGTGGGCTTAGTGTCCGCTTTGAGCGAAAAGCGAACCTGTATTACGCAAAAAACAAACATCATTTAATCCTGGGCAATGAAATGAACTGAGATATGGTTTCTCCCAGTCTCAGAAGGAAGTCGTTTCGCGATGGATGAGTTTCTGTTACCTGCGGGGGAAGCTTATCCATGAAGGTGAAGTGACCGGCATTCTCAGCTATGTGCAATTCAGAGGATGTATGCATGTTTAAGGAGTGATGAAGAAATATTGCCTGTGAAGGTGGAGTAATTACGTCCTTCTCACCCGCCCAAATCTGCAGCGGAACCTTTATAGAGGCTAATGACAAAGGTGCTGGAAAAAAATCAGCGGGTGGTGTCAAAAGAACAAGTCGATCCTGGATATTGTCGCCGTTAAATGAAACGGGCTCTCTGAAACTGGTCCATGCTGTAGCGCCTGCATGGATAAGTAAAATTACAGCCCCAAGTGAATGACCGACACCGGATACAGAAGCATAATGTGTGCAGAATTTCTCAGCCGCCAGGTCAAGTCGCTGGACGCGTTCTGTCAATTCAGTTCTTGTCGGAAAGGGCGAGGTCAATGGTTCGAAATGTGGCGCTACAACTGATATTCCGTGACGAGCAAATGTCTGGATTAGCCCCATATGCCGCAGCGGGCTGCCACCAAGTCCAGGGACAAAAAGAATACACTCTGTAGCATCCCTAACCTGAAATAAGGTCACATCAAAATTTTTCTTTGCAATATCAAGTTCTAATGTTTCTTGATTGACCCTTATGTCCATTTAAGTCCCCTTATTATAAGCAAAGGGAAAGATACCATTTCCAGTCGTTTAAAATACGCCTTGATGTCCGCTTCTGGCACGAAGCTGCCGGTCAGCTATAAGCGGACACTAAGCACATCCTTTAATGAAAACTTATTTTGCTGGTTTCGGTATCACACCAGACCCGCCTAAGAACATGCGGATGCCCAGGCCTACCATGACAACGCCTGTAAAACGCTCCTGCCATTTGATAAAGCCCGGGTGTTTACCTAACCAGTTTCCAAAGGTTCCTGATGCCATTGCCACTGACCCAAGGGACAAAATACCCGCCAGTTTCTGAATACTGCCCAGAACGAGCAGTTGCAACCAGACAGGGCCAGCGGTCGGATCGACAAACTGTGGAAGAAAAGCAAACATGAACAACAGGGATTTTGGATTAGTCAGGCTGTTCAAAGCCCCTTCTTTAACCGCACTCCAGTCTGAAATTTTGGCCGTTTTCCGCAGTCGGGTATCTGTGCCGGAAGTCGCAATCATTTTTATGCCCAGCCATATCAGATAAGCTGCACCCATCCATCTCAGCAGATCCAGCGCAACTGGCCACGCATGAACGAGGGTTAGCAGCCCTAAAACCAGGAAGGAAACCTGCACGAAACCTGCTACAAAGACATTGCCTAATACCGTCAGTAAAGCAACACGCCTTCCCTGACCGACTCCTCTGGCAATGGTCAACATCATGTCAGGCCCGGGAGAAATCTCCAGAAGGGTCAAGGCGAGAATGAAAGTCATAAGGGTTTCAACAGAAGGCATGGTGTTACGTCCAGACACAAGAGTTTTGCAACGTTACCTCACTCCTGCTAAAGCCGAAAGCGAAACCTGCTGACAAAATAAGAAGAGGGATGTTGCTCTGTTCTGAAGGTCATTTCCATAATCACGATGTCACCGGTTCAGGCTGAACATTTGCTCAGCCTGCGCAGCAGCGCTTTGATGTGACGCTGACAGACAACACGCTATCAGCGCTAAAAAGGAACGACGTTACGCCCTGACAGGTCTGTCAACGACACTGCCTAGCGCATTCCGTAGCGCCGGTTCGCCATATTTGCTGATGAGCCAAGCGATATAATAGAGCACGGCGACCACCACCACCGGCAGCGCTATCATTACCGCTTCATTCTTGATATAGACATTCAGCTTAATCATCATAGCGATCATCAGGTTTTCATGAATCAGGTAGAGCGCGTAACTGACAAAGCCGATGGCGGTAAAAAAGCGCACCGAAAGCCAGCGCTCCATCTGTCTGGAATAAAAACTGGCTATAAAAAAGAGCATGACCATTAATAAGGGTACGACTGAAATAACACCGTCGTGTTTAACGTAGTAACTGAAGTTAATCAGCAGCGCCAGTAATACCAGCAGATAGTGATAGCCTTTATCGCGCCCGTGCAGGCGTTCATAAACCAGGCAGCCCACCATAAACCAGGCGTAATGGATAAAACCGAATTTTGAAATTACATCAATAAGCAGGGGATGGCCAAGCGATTTCAGCACCGATGATGCCGAAAGTAATAGCATCGGCACGATAAGCGCCGGTAGACAATATTTGCGTCCAAGGGTGAAGTAGACGGCGCCGATAATCAGATAAAACAGCGCCTCGACATACAATGACCAGAACGATCCCGCCATAGAGCGGAACTCAATCCCGGTAAATTGCGTCAGGGTTTCTGGATTAATAAAGATCAGGCCGGGAAGAAGATTCTTGCTTTCCGTGGTAATCACTGACGATTCCGTAAAGAATCCGCCGGCGATATAGAGCAGCAGACTGGCGATTAGCATCGCCGGAAACAGGCGCAGCCAGCGCTTTTTCAGGAAGTGATTATAGCTGCGCGATTTATCCAGCGTCATAAAAATGACAAAGCCAGAGATCATAAAAAATAGCTGCACGCCTACCCAGCCAAATGCCAGTAGCGGAATATGTTGCGTCGTCGCCACGTAAGGTAATAGCTCAGGCCATCGTGCATAGGCGTGATAAGCAATCACCATCAGAATGGCTAAGCCGCGCATACCATCGAGATGCGTAATACGTGCGTGCATATATTCCCTTAGTAAAGAAAAATGGTGCAAAGTGTTAAAGCTAAATTAACACTGACGTAGATTTACACTCAACCAGAATTATCCTGGAAAAAATCACCTCATATAAGCGCTAATTAGGAGCTGAGAGGAATAAACGGGGTCATGCTCTGAACCGTTATGGCTGTAATAGGATTGCTGGCGGCAATCCTGCTGTGAGTAAAAAGCGAAAAATATCATTCGGCTGGCCTTCATTAATCCGATTTTTTTAAAAGAAAATTAAGGCCAGCTCCTTTTTTATCTGGCATTAATCCTGCTCGTCCTGTCGCTACCTTAGCCTGAAGCAATATGCCAAATTCATCTATATTAAAAATTAATTATCAAAAGGAGAGGGTGGCATGGCACAGAGAACTATTTTCACTTTATTTTCTCTTATATTATTCGGGAGCGGAATACTTAGCAAGCTTATAAATTAATTAGCAGACTTATAAATTATTCATATTTTACCGGCGGAATACCGGCATAGCGGGTAAATGCAACGCTGAACGCGCTGGCAGAGCGGTAGCCAACGCGCTCAGCGACTTCAGATACTGCCATGTTTTTACCGCGTAACAGTTTTTTCGCCAGCGCCATTCGCCAGGTCAGCAAATAGTCCATCGGCGCCAGGCCCACCGTTTCACGGAAGCGTACAAAAAACGCGGAACGCGACAGCGCTGCGGCTTTCGCCAGTTCGGCGCCCGTCCAGCGATGCTCCGGCCTGGCGTGCATGGCACGGATCGCCGCTGCCACGCGCTCATCGGCCAGTCCACTCATTACGCCGGGGCATGCGCTGCCGAGCAGTATCGATCGTAACGCTTCAATTAATAGCAGCTCCAGCAACCGTTCCAGGACGATCTCGCGCGCCGAACGTTGCGCACGGCATTCGTCCATCACCAGCTGCACCAGCAGCGTCAGCCGCGACTCACCGCGAACATGGATAACCTGCGGCAGCAGCGAGACGATCAGCCCAGCATCGGGCGCGTCGAAGTGGCAATAGCCAATCAGGGTGCGCACTTCGGCGGATTGCTCTGGATCGCCTATCCAGAATTCACCAGGCGCGAGCATTTGCGGCAGAGTGTCCGGCGCATCGGCTGCAGGCGCTTCGATGCTGCTCATAGAAAATTCCAGCGCGGCGGGGATGAGCACAAAGTCTCCCGCTTCCAGAGTGACAGGCGGGCTTCCTTTCATGGTGAGCCGGCTGCAGCCTTCCAGCAGCAGACAATAGAACGGCTGGCCGGTTTCGCTGCGCTGTACCCGCCAGCGGCCGTTGGCGCATACGCGCTTAGAGAAGGCCGCTTGCGGTTGTAGCAGCGAGATGATTTCAGCTAAGGGATCGTTCATTTGGACTCCTGCGAATGAATGCTGGACTGCGCATTATAGTCCGTACATAAAGCTGACTATATAGTAAACGCCTATCCCAACACCAGGCAGGAGTAAATTGTGAAAACGATATTAATCACCGGTTGTTCTTCAGGCTTTGGCCATGAAGCGGCGCGCTATTTCCTTGAGCGCGGCTGGAAGGTCATCGCCACCATGCGTAATCCACGCGCCGATCTGTTTCCAGATGCGGATAATCTGCGTCTGCTGCCGCTGGATGTCAGCAAGGAGGAGAGCATCAGGCAGGCTGTCGCAGAAGCAGGCGAGATTGATGTTCTGGTGAACAACGCCGGCATCGGCGTGCTTGCCGCGCTGGAAAGTATGGAGATGTCCACGGTGCGTGAGGTGTTTGAGACCAATACGCTCGGCACCATCGCAATGACGCAGGCTCTACTGCCGCAGTTTCGCGCGAGAAAAAGCGGCACGGTAATCAACGTCACCTCTACCGTGACGCTTAAATCTCTGCCCTTGCTGGCGGTTTATACGGCAAGCAAGGCAGCGGTGAACGCCTTTACCGAATCGCTGGCGCTGGAGTTACAGCCGTTCAACATCAATGTGCGTCTGGTTCTGCCGGGCCTGGCGCCGACCACGGATTTCGGCAAAAACGCCAGCTCGCGCATGGAAAACAGCCAGCCTGAACCCTATCAGCCGCTGCTGGAGCGCGTGTTTACCGGTATGCAGCAGCCGCAACCCACCACCAAAGCGATTGACGTTGCGGAAGCGATATGGCGTGCCGCCACCGATCCCAGTGCGCCGATGCGTATGCCTGCGGGAGAGGATGCGGTGGCGCTGATGCACGAAGTGGGTTAATCCTGCCCGTTTGCGACTGCCGCTCTGACTGTCAGCGGCAGCTCGCCCTTTCATCAGGACCTTCCTGCTGTCAGCCCTCGCCGCGGGTGCAGGCACTGGCATGGCATCAAGTTTTATGGCCCTGACCGTTCTCTGGCCCTTCACATCACCTCTCATGATCGCGCCTGTTCTTGCCGATAACAGCCCCATCACTCGCTATAGTAAGGAAAGTAAAATGACGCATGGAAAAGCCGCCTGGCTGTTGCCCGCCATAATGTTGTACGCCGCCGGAGCCGCAGCGGCCACGAGGGAAGAAATAGAGCGCTTTGAAAACGCCCAGCCGCCAGGCACGGTGTTGATCTGCCAGGGCGAGGGGAGCCTTTCGGCCGGGACGCATCGCATAACGGTCAGGAATGAGGTACGCGGAAAGATCCTCTCTTTTCAAGACGGGCGACAGCGCTCTCGCGCCGAGAGCATCGGTACGGTGGATGGCGTAGTTTACGCCCGCTATACCTATGAAGTGACCTCATGGCTGGAGCAGGATGCGGAGGTTACTGAACTCGATCCGGACAGCGTCCATGTCATTTTCCCGGAGAGCAAAAAGGAGGCCGATGAGGTTGCTCGCTTTGTTCGTGCCAACGGTACTACCCGCCTGCGATTTGAAGAGTTCGACGCCACCCACTTTCCGGCCTGGGAAATTGCGCCCGCTCCCGACGACCCAACCGGCATGCGCTATCACTGCAAGCCAGACTGATATTCGCTCAACGCCATAGCTGCCGTAAGGCAGCTATGGCGATCTCGCCCTCTATGAGCCACAAGGAGAAGCCAGATTTATACAGGTACTTTTAATTGTAGATTGATCGATCTACAATTAATCATCAGCATGGGAGAAAGAGATGAAATTATCCGTTGGCAGACCGCGAGAGTTCGATCCAGAGGACTTTCTCAACACTGCGCTGGAGTGCTTCTGGCAGAAAGGCTATCGGGCAACCTCGATGGCCGATCTGATGAAAGCCTCAGGTTTAGCCAGCGCCAGTATCTATAAGCTCTATCCCGATAAGCGAGCGATCTATCTCGCCGCCTTACAGCATTACATGGATGAGAGCGCCTCCAGGGGAGCGAAACGCGATGCGGATATGTCGCCAGAGACTGCCTTGCGTGAAATGCTCGAATTTGTGGCGCTTCTGTCATCTGCGCCTGATGGAGAGAAAGGCTGTTTTACCATTGCCGCCGCCAGTGAACTTTTGCCGGGCGATGAAGAGGTAAAGAGTAAGGTTAATAATAAATTCAACTCGATAATCAATCGGTTAGAAAAGATAATATGCGCAGGCCAGGCGCAGGGGCGCTTTCGCCGCGATGAGAGCGCGCGGGTCATGGCCCTGAGCATTTTTATGATGCTGGAAGGCATGCGGGTATATGGAAAAATCCAGCCAGACAGCGAGGAGCTGAAAAAGTGTAATGCGTTTATCGTCGGCTCGCTGCTGATAAACAGAGAGGCCGATCATTCAGTAAAGGCCTCAATATGACGGAGGCAGGCACGCTGGTGCGGCGTCGTAAAAGAAGAAAAATCATGGTTGTGCTTGAATGCGAAGAGGGCATGGCCCTGTGCGGCTGGGTCGAAAAAGGACGCTTTTTCAAAAAGCGTTTTCCGCTGTCTCAGCTTAAAATCTGCATGCCTTATTCCAGTTTTTGGCCTTTTACCTGAGCGAGGGTCATCATCAGCCACAACGGCTACCTGTCTCATGCCCATTATCTGTTATACCTCGATGCAAAGCGCAGGCGACATCCTGAGTATGCTGCTCCTGGTCTGACGCCAACTGCGATTGATGAGAAATTGCAGATAAAGATATCTTAAAATATGCTTCGGGTTATCTCTGGACTGTAACGCTTAAAAGTCCTCGATTTCTCTGAGGCCGCGCCAGCAGCGGCCTACTGACTCTGTCACCATCACGCCCGGCGCGGGGACGAACTCGGTAAGCAGATTATAGACGGCATTCATTAATTCCTCTCTCGACATATCTCCTTGATAAGTAAATATATCTCTGGGGAGCCAGTAGGTTTTATCACTGTCGTCAGCAATGCTGTGTCGAAATCCATTGTTGTTCATGGCGTTGCGCAGTCGCCTGTACTCTTCAGCGGCGTTTACTTTGCCACGGAGTTCTATTGAGATGTCATATACTGGCATGAGAACCATCCTTAACCAGGAGTTAAAATTAAAGTTTACTTTAATTTTGTGGTTGTGCCACTTTTCTTGCACGCTGTTGCAAATAAAAGCGCGTGAGGCTGTGGCCCGCTTAACAGGCTAAGGCTCACGCGCTGTGTCAATACGCTTACGGGCATCCTGCCCGTTTAACCTCAGAACAGCACTGAGTAGTTCAGCCCAAAGGTTCGTCCGCGCCCCTTATAGGTATAAAGCCCCGCGTCGCCGTAGGTCGGGCTATAGAGCCCCGGCGCCCGCTGACCCCACACCGTGGTGTAATCTTTATCCAGCAGGTTCTCTACGCTAAAGCTGAGTTTGCCCACCGGCAGCGCGTAGCTTCCCAGCAGATCCACGGTGTTATAGCCGTTGATTTTCTTGCCGTCCGCATCGGAAACGTCAAAGGTTTGCGTGCTCTGCACGCGCAGGTTCCAGTCTCCAGGCGCCCAGTTCAGCCAGGCGCTGACCTTGGACGGGCTGGCGCTGTCGATGGTCAGCTTCTCCCATTTACCCTCGACGCGTGTTTCAGATTTAATGACGTTGAAGTTAGAGCCGGCGCTCCATTCGCTGTCGTCAAAGAAGTAATCCACCTGGCCTTCCACGCCGTAAATGCGGCGCTTATCGTCATCCAGATTAATCGTCATATCGGTTTTATTGATGCTGATGGTTTTATCCGACAGCGAATAGTAAGCCGCCAGCTGGGTGCGCAGGTTATCGCCGGTATAGCGCCAGCCGAGTTCGTAAGAATCGACTTTGATCCCATCCAGCTTCGAATCGTTGACGTTAACGCTGTTGGTGAGATTGTAATGCCCGTTCGCCAGGCGATAGGTGCCGGAACCGTAATATTTGGCCAGGTCAGGGATCTCGAAGCCCTGCGAGAAGTTAAACCAGAGCTGCTGGCGCTCGGTCAAACGACCCAGAATGCCGGCATTGAAGAGCAGGTTATTGTAGTCGGTCGATCCGCCCGGCACCGCATCCGCCGAGTTGGCCTGGCCGGTGGCGATCGCCTGCTGCTGCGCGTAGCCGACAAAATCGTCTACCTTGTTTTTCGTATACTGATAGCGCACGCCGCCGCTCAGCGTGATGGCGTCGATGTCGTAGCTCGACTGCAGGAAGGGCGCGAGATTGGTGATGCTATAGCCCGGATAGCGCCCGACGTTATAGGCATTTTTCAGCGTCATGCCGCCGCTTTGCGCCGCGGTGTTCAGGTCAAAAAACTGCTGGTTGGCGTCAAAAGTCTCATGTTCGGCGTCAATGCCGTACGTCAGCGTCAGCGCGTCGACGGGCTGGCTGTTAAGGGTCAGCTTGCCGCCATAAAAATCGGTCTTTTGCTGCGAAGCGCCAATACTGGAGACGCGGTTGCGGGTAAGGGTAGGGAAAGGATAGAAGGTCAGGCTCTCGTCGCGATAGTAAACCTGCGCCACCAGATCCTGGCCGAAAAAATCGGTATTGGAGTACTGCACATTGATCAGATGGCGTTCGGTGCCGGGCAGGCGGTCGGAGTCGAGATTGCCTGAATTGTAGGCGCTGCCGGAGCCGGTCACCGCCGAAAAATTCTCGCCCAGATAGAGGCCATGCTTGCCGTCTGATTCGCTCTTGAAGTATTGCGTAGTGAGCTGCAGCTGCTGGTTCTCATCGATATTGAGCGTGCCCGTGCCCATCACATCCAGACGATCGGAGTACTGCAGCCCGGTCTGGGTATTATCGATAATCGCCTCGTTGCCTTTGCCGTCATACCAGCCGCCGTAGCGCTGATAGGCAACCGACAGGCGGCCCGATGCTTTCTCGTCGCCGCCGCTCACCGCCGCCGCAACGTTCTCATCATGATCGTTATGGCTGTTGAAGCCGCTTTTGACGCCGGTTTGCAGCTCCGCCTGTGTGCCCGGCTGACCTTTCTTCGTCACGATATTGATTAAACCGCCGGTACTGCCGCCGCCATAAAGCGAAGTCGCGCCTGAAATCACTTCGATACGCTCGATGTTGAACGGATCGATCGCGTCCAGCTGGCGGCTGTCGCTGCGTGACGAGTTAAGGCGAACGCCGTCCACCATTACCATCATCGAGCGACCGCGCATGTTCATACCGTAGTTGGTGCGTCCCTGGCTGCTGACGTCCATGCCGGGAATGAGCTGCGCCAGCACCTCTTTCAGCTCCTTGCCGCCCTGAACCTGCTGCTCAATTTCATTCTGCTCGATAATCCAGGTGGTTTGCGCCATTTGCGCCACGCTGCGGTGCGAGCGGCTGGCGGAGACCACCATTTGATCCTCTTTTACCTCTTCGGCCCAGGCGCCGGAAGAGAGCATCGCGAGTAAACAAGGATTTAAAACCCACAGATACGGCTGCTTCATTTTTTATTTTTTTCCGATGAGGTGTTCAAAACTGAACGGAATTAACGGTGTGTTGAGGATCCCGATCGTGATTTTCCGGCTGCTGCGTGCGCCACTGGATCACGCCAGGGGTGGTGCTCAGCTCAAAGGGCTCATGCGGGTGCGCGCGGTTAAGAATGCGGGCTGCGCGCCAGGCCATCAGGCTGAGCTGGGGTTCCGCAATGCCCAGGCGCTGCATCCCGGCATTGACGGCAAACAGGCTGTTGCTCTCTGGCCCGTCCCAGTTAAGGGTGAAGTCGGTGTTGATCTGGAAATTTTCGTCGCGGTCGAGCTGCAGGCGATGCGCGACGGGCGCCAGAAAAGCGGGGTGCGCCGAGCGGTAGCCGGTGGCGAAAATCACCACGTCAGTCGTCAATTGCTCTTCGCCGTGATCGAGGTGGTGACGCAGCTTCAGCTGCTGCGCCCCCTGCGCCTGATCGAGCGAGACCACCGAGCGCGACGGCATCAGGCGCGCCCAGGGCTGCTCGCGCAGCACCTCAAAGCGGTGATACATCGCCCGATAGATGGCGAGAAGCGACTCGCTGGTGATGCCGTCTGAGGTCATCTTCTGCTCGTTCAGCATCTGCTGGCGTGCGCTTTCGTCCAGCGTCGAGAAGCTTTCCAGGTACTCCGGCGTAAAATACTCGTTGGCGAAGGCGGCTTCATCCAGCGCGTTGTAGTTGTTCCGGCGCGACACCCAGTTCAGGGCCGCGGGCTGGCCCCATTCGCCGCGGAAGATATTGAGAAACAGATCGGCGCCGCTCTGACCGCCGCCGACGATGGTAACGCGCTTGCCGCGCAGCTCCGGCCGCCGCAGCATCATTTCGCTGGCGTGAAAGCAGCGATCGCTCTGTTCGGTGACGCACGCCGGCAGCCTGGCCTGCTTCCCGATGCCGAGACAGACATGGCGCGCTTCGAAACAGTCGTGAGCGGTTTCGACCCTGAACAGGCGTGTGGCGTCGTTAAAGGCCACGCGGGTGACCGGCTGGTTAAAGGCCAGATTGCTGAGACGCTTCGCCACCCAGGCCAGATAGTCGGAAAACTCCTCTCTGGAGACGGTGCGCTGCTCGGTGGTGAGAAAACGGTAGAATTTCTTTTGCTGCACCAGATAGTTCACAAAGCTATAGCGGTTGGTCGGCTCTACCGCGCTCACCAGATCTTTGAGAAAGCTGGTTTGCATCGCGCAGTCCGGCACCATCATGCCTGGATGCCAGGCGAAGTCGGGTTTGCGCTCAAGAAACAGCGAGCTAAAACCGTCCAGTCCTTCCGCCAGCGCGGCGACGCTGAGGTTGAACGGGCCGATGCCAATGCCAATGAAATCATAACGCTTCATTTTGCAGACTCCTGGGTCACCAGATAGAGAGGGTTATCGAGATCGGTAAGGTAGTTGGGCAGCATTCGGCTGCCGCCGTCATGCTCTGAGAACCGCAGCTTTACCGGATTAAGCACGACGCGGATGATCTGAGGCCGGAAAAGATCGAACAGGGCGAAGCGATCGGCCATTGTCGGGTGTTGCGCCATATAGCGCTGCAGCACGCCGGCGAGAAGGCGGTAAAAATGGCGCTCATCGACGCCCGACTGCAGCGTCAGACGGGAGATAAAGCGCAGCACGGTGACAAAGTGCCCGGTCTGCAGATCGTGAATAAGGTAGTCGGCGCTCAGGCGCGCGGTGACCTCTTTCACCGCCGCGGGCAGCGACGCCGCCTCCGGGAAATCGCGATCGACCAGGCGCATATCGCCCTGAAAATCCTTCAGCAGGATGCGCTGCGGAATATGATCCTTCATCACCAGCGTGACGTTCTGACCGTGCGCGATAAGCGCCACGCCGTAGCGGCACATCAGGTGGTAGAAGGGGATCACCACCACCTCGAACATACGGCTCAGCCAGCTTGCCGCATCCAGTCCCGACGCCTTAATCCAGGCGTCAATCAGCGGGCGTCCGGCGTTATCGGTTTCCATCAGCGCCGCCATCAGCACCGCCTGTTCGCCCGCCTGCACGTAGCAGCCGGGGCTTTCGCGCCAGATCACGCCGAGCATCTCCTGGTAGCGATAGGGCGCCTGCGGCAGCGCGGCGTAGCCTTCGTGAGACAAGTAGCCTGCGGCCGGCTCCGCCAGAATACGGGCGCCGGTGGCGCGCAGCGTCTCATCCTGCGCGAACTGGCGCGTTAACCAGCCGGAGGCGAGCGGTCCGGCGGCGATATACTTGCCGGGAATGCCGCGATAGCAGGAGGTGTTATAGATGGTCAGCGGCAGTTTGATATCGAAGCGCGCAGCGCGGCTGACATTGGTCAGGGTGCGCAGCGACTGCTGCGCCAGATAGCGGTCGCCGAAGGCGCCCAGCTCGACTATCTCGCCGCGCGCCAGCTGCGGCAGAAAGTGGATCGCGATTTTTTGCTGCCACTGCCAGGGATGAACGGGCAGCGCCATCCAGCGGTCGTCGAGTCCGGCTGACTGCCAGCGCTGGTAAAAACGCGTCAGCTCGGCGTCATCCATGGCGCTGGCGAGCAGGGTAGCGATGTCGCACGCCTCTTCATGGCTCCAGACCAGCCGATCCCGGCGCACCGCGACCCAGTGCAGCTGAAACCGGCTGCGGTACTCCGGCGCATAGGCGCGCAGCGCCTCCAGCCCCCAGCCGCGCCGCCCTTTGTTGAAGATAAACTTGGGATGACCGCTGAGCAGGCACTGTAGCTCATCCGCATCGAGCGCGATCAGATCCTCAGCGCTCAGCGAGCGGCGCGCTTCCAGCAGTTGCAGATCGCCGCGCAGGGTGGCGTAGAGATCTTCAAGATGCTCGGCCGTCTGGGCATCGCTCATCTCCAGCGTCACGGCCAGCTGGCGCAGCAGCGCGTCCGCCTCCAGCGGCCCGCCGCTCAGAGAGGCGGGATCGATATGCAGCCAGCCCCAGATGCCGCGGCGGGCGGCAAACGTCCAGCGCGCTGAGCCCACGGCGATTTCCCAGCGGCCTGCTGCACGCTCGACGGCGCGCAGCGCCTGCTCATACTCCAGCTCGGCGAGCATTTTGGCGATCATCTCGCGGTTGACGCGCTCCCACATCATAAGCCCACCTCTGTAAAGAAGCGGTGGCGCTCGCTCATCACCAGGCGAGAACGCTTGTGGGGGAAATCGAACTCCTTGAGGGTGTGATAGCCGGCAACCGGCAGATGGCGGAACAGGCGCTGATTGTCGTAGCGCGGCTCCGCGACGATGCGCTGCGTACGGGGCTCGTCGAGAAACAAATAGTGCGTCAGCCCGCGCAGCCAGCTGCGAATAAAGTGCGCGCCGCGCCACGCCTCTTCGCCTACCAGCATATGCAGACCGCGATCGTAAGGCTGCCAGCGGTAGTGACGGCCGATGCGATCTTCCGCCGCCCAGTAAAGTTCGAAATAGCCGAACGGCTGGTCGTCAAAGCATCCAATCACCGGAAAGCAATATGCGGAGTCGAGCTGCTTGCGCAGGTAGTTTTCCAGCTCCGGCTGCGGCGCCGCCATTTCCCAGAAGGCGTTGACGCGGGGCGCGTTCATCCAGCGCGTAAAGCGCGCGGCGTCCTCCGCCACCTCGACGACGCGAAAGCTGAGCGTCCGCTTGATCTGCGGATCGTAGCGCCGATAGATTTCGCCTTCCGGCCTGGCCGGACGCACGGGACAGAAGAGCTGACGCTCCTCATCGAACTGCATTTTGCCGCTGGCCGTCGGCCGTTCGCCGCGGCGCCAGAGCGGCAGCTGCCAGAAGATCTCGCGCGAGAAATAGTCGCCGTCGACCGCGGCCAACAGCGCCTGCGCCTGCGGCTCATGCTGCCACTGCGCCCAGGGGAGATGAACGCCGCTCAGGTGCGGCGCGGCCACCAGCAGCTGATCGATCGCCTCAGCCAGCCAGCCGTCCGGCATCCCCGCCATAAACTGCAGCGCGGCGCTGTTGTCCAGCCCGAGCATGAGCGGCAGCGACTGGCCGGTCAGCGCGCAGCGAAAACCGGCGTCGCCATGTACGATATGCGCCTTTGGCATCACGGCTTCTCCCTGTAGAACGGATTCTGAAAATCGAAGTAGATCACCGCCGGATCGGCGATGGTGTTTTCGTTGTGGTCGTAGAGATAGCAGTTGAAATTGCCTTTACAGTTCCAGTACCGGCTGTCGAGCACGTAATCGAGGCTGCGGGTATCGCTAACGCGAGTGCGCAACGCCGCCAGCCTGTCGCGCACCTGCGCCATCAGGCGCTCTTCGCTCTCAAAGCCCGCGGCGCCCAGCGCGGCGGTGACCGCCAGCGTGGAGTTGACCAGCAGGTAATAGGGGAAGTAGCGCAGCACCTGCTCGCGGCTAAAGCGGTTTTCCGCATCCGCCTCGTCAATCTGCGCCAGCCAGTCGGCCGCGTTTTCCGTGAAGCCGCTGCCCTGGCAGTCGCGGTAGAGCAGTCCGACCGGCAGATCCTGCTGCATCTCCACCAGGATGTTTTGCTGATGCGCCAGCAGCACCAGGCCGTAATTGGCCTCGGTGGCAAACAGCGGCAGCAGTACGCGATCGCAGTAGGCGTTCAGCCAGCACTGCGCCGCCTGGGCAAGCGTCAGCCCGAGCCGGACGCTCACTCTTCTTACCGCCGCCGCCAGCAGGCTGTCGCCGCCGTCTGGCGCGGCCTGCGTCAGGCTGACCAGCACGTTGGTCTGGGCGGTCGGGGTATCGAAAAGGCTGTTGACGCGAAACGCCATCAGGCTCTCTTGCTGGATCGCGCCATCAGCGGCGCGCAACCCGGCCCAGCCATCCTCCTGCATCACACGCATGGTGGGATAGTCCAGCTGCAACGACTGCCAGCGCGGGGTCTGGGCGAGACGCGCCAGGCGCATACCGCGCTTCACCTCTTTCACCGACAGGGTGCGCACCGAATTGGTCAGACGCACGCTCAGCGAGAATTTGATCATGTCGCTGCTGACAGGCGAGTAGAGCGAACGCGAGGAGCTGGTGGGCAGCCAGGCGCTGCCGCACTCCCCTAAGTCCGCCAGCGCGCCGTTATCGATTAGCTGCTGGCACCACGCCTGCGCCAGCAGATGGCGCGCCTGCCACGGATGCATCGGGATCAGCCAGCGCCGGTCGGTAAAGTGGCCCAGCAGCGCGGGGGCGCTCTGCGCGGCAACGCGCAGCAGACGGGCGCGCAACGCCAGGCCGAGGCTTTCGCCCGCCACATACTCGCTATCGACGGAGAACCAGTGCAGCGGGAAGTCAGAGGCGAAGTCAGGCAGATAGCGGCGCGCTTCTGCTTCGTTAAAGGGCTGGTGCGATTTCGGCGCAGGGTGGAACGCGTGCCCCACCAGCAGCGCCTGTTCGGCCTCAGCAAACGAGAGCGGTTTTTTGCGCAGCTCAGGCCAGCGATGACGCAAATTAATCGCCTGCCAGGTATGGGCATGGCTTTCGCCGACGCGCTGGCGGAAGCGTTCGACGACGTCGCGACTCAGCTCCGCGCGAATAGCCGGTTTTGCCAGAATCAGCGAGACCAGGGTTGCAAAGCTGATGGCTTCGCCCTCGGGTGAATCCGGGCTGACGAGCCGCGCGGGAAACTGATACTGATGGTGCTGAGTAGGAGAGAAGTAGCGCAGCGGCAGGCGGATCGCCTGTGATGACGAAAGAGGCAGGTCAATATGTTGCATCTGACCCGGCGCGGCGTCGGCGACATATTTCCAGTCGCGCGTTTCGCGAAAAAGCGCATTGAGAAAGCACTGCGCCGCCACGTCAACGCCAGCCGATTGAGAGAAGCCATCCATAAGATAATCTCACTTCTTAACTGATAATGATTATCGTTATGATAATTATTTAATTTACAAAGACAATCATTTTTGCAATATTTGCATACATCTTATGTACGTTATATCCCTGTTTTTAACGGTGTCTTTACATTTATGGGTCAGTTATTAAGGAGCCGGCGGCAATGACGGGGCCGGGTAAATCAAGCTGGCCGCTGGCTTTCTGCGCCGGATTGCTGGGGATTGGTCAGAACGGCTTACTGGTCGTGCTACCGCAGCTGGTTGAGATGACCGGCCTGACGCTCTCCAGCTGGGCCGGTTTATTGATGTTTGGTTCGATGCTGTTTCTGCCCGCCTCGCCCTGGTGGGGACGCGTCGCCGAAGTGAAGGGCTGTAAATTTGTCGTGGTGGCGTCGCTGTCAGGCTATCTGGCCAGCTTCGGCATTCTGGCGCTGGCGGTCTGGCTGATGGCGGAAAAGCGGATCGGCATGCCTGCTGGCCTTGCCGCGCTGATCCTGTCGCGGATGGTGTACGGCCTGACCGTTTCGGGCATGGTGCCCGCCGCGCAAACCTGGGCGATGCAGCGCGCTGGCGCCGAGCGGCGCATGGCGGCGCTGGCGGCGATCAGCTCCGGGCTTAGCTGCGGAAGGTTGCTGGGGCCGCCCCTGGCGGCGTTGGCCCTGAGCCTTTATCCGATGGCGCCGCTGTGGCTGATGGCCGCCGCGCCGCTCTTCGCCCTGATGCTGATCGGCCGCGAGTATGGCGATCCGCCGCTGGCGCCGGTGGCGCATCAGGCCGCGCGCTGGCAGAGCCGTTTTCTGCCGCTTCTGGCGCTGGCGGCGCTGCTCGCCCTCAGCATCAGCCTGATGCAGATCGGGCTGGCGCCGGTGCTGCGCGACTACATGAGCGCGCCCGCGGCGGTCAGCCGCCATATCGCCTGGCTGCTGAGCCTGGCCGCCATCGCGACGCTGCTGGCGCAGTTTCTGGTGGTGAGGCCGCAGCGGCTGCAGATCCAGCCGCTGCTGTTTAGCGCGGCGCTGCTGATGAGCGCAGGGCTGGGCATCATGGTCGTCGGCAACCTTATTGCGCTTTATGCGGGCGTCGCCGTCACCTCTTTCGGCGCCGCGATGGCGACCCCAGCCTATCAGCTGATGCTTAATCAAAAACTCTCTATCGGCAAAGGCGCGGGCCTGATCGCCACCAGCCACACGCTGGGCTACGGCATGAGCGCCTTGCTGATCCCCTTTATCACCTGGCAGTGGGGACAGCACTACCTGCTGGCGGGCGCATGGATAGCCTCGGCGATCTTTCTCATGGTGGCCTGTCGGCTGCGATTAACGGCGCGCGCGGAAAGCGCGCGCTGAACGTCAGGAAAAAATATGGACGCCATTCCAGCTTACCGCTTATTCAATGTCACCCTGCTGCGTAAAAGATGGCTCTCTCCCTCGCTGGTGAGCTGCCTCTTTACGGGCGACGAGGTCGGGATGATGAAGCGCGACGGGCCCGATCAACGCATTAAAATTCTCTTTCCGTCGTTACAGGGGATCCCCGCCTCGTTAGCCGCGCATCTTCCGTGGCGTGAGCAGCTCAGAACCCTGCCGCCAGAGCAAAAGCCGATACCGCGCACCTACACGCTGCGCGCGGTTGACGCCGCCGCCCGCCTTGTAGAGGTGGAGTGTGTGATTCATGGCACCGAGGGGCCCGCCTCGGCCTGGGTCATCGGCGCCGCGCCAGGCGACGCTCTGCAAATGGTCGCGCCCAACCGGCAACACGCCGACGACAGCGGCGGATATGAATGGCGGCCTCATGCCGAGGTCGCGCGCGCGCTGATCGTGGCCGATGAGACGGCGCTGCCGGCGGTGAAAGGGATCCTTGAGCAGGTGGCGCAACTGGCGTCGCCGCCCGCGCTGCAGATTTTTCAGGAAGTGCCGCGGGCGGAGGACTGCGTCGACTGGCGTCAATACGCCTTTGCCGAGGTCTTCTGGCTTCCCCGCGATCAAACCCGCACGGCGCACGGCGAGGCGCTGCTGCAGGCGGTAAAGGCAAACCTCGCCGTGCCTGACTCAGCGCTCAGCGCCTGTCCGGCGTCGCTTGAGGTTGAACAGGAGAGCCTGTGGCGCAGTGCGGCGCGCAACAACGATCGTTTTTACGGCTGGGTTGCGGCGGAGTCCTCAGCCGTCAGGCATATCCGGCGCTATCTGGTGAGCGAGCGCCAGCTGGCGAGCGAGAGCGTGAGCTTTATGGCCTACTGGAGCAAAGGCTAACCGCGTCGGCCCGCGTTATTTATCGCGCGGAAAGCGGTACGGGCGGGGGCTGAGGCGCGCCGCACAGCGGTACGGCGCGCCTCCTGGGGAGCATCAGGCGTTTTCAGAGGAGCGCACGGCGTAGACGCGCGCTTTCTGCTGCCGCCGCTCTCTGCGCGGCATCACCAGGCTGGCGATGATAATCACCAGCGT
This sequence comes from Pantoea sp. X-Soil-MYKO-1289, assembly GCF_059730625.1. Taxonomy (NCBI): domain Bacteria; kingdom Pseudomonadati; phylum Pseudomonadota; class Gammaproteobacteria; order Enterobacterales; family Erwiniaceae; genus Pantoea; species Pantoea sp. X-Soil-MYKO-1289. The sequence goes on from NZ_AP036005.1 coordinate 145,965, forward strand.
CAGGCCGCCGGTCGCCAGCAGCTCATTCTGATGCTGCGCGTTAAACAGCATGCAAACCAGCACGGTGACGATAAACAGAATGGTCAGCCAGGTCAGGCCGGGAAACAGCCACATGCGGTAACTCAGCGTTTCGCCCGCTTTTTCGCGTTTTTTGCGCAGCACCAGATGAGAGAAGGCGATCACCAGGTAAACCAGCAGCGCAATGGCGCCTGAGCTTGCCAGCAGGAATTCAAATACCATGCTGGGCGCCAGATAGTTAGCCACCACCGCGACAAACGCCGCCGCCGTCGAGAGCAGCACCGCAATCCAGGGCGTACCGCTGCGCGTGGTGCGGGATGCCGCCGCAGGCGCATCTTTTCGACGCGACAGGGAGTAGAGCATGCGCGAAGAGGTATAGAGCGCCGAGTTAAGGCAGCTACAGACCGCAATCAGCACCACGACATCGACGATAAGTTTGGCGTGCGGAATATTCATGGCCTGCAGCACGGTCTGATAAGAGCCGTGCTCAACCAGCGACGGCGAATTCCAGGGCACCAGCGCGACGACAAAAAATATCGACAGCAGATAGAACAGCGCGATACGCCAGATAACCGAATTGGTGGCCTGGGTGATCTGCTTGCCGGGGTTCTTCGATTCGGCGGCGGCGATGGTAATAATTTCGGTGCCCATAAATGAAAACATGGTGGTCAGAATCGCCGCCATCACCTTGCCGATGCCGTTGGGCATAAATCCCTGGGTGTCATAAAGATGCTGAAGGCCGCTGGCGCCGCTGTTGGGCAGATAGCCGAATACGGCCAGCCCGGCGGCACACAGGAATGCGACAATCGCCGCGACTTTGAGCAGGGCGAACCAGAACTCGAACTCGCCATAGTTTTTTACGCTCAGCAAATTGGTCAGGGTCAAAACCAGCGTAATGGCGAGCGTAAACTGCCAGATGGCGATTTGCGGAAACCAGGCGTGCAGGATGGTGCCGGCCGCATTCGCCTCCAGCGGGATCACCAGCACCCAAAACCACCAGTAGAGCCAGCCGATGGTAAATCCGGCCCAGCGGCCGAGCGCCTTGTCGGCGTAGGTAGAGAAAGAGCCGGAATCGGGCAGCGACACCGCCATCTCCGCCAGCATACGCATAATCAACACCACCAGCGCGCCAGCGGCGGCATAGGCGATAAGCACCGCCGGGCCCGCCTCGGCGATGGCGTGGCCGGATCCCACAAACAGGCCAGCGCCAATCACGCCGGCAATCGACAGCATGCGCACATGGCGCGGCTTTAAATTTTGTGCCAGTGCATCTTCATTCGCACTCTGCATTCTCGTCATCAACACATCTCCAGAACGGCTCCCGGGCTTGTATGTCCGGGACGAGCAGGGGGACAGACTCTCGGCAGCGAGCCGGGAAGCTGCTACGTTTTCTTTACAATTCCCGACAAAGGCTTTTATTAATGCGTGCGAAGAGGTAAGTTGCCAGAGCCAATTTCAGAGAGCGGGATGGAGCCAATTGCAGCTGTTATATGCCGATCACTTATTAGCGCGACTGCAGGTTTTGCAGAGTGGTTCACTACAGCAGCGACTGCTGGCCTGCATACAGGCCGCTATTATTGAAGGGGTTTTTCCACGCGGCGGGCGCTTGCCGCCAACGCGCGATATGGCGCGCGAGCTGGGCGTATCGCGCAATACGGTACTGCATGTTTATGAAAGTTTAATGGCGCAGGGCTACGTGACGGCGCGCACCGGCAGCGGCACCCGCGTGGTGGAGACGCTGCCGGAGATCTGTCTGCAAAGTCAGGCGATCGCGCTGCTTCAGCCGACAGCCGCGCCGCTGCCGGCCACGCTGTCAAAACGCGGTGCTACGCTGCTGGGGCATGCCACCGCGTCGCCCTATCAGTGGGGCGCCTTCGTGCCCGGCGCGCCCGACGTGACCGAATTCCCGCATAAGCTGTTTAGCCAGATTCAGGCGCGGCTCAATCGCGATCCCGACGTTCACCGCCTGATTTACAGCAGCGGCGGCGGCTGCCCCGATCTCCGCCATGCGCTGGTGGAGTATCTGCGCGTGGCGCGATCGGTGAAGGCGGATGCCGATCAAATCCTGATCACCGAAGGGGTGCATCAGGCGGTGGATCTGGTGAGCTGCGTGCTGGGCGATCCGGGCGATGTGGTGTGGATGGAGGAGCCGGGATACTGGGGCACGCGCAACCTGCTGCGTAAAAACGGCATGAAAATTCACGCCATCCCGGTCGACGATGAAGGCATCGTGCCGGCGTCCGGACCGCCGCCCCGCATGGTATTTGTGACGCCGTCACATCAATATCCGCTGGGCGCGCACCTGAGCCTGGCGCGGCGTAAGGCCCTGCTGGCGCTGGCGCGACGTCACGGCAGCTGGATTATCGAAGATGACTACGACAGCGAGTTTCGCTTTTCAGGCACGCCCTGGCCGTCGCTACAGGGGCTGGAGGAGGATGCGCCGGTCATCTATATGGGCACCTTCAGCAAAACGCTCTATCCGGCGCTGCGCATTGGCTACATGGTGGTGCCGAAGATGCTGGCCGAGCCGATGCGCACCGCGGCGACCGAGCTTTACCGCGGCGGCCATCTGCTGATCCAGCGCGCGCTGGGGGAGTTTATCCGTCAGGGGCACTACATGGATCATATCCGCCGCATGCGCTTGCTCTACGGCCAGCGGCGTCAGTTTTTATGCCGGCTGATCGAGCGCTATCTGGGGCCGCAGTTTTTACCGCCGCTCAACCATGAAGCGGGGCTGCATCTGGTGCTGCGGCTGCCAGACGGCTGCGACGACGTCGCGATTACCGCAGAGGCGCTCAAGCGCGGCGTAAAGGTGCGGCCGCTCTCGCAGTACTATATGCATCCGCAGCGCGCCCGCGGCTTGCTGCTCGGCTACGCCTGCGTCAATGAGCGGCAGTGTCAGGATGCGTTTGGCGTCCTTAAAGGCTGTCTGGTCGCGGCGGGCATTGAGATCGGGGCGCAGTAGATTATCCCGCGGTCACAATCTGGATATTCTCTGCCTGCAGCGCCTGATAAAATGATGGATTAAGCTTGTTTTCGATAACCAGAATATCTATCTCTTCACAGCTGGCGACAGCGAAACCTGGCGACGCCGGGAATTTTCTCTGCGGTCAGCCCGACTACGGTCTGGCTGCTTTGCCTGATGGCCGCTTTCTTAAACTCGCAATCATCGTAGTTAAAGCCCGTCAGTCCGGTATCCGGACTCATGGCGCACCCGCCTATAAACGCCTGGTCAAACATCACGCCTTTCAGCTGCTCGATGGCCGTGTTGCCCACGCATCCGCCGCTGTTTTTCTCAATACGCCCGCCAAGCATGATGACGTCGATCGTCGGATATCTCAGCAGCGCCGCGGCGATATCGGGCGCATTGGTGACAACCGTGGCGACGAGCGTTTCAGGCAGCGCCCGCGCCATAGCGAGATTGGTGGTGCCGGCATCGATAAATATGCAGCTGTGGCTTTTAATCAGCTCTGCGCACTTTTGCGCGATTGCCTCTTTGGCTGAAAGATTATGCTCTTTTCGGCTGGCGAAAACGCCCGCATCAGGCACGATCAACACCGCTCCGCCGTAGACCTTTTTGCACACGCCTTCCTTGCTAAGCTCATGGAGATCGCGCCGAATCGTGTGCTCCGAAACCCCCAGCTGTCGGGCGAGTTCCGCGCAAATGACGCTGCCTTGATCGCGTAAGGTTTGGCGGATCAGCGCTTGCCGCCGGTCCGGGAAAGTTGCATAATCGAGCATGAGGTGCCTTTTTTTATCTGTAAACGAGCTTGATTGAGCATGATCCTGCATGCCGCCGCTAATGTCAATTTGTCCCGCAGGCGCCTGACCGGCGCGTCAGGAAGGGACGCTTCCGCTATCTGACGAGGAATTACATGGTTCAGCGATTTTCCAGTCTCTCTTCCCGCCATGCGACGCGGCTGGCTTTTTTTATCGCCGGCATGGTTACCGCCGCCTGGGCAGCCATCGTGCCCTACGCGCGCGCCAATACCGGCGTCGATGAGGCGACGCTCGGCACTTTGTTGCTCTGTCTGGGTGGCGGCGCGCTTATCGCTATGCCGGTAACGGGCTCGCTCACCAGCCGCTTTGGCTGCCGCAGCGTCATTATGGCCGCTATTGTGGTGATTATCGCCAGCGCGCCGCTGCTGGCGATAGTGACCGATCCGCTGCTGCTTGGGCTGACGCTGCTGCTGTTTGGCACAGGCTTAGGCATCATCGACTGCGCGATGAACATTCAGGCTATCCTGGTTGAAAAAGCCTCACCCGTCCCGCTGATGTCGGGTTTTCATGGCATGTACAGCTTTGGCGGCATTGCGGGCGCGGGCGTGATGACCTTGCTGTTAACGGCGGGGATCGCCATCGGCGCCGCGACGCTGCTTATTATTAGTAGCGTAATAATACTGGCCATACTGAGTTATCCAGGGCTGCTGACCTACGCCAATCCGAAAGAGGGGCCGGCGTTCGCGATGCCGCGCGGCATCGTTTTGCTGCTTGGGATGGTCTGTTTTTCCGTGTTTCTTACCGAAGGGACGGTGCTCGACTGGAGCGCGCTCTATCTGACGCAGGTTAAAAGCATGCCGGAGACCCTGGGCGGGCTGGGATACACCTGTTTCGCGCTGGCCATGACCGCCGCCAGGCTAACGGGCGATCGCGTTGTTGAGCGGCTCGGCCGATTAACCGTGGTCGTCGGCGGAGCGATCATGACTGTCGCCGGGCTGGCGCTGGTGATTCTGGCGCCTTCGTGGCATCTGTCGCTGCCGGGATACGTGCTGGTCGGCGCGGGCTGTGCGAATATCGTGCCGGTGATGTTCTCAGCGGTGGGGCAGCAGCGCGTGATGCCGCAGGCGGTTGCCGTTCCCGCCATGACCACCCTGGGGTATTTAGGGGTACTGAGCGGCCCGGCAGTTATTGGCTATGTCGCGCACTTCACTTCTCTTGCCCTGGCTTTTTCACTCGTCATGGCGCTGATGCTATTTGTCGGCGCGCTGGCGTTCAGCCTTAATCTTGGCCGCGCGCCGTCAGCGAGGGAGAACGCATGAAAATCGCACACGTGGCGTTATGGACCAGAGATCTTGAGGCGCAAAAGGCGTTCTGGCGCGATTATTTCGGCGCAGAATCGAACGATCTCTATATCAGTCGCAACCGGCCCGGCTTTCGATCCTATTTTATTCGCCTGGCGGAAGGGCCGAGCGTTGAGCTGATGAGTCTCGAAGCGCTGGAGACGGGCCCGAACGGAAAAGAGGTGACAGGTTGGGCCCATATCGCCATAACGGTGGGGTCTCGCCAGCGGGTGGATGAGATGGTCAGCAAAGCTGCCGCCAGCCAGATATTAGTCAGCCCGGCCCGTGTGACCGGAGACGGCTACTACGAGGCGATTATTCGCGATCCGGACGGCAATCTGATTGAGATAGTGAGTTAGGGCTCGACGTTGAGCTGGTTCGCCAGCCTTAGCGTCGATTGCCCCTTCGCTATGCGGCGATCCTGCCGCGCACGATAACCTTTCCTGGCTTGCTGTCGCCATCCTGCACGCGGCGAATCGCCAGGTTGAGCGCCTGCCAGGCGATCTCCTGCAGATCGTGGGTGACGCAGGGAAAGTGGAAACCGTAAATCTCGGCGTGGGAAACATGATCGATACTGAAAAGGTTGACCTCGTCCATGAGCCGCAAATTGTGCTCAATACAGGCTTTAATGATGCCCAGCGAAATCTGGTTATTACAGCCGACAAAGTAATCCGGGGCCGTATGGCTGTTAAGCCAGCGGCTGGTTTCCCGCCACGCCGCATCCATAAAGAAATCGGCATAGAGAATTTCGAACGACTCCACCTTGCCCAGCAGAGCCGCCTGCAAGCCGGTGACTCTTTCACGCGCGACGTTGGAGTTTTCCGGCCCGGAAACCACGACGACGCGGCTGGCCTGCTGCTCTAACAGCCAGCGGCCGGTCTGCAGGCCGCAGTCCAGGTTATCGATATAGACGCCGCTACAGTGGGACGCCTGCAGTTCGCGATCGACCAGCACCACGGGAATGTTGAGAATTTCCAGCCGCTTCATATAGGCGGGATGATAGTTAACGTCATTGGAAATCACGGAAAGAATAATGGCGTCGACGTTATAGCCGATCAGCTTATCGATAATGCGGTCTTCCGCTTCCTGCGATTCGCAGGAGTCGAACACCAGCGTGTCGTAACCCATCTTCTGCGCTTCCAGCGTCATCAGCCGCGTCAGTCCGCCAAAAAACGGGTTTGCCATATCAGGATTGACGATGCCGATGGTTTTACTGGCTTTCGCCCGCAGGTTGCGCGCGGCGGCATTGACGACATAGCCAAGCTGCTCTGCCGTTTCGCGAATGCGCTGCAGCGTTTCCGGATGCACTTTCTCAGGCTGCGAAAATGCCCGGGAAGCGGTAATTTTACTGACGTTCGCCTGCGCGGCGACGCTTGCCAGCGTCGCCTTTCGTCCCCGACCTGCTGCCAATTTCGGCTCCTTAATTAAACCACATCATTTTGTATCATTTACAAATCATGACAGATCCTGGGGTGCGATGCTAATGCTGATTGTTACGCCAGCCGGTTTACACGCGGATCGGTGAAAATATCCAGCTCATCCCGGCTTTCAGAGGAGAACTCCGAAACCACCGCCCCGTTATCGCCCGCCTGGAACCAGTGACGCGTATTCGGCGCGATGGTGTATTGCTCGCCGGGCCGCAGCAGGATATAGCTGGTGCAGGTGTACCACTCCTCGCTTCCTTCCGGCACGCGGCAAACCGGCGCGCCGCTGGCGTCGTTCTCTGTCAGGCTGCTGTCGTCCACGAACAGATAAACCTCGCCCGAGCGGCAGCGAAACGTCTCCTGTTTGCCCGGCGTGCCTTCAAACGGCGGGTGCAGATGCTCAGGACAGGTCTGTCTGGGAAACAGCACCAGCTCTTTGGCGCAGTAGCGCGGCGAGTTGACATAGGTCAGCAGCTGCAGGCCGGAAGCAGGGTAATCCGGCAGTCCGAACGTGGCGATCTCAATACGCTGCTGCTCTTCCTGCGTGAGCGTAATGCTGGCCTGACGCAGCGCGCTCAACGTCTGTTGCACATATTCATGGGTATCCGTCATCGCTTCCTCAACTCATCATAATGGTATCGATAACATTTATTGCAGGGCAGGCGAGGTTATTCTGTGATCAATCTCAATGTTACTCATTGATATAGGGTTTAAGCGTTAACCTTAATGGTGAATTTTTAACAAACATCACAGTTTTGCAGCTTTATTTGCCGCAGTATCGCCGCAGATAAATGATATCGATACCATTAAAATGATCTTACCGGGGGCATAAAATGAAAGCATTGGTTCTGGCGCAGGCGGGCAAAATAGCCATTGAAGATCGCGAATTCAATGAAACGCTGGGCGATAACGACGTCGAAATTAAGATTCACTCCGTCGGCATTTGCGGCAGCGACGTTCACTACTATCAGCACGGCCGCATTGGTCCTTTTGTGGTCGAGGCGCCGATGGTGCTGGGTCATGAAGCGTCGGGCGTGGTGCTGGCCACCGGCAAAAACGTCACGCACGTTAAACCCGGCGATCGCGTCTGCATGGAGCCGGGCATCCCGGATCTGAACTCGGCCCAGTCGCGCGCCGGCATCTACAACCTTGATCCCGCCGTGCGTTTTTGGGCGACGCCGCCGGTTCACGGCTGTCTGCGTGAAACCGTGATTCACCCCGGCGCCTTTACCTTCAAACTGCCCGATAACGTCAGTTTTGCCGAAGGGGCGATGGTGGAGCCGCTGGCGATTGGCATGCACGCCGCGACGAAAGCGGGGATTAAGCCAGGGGATATCGCGCTGGTGATCGGCGCTGGCCCTATCGGCGTCGTCACCGCGCTGGCCGCGCTCGCGGGCGGATGCTCAGACGTCATTATCTGCGATCTGTTCGATGAGAAGCTGGCGGTCGCCGCCAACTACGACGGGCTGCACGCGGTCAATATCAAAAGCGGCGATCTGGCCGCAAAAGTCGCCGCGCTGACCAGCGGCAACGGCGCTGACGTGGTGTTCGAGTGCAGCGGCGCCAAACCGGCTATCGCCACGCTGGCGCAGCATGCCGCGCCGGGCGCGACCGCGGTGCTGGTCGGCATGCCGATCGACGCGGCGCCGATGGACATCGTGGCCGCGCAGGCGAAAGAGATTACCTTCAAGACCATTTTCCGCTACGCCAATATGTATCCGCGCACGCTGCGTCTGCTGAGCAGCGGCAAGCTGCGCGTGCAGCCGCTGATCAGCCAGACCTACAAATTCAGCGAAAGCGTCGCCGCTTTTGAGCGCGCTGCCGCCGGCAACGCCTCCGATATCAAAATCATGCTGGAAATGGAGTAACTCATGTCGCTCTATGCGGGCATTGACTGCGGAACCCAAGGCACCAAAGTCGTCATTGTCGACAGCGAACAGGGGGTGATCCTCGGCGAGGGCAGCGCAGCGCACCGCCTGATCAGCGACTCCAGCGGCCGACGCGAGCAGCAGGCGGCGTGGTGGATCGACGCGCTGGTCGACGCTTTCCAGCAGGCGGTTTCCCAGGCGGGCGTGGATGCGCGCCGCATCGAGGCGCTGGGCGTCTCTGGTCAGCAACACGGCTTTGTGCCGCTGGATGAGCAGGGCGAGGTGCTGCACAGCGTCAAGCTATGGTGCGACACCGAAACCGCCGACGAGAACGCCGCGCTGCTGGCGCAGCTGGGCGGCGTCAGCGGATCGCTGGCGCAGTTGGGTTTAGCGGTCGCGACCGGCTATACCGCCTCGAAAATCATCTGGTTCAAACAGCAGCATCCTGAACTCTGGTCGCGTCTGCACACGGTGCTGCTGCCGCACGACTACCTTAACTTCTGGCTGACCGGGGAGCGCGTGGCGGAGTATGGCGACGCGTCCGGTACCGGACTGCTGAACGTGCGCACCCGCGAATGGGATCGCCGTACGGTTTCGCTTATCGACGACAGCGGGCGGCTGTGGGAGGCGCTGCCGCCGCTGAAAAGCGCTGAAAGCTGTATCGGCACGCTGCGTCCGGAAGCGGCGGAAAGGCTGGGCCTTCTGACCACCACGCGCGTCGCCACCGGCGGCGGCGACAATATGATGGCGGCTATCGGCTCCGGCAATATCGCGGCCGGCACCGTGACCATGAGCCTCGGCACCTCCGGCACGCTGTTCGCCTGGTCGGATGCGCCCGTCGTCGCCGATACTGAGGCGATAGCCGGTTTCTGTTCCAGCACCAACGGCTGGCTGCCGCTGATATGCACCATGAATGTCACCTCCGCAACCTCCTCGGTGCAGGCGCTGCTGGAGGAGGACATCAGGGGATTTAACCGGCTGCTGGAGCAGGCCGCGCCTGGGGCGGGCGGCTTAGAAATGCTGCCTTTCTTCAACGGCGAACGCGTGCCGCCGCTGCCTCAGGCGCGCGCCAGCCTGCACAACCTCGACAGCGACAACTTTACCCGCGCCAACCTCTGCCGGGCGGTGGTGGAGAGCGCCACCTACGGTCTGCGCTACGGCCTGGATCTGTTTCGTCGCCAGGGCATCACGGCGCGGGAAATTCGCCTCACCGGCGGCGGCGCACGCAGTCCGCGCTGGCGGCAGATTGTGGCGGACGTGACGGGCTGCCCGGTGGTTTGCCTGAAGGTCAACGAGACGGCGGCGCTCGGCGGCGCTATTCAGGCGATGTGGGCGACCGCGCTGGCGGACGATCCGCATCAGCAGGCGGAGAGCCTGTTAGGCGATCTCTGTCACCGTTTCGTCTCCCTTGATGAGTCCACCCGCGCCGAGCCTGACGCCGACCGTCAGGCGCAGTACGACGCGCTTTATCAACGTTACCTGCAGCGCCTGCAACAGGCTTACCCGGAGGTATCACTGTGACACGCGATCCGCACACGCAACAGCCCGCTTATCTGCTGGAAGTCACCGGCGTCAAAAAAGCCTTTGGGCCGGTCGTGGCGCTGAAAAACGCTGAATTCGCCCTGCGCCGTGGCTCGATCCATGCGCTGTGCGGCGGCAACGGCGCGGGAAAATCGACCTTCCTGAGTATTCTGATGGGCTTTATCCAGCCCGATGGCGGCAGCATTTTCATCAACGGCGAGCGCTGCGAGTTTCATCACCCTAAAGATGCGCTGGCCGCGGGGGTGGCGATAGTGCAGCAGGAGCTGAGCGCCATTCCCGATCTGACCGTGGCGGAGAATATCTGGCTGGGGCGCGAGCCGCGCCGTCTGGGATTCGTCGATTTCGCCACCCTGAACCAGCGCACTCGCGACCTGCTGAAAGAGCTCGATTTCGCTATTTCCGCCACCGAAAAAATGCGCAACCTCAGCGTCGCCGAGCAGCAGCTGGTGGAGATCGCCAAGGCGCTCTCCCATGCAAATGCCGACATCATCATTATGGATGAACCCACCTCCGCGATTGGGGAAGAGGATGCGCAGAAGATCTTCCAGACCATCACCCGGCTGGCGCAGAAAGGCAAAGGGATTATTTATGTCTCGCACCGGCTGTCGGAAATTTTCCAGATCGCCGATAGCTACACCATCTTTCGCGACGGCGCCTACATCCACGAAGGCTTTATCGCCGACATCACCCGCGAGCAGCTGATTGAGCACATCATCGGCGGCGAGTACGACAGCGAATTCGCCAAGTTCAACCAGCCGGGCGAAGAGGTGATGATGGAGGTAAAAAACCTGCGCTGGCGCGACAAAATCAACGATATCAGCCTGCATCTCAAGCGCGGCGAGATCCTGGGGATTTATGGCCTGGTGGGGTCAGGGCGCAGCGAGTTTCTTGACCTGGTCTTCGGCATCAATCATGCCGACAGCGGCACCATCCAGCTGGGCGACACCACCCTGGGACGCCATTCGCCGAAAGAGGCGATCGGGTGCGGCATCGCCTATGTCACCGAAGACCGCAAACAGACGGGGCTGGTTCTCTGCCGCTCGGTGAGCGAGAACATCAATATCGCCTCTTTTGGCGCCATCAGCCGGTCGGGCTTTATCAATGAGAAGCAGGAGCGCGATCGCGCCAGCGAGATGATTAAACGCTTTAACGTCAAAACGCCGGACGGCGATCAGATTGTCGGCAACCTGAGCGGCGGCAATCAGCAGAAAGTGGTGCTGGGCCGCTGGGCGCTGCTCGATCCCGAGGTCCTGCTGCTGGATGAGCCTACGCGCGGCATCGACGTAGGCGCCAAAAAAGAGATCTATCGCTTTATGTCGGAATTTGCTCTGAAAAACAAAGGGATAATTATGGTCTCGTCGGAATTGTCGGAAATTATCGGCATGAGCGATCGCATTCTGGTGTTCCGCGACGGGCAGCTGGCCGGTGAATTAACAGCGGCGCAGGCCACGCAGGCCGAGCTGATGAAACTGGCGGTATAACAGAGAGATAATAAGATGAACGGTACGCATTCTATGACACCCGGGGTTTCGTTTTTTACACGCAATAAACGCCGCATGCACAAGTACGGCATCATTATCGCCTTCTTTGCCCTGTGCCTGATTGTCGCGGCAATCGGCGAGGTGCAGGTGGCGAAGGGCGCCTGGAGCAACAACTACTTTCTCAGCAATGAAAATATGCTGATTGTCCTGCGCCAGGTCTCAATCAACGGCATTCTCGCCATCGGCATGACGTTCGTGATCATTACCGCCGGGGTCGATCTGTCGGTGGGATCGGTACTGGCGCTAAGCGGCATCGTCGCCGCGCGTTTCGCCACCAATAACAGCGGACTGGCGATTGGCGATACCGCGCACGCGGTCATTATGCCGTTGATCGTCGCCTTGGGCATCGGCATCGTCTGCGGCCTGATTAACGGAACGGTGCTGGCGCGCTATCGCCTGCAACCCTTTATCGTCACCATGGGCATGCTGTCGGCCGCGCGCGGTCTGACGATGCTCACCACCGACGGCAACCCGGTCTCGCAGCTGAACCGCGATTTCCGCTGGCTGGGAAATGGCTATATGGCCGGCATTCCGGTTCCGGTGATTATCTTCGTGGTGCTGTTCGGCCTGGCCTGGCTGCTGCTCAACAAAACCATTTTCGGCCGCTACATCTATGCGGTAGGCGGCAACCCCAAAAGCGCCCGCACCTCCGGCATCAGCGTGGTGCGCATCAAAGTGCTGGTCTATACCCTGTGCGCCGCGCTGGCGGGCGTCGCCGGGCTGATCCTCACCGCCCGTACCGGCTCCGCGCAGACCAGCGCCGGCGCCGGCTATGAGCTGGACGCCATCGCCGCCGTGGTGATTGGCGGCACCAGCATGGCTGGCGGCGTCGGGACGCTGCTCGGCACCTTCTTCGGCGTACTCATTATCGGCGTGATGAATAACGGCCTCGACCTGCTGGGCGTGCAGTCCTATTACCAGCAGATCATTAAAGGCGCCTTGATTGTAGTGGCTGTATTGCTCGACCCTTCGCGTAAACAACAGCGCGATTAACCCTACTTATATAAAAAAAGCGACCAGGAGATAAGAATGAAAATGACCAAAATTGCATTGCTTGCCTCGGCAATGATGATGGGCAATATGGCGATGGCGCAGGCCGCGCCGGTAAAAATCGCGGTGCTGATGTACGGCAACAAAGCGGAGTTTGTGCAGCTGATGGAGCGCTATGGCAAAGAGCATCCGGCAGTGAAAAGCGGCGATGCGGTATTGACCTTTTATGACGGACGCTACGACGCCTCGGTGCAGAATGACCAGGCCGCGACCGCCATTCAGACTCGCGCCGACGCGATTATCGTCAACCCCATGGATTTTGAAGCGAATATCGATATCGTCACCAACGCCAACGAGGCGAAAATTCCGGTCGTCGTCACCAACGCCCGCCTTAATACCGAGGAGATGACCTCGGAAGTGGTGTCGAACGACGAGCTGGGCGGCTATCTGGAAGCCAAAGCGGTGCTGGACAAGCTGCAGTGCAAAACCAAAAAAGTGAACGTGGTGATCATCGAAGGGCCGAAGGGCGGCAGCGGTGAAATCCAGCGCGGCAAAGGCAACGATAAAGCCATTGCCGAATGCGGCCCGGGTCAGGTGACCGTACTGGAGCGTAAAACCGCTAACTGGTCGCGCGCCGAGGCGCAGCCGCTGATGGAAAACTGGCTGCAGAAACACCGTGGCAAAATCAACGGCGTGATCGGCCAGAACGACGAAATGGCGCTGGGCGCGATTGAAGCCATCAAGGGCGCTGGCCTGAACGTGAAAGATTTCGCCATCGCAGGCGTTGACGGCGTGTCAGATGCTATCCATGCGGTTCAGGCCGGCGAAATGGTCTCCATTCTGCAGGATGCGAAAGGCCAGATGCAGGGCGCTATCGATGTGGCGATGCGCGCCGCCAAAGGCGACAGCTATCAGCCGCAGTCCGACATCTGGAAGCAGTATGCGAAAGAGCTGAACTGGAACGGCGGCACCAGCAAACACTATTACATTCCCTGGACGGTGGTGACGCCGGAGAATGCGCAACAGCTGCTGGATGCCCGTAAGTAAAAGGCATGGACGCGCCTGGGCCGCTTACCGCGTTGAAATACCCTTTCTCGCGGGCGCTAGGCTGAGAGCAAGGCCCGCTTAAATGACAATATGTGCGCGCGCGCGGCTTCGGCGGCGCGCCGCATATCTCCTGACGCCAGCGCCGCGATAATCGCGTTATGCTCGGCAATGACCTCGTCGATATGGGTCACGTCTGACAGCGTAATCGCCCAGAAGCGCTGCGCCTGCGCATGGATCACGCTAAGAATATCCGACAGCCGATGGTTGCCGGCGATATCCGCCAGCACCTGATGAAACGCGCGGTCCAGCAGCATGATCTGCTCGCGATTGCGGGATTCGCTCGCCTGTTCGATCTGCTGATTCATCTCGCGCAGCTGGGCAAGACCGGCATCCGTCACCTTCTGGCTGGCCAGCTCCACGCACAAGGTTTCGTTAACCAGACGCACCTCAATCAACTCCAGCGCGTCATCTACCGACAGCGGCGCAACCATCACCCCTTTGCGCGGAATAATCTGCAGCAGCCCCTCGGTTGAAAGGCGATGAATCGCCTGGTTGACCGGCGTGCGGCCCATGGTCAAATCCTCCATGACCTGCGCGGTATTCAGGTACTCGCCCGGCTTATAGCGCAGCGTAATGAGCTTGTGCCTGAGGGCGACATAAGCCTGTTCGTTCAGCGAAAGCGTTTTATCCGGTCTGGCCGGGTTCACATTTTCAAGAGCCGTCTCACTCATCACAACATTCCTTTTCTTGTCTCTGAGACATATTACACAAAAAGCTGGCATGAAAATCGCTACTTTAGAATTACTGTGAAATTTCACTGTGATTTCTTAAAGGAGCGTTTTCATGCATCTTCAGTTCACCACCGCCGACGAAGCCGCGAATATCCTCAATGTCGAGGTAACGCATCTTGTTATCGCAGGCTGGGCCGGACGCGACAGCGAAGCGGTTATGCACCATATCAGGGAGCTGGAAGCCCTTGGCGTGCCCGCTCCCGGTGCAGTGCCGCTGTTCTATCGCGTCGCCACTAATCAGCTCAGCCAGCAATCGCCGCTCGAAGTGGTCGGCAATGAAACCTCAGGCGAAGCGGAGCCTTTCGTATTCTCCCATAACGGCGAACTGTGGGTATCGCTCGCCTCGGATCATACCGATCGCCATCTGGAAACCTTTAGCGTCGCGCTGTCCAAACAGGCGTGCATCAAACCGGTCGGCCGCAGCGCATGGCGCATGCGCGACGTCGCCCAACACTGGGACGCGCTGGAGCTGACCTCATGGATAGAAGAGCAGGGCGAATGGGTGATCTATCAGCACGGCACCCTGGCTTCGCTCCTTACGCCGCAGGATTTGCTGGCGCGCTATCTGAATAACGGCACGCCAGATGAAGGACTCGCCATCTCCTGCGGCACGCTGGGCGCAATCGGCGGCATCCGTCCTGCCAGCGCGTTCCGCATGGCGCTGCACGATCCGGTGCTGAACCGCACCCTCGAGCACAGCTACTGCACCGGCGCGCTGCCGGTGGTCGCATAAGGAGCGCGCGCATGACCACACTCTGGCAGGCCAGTCAGCAGCTTCAGCAGCAAGCGTCCACAGCCGGCGCCTTTACGGAGGCGGCGCTGAATGCGGCTCAGGATAGTGACAAAGAGGGGGCGCAGGTCTTTACCCGACGCTACGCCGCACAGGCCCTCCAGCAGGCGAGCGAAGCGGACGCGCGCTGGCAGGCGCAGCGCGCGTTAAGCGCCATCGACGGGCTGCCCGTCAGTATCAAAGACCTGTTCGATGTGAAAGGCGAACCGACCACCGCCGGCTCGCGTCTGCTGGCGGATGCGCCGGCCGCCGAGGCGAACGCCAGCGTGGTGGAGAGGTTGAAGCAGGCGGGCGCCGCTATCGTCGGCAAAACCAATATGACGGAGTTCGCCTTCTCGGGATTGGGGATCAATCCCCATTTCGGCACGCCGGCGAATCCCTGGCGGCGCGCCGAAAAGCGCATTCCCGGCGGATCGTCCTCCGGCGCGGCGGTGGCGGTGGCGGATGGCATGTGTCTGGGCGCCGTCGGCACCGATACCGGCGGCTCCGTACGCATCCCCGCTGCGCTGTGCGGCCTGACCGGTTTTAAACCCACGGCTCATCGCATTGAGCAGGCGGGCACGCTGCCGCTCTCGACCTCGCTCGACAGC
This sequence comes from Pantoea sp. X-Soil-MYKO-1289, assembly GCF_059730625.1. Classification (NCBI taxonomy): domain Bacteria; kingdom Pseudomonadati; phylum Pseudomonadota; class Gammaproteobacteria; order Enterobacterales; family Erwiniaceae; genus Pantoea; species Pantoea sp. X-Soil-MYKO-1289. The sequence continues at coordinate 161,626 of NZ_AP036005.1, forward strand.
ATCGGCGTGATTGCCCATGACGTGCGTAGCTGCTGGCTGCTGGACAGCCTCATCGCCGAGCGCCCGCTTGAGCTACAGCCGCAGGATCTGCGCCATGCGCGCTTCGCCGTGCCGCAAAGCCGGGTGCTGGACGGGCTGGACGCGACGGTTGCCGAGGCGTGGCAGCGCGCGCTGGCGGCGCTACAGCAGGCGGGCGCAACGCTGGTGAATATCGCCCTCAGCGAGCTGAATGAGCTGAATGCCATGAACGCGCGCGGCGGCATCACCGCCTGGGAAGCCTGGCAGTGGCACCAGCGCACCGCCGCTGCGCAGCCCGACGCTTACGATCCTCAGGTGCTGGTGCGCGTGCAGCGCGGCAGCTATCTCTCTGAAGACGACGCGGCTGAACTCTACCAGCAGCGTAAAAACTGGCAGGCGCGTGTCAACGCGGCGCTGGTCGGTTTTGACGCCTTACTGATGCCCACCGTTTCCCTGCATCGCGCCCACTATCGCCTCGCTCGACGATGCGCAGCGCTACATGGAGATCAACGCCCTGATGCTGCGTAACCCCAGCACCATCAACATGCTGGATGGTTGCGCCCTCTCTTTACCTTGCCATCAACCCGGCAGCGCGCCGGTTGGTCTCAGCCTTGCTTCCGTTCATGGCGACGACGCCCGCTTGATCAGCTGGGCGCTCGCCGTGGAAACCGCCCTTAACCGGAGATCCCAATCATGACTCACCCTCACGGCATGCTGTATGTCGCCACCAATATTGGCGCTGAAGACGAAGCGGATTTCAATCAGTGGTACGACCAGGAGCACGTAGAAGAGCGGGTGGCCATTGCCGGCTTCCTGAGCGGGACGCGTTATCAGGCGATTAACGCCGAGCGAAAATATCTGGGGTTGTATGAAACCGACTCGCTGGAGGCGTTCACCAGCGCGGATTACCACGCCGCTTTTACCCGCCAGACGGCGTGGTCGGTGAAGAATCTGCAAAAGATGGTCAATCCTCAGCGCCGGGTCAGCACGGTCACCCATACGCACGGTAAAGGCGCCGGCAGTCAGCTGGCGGTGGTGACGCTGCAAGCGGTTAACGCCGCGGCATTGACCGCCTGGCAGCGGCAGATCGGCCAGAAGGCTGGCTATATCGCCTCCAGTCTGCTCACGCCGGATCCCCGTCTCAGCTCGCCGCTGCCGATGGAACAGACGGAGGATCGCCAGATGTCGCCGATGCTGCTTATCCACTGCCGCGAGGCGCAGTGCTGCGACGCGCTGGCGGCAGACGCGGCACGGGCGCTTTCGGGCACGGTTCAGCGCTATGCCCTGAGCTGGCAGTTAACCAAACAGGAGCTGACGCATGGCTAACACCGACTCTTCTTTGCAGCATGTAGTACGCGACAAGCGCGCCAAATCGAAAACCGGCCGTCTGGCGGCGGCCAGCTCGATAGGGACGGCGCTGGAGTGGTATGACTTTACCGTTTACAACATCATGGCCGCGCTGGTGTTCAACCACGTGTTTTTCCCCAGCTTCGATCCGCTGGTGGGCACGATTCTGGCGTTTTCGACCTACGCGGTGGGCTATATATCCCGACCGCTGGGCGGCTTTGTCTTCGGCCACCTCGGCGATGTGGCCGGGCGCAAGGCGGTGTTGATCATCACGCTGGTGATCATGGGCGTCACCACCGCGCTGATGGGACTGCTGCCCGGCTACGCGCTTTGGGGCATCTGGAGTCCCATCCTGCTGGTCGCGCTGCGTTTCGTGCAGGGCATCGCGCTGGGCGGAGAGTGGGCCGGCGCGGTTTTACTGTCGATGGAGCATGGCGACGCGGGCAAGCGCGGGCGCAATGCCTCGTTCGCGCAGGTAGGGCCCTCCTGCGGAACCCTTATCGGCACCGGCTTTATTACCCTGGTGACGGTGATGATGAGCGGCGAGCAGTTCCAGGCATGGGGCTGGCGCATTCCTTTCCTGCTCAGCCTGCTGCTGGTGCTGTTCGGCCTGTGGCTGCGGCGGGGCGTGGAGGAGACGCCCACCTTCGTCGCCATGCAGGCCGAGCACAAAACCACCCATACGCCGCTGAAAGAGGTGTTCGTCAACCATCCCAAAGCGCTGCTGATTGCCGGAGGATCGCGTATCGGCTCGGATGTGCTTTACGCGCTGGTGGTGGTGTTTACGCTGACCTATGTCACCACCGTGCTTCAACTGCCGCGTCCGCTGGCGCTGGCGGCAACCATGCTGGGCGCGATTGGCAACGCGATCACCGTGCCGATGTTCGGCGCCTTGTCCGATAAGTGGGGACGTCGTCCGGTCTACATTACCGGCGCGCTTCTGGCGATCGTCTGGTCTTTCCTGTTCTTTGTGCTGCTTGACAGCACGCAGCCGGTGTTGATTGTGCTGGCGGTGATTGGCGGTTTGCTGATCCACGCGATGATGTATGGCCCGCAGGCGGCCTTTGTGACCGAGCAGTTTCCCGGCCACGTGCGTTATGCCGGCTCATCGCTCGCCTACACCCTTGCCGGCATTATTGGCGGCGGCTTCGCGCCACTCATTATTACCTCGCTGTTTAAAGAGACCGGCAGCACGCTATGGGTTTCGCTGTATGTCACTCTGGCGCTGGGCATTACGCTGCTCGCCTTATGGAAAGCCAAAGAAACCGCGCACCATCCTGACTGAAAGCCGTTGCCTGCCTGATATGCCATGCGCATGCAGGCAGGCTGCATAGCGGTCACCGCAGCGCCACCAGAGCACGATCCTGCCCAAAAACTGTAAAAATTTTGCAACTTAAATCAATTCCCGATCAGCCACTTAAAGGCAAACAGGCCGCAAAGCAGCATAACTGCGGGGTTAGCCGCTAAAGCCGCCCTGCGCCATGCCGATAAATCATACAGTTTCCATGAAGGTATGTAGCGGCTATGTTAACAATAAACCATAACAAGTTTGCCGCGCTGACGAGTCATTCGATGAATAACAGCTCGTCAGTGCTGGAGCAGGTTATCGAACGGCTCTCATCAGGCTCACGTATCAACAGCGCAAAAGATGATGCGGCGGGGCAGGCGATCGCCAACCGGATGACGGCTAACGTTAAGGCGGATAGCGTCGTTTCGCGCGGCCTCAACGATGCCATCAGCCTTGCGCAAACCGCTGAAAGCAGTCTGAGCACCGTCAGCGAGAGGCTTATTCGCGCCAAAAGCCTGGCGATCCAGGCCGCTAACGGCACGCTCTCTGACGCCGATCGCGCCAGCGTCAACAATGAGTATCAACAGATTCTGGCGGGCATCAGCGACATCTCCGAGCAGACGGAGATATTCGGCCAGTATCCGCTGGCGACGGACGATCCGGAGCTGCCGCCTGCGCTGTTGGGCAACGTGCAGCCGATTAAAAATAAGTTCCCGGTCGCGAATCAAAGCTATTCATTCACCTCCGGCGTGATACCGCTGGCTTACATTCCGGCAGGCGCGACCAACATTACCATCAGCATCGACTCGCTCGGTCAGGATGATGACCTGCAGCTGTTTACGCGCGACGGCAAGCATCTGGTCGGTACGCCGATCAACGGCAGCGATCCTGACTTTACCTGGGTAAGCAAAGGGATCACCGATGACGCTAGCGCGACGACGTCGCTGCTGACCAGCGCCAACGGCTTCGCCAGCGGCGCCGCCTATGACGATTCCCAGCTGCTTCAGGGCGGGGCGAGCTGGGCGCTGGGCGGCAGCGCCTCGATGAGCTACAACGGCATGAACATCAGCTACAGCGGCGATGGCGATCGTTATGAGGACAGGGCAACCGGCGACTATAACAACGGCACCATCAAGAGCAATCCGCTGGAGCGCATCAGCCTGGATAAGGTGACCGAAGATCTGATTGTGGTGGTGGTGGGCAACGGCTCGTTTACCAGTCAGCTTACCTGGGGCGAGCTGCCGGAGCCGGTGACCCAACCCGCGATTCCGCCCATCAAGAGCCAGCATTTTGACGTCGTGACCAGCGCCGATTTTGGGCAGCAGATGCAGTTCGATACCCTGAAGCCGACGCCCGCTGACCTGAAAACCCTGGGGCTGAAGAATACGACGCTGTTAACCAGCGCCGATATTTCCGTTACCACCAAAGCGCTGGATGCGGCGCTGGAGAAAGTGAGCGCCTACCGCTCCTACTACGGCGCGAAGATCAACCGCTACGAATCGAACAGAACGGTGCTGGCGCAGCAGAGCGTCGATACGCAGTCGGCGCGCAGCCGCATTCAGGATGCGGACTACGCGCAGGAAGCGAGCCGCCTCGCGCAGACGCAGATCCTGCAACAGGGTCAAAACGCAGTGATGAAAATCGCCAATCAGACGCCGGACATGGTGCTGACGCTGCTGCGCAGCTAAGGTGCCGCTGCTGTTTGCCTGCCGTCACGCCGTTTGACGCGCCTGCTGTTTTCTCCTCTATATCACCAGGGATGGTTTTTCCTCTTCTGTTAGCCTATCAAGACGTTACGAACACTGAGTAGGTAATCTCAACCTCAGCATGCCATTCCATTAGATGGGGATATCCCGATGGTATCAACCTCACTCCGCTTGCGCAGCTGCAAACAGAAGCGCGCGCACCCAGCGATGTCCCGCATCCCGGTGCGTTCGCTCGTGCCAGACGGCTATCTTGCTAAAGCCGGGAATTGACAGCGGCGGCGGCAGTGCGCTCAAACCAGGCAAGTCATGCGTCAGCCGACGCGGCACCACGCTAAGCAAATCGCTAACGCGCAAGATCTCCGGCAGCACCAGAAAGCTGCACACCGAGAGCGTTACGCGGCGCGTGCGGCCAAGGGCCGCCAGCGCCTCATCGGTAACGCCGCGAAAGCTGCCGTCTGCATAAGAGAACAACGCATGATCCTGCGCGCAAAACCCGTCGAGGGTTAGGCCGTCTTGCTGCGCCAGCGGGTGGTCCTGCCGCATCAAACAGACATATTCCTCATCGAACAGGACGCGCGCATGCAGACCGTCGGGCGCGCTGTCGGGCGTAATCAGCGCAATATCAATAGCGCCGCGCTCAAATTGCGCCGTGAGGGGCTGGCTGCTGACGGGCGTGACCGCCACGCGAATGCCCGGCGCCTGAGCGCGCAACGCAGCCATAAACGGCACGATCACCGCACGCAAGGCGTAATCGGTGGCGGCAATCCTGACGGTCATCTCCGCCGTCGCCGGATCGAAAGCTTTCGGCTGCAATAGCTCCGCGACTTCCGCCAGTATGGTTTTCACCGGTTGCGCCAGCTCAAGGGCGCGCAGCGTCGGAATAATGCCGCGCTGCGTGCGGGTAAAAAGCGGATCGTCAAAGCATTCGCGCAGGCGCGTAAGCATGCCGCTGACGGCAGGCTGAGTGAGCGATAATCGTTCTGCCGCGCGCGTCACGCTGCGCTCATCCAGTAGCGCGTCGAGGGTTTTGAGCAGATTGAGATCGAGGGTGCGGATATCGGTTTTCATAGACTCCAGCGTTAAGTGACGAGTGAGAAAAGCGGGTCGACGCATCGTCAGATATTAGCATGGCAAATATCAAAAATAATAAACGGCGATTGGTCTTATTTCTCGCCCAGCCCGATACTGACTTCGTTCGCTACCGAGGCGGGTAGCCCCTAATCCAGGAGACAAGCGATGAAAATGAACGCCATCAACTGGCCCGACGGTTTTATGCCGGGCTTCAGCGACAATTTTTGCTCTAACGAAGTGATTGTGTCCTGCCTGAGCAGCAGGGAGATCTGGCCGCTGCTGAACCAGCCGTCGCTGTGGCCAACATATTATCAGAACTCCGCGAATCCGCGCTTTTATGACGATAAAGGGCCCGAGCTGGCGCAGGATGTTCGATTCTACTTTGAAACCTTCGGCTTCCCGGTGGAGGCGCAGGTGACAGAATATATGGCTGCCGCAGACGGCGAGCCCGCGCGCCTCTCCTGGCACGGCTGGGCGGGTGAAGAGGGCAGCGACGATCGGCTGGATGTGCTGCATGCCTGGCTGATCGAGGATTTATCGGACCATCGCGTGCGCATCCTTACGCAAGAGGTACAGAACGGCAAACCCGCTAAAGCGCTGGCGAAGGCGAAACCGAATCCGATGATCAACGGTCATCAGGAGTGGCTGGACGGGCTGGTCGCGGCGGCGCGCGCGCGGCAGTCGCATTGATTGACGTTCGGCGGGGGGCACCGCTGGCTCCGTTGCTGATACCCGGCTTAAGCATCCTCGTTTCGCGGCCCCGTCTTTAAAAGGGATGGCCTCAGGAAAAAGCGACGAGGTCAGGGCAGCAGGCCTTTAACTGAAATAAAAATGAGCACCAGCCCGCCAGCGATATTGACATATTTTTTAAGGCGGATGGGATCCGCCTTTCTCGCCGAGAAGAGCAGGGCGTGGCTAACCGCCAGCAGCCAGACGCTCATCACCGCGATATGAACCGAGGCCAGCAGCAGAAAGGATGAAAGGCCGCCATGACGGCCCGCAAACGGCGAAACCACCGTCAGATAGAACATAACGGCTTTGGGGTTGAGGACGTTAGCGAGCCAGGCCTCTTTTACCGTAACGGAAGCCACAGGCTTTTCAGACGCCGTCTGCCTGGCGCCGAGACCGCTGCGAATAAGCTGGATGCCGAGCCAGAGAAGATAGAGCGTGCCAGCGATTTGCAGCGCGCCAGAGAGCACCGGCGCCGAGGCGATAATAGCGGTGATACCGAGCCCGATAAGCAGCGCATGGGTATAGATGCCCATCGCCGTTCCGGTTAGCGTCCGGTAAAGCCCTTTACGCCCGCCGGCTAACGCGCTGTTCATGACCAGCGTAAAGCTGGCGCCGGGCGAGAGGGCGACAGGCAGCAGTGCGGGCAAGAAACCCAGCAGATCGATATGCATAGATCGACACTAGCCCATTTCAGCGCGCAGGTTACTTATCCCGACCGGCCGTCCAGGGATTAAACGCCGGTTCGGCGCCGGCTTTAGCAGCAGGTTCATTCAGCGAATCGAGATAGAGGGCTTCCACTTCGGCGCGCGCCCAGGGCGTACGACGCAAAAATTTTAAGCTCGATTTAACGCTTGGATCGTTTTTGAAGCAGTTGATATTGATCCGCTTGCTCAGTTCCAGCCAGCCAAAGCGCGTCACTAACGCATTCACCTGCATTTCAAGCGTGACGCCGTGCAGCGGGTCTTTCGCGCGATGATCGGTCATGAAAAGTCCTCTTTATATGGACCGGAAAGGGTACAAGAAAGCCGAAGCAGCAGCAATCAATCACTATTCAGAGTAGACTCATCGCTGTGAATTCACTCAGGACGATACGCTATGAACGATAAAAAGATGATCTCCATCGACCAGTTTGACCCGGATGAGCGGCTGGCGGTAGACGGCGTGTTAAAAGGGTTAATCGAAAAGTATCGCCAGCGCACCGGCAAAGAGCCGGACGTCAAGAAAGAGAAAGAGTTTACCGCCGAAGCCCGGCAGCAGATCATGAGCGTAAAGCTGGCGAAACAAAAAGCCCAGGCCGAAAAAGCCAAAAAGGCACCGACGCGCAGAAAGAAACCCGAAGCGATGAAAGAGAGCGAAGTCTCCGATTTCAGCTGGAAAGCCTCGGTAATTAAAGGCCGTCGTTAACCTTAATTAACAGCTATCGGCTGGCATCGGCCAGCCGATATAATTACGCGTCAGGCGCAGAGTTTCACAATGCGGCTGCGATCGGCGAGCACTTCCGGCCCCATGGTAAAGGTTTTATAAAAACGCACCTCCGATCCTGCGCCGCGTTTATACACATCGGCGAACATGGAGTTTTCCCAGGTATAAACCGTCACTCTTTCGCTTTCATGCTCCAGATGAGTGGTGTTATCTTTTTGCACCACCTCGGTGGATGACCAGCCTCGATAGATGCATTCACTTAACTGCCCGGCGCTTCGGCCGCTAACCTGATGAAAGTCGGCGGATTTCATTCTCGCTTCTTGCGGCGTCGTCTGGCAGCCGCTCAGCAGAAAAAGGGCGATCAACAGCGGCAACGTAAAATTACGCATCGGAAAGCTCCCCGTCAGATCTTAATAATGCTAAGGCCGGATAAATCTGCCTGCGGGCTAATTAAGGCTTCGCGCCGCATAAGCTGAGTATATGAGATGGCGGGTTATTTACCACATGGCGATATTATTATTCATGGCAGGCTTATTTTTTAATTCAACCTGTAACTATGGTCGATTTAAAAAAGGGTGCCGTGGCGCTGCGCACATTTTCACGCTGCGCCTCATCGGCCGCTAAGCGTCGCGAGCAAGATAAAAAATCAGGAAAATGCCGGGCGCGCTTTCCACCTCAAGCGCGGTATAGGTGTAATGATTCAGGGTTCCGTCGCTCTCGACGATCGCCTTATTGCCGGCGCCGACTTTATTGACATCCTGCGCGTGCCACATGGTGCGAAATAGATCGCTGCGCGCAGCGAGATCGCGAATGACCTCCTCAAAGAGTTCGCTCTGATTGCTGGCGGCATAATAGGCGCGGAAGGCGGCGATGCTGTGTCTGGCCGCCTGTTCCCAGTCGTGAATTTTTTGCTTATAGCCGTCATTAATAAAAAGCAGCTTCAGCGAATTGCGATCGGCTTCAGGGATCGTCGACCAGTCGAATATTCGGGCGCGGGCCGCCTCATTCCAGTAGAGAATGTCCATATTGGCGCGGCGAATAAAGGCGGGATGCGGCGACAGGGCGTCTGCCATGGCGATCACCTCGCGCGGGATCGCTTCTGGAGTATCGGGACGGTTCTTCTTGCCGAAAACCAGCGCGTCGAGGTAATCCTGCTCGGTGGGCGTAAGCTGCAACACCCGGCCGATACGCTGCAACGCCGCCGGGGAGATGCGAATGTCGCGCCCCTGCTCCAGCCAGGTGTACCAGCTAACGCTGACGGCGGCGAGCTGGGCCACCTCTTCCCGACGCAGCCCCGGCACGCGCCGATGGCGGTTGCTGAAGCCATGCGCCTCGGGATTGACGCGTGCGCGATGATGAACCAGAAAGTTTTTTACATTCTCATTGCGCGTCATCTGTACTCCTGGGTATGACTTCTGGTCACAGGATAACTGGCCCCATTTTTCGTCAGGTCATGCGGTTTTACACTGGCCGCAAGATTAAGTGACTTAGCGAGAAAAAAGCAAAAATATGTCGAATCAACATCTGTCGGAGCGCAACCCTTCCAGCCATCGTCTGCCGGACGCCATCGGTACGCTGCTTACCGGCATTCTGACGCTGGTGGCGGTCATGGGAATTGGCCGCTTCTCTTTAACACCGCAAATCCCGTTGATGATCAAGGAAGGCGCCTTGACGCTCTCCAGCGCGGGCATTCTGGCGGCGATGAACTATATCGGCTATCTGCTGGGCGCGCTGCACGCCAGCCGCTTAACGAAACACCATGCCGCCTGTTTAAAAACGGGACTGGTCGCCACGGTGCTGGTGACGTTGCTCTCCGCCGCGACCGCCGATTTTACCTTACAGTGCCTGTTTCGCTTTCTCTCCGGCGTAGGCGGCGCCTGGGCGCTGATTATCGTCACCTCATGGACGCAGCTGACGCTGGCGAACCATCGGGCGCCCAGGCTGTCGGCTGCGGTGTTTACCGGCCCCGGCATCGGCATCGCGTTAACCGGCCTGCTGGCCTGGGGCGCCGCCGCCTGCGGCCTGAGCGCCTCGCAGGCGTGGCTGGTTTACGGGCTGGTCACCGCCGCTGCGGCGCTGCTGATTTTCAACCGGCTGCCGGCCTCGCTGCCCTCTGCGGATCGGTCGGCCAGGTCGGAACCCTTCAACCGCAACCTGAAAAGGCTGCTGGCGGCCTATAGCCTGGCGGGCTTCGGCTATATTTTGCCCGCCACCTTTTTATCCCAGATGGCGCACAGCTTTTTTACCAGCGGCAATCAGGCGGCGCTCTTCTGGCCGCTGTTCGGCCTCTCTGCGGTGGCGGGCGTGCTGCTGGTGATCGCCTTCGCGGCGCGCCTCAATATCCAGGCCGCGCTGGCGACGGCGATGGTGGCGCAGGGCGTGGGCGTTGCCAGCGTGGTGATTTTCCCCGATGTGAAGGGGCTGTTTATCGCCACGCTGCTCACCGGCCTCGGCTTCCTTTCGATTATGCAGCTCTCGATGCGGCTGGCGCGCGATCTCTCGCCGGGCGCGATGGCCCGCACCGTGGCGGTGCTGACGTCCGGCTACGCCACCGGGCAGCTGATCGGCCCGCTGGTCTCGTCGGGAAGCGTCATGCTGTTTCACTCGCTGCATCCTGCGCTGCTGCTGGCGGCAGCGGGTCTGGCGCTCGGCGGCCTGATCGTGGGCATCGCCATTAAACGCTAAAAAAGCGCGCTGGTCTGGTGGCGCGGCGACTTCTGATCCAAAATCGCCGTCTGCTTTCGAAAGGATCAACAGATGGCGCGCACTCACACAATCCTGACCCTGGCCAGACGGGCGCTGATCGGCATCGCCGTTCTGCTGCTGGTGTTCTTTATTGGTCGTATTTATCAGTCGGAGCAGGGGCCGTCGCTGCACCGCTGGCACAGCTGGGTGGCCGATGAGATGTCGGCCGATGAGATAGATCGCGCCAGCTTCGCCGATTATCAGCAGCGAGAAGCGCGCATCTTTCAGGAGATGAAAGCGGAGCTGAACGATGGGCTGAGCGATGAGGACAAAAACGCGCTTAACCGCTTTTATCCCGGCAGCGCGGTTTATCCGGCGCGCTTCGCTACCGACTGGAATCGTTCGTTTATTCTGATGCCCAAAGGCGAGATTCGGGGCGCGGTGGTACTGCTGCACGGGCTGACCGACTCGCCCTACAGCGTGCGCTATCTGGCGGAGGATTATCAGCAGCGCGGCTTTGTCGCGGTTGCGCCGAGGCTGCCGGGGCACGGCACGGCGCCGGGATCGCTCACCGCCGTTAACTGGCAGAGCTGGATGGCGGCCACCCGGCTGGCGGTGCGGGAGGCGACCCGGCTGGCGGGCGCGCAGCGGCCGCTGCATCTGGTGGGCTACTCCAACGGCGGCGCGCTGGCGATGAAATATGCGCTGGAGAGCCTTGGCGACAAACAGCTGCGCGCGCCGCAGCAGATCGTGTTGCTGTCGCCGATGATTGGCGTCACCGGCTACGCCCGCTTCGCCGGCGTGGCGGGCTGGCCCGCGCTGTTTCCCGCCTTTGCCCGAACCGCCTGGCTTAACGTGGTGCCGGAATATAACCCCTTTAAATACAACTCGTTTCCCGTTAACGCCGCGCGCCAGTCCTGGCTGCTGACGCAGGCGTTGCAGGCGCAGATCGCGCAGGCGGCGCGCAGCGGGCAGATTAGCGCGCTGGCGCCGGTGCTGACCTTTCAGTCGGTTATGGACGCCACGGTAAGCACCCGCGCGGTGGTCGATGCGCTCTATCGCTATCTGCCGCGCAACGGCAGCAGTCTGGTGATTTTTGATATCAATCAGGCGGCCAATATGAGCGCACTGTTCCGCGCGCCGCTGCCTTCGGCGGTCAGCCGTCTGCTGCCTGCCGCGCCGCGCGCTTACGCCGCCACAGTGATCACCAACCGCACGCCCGAGACTTATCAAACGGTGGCGCGCACCATTAACGCCGGCGAGGTTGAGGAGCAGATTGCGCCATTAAACCTTGCGTGGCCGCGGGATATGTTCTCGTTGTCGCATATCGCCGTGCCTTTTCCCCTGAACGACGATCTCTACGGCGAGCAGCCTGACCAGCAGAACCGCTACGGCATTTCGCTGGGCGATCTCTCGCTGCGCGGCGAAACCAGCAGCCTGACCGTCGGCCCGGAAACCTTTATGCGCGCCACCGCCAATCCCTTTTTCAGCGAGATGATGGCGCGCATCAACGCGCAGATTGCCTGCAGCGGCGCGGCGGATTACCGCGCCTGCCTCGGCCGATAACCTCAGGTGAAGGAGAGAGCAAACAAAAAAGCCCGCGCAAGGCGGGCAACAGAGCGTGTCATTAGTTTCTTGATTTCGTAGGCAACACTTTGCTGTGTGTTACCCGTTAATCATAGCGCAGCGGGAGGATTTTTCTGTGTGAAGTGGGCAACGTTCTGCCGATATCTCTGACAGGCGATGTTCAGGTCAGGCATCAAGCTCGTACTGAACGGAGAGCTGGCCTTTTTTCTCCTTGAGCTTAAGGATACGAATGTTGCCGATCTCCAGCGTATTCTGCACATGCGTGCCGCCGCAGGCATAGGGTTTAAGATCGCCCCAGGTCACCATACGTTTACCCGCCGCGTCGGTGATAATGCGACTGTCGCCACGCTGAACCAGCGCCGCCGCATCGGCATTAAGCTCATCAAGGGTGAGGGGCATTAAGGGGGCGACGGCCTCAAAAACGATGCGTCCTTCGCCCGGCTTATGGTTTCCCTTTACGCCCAGCCAGCCATATTTCTCTCCCGCCAGGCCAATAAGATGGCCGGCTGAGTGGTAGCGGGAGTGGAGCGCGCGCAGCCCGGCGTCAACTTTTAGCCGCACCGGCCCCGTCTCCAGCGGCCCATCCGTGAAATGAAGCACCTGGTCGCCATCCTGCACCGCCTGCAGCATGTTTACGCCGTTAATCGTACCTCTGTCAGAGGGCTGCCCGCCGCCCTGCGGATGGAACAGCGTGGCAGAAAGAATGACGCAGAAACGATTGTCGCTCTGCGGCGTGCAGCTTATTACCTGGCTTTCTGTCTCAAGCGCATCGCTGGCGTAATAGCGTTTTTCAGTCACGGCAACTCCTGTAAAAAAGAAAGACAGGAAGCAGCATACTGAGTCTGCGAGGAATAAAAAAGGGCGAGGAGGCGGGGAGAGAAGGTCATGAGCGAGCATCCCTGCTCGACGGGCAATCCGTTAAATCGCTTCGCGCAGCTCCGGCCAGGCGACAGCGGCGCCGGTATCGCTAAACAGACGTCCCTGGAAGTTGATTACGCCTGCCGCTTCCAGCCACATCCACTCTTCCGGACGTTCAATGCCGGCGGCGATAACGGTGATTTCCAGCGCTGAGCAGCACTTGATGATCGCCTGCACCACCGCCTGCCTCGGGCCGCTGCGGTGCACGTCGCGGATAATGCCCGCGCCGATACGAATACGGTCGGGCTGAATGCGGGTCAGCATCGAAAGCCCTGCCGAACCGTCGCCGAAGTTATCGATCGACAGGCTGATGCCCGCTTCCTTAAGCTGCCTTACCGCAACCGAAAACGCTTCGATCTGAGAAATGACCTCTGTTTCGCTGACGCCGATAATCACCTGCTCCGGCACCAGTCCGGCGCTGCGTATCGCATCCACAATAATGCGCACCGCCTCAGGGATGGCGACCAGCGTCATCGGCAGCAGGCTGACGTAGAGCGACATGCCTTCCGGGCAGGCTCTGCCCGCCTGGTCGAAAGCCTGTGTGACGGCGTTCAGGCTGGCCTGATATTTCGGCAAACCTTCAAGCGCGACCTCTCCATTCAGCGTAGCGATCGCTTCAATCGCCGTGACCTGACGACCCAGCGGGTCGATAACCGGCTTAAAGGCCACGCCGTGATTGGCGGGCCAGGAGTCAGAGGCGCCCGTCTGGTCTGCAATAAAGTCCCAGTATTCAACCGGCGGCACTTCAAAATAGTTCTCTTTTTCGCGCGACTCGACAAAGGTGCGTAAGAACTGTAAGCCGCGATCGTCGTAGGTGAGGCGATAGCGCGAGGTGCCCTTATCCAGCACTGCCTGCAGAACGGTAGACCGATCATGCTCGCGCAGGTCAAACAGCTCCATACCGGCGTTGCCGAAACGGCGCGACGGCGAGTAGTCGCGCATCAGCTCGACAACGTTGTGATGGCGCTTGTCGGCGCAGATGCGGCTATAAATATCCAGCACGCCCGCCTCCGGCCCTTCCAGGATCTGGAAAAAGTGGGTGCCGTTAAACAGCAGAATGCCGGTCACTTGATGGGACGCATTCAGCTGGCTGGCTTTTTCCACCATGCCAGGAAGGGATTTTACAGGCACCTCGTCAGAGAGATGGCTGCGGTAAATTATTGTTGTAAGCATGAATGCTCCGTTTATCGTGATTGTCGCCGCCACATTAACAGCTACAGGCAGGCTAACGCCAATTAACACTGCGTAATTTGTGCGATAACAGGATTAATCCTGCTCATTTTAGCGAAAGCGGCTGAATAAAAAAGATAACTGCGCTGCTTTTTCACCGTGAGGGCCAGGGGAAGTCAAATGTTAATTTCTATAATGCATTGAATTTTAACTGATTAAATATTTTAACCTGAAATTTATTCTGAGCTACCGCTTCGCTTGATGATAAATTGCCTTTTTTACAAGTTTTTACCTTGTTTAACGCGGCGGTTTTTTAAGCCAACCGGCAAGGCTTTACAAAAATAAAAAACTGTACAGGTTTGTGGTTACTAAACTGACAAATGAGGTTATGTCTAATTCGCAACAAAAGGAGACTACGTGTTATTTCACAACGACGAGAAAGGTCACGCCATTATTGGCGAAGCGGTTATCAGCCTGGCTCTCGGTGAGAAAGAAATAAGCGTTGAGACACTCATCGCTGAGCTGAGTCACATGGCTGAAAATGAAACCCACGCCGCAAGGCTAACGGCTATCTCGGAGGCCAGACGCTGGCTGAAGAGTTATCAGCATCATGACAACCGGGATCAAACCGAGCTGCACTGGCTGACAGTGGCAGGGCGGGAAGATGATGGAAGACACAGCGAGGACGTCATCCGGCTCCGGCCGGAAAACGACGATGAAAGATAACCTCATTATCGGGCGCGTCTGACGCGTCCCGGCCGGAGATCGCTGTCAGGGATGACACCTGTTTTATCTGCGCCTGCTTCACCCGCCCGCAAAGTTGTACAACTTTACCTGTCCGCTTTAAGACGCTGAAAGCCCGATAAAACGGGCTTTGCAGGCGATTTAGCACTTTTTGCACAAAAATAAGACCTGTACAACAATGCAAGGGCTGTACAACTTTAGGAGAGTTGTATAACTTTACTACAGGTTTTGATGACCACTATTTAATCGCTTGTTAACGCAGAGGGTTTACCATGCGCCAGAACGTTGTAATTTCAGATACCGTCCGCTATATGAGCGACGTCACGCTGCCGTCGCAGCAGGAAACGCTGGGTCAGGTTGTCACGGAGATCCTGCGTGCCGGTCAGAATCTCAACCGCAAAGCGCTCTGCTCGCGTCTGATCCGTCGCCTGGAGCAGGCCACGGGGCCAGAAGAGGAGCAGCAGCTGCATCTGCTTATCGGCATGCTGTTCAGCCGCTAATCGCTGGCGAACCCTTTATTCAGGTCACGCCGCGCGGTCTGGCCTGAGCATCACTCTTTCTGACGGCGCTGCGCATCATTCTCGCGGGCCATACTATAAGAACACAATATGCAAACTCAACAGAATGCTCAGCATAACGCGTCTGCCGAAGCCGACATTATTCATCACTTCCGCGAAGCGGGCGATCGTCTTGAGGCGGAGTCTCGCGTGCTGGATGCCGTGATTCGCGATATCGTGATCCATGGCAAACGCGTCACCAGCAAAGCGATCATTATCTATCTTATCGCTGAACTGGAGAGCACCACCGACGTGGTGCATCTTGATGTGCTGCGCCACTGCCTGGAAATCGTGGTAGGACGCACGCCGGACGATGAAGGTATCTAATCAGCGATGCGCCGTCGAGCCTGCGGGCGTCGGCGCAGCCGTTTCGAACTGGCCCTGAGACGCCATTACCGAACAGCTCACCGCGGCAGCAAGGGAAACGGCAATCCATATTTTCATCACTCTCTCCTGTTCATGTTTATTTCACTCTCTTTAGCCTGGCACGCGAGCGCGTCAGCGAAAGTCGCTATGATAAGAAAAGGAATTTTCTGAGAGCGAAGGAGAGGGCACAGGCGAATAACGCGTTAGTGCAGCAATCTTTCCGCCGAAGGACGCCCCGTCAGCGAGCCGTGCGTTCCGTAGTGCGCGCGCAGTTCGTCATGCACCTGATTGATCGCATGACGCATCGCCATCAGACGCTCGCTGTCCTGCTCCATTTTCAGCTGAAGCTGCAGCGTTTCCGTTACAGCGCGCCAGGAGATATCGGCGCCCGCGCTCACCAGCTGCATAACGGCTTCGCCGATAACAATATTCGTCATCTTCTCGTTTGCGTTATTTTCCATATTTCCTCGTCTCGCCTGAAACCTGGAAAAAGCTTAGCACAGGAGTAGCGAACTGCAGGACATCCTGTGCTCTCTCTAAACTAGCGTCTGAGACGATAGATATCGGCGAAGTAAAGATAGCCTTTCTTATCATACTGGCTTTTTAAGCGCGCCTTCTCGTCGACGCTAAGCACGTCGCCGGCAAGCAGCGACTGAATAAACGCATCGCGTACGTGAACTTCCATATACCAGTCGCCGGTATAGCAATTTTTCAGCGCGCCTCTGTCAATATCTTTTACTCGGTAGGCGGGATTGATATGGAAAAAGAAGAAGAAATTACAGATGGCGAAAATAGCGCAGCAAACAATATATTCAATGGTGCCGAATGATGAGGAATAAAGCAGCACGCCCATGGTAATGACAAACAGAAAGCACATCAGGCCATACAGTCCGGGGTATTGCTTAATAAAGGAGACGTCAAAATAGGGGCGGTCATTGCGATTCTCAGCGCGGTTTATTTGGTCCAGCTCTTGCTGCAACAGACTTTCTAATTCGTTATACATGCAACCACTCTCTGCTAAAAAATACGCCCAAAGTATAGATGAATCGCCTTTGATTAAACACCGCAAATAAACGCCATGCCAGCCAGCTTAATCAGGCCCTGGCCGCTCCTGCGCGGGGCGGCGTCTGCAACAATGTTTCAGGATAGCGCCAGCGCCGAAATAACCGCAGCGATCTCGGCCCGGTGCGCGGCTGAAAGCGGCTGGAGCGGACGCGGAAGGCAATCAGGATCGGTCACGCCCAGCACGCCTGCCGCCGCCGCCATCACGCGAATGCTCCCGCCGTGCTTGCGGTAGAGCGCCCACAGCGGACTCAGGCGCGCGGAGAGCTGGGTGACGCGCGCGCGATCGCCCTGGGCGGCGGCGACGGTAATCGCCTTCGCCGTCTGCGGAAACAGCCCGCCGCAGACGGAATACCAGAGATCGCAGCCCGCATTGAGCGCCGTCCCGGCAACAGCGTCCACGCTGACGCCAATAGCGATGTGTTGAGGCAGCAGGGCGCGCAGCTGATGAATATGGCTGCGCGCCTGTTCCGGCTCGTCCGGTACGCCAGGAATTTTTACTGACCTTATGTGAGGGAGCATGGCGATACGCCGATACAGGTCGGAAGAGAATGTAAAATGCGTCGTAGCGGGATTGTCATAAAGACAGACGGGCAGCGAAACGTGGCGCGACACCGTTTCAAACAGGCTGAATACCTCATCTTCGCTTAGTTTTTGATAGCTTACCGGCGGCAAAAGCAGCGCGCTGGCGCCTGCGCGCTGCGCGTCATCGGCCAGATGCAGCACTTCAGAGGTGCTGACGGCGCCGATACCAATCATCACCGGGATCTTCCCGGCCTGCTCAACCGCCAGCGTCGCGACGCGCGCTCTTTGCTGTCGCGTCAGATAAGCGTAGCTGCCCGTCGAACCCAGCGCGCAGATCGCGTCGACGTTGGCCGCTGTAAGCCGCGCAAGGATGCGGGCGAATCCTTTTTCATCAATACCTGAGGCGGTCACGGGCGTCAGGGGAAAAGCACTCAGTCCGGAAAACATAGCAAGCTCCAGTTTATTGTGTCCAGGCGCGTCAGAGCGCTTTTTCATGCACCGTCATAGTAAAAATGAGCGGCTCATCGCCGGCGCAGGCGTAGCTATGCGCCGTATCGGTGGCGGCGACAGCGGAATAGCCGGCCTCCAGGGTAAAAGCGTCGCCATTTACCGTTAACAGCAGCGTCCCGGCCGTCACATGCAGCAGCTCAGTGGTTTCCGGCGGATGTCCTGGAGAGGTGAATATGTCACCGGGATAAAGCTCCCACCGCCACAGTTCAACCATATTGGGTCCACTGGTGCCCGCCAGCAATCTGGCGCTCCCGCCGTGCTCTCCCTGCCACAGCAGGGGGATCTGTTCAGGCGGAAGAATATGCACTTTGGGATCGCTGGCGACGTCAACAATATCGGCGACAGAGACGCCCATCGCCGCCGCGAGCCGACAAAGCAGCGCAATGCTGGGATTAGCCTTGCAGGCTTCGATCTCGACCAGCATCCCTTTACTGACGCCAGCCCGGCGCGACAGCTCGTCCAGCGATAATTTTTTTTGGCTGCGGTACAGCTTGATCCGGGCAGAGATCGCCTCGTTCACCGCTGCTGCATCGGCGCCAGCCTCGGTCGTTATGTTGACTTTTTTGGTCATCGGTCGATATTATGCAATAAATTAGTCATTACTGGATTATGAGATCTCTTCAATGGTGCCGTCAATCAGTTCAGATATCTGTCATATCGCCCCAGGGTTCCGCGCATTAAGCATTGTGGTGAAGGTTGCCGCCGTCCGCTCTCCGCAGTTCGGCACGGAGGCGCTGCGCGAAGCGTGCGCAGCGGTGCTTGCCGGCAAGCCGGAGTGGGCGGATGCGCATCTCAACGCCTGGAGCGAGGTGTTTCAAGCTTTTGGCGCGAAACCTAAACGCACGCCATGCTCAGCAGAGGCGCTGCGTAAACGCGTCATTCGTGACGGCGGCATGGCGTCGCTCGATCCAGTCGTCGATCTCTATAACGCGGTTAGCCTGCGCTACGCTATTCCGGTCGGGGGAGAGAACCTCGACGCCTACGTCGGCACGCCAGCGCTGGCGATCGCTGACGGCACGGAAACCTTCGATACCTTCAAAAATGGGCAGCCCGCCGTTGAAACGCCAGAGGCAGGCGAAGTGATCTGGCGTGATGATCGGGGGGTTACCTGCCGCCGCTGGAACTGGCGGCAGGGAGTCCGAACCCGCCTGAGCGTAACGGATAAGAAAATGTGGTTTATTCTTGAAAGCCTGCCGCAAATGCCGCTTGAGGCGCTCTACGCTGCCGGGCAGATGCTGACCGACGGAGTGGAGAACATCATGCCGGGTTCAGCGTGCGAATTGACGCTGGTAGGGCCGATATAAACGCCGAACTGCGCCCTCAGGCGCGCGAAGAAAAAATAAAGTGAGTATCGGTTTCGCTGATCAAATAGAGGCTTTTCGCTTCGCCGCTGGGCGAAACGAACACCACACCCTGACCGATGCTGAGCGGCGCGAAGACCTCAACCGGCTGGTTTTCTTTCTGGATCTCAAGCAGCATGCGCGACTCAAACGCGCGATCGGCAACGCTGTCGAGATGGTAGTTGCAGCTAAAAGAAAGTTCAGGCTTATCGAGTATATAGAACTGTCCGGACGGCATAAGCTTGACCTCGTTCAGGGAGAGCTGTGCGGCAAAAACGCCAGCGATGACCTTAGTGTAGCCATAAAAGGGGGGAGAGGCGTGAAAGAAGTGGTCTGCTTGCCTGATGATGATTTATTAGCGTGCTAATAATTTCGTTAGCAAGAAAAGTTAAAGCGCATACCGGGTTTTATGAGACTATTCTTAAGCCCCTTCAAGAGCTAAGCCATTGCGAGTGCCGGAGATAAGCGCCGGATGGGGCACGCGTATTCTGGCAGGTCGCCTTCGGGCGGCCTTTTTTATGCGCGTCAGAAGCGCGAAAGGAAACCGCCATTCCATGGCGAACAACATTCCAAAAGGCACCTTACTCAGAATTACCTGGCGGACGACGGCTCTTCTGTCCTCCTTTCCGGCCGGCTTCCCTGGCTCTGTCAGGATTGTTCCTGAAATTGCCTCCGCTGGCTTTGCCTCCCGCGCTGCCCGCTTCTTTGGCACGATCCGGATCGTTAGCAAAATTACCCGCGCCACCTCTGTATTTCTGTTGTGTCATAGGTAGAACTCCTATCAATGTTCCATAAGATAAAAGGACTAGCTAGTCACGCATTAAGCGTAGCCCGGCGCACCGCTTAATCAAGCGAATGCCGCAGCAAAAGATGCTGATTTTTCTGGCCGTTAATCAGAGAGATGCCGCTGCGCGCAGCGGCATAGAGAAAAGGTCAGCGACGGTCTGAACATACTGGCTATGTCAGGCGAAAGGCGAGCGGTTTTCCTCTGACGCCTGCGCGCGATCGCGCGAAAGACGCCAGAAATCGGAGCCGGAAGGGTGCTGATAGATGCGCAGCGAAAAAAGCCCGGCAACCGCATAGATATATTCAAAAATCGCCGACTGCGAATTTTCATAGTCGGCCCACAGCGTCGACGAGGTAAAACAGTAGACCTCGATCGGCAGTCCGTCCGGCGAGGGTTTGAGCGCGCGCACCACGATATACATATCCTTGCGAATGTCGTCGCGCTGCGCCAGCCAGGCGGTCAGGTAGTGGCGGAACACGGTGAGATTGGTCATGCCGTTTTCAATAAACCAGCGATCGCCCACGGCGCTAATGTCGCGCCCGTCGAGCAGCACCGAAAGCGGTTCGCTGACGCCGCGCAGCTGGGTCATCGACTGCAGCATCTCCTGATTCACAAAGGTGACGGAGTCGAGATCGAGATAAAAGCTGCGCATAATGCGCCGCGCGCCCGACGAAAACATCGCCTGCCAGTTGGTGTAGGTTTCCGTCAGGAAATTTTTAGTGGGAATGCGCGAGATGGTGTTATCCCAGTTGCGGATAGTAATGGTATGCAGGGCGATATCGGTGACTTCGCCGCTAAGATTTTTATCCGGCATCTCTATCCAGTCGCCGAGCTGCAGCACGTCGTTAGAGGAGACCTGAATGTTGGCCACCAGCGACAGCAGCGTATGCTGAAAAACCAGCATTAATACCGCCGCCGCCGCACCCAGGCTGGAAATAATAATCACCGGCGATTTATTCGACATAATCGCCAGGATCATAATCGCCGATAAAATATGCACCAGAATTTTGCCGACCTGAATATAGCCTTTGATCGAATGATTCTTACGCTTCGATTTTTTCGAATAGGAGCTGTTGACGATCTCCAGCACTTCATTAAAAAAGAGCGACAGATAGATAAAGAAGAGAATGCCGCACAGCGTCCGAATGGCAATTTGCAGATGTTCGGGCAGTTCAGGCATAAACTGCAGCAGATAATAGACGGTGATAACCGGAATAAAGTTGGAGAGTTTTTCCGATATCCTGACATCTTTATCCAGCGGCACATCGCTTTTATGGGTGCTGAAAAAGACTTTGCGCACCACTTTGACCACGAAGAATTTGCAGACAAGGTGCGCAATCATACCGGCGAGAACCAGCAGAATAATATTGAAGGTGGCGGAAAGCGCGACGTTCCCCTCAATAAAGCCCATTAATTCGTTAAAATAGTGCATTTTTACCACGTACTGAAAAAGGTAGAGCGAAAGTTAAGCATAAAACAGAGGCGGATGATAAGCGACGAATGCGTCGTTAAGGAACAGCGGCAAGAGGACAACGCCCAGACAAAGCCGGGCGAGGGGCGCCAGAACGACGGGTTAAGACTGAGTAAGCCGACCGTCTTATCCCGCCGCGCGGGGCGTCAGAGCAGAGAATCGGGATTGGCTTTAGCGGCTTTTTTCTCCTCTTCGACAGCCTGCACCGGATCGGCAGCGCTCAGCCAGCGATCGAATTTCTGGTAGGTCTCGATAAAGGATTTAAAGTAAACGGTAATGCCGGTGACATTCTCTTTTCGCTCCATATAAGCCACCGCCAGTTTAAACGCATCCTGATTTTCAAATTTCACGGGCTTTACTCTCCTGAATTACGGGTTTATTCAGCGTAGCCTGGCGTCGAAACCCGCGCCTGCGCATCTGTCTGCTTTTTCCCGCAAGGCGCGGCGGAGTGTGACGACGCATGACCCGCAGCGGCAGCATCATAACCCCACGCGCCTCGCTTTACATCAGGTTAAATCAGCAATCTTTCTGCTGCTGGCCGCCGTCGCGCAACGGCGGCGGCGCAGCCGGTCAGAAGTTGTACGATACCCCGGCGTACCAGGCGCGGCCTGGCTCGTTATAGGTCGACGCGCCCGCGTTCTCGCGATAGATGCGCTTATCGAGCAGGTTGCTGACGCCCGCGTTGGCGCGCAGGTTTTTTGTCAGGTCGTAGTTGAGATTCAGGCCCAACACCGAGTAGGCGCCAACCTCACGCTGCGACAGATTGTTCACCTCCAGCCGCGATTCGGAAAACTCGCGCGGCTTCTGGCGGCCGTACATCGTCCAGTTGATATTGCCGGAAAGGTCGCGCGTCATCTGCCACTCAAGCTGCGAGTTGATGGTGTATTTGGGAATAATCGACAGCGGATTGCCGGTCTCTTTATCTTCCGACTTCAGCATATAGGTGGCGTTGCTGCGCCACTCCAGCGTATCGGCGATCAGCGGCACCGTCAGGTTGCCTTCCAGCCCTTCAACCACCGCTTTGCCGCCGTTTTCCCAGCGCAGAATGTTATAGCCGTTAGAGGCGATGCCTACGCGCTCGCGGCCAGAGACGATCTTGTTTTTATAATCGTTGCGGAACCAGGTGATGCCCGCCACGTAGCCCTGATGAGTGTACTCGATGCCCAGCTCTTTGTTCACGCTCACTTCCGGCTCCAGATCGTCGCTGCCCAGCAGATAACAGCTGCCCGACGCGATATCCTTCGGGCAGCCGTTGCCGCGTGTCGAGAGCAGATAGCCTTCGGTGGACTGATAGAGGTTCGGCGCTTTGAAGGCGCGGGCGATGCCCGCCTTAAGCGTGAAGTCGTCTCCCAGAGCCTGCGACAGGTTCAGACTCGGACTCCAGTTGGCGCCGAAGCTGTTGTGGTAGTCGAAGCGGATGCCGGGAATAACCTCGGTCGAGTCGGTCGCGGCGATATTATCCTCGAAGTAGAGCGAGCTGAGGGTCGCGCTGTTCTTGCTGCTGCGATCCGCTGCGTTGCCGCTGACGCCGCCGATATTAACGCCCGCCTGGTTGGCGGCCTGCATCGAGGCGGGATCGTTCAGCTTGTCATGGTTCCACTCCGCGCCCAGCGTTACCGTCTGGTCGCGCAGCCAGTCGAGCGGGAAGTTAATCTCCGCGTTGCCGCGGTAGCTCTCCAGTCGGCTGGTGGCGAATTTATCGCTGTTGATCATGCCCTCCACGCTGCCGCCGGAGCCTTCCTGCAGGCGCGTGTTATTGGTTTTTTCGTAATTGAACGTCAGCTTCGACAGGCCCCAGTCCCAGATGCCGTTGTGCGCCAGGCCGTAAGACTGGCGGTAAAGACGGTTGGTTTCACTGCCGACCAGCGACTCGACCAGGCCGTTGGCGCTGTTATTGCCGTTGCTGTTTTGCGTGTCGCCGGCGTAGATATTGCCCTGACGGCTGTAGCCGTATGAGAAATCAAGGATCTGCTCTGGGGTGATCTTCCAGGAGAGCACGCCATTGATATCTTTATTACGCACGCCTTCGCGACCCGCGGCATAGGAGCCGTTCTGCGCGGTATTAATGTCCCAGGCGTCGGCATCGGTTTTATTGATGTTGCCATAGAGGCGCATGGTCAGCGCGTCGCCCGCCAGCGGCCCGCTCAGGCTGAAGTTGGCGCGTTTGGTGGCGCCCTCTTTGCTGTCTTCGGGCTGGTTGGTAAACAGCGAAAGGGAGCCGTGCCAGTCGTTGGTGGGTCGTTTGGTAATAATATTCACCACGCCGCCCGCCGCGCCGGAGCCGTAGCGCGCCGCCGCCGGGCCGCGGATCACCTCGATACGCTCCACCATTTCCGGCGGCACCCAGTTGCTGTCGCCGCGCGAATCGCGCTCGCCGCGCCAGCTGTAGCGCACCGCGTTGCGTGAGGAAACCGGCACGCCGTCAATCAGAATCAGGGTATTTTCCGGCCCCATGCCGCGAATATCGATCTGACGATTGTTGCCGCGGCTGCCGCTGGCGCCGTTGCCGGTCAGATTGACGCCGGGCATTTTACGGATGATGTCGGAGAGATCGTTCACCGGCGGGCTTTTTTCAATATCTTTGGCGGTAATGGTGGAGACGCCGGGCTGCTGCTTGAGTATCTGTTCGGCGGTGACCAGCATCGTCTCGTCGTCAGCCAGCTTTTCCGTCTCTTCCGCACCGACGCCGGTGGCGCTCAGCATGCCGACCATCAGCAGGGCGCAGGGGCGCTTTCTGAAATCTACCGTTACATTCACTTAAACTTTCTCCCTGATACGTTAACGAGTGTAAGTAAATGCGCATGATAGTGATAATGATTCTCATTGTATAGTTGGCGTCAGCATATTTACATTGCTGGACAATGGGTTAAAAAATGGGCGACGCGTTACGCGCGTAATGAGCCAGGGTTTTGTCAGCCGTTCAGAACTTCCTCAGAGGCACGCCGCGCTAATGCCTGTTTCGGCAATGCTTAGCGTTTTTTCGCATTTGTTAAGCCTGCCTCTCCTCCTTGAGAATAAAGCCGTCTGGCCGTTTAGATACTTATCTACTTTTCCCGCAAGGGATTTTATTTGATCAGGAGAAAGATCCCCGTGAAACTCATGCAAGGCGTCACCTACATCGCTTTCGCTCTGGCCGCGCAGGGCGCGATGGCCGCCGACACCTCGGTGCCGACCGACAGTTCACTGCATGTGCAGGCGGATCCCGCGCTGAAAAGCCTGGTGCCTGCCGCTATCCTGCAGCGCGGCTATATTGTCGCCGGGACAAACCCCAACACGCCGCCGACCACCTTCTATAAAGAAGACAATAAAACCCTGGCCGGGCGTGAAATCGACGTGATGAACGCCGTCGGCGAACGGCTTGGCGTCGCGGTGCAGTGGCGCGACACCGGCGGCTTCGACAATATCATTCCCGGCCTGAAAACCGGCCGCTACGATGTGGCGCTCTCCAACATCAACGCCACCCAGGCGCGCCTGAAGCAGGTCGATTTCGTCGGCTACTACAACGCCAGCCGACTCGGCATTATCTCGCTAAAAAGCGCCAGCATCGCGCCGTTCACCACCTTCGACGCGGTCTGCGGCAAAGAGGTCGGCGCGGGGGCAGGCACCACGCAGATCACCCGTCTGGAAGAGGCGAGCAAAGCCTGCGAAAGCGCAGGCAAGCCGCCGATTAAAATCGCCGTTTTCCCGGATCGTCCGGCTGGCGTACAGGCGGTGGTCAGCGGGCGCGTGCCGATGTTCTTCGGGCCTTATGAAGGACTGACCTGGCAGGTGAAACTGATCAAGCCGCTGACCATGAGCGGCGAGATCAGCGTCAACGACGCGCCGGTTTCCGTGGCGTTCCCGAAAGATTCACCGCTGGAGCCTGCGGTGCAGGCGGCGCTCAATTCGCTGATCAAAGATGGCAGCTACCAGAAGATCCTCGATCGCTGGGAGATCGGCTTCGGCGCGGTGAAAGAGGCGAAACGTAATCAGGAGATCTTCCAGTGAATCCAGAACCGCATCGCGCTGACGAGCTGCGCATCGTCGGCAAACGCTACTATGGCCGCTGGCTGAGCGCGCTGCTGGTGCTGCTGTGCGTGGCGGCGATGGCCCACTCGATGATCAATAACCCACGCTTCGAATGGGGCGTTATCGCCGACAACTTTACCGAAGCGTCGATTCTGCAGGGCGTTTTGATGACCCTGCAGCTAACGGCGATTTCGGTGGTGCTGGGGTTCGCCTTCGGCACGGTGCTGGCGCTGATGCGCCTCTCCTCGAATCCGGTGCTGGTGGCGGTAAGCTGGGCTTACACCTGGTTCTTTCGCGGCGTGCCGATGCTGGTGCAGCTGTTTCTCTGGTACAACATCGCCGCGCTCTATCCCACGCTCTCTCTGTCGCTGCCGGGCGTCGGCGAGCTGTGGAGCGCCCAGTCCAACGCGCTGGTCAGCCCGTTCAGCGCCGCCGTTATCGCGCTGGTGATGCACCAGTCCGCCTACGCGGCGGAGATCGTGCGCGCCGGCATCCAGAGCGTCGGCAACGGGCAGCTTGAGGCGGCGCGCGCGCTCGGCTATCGCCCGGCGCAGATCTTCCGCTTCACCATTCTGCCGCAGGCGATGCGCGCCATTCTGCCGCCGGCAGGCAATGAGGTGATCGGCCAGCTAAAAACCACGGCGGTGGTGTCGGTGATCTCGCTGCAGGATGTGCTCTTTTCCGCGCAGATCATCTATCAGCGCACCTATGAGGTGATCCCGCTGCTGCTGGTGGCGACGCTCTGGTATCTGCTGATGACTTCGGTGCTGTCGATCGGACAGTTCTACGTCGAACGCTATTTCTCGCGCGGCGTAGCGCGCGGTCAGTCGCGCACCCTGTGGCGCAGTTTGCTCAACGGCTTTACCCCGACGCGCAGCGAAAGGAGTATCACCCATGGCTGAGGCAATCGCCCTGCGTAACGTGACCAAACGCTTTTCCGGCGTCACCGTCCTCGACGAGGTCGATCTCGATATTCCGGCCGGTTCGGTGACGGTGATCCTTGGGCCGTCCGGCTCGGGCAAATCGACGCTGCTGCGCTGCATCAACCATCTGGAAAAGCTGGATGGCGGCACTATCCGCATCGGCGGCGAGCTGGTGGGATACCGGCAGAAAGGTCAGGCGCTGCATGAGCTGAGCAGCGGCGAAGTGGCGCGCCAGCGCCGCGACATCGGCATGGTGTTTCAGCAGTTCAATCTCTTTCCCCATCGCACGGTGCTGCAAAACATCGCCGACGCGCCGATACGCGTGAAAAAGGCGCCGCGCCAGCAGGCGCTGGAAAAAGCGCGCGCGCTGCTGCAGCAGGTCGGGCTGGCGGGTCGGGAAGAGGAGTGGCCGCAAAATCTGTCGGGCGGACAGCAGCAGCGCGTCGCCATCGCCCGCGCGCTGGCGATGGATCCTGGCGTGCTGCTGTTTGACGAGCCGACCTCGGCGCTCGATCCCGAACTGGTGGGCGAGGTGCTGCAGGTGATTAAGCAGCTGGCGCACTCCGGCATCACCATGGTGATCGTCACGCACGAGATCGGCTTCGCGCGCGAAATCGCCGACACTCTGGTATTTATGGAGAGCGGCCGGATTGTTGCCGCCGGGCCGACGCAGCAGGTGCTTGACGATCCCAGCAACGGGCGCGTGCGCAACTTCATCGCAACGGTGCTTTAGGCGCCATTTCTCCGCAGGACGACCATGACCGACACTATGCACAGCGCCCACTGGGGCGCATTTCGCGCGCGCCGCGACGGTGACAGCCTGACGATTACCCCATTTAGCGCCGACCCCGATCCCAGCCCGCTGCTGGCGAACCTGCACAACGCGCTCGCGCATCCGGCGCGCGTGGCGCGGCCGATGGTGCGGCGCGGCTGGCTGGAGAACGGGCCGGGCCCCGACGCGCGTCGCGGCCTGGACAGCTACGTGGCGGTGAGCTGGGAAGAGGCTTACGCGCGGGTAGCGGACGAGCTGCGGCGCGTCGGCGAGCGTTACGGGCCGGCCGGCATTTTCGGCGGATCTTACGGCTGGTCGAGCGCCGGACGCTTTCATCATGCGCAAAGTCAGGTGCACCGCTTTCTGAATACCGTAATGGGCGGCTATGTGCGCTCGGTTAACAGTTACAGCTCCGGCGCGGCCTCGGTGCTGCTGCCGCATATCGTCGGCGATATGAACGAGATTGCGCGGCGCGGCGTCAGCTGGGAGACGATCGCCGAGCACAGCGACGTGGTGCTGGCGTTCGGCGGACTGGCGCTGAAAAATTCTCAGGTGGCGAGCGGCGGCCTTAGCGAGCACACCGAGCGCGGCTTTATGCAGCGCGCCGCCCGACGCGGCACGCGCTTTATCTCCGTCAGCCCGCTGAAAAGCGATCTACCCGATGAAGCGGGCGGCGAATGGCTGTCGCTGATCCCCGGCACCGACGCGGCCCTGATGCTGGCGCTGCTGCATGAGCTGACCACGCAGGGCCTGACCGACGACGACTTTCTGGCGCGCTATACCCACGGCTGGCCGACGCTCAAAGCCTACCTGCTGGGCGAAGAGGACGGCATTACGCGCGATGCCGACTGGGCCGCCGCTCTCTGCGGCCTGCCTGCGGCGCAGATCCGCGCGCTGGCGCATGCGCTGCACGGCAAGCGGGTGTTGATCACCGTGGCGCACGCCCTGCAGCGCGCGCAGCATGGTGAACAGCCGGTCTGGCTGGGACTGGCGCTGGCGGCCGCGCTGGGGCAGCCTGGCCTGCCCGGCGGCGGCTTTACCTATGCGCTCGGCGCGCTGGGGCACTACGGTAAACACCATAATCTGGCGAGCTTTCCGGCGCTGCCGCAGGGTAAAAACGGCATCGACCGCTTTATTCCAGTGGCGCGCATCGCCGATATGCTGCTGCATCCCGGCGAAAAATTTCACTATAACGGGCGTCATCTGACCTATCCCGACATTCGGCTGGCCTACTGGGCGGGCGGCAACCCGTTTCACCATCATCAGGATCTGGCGCGGCTGCGTCAGGCCTTTTGCCGCCTCGATACGCTGATCGTCCATGAGAGCGCCTGGACGGCCAGCGCGCGCCACGCGGATATCGTGCTGCCCGCCACCATGACGCTGGAGCGTGAAGATGTCGGCGGGGCGCCGACCGACCGCCATCTTATCGCCATGCAGCCGGTGGCGGCCCCGTACGGCGAGGCGCGGGATGATTACCAGATTTTCAGCGAGCTGGCGCGGCGCCTGGGACGTGAGGCGGCCTTTACCGAAGGGCGCGACGCGCGCGGCTGGCTTGAACATCTCTATGCGCAGCTGCAGGAAAAGCTGGC
The DNA here is from genome assembly GCF_059730625.1 of Pantoea sp. X-Soil-MYKO-1289. Classification (NCBI taxonomy): domain Bacteria; kingdom Pseudomonadati; phylum Pseudomonadota; class Gammaproteobacteria; order Enterobacterales; family Erwiniaceae; genus Pantoea; species Pantoea sp. X-Soil-MYKO-1289. Next base: position 190,224 of record NZ_AP036005.1, read on the forward strand.
GGCGCATCAGGTAGGGCTGCCCGATTTCGCCGCCTTCTGGCGGGAAGGCGTGGTGACGCTGCCGCAGCTGCAGGATGGCGGCCGCATGATCAATGCGTTTCGCGCCGATCCAGCGGCCCATCCGCTGCCGACGCCCACCGGGAAGATTCAGATCGCTTCCGACGCCATCGCCGGTTTCGGCTATGAGGATTGTCCCGGCCATCCGGTCTGGCGCGCGCCGCGCGAGCAGCCCTCTGCAAACTATCCTTTCTGGCTGATCGCCAACCAGCCGGCGACGCGCCTGCACAGCCAGCTCGATTTTGGCGACTACAGCCGCAGCGGCAAGCGCAACGGGCGCGAGGTTTGCAGCCTGCATCCGCTGGATGCGCAGCGGCTGGGCATCGGCGATAACGACGTGATTGAGCTTTACAACGCGCGCGGGCACCTGCTGGCGAGCGCCGCGCTCACCGAGGCGATCAGGCCCGGCGTGGTGCGGCTGCCGACCGGCGCCTGGTACGATCCGGTCGATCCCGCCGCGGCGCGGCCGCTCTGCCGTCACGGCAACCCCAACGTGCTGACGCAGGATATCGGCACCTCAGCGCTGGCGCAGGGCTGCACCGGCCAGATTGCCGTGGTGAACGTCAGAAAATATATCGGCGACGCGCCGCCGGTCGCCGCCTTTACGCCGCCGCAAGGCTAAGCGACAGTCGCTACAGCGCGGCGATCAGCGTCTGCGCCAGGCGGCGCAAATCCTCATCACTGCGCAGCGCGCTGCAGGCCAGCAGCGCAGGCTGCCCGTCCAGCGCCGCGCGCAGCTTGCCGGCGACGTCCACCGGCGTCGCCAGCGACTGCTGACGGGTGCGCCGCTGGCGCAGCTGCGTGCCGTCGTGGAGAAACAGCGTCACCTCATGGAAGCGCAGCCCAGGATTGATGGCGTCTGGCGGCGCATCCGCGTCGGGCTGGCGCGCCACCTTCGCCGCCAGCGCCATAATCTGCGGATTGACTTCGCCTTCGGCAAAGTCCGCCATGCGCAGGTCGCCGTAAATCAGCATGGCGGCGATGACATACTCCAGGCTAAAACGCGCCTCAATGCCGTTTTTCGGCTGGCGCACCGAGGCGGCGATATCGCCGCCGGGCGGAAAGGCCACGGTTATGCGATCGATAGCGCTCAGCAGCTCTGGTGTCGAACCGCTCCAGCGCTGGCGGATCTCGCGCGTCGCCTCCGCCGCGCTGTGCGTGCCGGCGCAGGTGGCGAAGGGCTTGAACTCCAGGCCCGGCGCGACGATGCGCCAGGGCGCGCCCCAGTTTTCCAGCAGCTTTTCAGGCTGCGCCTCCCGCGCGCTGCCCAGCGAAATAAAGGCCTCCAGCACGCCCTCCGCCTGCCCGTCAAACCCCGCCAGCGCCAGCTGCGTGGCGCGCACCGCGCGCTCGGCGGCGAAACCGGCGTGCAGCGGCTTCACCGCCGAGCCGAACTGGGCGCGCAGGCCGCTCGCCTCGGTGGCGGCGATGCCGAGCAGCACCGCGGTCTGCCGTGCGTCCGCGCCGCTAAAGCGCGCCAGCGCGGCGGCGGCGGCCAGCGTGCCGAGCGACGCGGTATTGTGGTAGCCGAGCGTGTAGTGGCTCTGCGTCATCGCCAGCCCGAGCCGGCCGGCCATCTCCACGCCGATGATAAAGGCGTCAAGAAAGCGCGCCGCGTTAAAGACGTTGTTCTCCGCCGCCCACGCCAGCAGCGCAGGCAGGATCACCACGCTGGGATGGCCGCGAAAGTCGGCGTGAAAGTCGTCATAGTCGAGCGCGTGCGCGGCGTAGCCGAGCAGCAGCGCGCGCGAGGCCGGGCCGCTGTCGCCGTAGATCGTTTTCAGCAGCGGCAAGCCGCTGTCCGGCGCCTGTTGGTTGAGTATCGGCCAGCCTACGGCGAGAAAATCCTGCACCCCTTCGCGTGCGCGCTGGCGCGCAGTCGGGTCAGGTTGGGAAGCGCTAATCAGCTGGCTAAGCTGCGCGGTGAGGTTCACGGCGTCGCCGCCAGATAAGGGAAAAAACGCATCGTCATCTCCGAACGAAAAAGCAGAACCCAGAGGGTAGCAATAAAGGCGCCGCGCTCTATATCTGAAATATCGCTAAGCTAATGCGAATTTGTAGAGAGGCGAGGCGGTATAAGGCGTTGCTTAAATTAGCGTTTGTCGTACTATGCCCTGCATACGCCACGCGCATGGGCAACCTTATTAACCCTCTGTTTACCCGACCTTTTTAGCGGGCAGCAGATCCACAGCAGGATAAGTCGTGTTAGCCATCAAATCGCCGCAAGCCTATCTACAGCAGGCCGGGATCCGCGCGCGGGCCGGAGAGCATATTCGTCCCATCGCCACCCATCTGCGCATTTTTTCCTCGCCGCGCGCCTGGCAGGCGGTGAATCCCGAACTGACTCAAAGCCTTGAGAGTCAGGGCATCCGCTGGCAGCTGGAGCTGCTCGAGGGTGAATGCACCGACGAGGCGATTAGCCAGCTTCAGGCCAATACGGCGCAGCAGGGCGCGGAGGCGATTCTGGCCGTCGGCGGCGGGCGCGTGCTGGACTGCGCCAAAGCGGCGGGCGATGGGCTGGATAAGGTCGCGGTGATCAACTTTGCCACGCTGGCCGCCACCTGCGCCGCCTGGTCGCCGGTGGCCATCGTCTATAACGCGCAGGGCGCGCATCTGCGCAGCCAGCCGCTGCGCAATATGCCGGCGCTGGTGCTGGTGGACAGCGAAATCATCGCCCGCAGCGACGTGCGCTACCTGAAAGCGGGCATTGTCGATGCGCTGGCCAAGTGGTATGAGTTTCGCCCCTATCAGCGCCATAATCCCGACAGTCTGGCGCTCGACCTGAAGGTCATGGCGGCGCAGCGCGCGGTGGACGCTTATCGGCAGTGGGGCGACGAGGCGGTAGAGGCCAACCGGCAACGCCAGGTGACCTTTGCGCTGGAGCGCATCATCGACGCGAATATCGTGCTGGCTGGACTGGCCAACAGTATGCGCGATACGCTACCGACGCCCGGCTACGCCCACGCGATCCATAATCGCCTGACCGGCCTGCCGGAGCTGCATCACTGGCTGCACGGCGAGAAGGTCGGCTACAGCCTGCTGGTTCAGTCTTTTATGGAGCAGGGCAACGGCGAACCGGACCCGGCGCTGGTGGCGCTGCTGCGGCGCTTCGACGCTCCGCTGAAGCTGCCCGCACTGGCGGGCGATCGCGCGGCGGCGCTGCATCGTCTGGCCGCTGAAGTGCGTTTTCCGGCCGCCAGCGCGGCGCGTCTGCCGTTCGAGGTTTCGCCCGCGGCGCTGGAGCAGGCGCTTATCGCCACCGATCATTTTTCATAGCCGCCTGAAGACGGCTCTTACTGCAATCAGGGAAATAATATGGACAGTTCATCTGCAAAAAATCGTCTGCGTCTTGGTCTTTTCGTTCAGCCGGTAGGGCATCACGTGAGCGGCTGGCGCCTGACCGAAGAGCTGGGCGCGCCGACCGATATCGACTGGCTGATTCGTCTGGCGCAGAAAGCGGAAGCGGGACGTTTCGACCTCTTTTTCGTCGGCGACGCGCTGGCGACCAGCATGTATCGCCTGCCCTCTACCATGGCGCGCCTCGAGCCGCTGACCATGCTGTCGGCGGTGGCGGTCAATACTCGCCGTATCGGTCTGGCCGCCACCGCATCGACCACCTTCAGCGATCCCTTCACCATGGCGCGCACCTTCTCCTCGCTGGATCATATCAGCCGCGGCCGCGCCGCATGGAACGTGGTGACGTCGTTCTCCGCCGACGTGGCGAAAAACTTCAGCCGCGACGATATGCCGAACCACGCCGAGCGCTATGCGCGCGCGCGCGAATTTCTGCAGGTGACCAGTAAACTGTGGGAAGGCTGGGAAGAGGGCGCGGTCCAGCCGGATCCGGCATCGGGCCACTATTTCGTTAACGAAAAGATCAGGCCGATTAACCACGTCGGCGAGCATTTCCAGGTGCAGGGCCCGCTGAATATCACCCGTTCTCCGCAGGGGCGTCCGGTGATTATCGAAGCGGGCTCCTCCGCCGACGGGCAGAAGCTGGCGGCAGAGACCGCCGAAGTGGTCTTTACCGCCGCCGCCAGCCTGGAAGAGGCGCAGGCGTTTTATCAGTCGCAGAAGGCGCAGGTCGCAGCCGCAGGCCGCAACCCGGATCACGTGGTGATCATGCCGGGCGTGATGCCGATTGTCGGCCGCACGCGTGACGAGGCGAAGGCGCTGTGGAAAGAGCTGAACAGGCTGGTGGATATCGACAACGGGCTGAAACAGCTCTCGCTGCGCTTTGGCATGGATCTCTCCAGCTATCCGCTGGACGGCCCGGTGCCGGAAGTGCCGCTGGGCGAAGGCAACCAGAGCCGCGTGAAGCTCATGACCGATATGGCGAAGCGCGAGAATCTGACGCTGCGCGAGCTGGCGGCGATCGCGGCGGGCTCGCGCGGGCACCGGGTCATTGTCGGTACCGCAGAGGATATCGCCGACGACTTCCAGCTCTGGCTGGAGCAGGGCGGCGCGGACGGTTTTAATATTATGCCGGCCATTATGCCGGAGCAGCTGGATCTGTTTATCGAGCTAGTGATCCCAGAGCTGCGCCGTCGTGGCCTGTTCCCGACCGATTATGCCTACGCCACGCTGCGTGAAAACCTCGGCCTGCCGACGGTCTGATCTGGCCGTCGCGCAGAAGCCGCAGGGCAGCAATAAAAAAAGGCGCTGATATCAGCGCCTTTCTTATTAGATCAGGAACTCGTCGAGCGAGCCGCCTGCATCCAGCACTTTTTTGATCGGCGAAGGCGTGCGGCCCTGACCGGTCCAGAATTTGGTTTCGCCGGTTTCATCTGTGAACTTATATTTTGCCGGGCGCGGCGCGCGTTTCGCTTTGGGTTTGCTTTCGTTCTGCGCCAGATCGGCCAGATCGGAAATATCGATGCCGTCTTTCAGCAGCATCTCTTTATACAACGCCAGCTTCTCCGCTTTTTCTTTTTGCGCGGCTTGTTCAGCATTCACTTCTTCACGGCGTTCTGCGACAACGACAGAGAACTTCTCGAGCATTTCGTTTAACACGTCGAGCTCAATTTCACGTGCCTGAACGCGCAGCGTACGAAGATTATTCAATGCTTTCAGCGCATCACTCATGGATATAACCCTTAACGAATAAAAATATGTAAAGCGCGCAGTTTACGGTAAAAAATAGATAAAGGAAATAAGCGAAAGCACAGAGAGTATCATTAAATTGATAGCCCGTTGCTACCTCGCCCGGGTTAATGTATTCGCATAAAACAACCCGCACAAATATAACGCAGCAGGACGGTGGGCACGCAACGAATAGTTTTCGCGCGGTTGTCGTTAAAACGATCAAGTTACGGCTTCGCGTTAATTTTTAAACGCAGCGGCTCTTATCTTGCTGATAAAAGGGAGATTAACTCATCTGCATCGCTATTTCAGCCTGCTATTTTACAGGTCATCTGTACAATGATGCCAAATTGATAAGTGAAAAGAAGTTATAAACCGATTAAAACGGCCACCCTTTGCACAGCGTTATCATTAACCTTTGCAATACTTACCTCTCGTAAGCGTTAGTGGCTATTTAGCGCAGCGTGGCGGTAGTGACGCGCGGAACACTATCCGCCGCTTAAAAAGCTCGCATTGTTTCACTATTTCATCATCTGGAATAAATCTTCTTCAGCCGCAGAGACGCTTATATTAAGCCGCCGCCAGTTAACCCATTAATAAGATTTTTGCTATTCCGGGTAAGCGCACCGGTTATCGACCGCGCCAGATCTCCAGCATCGTGAGCGCGACCCCAGGCTTTTTTTATGCATCACGCGGCGGGCTTTCGGCCTGCGGTCCGGCAATCGGCCCGATCAGCCGTCGCCTGACTTTCCTGTAGATTCCAGTTTTTACGCGGCATCCCCGCATAAAGCCATTATAAATCAGTGATATGCCGCTGAATCTTTACTGATTAACCTTTGCAGCATTTATTAACAATTGCTTGCAATGATAATGACAATGCGTATATTTCTCATTTGCTTTATTACAGCATCACGTCAGGACAGCGTCCTGCGGCCGGAGAGGCGAGTCGATCCGGCAACCCGTGGCAGCCATACCCAATAATGAAAAAAGAGGAAGAGTGATGTCTTTTGATGTTCAGCGCGTCAGGGAATACCGCGCGGGCGATTGCGCCTGCGCCATGAAACAGCCTCTGCAACGCTCGCTGCTGGCGGTGCTGATCGCCGCCAGCGTCGCGCAGAGCGCTCAGGCTGCCGATACGACCGCCGCAGGCGAACAGACGCTTGTGGTCGACGCCAGCGCCAGCAGCACCGGGCAGCAGGACGCGCGCGATTACAGCGTGCCGATTACGCGCGCCGGCACCAAAATGGCGCTGACCGCGCGCGATATTCCGCAGTCGGTCACTGTCGTCAGCAAGCAGCGCATGGAGGATCAGCAGCTGCAGTCGCTGAATGACGTGCTGCATAACACCATGGGCATCACCGGCGTCAGCAGCGATATGGATCGCACCAGCTATTACGCCCGCGGTTTCCCCATCGATAACTTTATGGTCGACGGCATTCCAACCACCTTCGCCTCGCGCTGGAACCTGGGCGACGCGCAGTCCGATATGGCGCTCTATGAGCGCGTGGAAGTGGTGCGCGGCGCGACCGGCCTGATGACCGGCCCCGGCAATCCTTCCGCCGCCATCAATATGGTGCGCAAGCACGCCGACAGCAAAGAATTTACCGGCAGCGTCTCCGCGACCTACGGCAGCTGGGGCAAGCAGCGCTACGTCGCCGACCTCTCGACGCCGCTCAACAGCGACGGCAGCGTGCGCGGCCGCCTGGTGGCAGGCTATGACGATAAAAACAGCTTTATCGAGCGCTACGGCGCCACCAAACAATTCGTTTACGGCGTAGTTGACGCCGATCTTACCGATTCCACCACGCTTTCCGTCGGCTATGAGTTCTCGCAGGTCGATACCGACTCGCCGATGTGGAGCGGCACGCCGCGCTGGTACACCGACGGCACGCAGATCCATTCCCGTCGTGGTTTCAACACCGCGCCGGAGTGGGCCTATAACGATAAAGAGAACAAAAAAGTCTTCGTTAACCTGAAGCAGGATTTCGACAACGGCTGGAACATCACGCTGAACGGCACCCACAATGAGATGTTCCTCGACAGCAAACAGCTCTATCTCGACGGCTACTTCGATAAAACTACCGGCCTGGGCGTGTCGCAGTACGCAGACTATCCGGTGGTGGGCGGAACCGGATACAACACCGGCAAGCGCAAGGTCGATGCGGTCGACGCTTTCGCCAGCGGCCCCTACGAACTGCTGGGTCGTCAGCATGAGCTGATGGTCGGCGTTAACTACAGCCGTCAGGACAATAAATATTACAGCTCCTGGGCCAATATCTCGGCGGACGAGCTGGGCAACTACAACAACTTCAACGGCGATTTTCCTGAAACTGACTGGGGCCCGCGCGAGCTGACGGCGGACAGCACCACGGTTCGCCAGAAATCGGTTTATCTGGCGACGCGCATTTCGCTGGCCGATCCGCTGCATCTGATCCTGGGCGCGCGCTACACCAACTGGAATCGTCAGACGCTGGCCACCGGCGAGGAGCTGGAGAAGAACAACACCACGCCGTACGGCGGGCTGATTTACGACTTCGCCGAAAACTGGTCCGCCTACGCCAGCTATACCTCGGTGTTCCAGCCGCAGGATTACCGCGACAGCAGCGGCGCCTTCCTCTCGCCGGTGATCGGGAAAAACTACGAGGTGGGCGTGAAGTCCGACTGGCTCAATAGCCGCCTGACCACCACGCTCTCCGTATTCCGCACCGAGCTGGATAACGTCGGCGAAGATACCGGGCAGATTATTCCGGGATCGCAGTCAACCGCCTACGCGGCGAAAGATGGCGTTGTCAGCCGCGGCGTCGAGTTTGAGCTGAACGGCGCGCTGACCGACAACTGGCAGATGACCGTCGGCGGCACCACCTATCTGGCGCAGGATCGCGACGGCAACGCCTATAACTCGCAGCTGCCGCGCACCAGCTTCAACCTGTTCACCAGCTATCGCCTGCCGATGCTCGATCAGCTGACGCTCGGCGGCGGCGTGAACTGGCAGACGCACACCTGGCAGGATGTCGGCGCGCCGGAAGGCAACGGCACCTGGCACGCGAAGCAGGGCAGCTATGCGCTGGTGGATCTCTTCGCGCGTTATGAGGTGAATAAAAACCTGTCGCTGCAGGCCAACCTGAATAACCTGTTCGATAAAGAGTATGACACCTGGGTCGGCGCCTATAACGTCTATGGCGCGCCGCGTAACTTCTCGGTATCGGCGACCTATCGGTTCTGAGTGAATAACGTTACAAAGGCCGCATAAGGCAACGGCGACGTAGTTTACTCTGCGTCGCCGTTTTTGTTCCGGTAAGGGTTAACGCCGCCAGAATCCACACTCAATAGTGCAGATATGGCAGCCCCCACATAACCCTACGCCGCTGACGCGCGCGCTGCGTCATACGCCGCGACGCGTTCGCGGATCTTCGGCAGCAGCAACCGCCCGTAATCCGCCGCGTCGCGCAGCTGATCGAAGCCGCGGAACAGGAAGGTGGTGACGCCGAGCTTGTAATATTCCAGCGCCGCCTCGGCCACCGTCTCCGGCGCGCCGACCAGCGAGGTGGAGTTGCCCGCCGCGCCGGAAAGGGCGGCGATGCCGGTCCACAGGCAGCTGTCATAGACCCTGCGCGCCGTCGCCAGCTGATACAGCCGCTGCGAGCCGGTATTGCTGTCGGGCTGAATCGCCTTGCCGCCGATCCTCGCCTGCGCCTGCGCGAGCAGATGGTCAGCGCGCTGCCAGGCCTCTTCATCGGTCGCGCCCAGCACCGGACGCAGCGACAGGCTGAAGCGGATCTGATCCTCGCGGCCATATTTCTGCGCCGCGGCGCGCACCTGAGCGATTCGCTCTTTTACCTGCTCCAGCGGCTCGCCCCACATCATATAGACGTCGGCATGGCGCGCGGCGATCTCCACCGCCGCATCCGACGCGCCGGAAAAGTAGATCGGCACGCGCGGCTGCTGGTACGGCTTCACCTCGGTAAAGTTCTCCCGCACCTGATAGCAATCGCCCTCATAGCTGAACGGCTGCGTCGACGTCCATACCTGCTTCATCACCTCCAGATATTCGCCGCTGCGCGCATAGCGGCTCTCCTTATCGAGAAAGTCGCCATCGCGCTGCAGATCGCCGCTGTCGCCGCCGGTAATCACGTTGATCGCCGCGCGCCCCTGGCTGAGCTGGTCCAGGGTGGCGAACTGGCGCGCTGCGAAGGTCGGCGCCTGAAAGCCGGGCCGGTGCGCCACCAGCAGCCCGAGCTTATCGGTGAGCGCCGCCACGTAGCTGGCGATAATCATCGAGTCCGGCGCGCGGCTATTCACCGCCAGCAGCACTTTGTCAAAACCCGCATACTCCTGCGTCTGGGCAAAGGCTTTGATAAAAGGCAGATCCACCACCTGACCGTTGCCGCCATCGGTCTCGCTCGCTTTATGCGCGCCGACCAGACCTATAAATTCCAGCGTCATCATTTACTCCTGTCGGATAAAAGGGCCGCTTTGCCGGCGGCGGTGAAAATAACATCGTCCTGCGGCGTATGGATCCGGCCGCACAATACATTGCGCAGGTGGCGTTCGAGCGGATTGGCGCGCGTCAGCGCGTGATTGCCGATATGCTCGACCATCAACTGCACGCTGCGAATGGCGTTATCGATAGTGACCTGTTTCACTTTCGCCGCGTCGGCCGCGGCGATCTGGCCAGCCGCCGCGCCGTCGAGTAGCGTGCGGCTGGTAAACAGCAGGGTTTCGATGCGGCCCGTCAGCTCCTGAAAGCGCGGCAGGCTCGCCAGCGGCTGGCCCAGGTTGGCGGGCACGCGCTGCTGCAGAAAGCGGATAAATTCACGCTGCGCCGCGCGCGCCACCGCGTCATAGAGCGTGCCCAGCAGCACCGCCATCCACAGGCTCTCCTCCTCGTTGAGGGCAGGGCGCGGCGCGCTCAGGCGGCTGACGTTGACCGCATTTTCCAGCGGCACCCAGACCTCCTCCAGCACCACGCGGTGGCTGCAGGTCGCGCGCATGCCCAGATGATCCCACTCCTCTTCGATGCGGATGCCGGGCGCGGAGGCGGGCACCAGCCAGGCGCCGACCAGCGGATCCGCGTCGTCGCTGCGCGCCCAGACCAGAAACCAGCTCAACCCGACGCTGCCGGTGGAGTAGATTTTCTCGCCGCTGATGCGCCAGCCGTCGGCGGCGCGTCGCGCCGTGGTGGCGGGCAGGCCGCCGCGCGCGGGCGTGCCCAGCTCCGGCTCGACGCGCAGCGCATTGATCAACGCGCCTTTTTGCACGATGCTCTGCGCCACCTGGCGGCGCACGTCGGCGGGCCAGCTGGCGTCGTCGCCGAGCCGACGGGCGTTCAGGTACTGCATTATCAGGATAAGCGCGGTGGAGGGTTCGCCCTGCGCCACCGCCGCGATCGCCGCGCGACACGCCGGCAGATCCGCGCCGCCGCCGCCCGCCGCCGCAGGCAGCGCGAAACTGAGCAGGCCGTGCTGGCGCAGCAGCGCGAAATTGGCCGTGGGAAATTCGCCGCGTCTGTCGACCTCCGCCGCGCTGCTCGCCAGCGTCTGGCTAATTACCGGCAGCAGCTCGTGAAGATATTCGCTAAGCGCCATCATCTTGCCTCAGTGATTCAGGGGGGATTTTTCGATTCTTTATTTTTCTCCCGGCGAAGTAAAAGCATTAAAGCGGATAACCACATGCGTAATCGGCATAATTTACAGGCTGGTTGCCCTCTCCTTTTCCCATTACTCTGCCCCTGACATCATATTTCTTTGATATTTCATTTCCGGGAAAGGTTATTTCATTCGGGGGAAAAAGCATGCCAGTAAATAGCGTTTTATCTCGTCGGCAATTTTTGCATTATTCCGCCGCGGCGCTTGCCGCCAGCGCCATTTCGCCGCCGCTCTGGGCGGATAACGCCATGCCTGGCATGGCGATGCCGCACGATCTGCTGCAGGGCGGCGCAGGCAAATGGGCGCTGGCAAAGCCGACGCCGGTGCGTCTGGCGGTCAACCTCAACGCCATCTGTCTGGCGCCGGTCGTGGTGGCGGATCAGCATCAGTTCTTTAAAGCGCACAACCTGGAGGTCGAGTTCGTTAACTTCGGCAACTCCACCGAGCTGCTGCTGGAGTCGATCGCCACCGGCAAGGCGGAAGCGGCGGTCGGCATGGCGCTGCGCTGGCTCAAGGCGCTGGAGCAGGGCTTTGACGTTAAGCTGACGGCGGGCACCCACGGCGGCTGTATGCGGCTGCTGACGCGCGACGACGGGCCAACCTCGCTGCAGGCGCTGAAAGGCAAAACCATCGGCGTCACCGATATGGCGGGCGCGGATAAAAACTTCTTCTCGCTGCTGCTCAAGCGGCACGGCGTCGATCCAAACACTGACGTGGACTGGCGCGTTTTCCCGCAGGACTTACTGCCGATGGTGCTGCAAAAAGGGGAGATTCAGGCGGCGAGCGGCTCGGATCCGGTGATGTGGCGTCTGACCCAGCAGCCGGGCTATCGGGAGGTCGCCACCAACCTCAGCGACGACTATGCCAACCTGAGCTGCTGCGTCATCGGCACGCGCGGCAGCCTGATCCGCGATCGCCCTGAAGTGGCCGCGGCGATTACCCACGCGATTTTGCAGGCCCACGCCTACGCCGCGCAGCATCCTGAGGTGATCGCCCAGGCCTTTAACAGCAAGGCGTTGAATACCAGTCCTGCAGAGATCGCCAGCGTGCTGAAAACCCATACCCACGGCCACTATTCGTCAGGGGACGCCTTTGTGAAAGAGATCGATATCTACGCGCGCGACCTGAAAGCGATCAACGTGCTGCGCCCGGAAACCGATCCACTGCTGTTCGCTAAAGGCATCACCGCGAACGTGCTGGCGTAAAAAAAAAGGCAGCGCGCGGCTGCCGTTTTATTCCTCTGTCTCTCTTACAGCAGCTGCTGCGAAGTCTGCACCGCCGTCGCCTCTTTCAGGCTCTCCGCGGGGTGGTCATGGCTGAACAGCCGCGTGCTGAGGTAGTTGGCGCCGCCGTCGGCCAGCAGCAGCACAATGCGCTTGCCCTGATTTTCCGGCCGCGCCGCCAGCAGCTGCGCGGCAAACAGCACCGCGCCCGACGAATCCCCGACCAGTATGCCTTCCGCCAGCGCGAACTGGCGCGCAGCCTGATACGCCTGCCAGGTTTCCACCGCAATCGCGTCGTCATAAACCTGAGGATCCAGATTCGGCGGGATCCGCTCCGGCGGCTGGCCGCTGAAGGCGTGGACGCCGGTAATCTCCAGCGGTTCCGGATGCTGCGGGCTCGGCTGCGAGCCGATGCCTGGTTCCACGGCGACCACCTGAATGGCGGGATCCTGCGCTTTCAGATAGCGCCCGATGCCGGAGAGCGTGCCGCCGGTGCCCACCGAGGCGACGAAAATATCGAGTTTGCCTTGGGTGTCGCGCCAGATTTCCGGGCCGGTGGTCAGCTCATGCACGCGCGGGTTCGCCGGGTTCTGAAGCTGCTGGAGAAAATGCACCTCCGGCTCGCCTTCGGCCACCCGCGCCACCAGCCAGCGGGTGGCGGCGACAAAGTCGCCGTCGCTGGCTTCGTAGTAGTCGGCGAAGCCCGGCACGGTGCTGAAGGGCACCACCTCTGCGCCGTAGGCCTGAATAATCTTGCTGCGCTCGATACTGACGAAATCGTTGATGTAGACGCGAAAGCGGTAGCCTTTGGCCGCCGCGATCGAGGCGACGCCGATGCCGGTGTTGCCGCTGGTGGTTTCGGCGATGGTGTCGCCCGGCCTGATAAGGCCGTCGCGCTCCGCCTGTTCAATCATCGCCAGCGCAATGCGATCTTTGACGCTGTGATTAGGGTTAAAAAGCTCCAGCTTGCCGAGCAGTTCGGCGCGCACGCCGTGGCGCTCGCTAAAGCGCGACAGGCGCAGCAGCGGCGTTTGTCCAATCAGTTCGGTCACAGAGTTATAGATAGATGCAGCCACAGGCGACTCCTCTTGAGAAAGCGTTACCATTTCACCGCGTTGCGCTGCCAGGCGAGCGTGCGGTCGCGAACAAGAAACAGCAGGGTGATCAGCGATGAAAACAGCACTGCCATTACGATCAGCGCGGCATACATATTGGCGTAGGCCGCCCATCCCTGCGCCCACTGCAAATACCAACCCAGCCCCGATTTGACGCCCATCATCTCTGCCGCCACCAGCACCGAAAAGGAGGCGCCCAGCCCCATAAACAGCCCAACGAACAGATGGGGCAGCGAGGCGGGAACCGCGACGCGCAGCACCAGAAAAGGCGATTTCGCCCCCAGGGTGCGCGCCACGTCGTAATAGCGGCTATCGACGCTGGCGACGCCCGACCAGGTGAGCACCGTCACCGGAAACCAGGTCGCCAGCGCAATCAGAAACACGGCGGCGGCGAAGCTGGAGGGAAAAAAGTAGAGCGACAGGGGCAGCAGCGCCGTCGAAGGCACCGGGCCGAGAAAGCGCAGGATCGGATGCACCCAGTAGCCAAGCCCGCGAGACCAGCCGATGGCGACGCCAGTAACAAAGCCGACGACGCTGCCGTAGAGAAAGCCGAACGCCAGCAGGCGCAGCGAGTTGAGCACGCTGTCGAGCAGGCGCGGCCAGTCGGTGGCGTAGGCCTCGATCAGCGCGCGCGGCGGCGCGAAAAAGGGCGCGGGCAGCAGCGCCAGCTTGGCGGTAACGTACTCCCACAGGCCGATCAGCAGCGCCAGCGCAATCAGCCAGCGGCCGCTGCGCTTCAGCGGCTGCCAGGCCTTTAGCGTGGGCGCGGCGCTGGAGCCGAGCACCAGCGCGCTGAGCAGCGTCGCCAGCGCGATAAACAGTTCATGCGTCTCGTTGACGAAGCGCGGCGCCGCGAAGCCCTGCGGTTTATCCGGCAGCGCCACCATCAGCGCCACCAGCGCCCACCACGCCAGCAGCGCGCCCCACAGCGCCGGTTCGAGGCGCCGCGACTCGGCGCGGCGGCGCAACGTCAGAATATCTGTGGCCATGCTGCTCTCCCTAACTCATCTTCATATGGTGATGCTGACCGTTATCCGGCAGCAGATCGGGCACATAGTGATCGGCAAACTGCTGCGCGTCGGTGTCCGGGCGGATGACATTGATTTTTTTCAGCTCGTTGACGTAGGTCGCCACTTCGCCGCGCAGCTGCGCGCCGGTGGAGTGGTGGCTGTGGGTATGCTCTTTCAGCATCGCGGCGATGGACTCGACCGGGACCGAGCCAGGCACGAACGGCTGGAAGATCTTCGCCGTCTCGTCCGGATGGTCGGCGGTCCACTGCTGTGCGTCGACGATCGCCTGGGTTATCGCCTGCGCGGTTTTGGGATCGTCGCGCACCAGCGAGCCGCGCAGCCCCAGCACGCAGCAGGTAAGATGGGCATATTCGCCGTTCAGGTTATTGTCTACTTCTGTCAGCCCGTGCTGCCGCTTCAGCAGCCAGCCCTGCGGATCGTCGGTCGCCAGCGCCTGTACTTCGCCTTTACGCAGCGCCTCGCCGAAGAGGTCGGCGGGGTACTGCAGCCAGTTCACCGCCTTATCGGGATCGATGCCCTGTTTCGCCAGCTGAATCGCAAAGAAGTTGCGGATTGGACTCGCCTGGTCGGTGACCGCCACCGATTTGCCCACCAGATCTTTTACGCTGCGGATGTTGCTGTTCTCCGGCGTCAGCAGGCGCATGCAGCCGCCGTGGGTGCCGACGGTGAGATCGACGTCGAATCCCTGCTCCAGCGGCTTGAGCCAGCGCAGCGCCATGCCGATGCCGCCGTCCGCCTGACCGGTGGCGATCGCCTGCAGCAGCGCGTCGGTCGGGCCGCTGAAGTTGACCGGCTCGACGTTGAGGCCATATTTTTTAAAGAATCCCTGCTTCAGCGCCACCGAAATGGGCGACTGGCAGACCGCGGTTTGCCCCCAGGCGAGTTTGATGGTTTTCAGCGGCGGATCCTCCGCCAGCACCGCGCCGGTAAACAGCGGCGTTAACCCGATGCCTGCGCCCAGCGTGGCGAGGCCGCGCAGCAACGCGCGGCGGCTCATCGAAGGTGAATGTATGGCCATGACGCTTTCCCTTGTAGTGAATTACCGGGAAACTACCCCATGCGCCAGAGCGCGCCAAATAACAATCCCGCATGACTTCATGCGATATTTCATTATGAAGATCGGGCAAACCTATTACCGCTATCGGCATATTTCATTCGCGAGGCGCGTGCTATTTATGAGGCTATTAAGCGGACTTCGGAGACTATTTTATGACGACGCAACAGGCGGGCGTAAATATCGATATTGAAAATGTCAGCCACCATTTTACGCTGGAGGGCAGCGATTTGCCGGTGCTGGAAAATATCAGTCTGCAGGTGCGGCCCGGAGAATTTGTCGCGCTGCTCGGGCCGTCCGGCTGCGGCAAATCGACGCTGCTGCGCCTGCTGGCCGGGCTTGAGCCGCCCGCCAGCGGCGTGCTGGCGGAAGAGGGACGCGCCATCACCGCGCCGCATCCATCGCGCGTGGTGGTGTTTCAGGATCCGACGCTCTATCCGTGGCGCACCGTCTACGACAACGTCGGGCTGGGGCTGCAGATCCGCGGCGAGAGCAAACAAGCGGCGCAGACCCGCATCGACGCCATGCTGCGTCGCGTCGGGCTGCAAGAGTTCGCGCGCGCCTGGCCGCATCAGCTCTCCGGCGGCATGGCGCAGCGCGCCGCGCTGGCGCGGGCGCTGGTCAACCATCCGCGCCTGCTGATCCTCGACGAGCCGCTCGGCAAGCTCGACTCGCTGACGCGCCTGCGTATGCAGCAGGAGATTGTCGAACTCTGGCAGGAGCAGAACTTCACCACCCTGATGGTGACGCATGACGTGGAGGAGGCGCTGGTGATGGCGAATCGTGTGGTGGTCTTCAGCTCGCGTCCGGCGCGGGTGCTGGACGTGATCGAAGTCGAGCAGGCCTATCCGCGCCGCCGCGACGATCCGGCGCTGGTGGCGCTGCGCAGCCGGGTGCTGGCGCTGCTGGGCGCGGAGCAGGCCGCCGCCTGACAGACGCCGCTTATTTCGTCAGGCGCGCCGCCATTTTCAGCGCGTTGTCGAAAATGGCGTCGGCGATCGCCGGCGGAATAGCCGCAGGCAGTTGCGCCCGGACGCGCACCACGGCGGCGGGCAGCGCCTCGGCGAAGAAGGCGAGGATCTGCGTCATCCGTTCCCGGGAGAAGCGCACGCTTTCCGCCGTGGCGAGGAAATGGCGCGGAAAGATTTTATCGATTTCGCTTTTTTTGCCTTTCGACGCGCTCAGCCCCATCGCCAGCTTCAGCTCGCGGATATTGAGGCCCGCGCCGCCCAGCACCGGATAGGCGGAAAGAATGTCGTAGAAGGGCGTCAGCCGGTAGCTGCCGCCGCGCTCGATATAGAGGGAAAAGTTTTTCGCATGTCCATCTGTGGCACCGATCAGCCACTGGAACACCTGAAACTTCATAAAATCGTCGCGATCCTCCAGCGCATTGCTGGATCCCATCAGCAGCGACATAATCGCCGCGATGCCTGGGCCGCCGTCAGACTCATACTTTGTCGCGGAGGCGAGACCGAGGCTCTGGCAGATATCCTCCTGCGGCAGGCGCAGCAGCCGGGCGCCGTCGGCGCTCCAGCGGCGATCGAATCGTCTCACCGCCAACGCGCGCAGCCTGCCTGCGGTGATAATACTGGCGTCGGGCACGCGGAAGCCCAGCTCGCGCGCCAGCGCCAGGCAGACATACTCATTTTCCACACTGTCGCGCATATCGAGGGTGGCGAAGGGCTGCTTAATTTCGCCGATCGGCAGCTTAATGATATGCGAGGTCGGCGTCGGACCCTGGGGGATCGCCCAGCCCCGATCGGTATGCAGCAGCGCGGTTTTCTCCTGCGCGCCCGCCACGGAGATGCGGAAGTCGCGCTCTTCCGGGATCATGCCCAGCGGAATATCGCTCTGGTAGGCCGAGAGGATTTTTTCCAGTCGCGCAGCGTCGAGCGTCTCATAACGCAGCGCAAGATCGGGCGCTGCGGCCTCTTCAGGCAGCAGCATCACCGCGCCGACGCTGTCGCGGCCCACTTCCCGCAGCAGATCGAACGGCTGCATCGACTTCGCCCTATAGCGGTTGAGGATGCGCTCCCTGACGCGCGGATTGTCCGGCAGCAGGTTGTCGAAAAAGTTAATCACGCTCACCGAGGCGATAGCGGGGTACTGCAAAGGCAGCGAGAGCGACAGCGGCCGCGCCAGCGGGTTGCTCAGCCAGCTCGCCGCATACTGAAAAAGATGCGCGCCGTTTTTCTGGCGCGTCAGGGTGCCGACGCGCTCGCCGTTCATCCAGGCGATAAGCCGATCCATTACCAGTCAAGCTCCTTGCCGTTTTGCGCTGATTTCCCCTGGATCACCAGCTCCTGCTCCAGCGACTGCAGGATCTTAAACAGCGTCGTCAGGGTGGTTTTGTCGGGATTGTTCTCAAAGTTCGACACCGTGGCCTGCTTGATGCCGACCCGGCGCGCCAGATCGCTCTGCGTCCAGCCGCGCTTCTGCCGTTCAAGCCGGATCAGCTGGGCCAGCTGTTTGGGGCTGTATATCATCGCCGCTCCTGATAAAAGGCGGGGATGCAGCTATCCCCGCCCGGGGGTAAACCAGAAAATATACCCACTCAAGGATAAAGTAAAGCGTATCCTTACATGGGGATAAATCAGCCGCCCCAGCGCTGCTGCAGATAGCGAACGGCGGGCTGCGTCTGCGGCTGATTCAGGTAGTTTTCCCGGAACAGAATGGTGCCGTCGATGCCCGGCGTGCTTTCGTTCAGATCGAGCTGCTTCTTCAGCTCCGGCACGCCGCCTTCTCGCGTCCAGTCCGGCTCGGTGCGCGACGGCTCGCCGACTTTATAGAGCGCGACGCCGATATAGAGGCGCGTATGGGTCGGCTTCACCACCTGCGCCCACCAGTGCGCCAGCACGTCGTAGCGCGCCGCCTGTCGCGCGAAGGGCCAGTAGAGCTGCGGCGCGATATAGTCCAGCAGCCCCTGCTGCACCCAGCGTCGCGTATCGGCAAAGGCTTCGTCGTAGGCGGCCGCGCCGCGCGTGTCGGAGCCTGCCGCATCGTGCGACAGATTACGCCAGACGCCCGCCGGACTGACGCCGAATTCGACCTGCGGTTTGATCTGCCTGATGGCGCGCGACACCTGCTCAATCAGCAGCTGGGTGTTATGCCGCCGCCAGTCCGCTTTCGAGGCGAATCCCTGGCCGTATGTACGCCAGGTCTGCGCATCGTTCAGCGGCGAGTCTGTGGTTTCCGCATAGAAATAATCGTCGAACTGCACGCCGTCGACGGGATAGCGTCTGACCACTTCCGCTACGATGCTGGTGATCCAGTCGCGCGCATCCGGGATGCCGGGATCCAGCACCAGCCGATCGCCAGCGGTGCGGATCCAGTCGCGGTGCAGCACATAGACGCTGGCGGGATGAAGCGACAGGGTGCGGTTCAGCGCCGCGAGGGTCGCGGGTTTGGTATTAACGGCGACGCGGTAGGGGTTGAACCAGGCGTGTACTTTCATGCCGCGCTTGTGCGCCTCATCCAGCATAAACATCAGCGGATCGTAGCCGGGATCGGCGCCGATAGTGCCGGTCAGCATATCGGACCAGGGCAGAATATCGGAGCGCCAGAGCGCGGTGCCGTCCGGCTTGACCTGGAAGAAAACCGTGTTGATGCCGAGGCTTTTCAGCCTGTCGAGTTTGGCCGTCAGCGCCTGCTGCTGTAGCTGAATGCGCTGCGTCGCGCTGCTGAGGTTAACCGAATTGACCGGCGGCCAGTCGAGACGGGAAACGGTGGCGAGCCAGACGCCGCGTACCGGCTGCTGCGCGGCTGCCGGCGTGGTTTTTTGCGGCTGCGGTTGCGCGGCGGGAAAGGGCGTGACCAGCGATTTGGGCGGCTCGGAGGCGCAGCCGGCCAGCAGCAGCGCGACGGCGATCAGCCGTTTTTTGCGCGCCGCGCAGAAGGAGACGGTGGAATAACTAATGGTAAACTCCCTTTCATATCGCTAACTATCCGGAGAGCATCATTCTCTGGTTATCGCGGCGTAAGTCAACCGCTGATCGGAATGCGGGGTCTTGAGGAAAAAAGGGGCATCAGCACGTAGAGTGAGTGTCAGTTTGCGACGGCAAACAGGCGAACATCAATCGGCGCCTTAATTGAGCGGCCGTCCCGCTTCCTCACCGCTGACACTCGTGCTCTGTTTTCCTGCAACCCTTTCGACCCGGGTCACAGGACATTGTTACTGCCGAGCAAGCTGTTTACTTGCCTGCCTGCGTCATCTGCTGGGCGGCCTTCAGATGCTCTTCTACCACCGGCGTGTGCGCGTCAGCCAGGGTCTTCACATCGGGATCCTTAATCTTTTTGGCGTCACTTTGCAGTTTTGACAGCACCATCTTGTGGTCCATGGTGCCGGCATTGGTCATATACATCTTGTCAAAGGCGGCGCCGCTCTCTTTTTCCAGCTTCGCTGCCATGGCTTTGTTTTTGGCATCCGGCTCCGTCGGCAGCGTCACGCCTTTTTGCTCGGCGACCGTCTGGACTTTGGTCAGGGCCGCGCCGTGATCGTCGACCATCTTCTGCGCGAAGGCCTTCACTTCGCTGCTTTGCGCTTTGCTCAGCGCGATTTTGGCGGCGGCCACTTCATTGATATTGGCCTGCGCCATATCCTTCAGCGCTTTTTCATCGCCGGCGCTGAGTTTGCCGTCTGATGCGGTCTGGCCTGCGGCGCCGTTCTGCGCGGGGCTGGCTGGCGTCTGGGCATAGACGCCAGCCGTGCTAAACATGGCGACGACTGCCGATGCGGTCAGCAGTGCTTTCAGGGTGTTATTCTTTTGCATGTTGTTCTCCAGATACTTACAGGGTGGCTGGCGTCAGGCTATTAACCCAGGCAGCCTTGTAGGGAAATCAGAAGTGCATTAGTGAGTATAGTGGATTAACTCTTTGGGGCAGCGGGAACAGGGAAGTGAGAGGCGTGGAGTGTGAACCGAAATTAATTGCTGTGCCAGCTTTGGATATTGCTGACAACAAGAGATTTATGAGGAGCTTTCAAGTGGTTAACGATCCCTCACGGGAGATGACTGTTCAGCCAGGCAGCTTAGTCCTCCCTTCGCTCATAAAGGAACAACAAAATATCCCGCCACGCTTCGGCGGTTATTTTCAGCACGTATGCACAAGGTAAGTGGACGGCCAGTCTCCAGCCTTCTGTAATCAGTTACAGGTTATGAGTAAGCTTTTCAATGTTGTCAGAAAGCATATCCAGCAGAGCCTTGACATAAATATTATTATTTCCCTGATGCCACATCACACTCAGCGGAAGTCCTTCCACATTTTTCACTGGAGAAAGAGCGAGGTATTTTACGCCGTCTGTATTCATATTCTTATAAGATGATGGAACCAGAGCTATGCCCAGACCGGCGGCGACAAAACTGAGGATGGTCTGTTTCTCTTCGGCATACTGCGCAATAACGGGTACGCAGCCGCCCGCCTTAAAAACATTCATCGTCAGATCGTGACTGTGAGGTCGGGTGCGCCTTTCCGGTACGATTACCGGTTCATGACGAAAATCATTAATACTGACTTCACTATGACTTACCAGCCGATGATGGGCAGGAACGGCAAGCACGCAGGTTTCATTTGCGATAAAGCGTGTTGTCAGCGTGACGTCAACATGTTCAGGCGGACGTACAAAGATCACATCCAGCCATCCGGAGAGAAGTCGGGGGATTAGGCTATGCGTTTTATCTTCCGTAATATGAATATCCGCATCGGGAAACTGCCTGACGAAAAGATTAATCAGTTCCGGCAATAACCCTCTGGCTGCGCTGTCAATAGCACCTATCCGCAGCGTTCTTTTCTGCGATAAGGTTTTTTTACGGAACCGCAGCCGCAGCGCATCGAAATCAGCAATTACGGCTTTGGCCTCATTCAAAAATGCTGCCCCTTCAGGCGTCAGCGACACATTTCTGGTCGATCGGTTCAGCAACCTTATCCCCAAATCCTCTTCCAGCAATTTTATGAAACGGCTGAGTGACGCAGGCATCATTTCAAGTTTCTGGGCGGCCCGACCAAAGTGAAGCTCATCACCCAGCACCACAAAGCAACGCAGCTGATTTATATCCATTTTTCCATCCAAACCTGATTATGCAAATTATTTGTATAAAGCAGTGCCGATGATAAAGCCGCGCAAAACTTCATACTGGGATCATTACAAAACGATAACAACCCTACATGACTGTGGAGCATCCTGAAATGAATAACGACCTCGAAAAAAAGGTTATGCGAAAGGTTACCCTGCGCATCATTCCTTTTATTATGCTGCTGTATTTCATTGCGTTCCTGGACCGGGTAAACATAGGTTTCGCTGCCCTGACCATGAATCAGGATCTGGGCTTTTCACCTACAGTATTTGGGCTCGGTGCCGGCATATTCTTTCTCGGCTATTTTCTTTTTGAAGTCCCGTCCAACTTAATTCTGCATAAAGTGGGTGCCCGCATCTGGATCGCCCGCGTGATGATCACCTGGGGCTTAGTCTCTGGCTGCATGGCTTTTGTGCAGGGTACGACCAGCTTCTATATTCTGCGCTTTCTGCTCGGCGTGGCTGAGGCAGGCTTCTTTCCGGGCATCATCCTCTATCTCAGCTACTGGTTCCCGGCAGCAAAACGCGCGCAGGTCACTGCCATCTTTATGGCCGCCGCTCCGCTCTCAACCGCGCTGGGATCGCCTGTTTCAGCCGCCCTGCTGGAGATGCATGGTTTCCTCGGCTACGCCGGCTGGCAGTGGATGTTTGTACTGGAGGCTGTCCCGGCGCTGATGCTTGGCGTTGTGGTGCTGTTCTTCCTGACTGACCGCCCGGCCAAAGCCAAATGGCTGACTGATGAGGAGCGCACCTGGCTGGAAAACACCATGCAGGCCGAGGAGCTAGCTCGTGCGGGCAAACAGAGCCACAGCAGCGCATGGCGCGGACTGGCGGATAAGCGCGTGCTGGCGCTGGCGCTGGTCTATTTCGGTACATCCGCCGGACTCTATACGCTTGGTATATGGTCGCCGCAAATCATCCGCAGCTTCGGCGCCACATCGCTTGAAATTGGTTTCCTTAACGCCTTCCCGGCGGTTATCGGCGTTATCGCCATGATCCTGTGGGCGCGTCATTCCGACCGCACTAAAGAGCGCAGCTGGCATGTGATTGGCGCCTGCCTGCTGGCGGCAGCCGGGCTGATTTACGCCGGTAACGTCAGCACGCTGTTCGCCGTGATCGTCGCCTTAACGCTGGTCACCGTGGGGATCAGCGCATCGAAACCGCCGCTGTGGAGCATGCCGACGCTATTTCTCAGCGGGCCGGCAGCCGCAGCGGGTATCGCTACGATCAACTCCATCGGCAATCTCGGCGGTTTTGTCGGCCCGATGATGACTGGCGTGATCCGTCAGCAGACCGGCAGCTACAGCTGGGGACTCTACTTTGTCGCCGGACTGCTGGCGCTCTCAGCTCTGATTGTCCTGATTCTTTCTGCCAGAGCGAATAAACCGCAAACGGCAGAGATCCCTCATCCTCATATTCATTGACTGGAGAAGTAACTATGCGTAACTACAAAATTGCAGCCATACCTGCCGACGGTATCGGTCCGGAAGTCATTTCAGCTGGTGTTGAGGTGCTGCATGCGCTGACGCGTCGCGATCCACAACTGAAGTTTGATGTAGAGACCTTTGACTGGGGATCGGATTACTACAAAAAACATGGCGTGATGATGCCGGAAGAAGGTCTGAACACGCTGAAGACGTTCGACGCTATTTACTTCGGCGCGGTGGGGGCACCCGATGTGCCAGACCACATCACCCTGTGGGGGCTGCGTCTGCCGATTTGCCAGGGCTTTGACCAGTACGCCAATGTTCGACCAACTAAAATCCTGCCGGGCGTGACGTCACCGTTGCGTAATCGTGGTCCGGGCGATCTTGACTGGGTCATCGTGCGTGAAAACTCTGAGGGCGAATACTCCGGTAACGGCGGCCGTGCGCACCGCGGCTTGCCGGAAGAGGTGGGTACCGAAGTGGCCATCTTCACCCGCGTTGGAGTCACGCGCATCATGCGCTATGCCTTCAGACTGGCGCAGTCACGTCCGCGCAAGCTGCTGACCGTGGTGACCAAATCCAATGCCCAGCGTCACGGTATGGTGATGTGGGATGAAATTGCCGCTGAGGTAGCGCTGGAGTTCCCGGATGTGCAGTGGGACAAAATGCTGGTCGATGCCATGACGCACCGTATGACGCTGCATCCGCAGACGCTGGATACCATCGTTGCCACCAATCTGCATGCCGATATTCTGTCTGATCTGGCCGGTGCGCTGGCAGGCAGTCTGGGCGTAGCGCCTACCGCAAATATCGATCCGGAACGCCGCTTCCCATCTATGTTTGAACCGATCCATGGTTCAGCATTCGATATCACCGGTAAAGGCATCGCTAATCCGGTTGCGACCTTCTGGACCGCCGTGCAGATGCTTGAACATCTGGGCGAACGCGACGCTGCTGCGCGGATCATGGAAGGCATCGAATACGTGTGTAAGGAAGGCATTCTGACGCCTGATATCGGCGGCACCGCCACTACCGCTGACGTCACCCGCGCCGTGGTGCAATTTATCGAAGCTAAAGCTGACGTTGCCGAGACCGCATAACCATGAAAAATGAACAGGCCGCAGCGATTCTGCAGGATATCTTTCAGCAGGCTGTCGACAGCGCCCGCGCCGGGCCGCTGATCCCTCCCAATCTGCCGGAAAAGCCACGCGGCCGTTGCGTGGTGATCGGTGCCGGTAAAGCTTCAGCAGCGATGGCGGCAGCGGTGGATGCGGCCTGGCCGGATGTGGACCTGTCAGGCGTGGTCGTGACGCGTTATGGTCATGCGGCGCCCGCGGGCCGCATCCGCGTTATTGAGGCGGCGCATCCCGTGTCGGATGCGATGAGCGAAACGGCCGCCATGCTGATTGTGGAGACACTGCGCGGGTTAACACCGGATGATCTGGTGCTGGCGCTGATTTCCGGTGGGGGGTCTGCGCTGATGGCGCTGCCCGCGCCGGGGTTAACGCTGGCCGATAAGCAGAAAATCACCCGGTCTCTGCTACACAGTGGCGCCAACATCAAAGAGATGAATCTGGTACGTCGTCACCTCTCCGCGGTGAAAGGCGGTAAGCTGGCGGTGCTGGCGCAACCGGCCCGTATTGTGTCGCTGATTATCAGTGATGTGCCAGGCGATGACCCGGCAGACGTAGCGTCTGGCCCCACCGTTGCCGACCACAGTATGCCGCATGATGCGCTCCGGGTACTTCAGCGCTACGGCATCGCGATCCCTGAAGCTCTTCATGATCTGCTAAACCAGCCGGCCCGACCGATGGCAAACATAGCGAACGGCGAAGTCAGGCTAATCGCTACCCCTGCGCTGGTTTTGCAGCAGGCGGCTGAAGCTGTACGCAATCATGGACTCACGCCGCTTATTCTGGGCGATGCGATAGAAGGTGAAAGCCGTGAAGCGGCCGTGGTTATGGCGGGTATCGCCAGGTCAGTGAAGCAGTACGGGCATCCTGTTTCCGCTCCTGCTGTGCTGTTGTCAGGTGGCGAAACCACCGTGACGGTCAGCAACGGTCAGCCAGGAAAAGGTGGGCGCAACACCGAGTTTCTGCTCAGCCTTGCCTGTGCATTGCAGGGTGAGCAGGGTATCTGGGCGGTAGCCGGCGACAGTGATGGTATTGACGGCACGGAAAATGCAGCGGGCGCGATAGTCTTCCCGGACACGCTGACACGCGGCAAAATACGCGGCCTTAATGCGGTTAACTATCTTGATGGACATGACAGCTACAGCTATTTTCACGCGCTTGATGATTTGCTGATAACCGGCCCGACGTTAACCAACGTAAATGACATCCGGGCAATATTGATTGCCTGAGCCTGTTGCTCTCCTGCGACCCGGGAGAGCAATATCTTTGCTCAGCGTTGTTCAGCCTGAGCCGTTTGTTACCGTTCTGTCTGCTTTTCCTGATGCTCTACCCTGGAAAACTACCGCCTGTCGCGTCCAGTTTGCACGACCAGGAAAATGCATTCGCGCGAATGAAGCCAGTCATGGTGCCTGGAGTGGGTGGACAAGCTCAGGTAGAGCGATGACACCCCCTCTGCTGGCTGGCGAATCAAACGGGAATTCGCTCAGCCAGCTAACGCTTATTATGTTACTTGAGAGAAAAGCGCGGCCGGGCGGCAGAGGGCGCAGAGGCGCGCCGAATTAGCCGGATACTCAGCCCTGCGCCCGTCGCGAGGCAGACGGCCATTGCCAGAAGCGCGACGATAAAGGCATGGGCGATATCCGCTCCGCTCTTGCTGGTGCCCAATAGGCTGTAAAAAAGGCCGCCGATCACGGCGACGCTCAGCGCCGTGCTGATCTGTAGCGCCGAGCTGGTTACGCCGGCAATCATACCTGAAAACGCTGGCGCAACCTGGCCTGTCACCATCCGCACCAGCGTTGGCATCGCCAGCCCCTGGCCCAGACCGGTGGCAAACAGGAGTAGCGCGAGCGGCAGCATGGCAGGAGGCGTGCCCGTCAGCGTATGGGCGATCAACCATGCCAGGCCCGCTAACCCTGAGGTCTCGAATCCCATCCCGATGGCGCTAAGGTAATTTCCAGCAAAGCGCCTCAGGTACGGCGTCAGTAATGGACCGATCAGAAAGCCGATGCCAAAAGGCAGAAAAAGCGTGCCCGCGGTCAGGGCGTTTAAGTGCAGCGCGCCCTGCAGATAAACAGAAAACAGCAGAAAGAACGCGCCGATAGAGTAAAACAGCAGCACGATCGCCAGTCCCTGGCCCAGACCAGGCGCGCGTAACACGGCGGGATCAAGCAGCGGCGAACCGCCATTCTGGCTAAGGCGCCGTTCATAACGCCATAACCACGCGGCCAGCAGCGGGAAAGCAACGAATAACAGCCAGGTCCACCAGGGCCATCCCGCCTCACGGCCTTCAATCAACGGCACAATCAGCGCGCTCAGCGTCAGGGTTGCCAGCAGCATACCGACGGGGTCGAGCCGCTGTGCCGATGGCGCCCGCGTCTCTTTCAGCAACGGCAGGCCAAAAAGCATGACCAGCAGCGCCACCGGCAGGTTAACGAGGAAAATCGCCCGCCAGCCCAGGTGAAACAGGTCCGCTGCAATCAGGATGCCGCCCAACACCTGTCCGATGACGGAGGCCAGACCAAAAACGGCGCCATAAATACTCAGCGCTAAGGGCTTCTCCGCCTCCGGGAAAATGGCCTGCACGGACGCCAGCGCCTGCGGCGCCATAATGGCGGCCGTGGCGCCCTGCAATATGCGTCCGGTAATCAGCACCCACGGCGACCAGGCTAAGCCGCACAGCAGCGAGGCGGCGGCAAAACCGATAAGCCCCAGGAAAAACATCTTCCCGCGCCCGTAAATATCGCCCAGGCGGCCGCCGGTAATCAGCGTTACCGCATATACGGCTGCATAGGAGGAAATCACCAGCTGTTCAGCCGAGGAAGAGGTGCCCAGGTTGCTCTGAATAGCAGGCAGCGCCACGTTAACGATAAAAAAATCGAGCGGCGGCAAAAAGGCTCCAACCAGCAGAATGATAAACATCGCCCAGCGACGCGGCTCGGCTTGCGTGAGGCTATGTGCCGACATAGAACACTCCTTTGGAACAGTCACGGTAAGGGAGGTAGGGTGAGGGCAGAATCGGGGGTTACGCCGTCAGGGCTCAGCGCATACCGCCGGAGGCCAGGATCACCTCGCCGGTGATCCACCGCGCCTCGTCCGATGCGAGAAAAGAGACGATCGGCGCAACATCCTGCACCTGGCCGATGCGGCCGAGCGGCGTCTGCTCTTCATTCCACGTCTGAAAGTCCGAGTTCATCGCGCCGACGCTATGGCTGCCTTCCGTTTCAATCAGGCCAGGGTTCACCGCGTTGACGCGAATGCCGCGTGGACCAAGTTCCTTAGAGAGAACGCCGGTGATGGCGTCGATAGCACCTTTGGCGCCGCTGTAGATGGCGCTCTCGGCAATAAAAACGCGGGTGACGAAGGAACTGATGTTAACGATGCTGCTGCCATTGCCGAGATGCGGCGCGGCGGCGGCGGTCACTAACAGCGGTCCCAGAACATTGATATCGAACTGTCTGCGATAGAGCGATTCGGTGCTCTCTTCAATGCTGGCGAACTGATAAATGCCGGCGTTGTTCACCACAATGTCCAGGCGGCCGAAATGGTCGATGGCTGCGTTGACCAGCGCCTGGACCTCTGTCTGGCGGGTGACATCCGCCGCTACCGCCACAGCCCGTCCACCGGCGGCTTCAATATCGGCCACCACCTTATCGGCCCCGCCTCTGTCTGAGGCGTAATTGACGATAACCTGCGCACCGTCAGCCGCCAGCTGACGAGCAATCGCTGCTCCGATACCTTTGGAGCCACCGGTAACAAGGGCAACTTTATCTTTTAATTTGAGCATGTTTTCAGCTTCCTGAAAGGGCCGCACAGGGCTATTGAGTGATGGAAGCTATGGTGATACCTACAAAGTTGTTTGAGAACTGACAATTTTGTATATTCGATGTTCATTTTTGAACGGCGAGGCGGCGGCATGGAGTGGGGTGACGTTCAGGTATTTCTTGCGGTGATGCGTAACGGTTCTTTTGGTAAGGCGGCCCAGCGTCTTGGCGTGAGCCACCCAACCATCGGACGCCGCATAAAGGCGCTTGAGGATGAAGCGCAGCAGGCGCTATTTCGCCGGACAAAGGAGGGGCTGGTCCTCACGGACGCCGGCGACGGCGTGATGAAGCTGGCGGAAGCGATGGAGAACTCCGCGCTGGCGCTGGAACGTCGCCTGGCAGGAAATCACGACCGCCTGGAAGGGATACTGCGTATATCCTCAGCAGAGTGGTTTGCCAACTATGTTCTGGCGCCGGTACTCGGCGAACTGACGCGTCGCCACCCGGCGATTGTGCCGGAAGTCATCGCAAGTTTCCGCCTGCTCAATCTGGCGCGCCGCGATGCCGACATCGCGTTTCGCATCGTACCCTTTACCGATCCCGATATTGTCCAGCGGCGCCTGATGAGCATGCCGTACGCTCTCTATGGCACGCCTGAAAATGCGCAGAAAATGATCGCCGATCCCGCGTCGGTGGGGCTCATTCTGATGAACACCGAGCAGTCGCACTTTCCCGATGTCGCCTGGCTTCTGGAGCGTTTTCCGCAGTCAAGACCCGCGTTTAAAAGCACCAGCCGGGCGATTCAGGCGCAAATGTGCCGGTGCGGCATGGGCGTTGCCGTATTGCCGCAACCTCTGGGCGATGCCACTCCCGGACTGCAGCGTATTGCCACTTCCGATCTGCCGCCATCAAGGGATATCTGGGTAGGCTACCATCAAGACCTCCGGCATATGGATCGCCTGCGCGCCATGCTCGATATCGCCGACAGTATGCTGGCTTTTAAAGAAGGTTAATTTGCTACAGCGTTACGCTTTTAATTTTTCATGCCTGCGTACGACCTCATCAATAATTTTACGCATCACTTCTTCCATAAAATTCACATCGAGACCTGAACTTTTCGCGATCGCTTTCAATCTGGCCAGCTGCACCGCTTCCCTGTGTTTATCGCTTTCCGGCATATTATGCGCCGCCTTAAGCTCGCCGACTTTATGCGTGCACCGAAATCGCTCTGCCAGAATATAAATGAGCGCGGCATCAAGATTATCGATCGTTTGTCGATGCGATAATAGTGCTGCCTGATAATCATCAGTAGACATATATTTATCTCTCGCCATAAGTTTGAATAAAGAAAAGGGCGGACGCCTCGCTTGTTCACTCAGCAAAGATCGTCAGGCGTATGTTCAAATATGACTATTCCCCCGTTAATCCACCTGTCGTTTGGCAATGATTTTACTTTTTCGGCTGTTTTTTATCGTCAGGGTGACGGCTGAAATCAGGAAATAGAAGACGCCAAAAGCCGCATAGGGTGCAACAGTCGTGACATCTAAAAGCTGGTCACTGCTGGCCTGCTTAAACATAAATATGCCCGCTAATGCAGATTGCGCGCCGCTTAAAATCATCGCCCACTGCCCGTTGGAGGTTTTCCAGCGACGGAGGGAAGCGGAAAGCTGCAGCACGCCAGAAAATATTGCCCATAAGCCAAAGACTTTAATGGTGGCGTTGATGCTTATGGAGAGCGCCCAGACAATAGCCAGTGCGACAATCATGCTGACAATAAGGTTGAATTTCTGCGGCGGGTTTACGGCTAAACCTCCTGATTTTTGAGCATCGATATAATTAGCGAGTGCGTCCCAGGCAGGATAGAGAACCAGCAGAACGGCACCGATAACGGGATTCTCTTTTCCGAGAAGTACCGCAAGCGTAATCCAGATAACAGATACCGCAGCGCGCATATAATAGTAAGACTGAAGCCAATGGTTTTGCGAGTGATCGGATGTTAATTCTTTGCTTTGCATAATGATTCTCCAGATGGACAGCGGCTGTTAGAGACGAAATAAACGTTGTCTGGTGCATAAACGCATGACGAAATTAATCCTCTTCATTAAGGCTATGACCAGTCTGGCGACGACCTGAACGGTCTAAAAGACGAACTCTGCGTATACGCAAGGAATGGTCGTTAGAGAATCGCACAGGGAACCGGACAAACTCGGGGGATACCCAAATAAAAATGTAGGCAAGCGGCGGCATCGCCATGGCAGGAAAATGCGGCTGAGCCGCAACCTGAATGCCTGCAACAGGCGTATTACACGCCAGGTTCAGTGCATCTGAATCATTAATGCGGCCAGGACATGAGCGGGAATCGGTGTTGTGAATATGCGCAGAAGAATCTATTTCACAGGCTTCACTATCAGAGTGATTATCCCGACGACACTCTGCCAACGCTCTCCGGTGGTTCGTTGCTGAGTGACACTCGGCAGTTCTGGGAGGTAACAGCATTTTTCTACTGGCAAGCAGCTGTGCAAGCAGGGTATCGGTGTCTAACCGATGCGATGAGATATTTTCTGACCGTTTAAGCTGCAAAGTGTCGATATTTAACGCATGACGTTGTGAAGCTTTCACCTGATTCTGCAAGAGGGTCTGGAAGCCTGATGCAACAGGATCGGGAGAGCGGTTTTTTATGCTGTCAACGTTCGACAACATTAAATTTACCGCTGCAGGCAGAGCACCAATACTGGTCATAAATAACTTCCCCATAATGGCAAGCGCGTATAAGCATAATTTCACCAGCATTATGCCTGTTGGTTTAACTCTTACTCAGGCGACCTACTAGAAGGTAGGCTGAGCAACAACGACAAATCCAGCTGCTTACTCCCATGTAAAATGGGATTAAATGTTCAGAGCAGCTTTATTTTTTCTGTCTGCCAGCGCGAGGCAGAGCAGAGTGAAACGAGAGCAAAAATAAAGAGCCGCAGACGCCGCTTTTAAGCAGGCAATAATGCGTTGGTTTTGATCAGCTTATTGATTGCCGGTTCGACAATGTGCAGGAACAGGTCAACGTTATCAAAAGCGCGCGCTGCGACCATCGCACCGTGTACCGTTGCCATAAAAGATTTTGCTTCCGTCGCTGCACTTTCGCGCAAGGTAAACAGGCCGCTCTTTTCGCCCCTGTCCAGCACGGCGGTCAGCCATTCGGTAAGGTCGGTAAAATGCCCGCGGACCTCCCTTGCCACCTCTTCAGGTAAAACCGGTAATTCCACCGCCAGCATGACGCAAATGCAGAAGGGCGAATCGTTGTTTTTAATGCAGGTCGCCCAGTAATTCACATAGCCATTAATTTCGCCCAGTGCATCCCCGGCAAAGTGCTGGCTGGTTGCCGCCATTCCTGCCTGCGCCTGCTGACGATAATCACTGACTACCGCCTGTACCAAATCAGCTTTGTTTGGGAAGTGGTGATGAATACTGGCTTTGCGAATCTGTACACGTTCGGCTATATCGGCGTAGCTAAAGCTTTTATAGCCGCCTGAGGTGAGTAGCATCCTGGCGTGATGCATGATTTCTGCGGCTTTCGGTGAACGTTCGGGATTCATGCATACTCCGACAAAAAGATAAAGTAACGGCTGCCCATCAATCTACTAGTAGGTAGGTTAGCGTGTCAACCGATATTCATTTGCACATAAGGCACCGTGGTTTTGCCCTGAAGTCAGGGTAGCTGACAGAGGGCGCAGAGAATGCGCCGTTGTAAAACCATGATCTCTCAGGCCGCCGCCTTAAATGCAGCGCAACAGCCTGGAGAAGGGCGTAATGGCTGTACTCTCCCTTACCTCACAAATGAAACCGCAGCGCCACGTTAAACCCCTGTTCCGCCGCCACCACAATCGCATCTGGCTCCTCACGGAACGGAATATCGCCCAGCAGCAGGCTCGCCTTCACCTTCGCCAGATCGTCGCTGCGGAAGCTAAGCGCGGACATGCGCGCCGAGCCGTCATAATCCGCCGGCAGCGAGCCGAAGCGCGTCTGCGCATAGGCGGCGGAGGCGAAACGTACCTTCGCTTCGCCCGCTTTCAGCACGAAGGCGCCATCCTGACAGGCGAGGATGCGATCCGCGCCGAACAGGTGGCTGTAAACCTGAGCGGAGAGCGCCGGATCCTGCGCCACGATGACAAACTCGCTGATATTGCGCACGCCGTTAGGATGCGACTGCCAGGCGGCCTGCCACACCGCATGCGGCGTGTCGTGCTGGCAGAAAAAGCTGCGGCCGTTGGGGATCAGCGCGGGGCGCAGCCGCACGGTGCGAAAGTGCGCCTCGCTCGCTTCGCCGTCCGGCAGCGTCACCGGCCGGTGAAACGCGGCGGGCGCGTCGCCGTCCAGATCCTGACGCTGAAGATGCAGCCAGGTGCTCTCCGCATCCTGGGTTTTCCATACCAGGCCGGTCAGGCCAGGCGGCGCCTGCCACAAATCTTTGCGCTGTTCGCCACGGCCGGGCTCATAGCCCAGCAGCTCCAGGTAGTTCTCGCCAAAAATCGCCAGGTGGTTGCTGGAGCCGAGCGTATGGTGGCCGCGCTCGCTGAGCTGAAAGCCGAGCCGCCGGTAGAGCGCGCTCGCCTCGTCCAGCCTGTCCGCCACGTTAATCACCACATGATCCAGCACCGGTACGGGAACGGGAATCGCCATCTCCTTTCTCCTCTTTTTCGTCATGCGCTGGCCACGATATCCAGGGCGCGCGGCGCAAGCTGCGTAAAATAGTCCACCGCCGCTTCGAGCATGCCCTCATCGGGATCGAATCCCGGATGATGCAGCCCGAACGCGCTGGCGCTGCCGATGCTGACAAAAGCGCCCGGCACATGGTGCAGATAGAACGCGAAATCTTCGCCGCCCATCTGTGGCGTAGCGCGCTCGGCGGTGAAGCCGTGCGCCTGCGCCAGCTCCAGCGCAAAGTCGGCCCAGGCGGGCGTATTGACCAGCGCAGGCGGCCCGGCGATCCACTCCAGCTCCGCTTCCGCGCCAAAGCCGGCGGCGATGCTGTCGATCAGCTGGCGCATGCGGTGCGGAATCACCTCGCGAATGGCGTCGTTATGGGTGCGCACCGTGCCTTCCAGCTCGACGCTTTGCGGCAGCACGTTCCAGCTGTTGCCGGCGGTAAAGCGCGTGACGCTCAGCACCACCGACTCCAGCGCGCTGAAAACGCGACTCGGCAGGGTCTGCAAGGCGGTAACGATATGGCTGCCGATCACAATCGAGTCGATACCCTCATGCGGCCGCGCGGCGTGCGCGCCCTTGCCGCGGATGCGGATGATAAAGCGGTCGACGTTGGCGTAAAAGGCGCCGCCGCGCGTGCGCAGCGTGCCGAGCGGCAGATCCGGCGCGTTATGCATGCCGAAGATCGCCTGCACGCCCTCCAGCGCGCCGGCGTCGATCAGCTGTTGCGCGCCGTTAAAGGTCTCTTCCGCCGGCTGGAACAGAATGCGCACCCGGCCGGGCAGCTGCTGCTCCTGCTGGCGCAGACGGTGCGCGACGCCAAGCATTACCGAGGTATGCAGGTCGTGTCCGCAGGCGTGCATCACGCCGGGCTGCTGCGACGTCCAGGCATGTTCGACAGCTTCGTCAATCGGCAGCGCGTCGATATCGGCGCGCAGCGCGATGAGGGGTTCGCCGTGGCCAATCTCCGCCACCACGCCGGTTTTCAGCGGCAGCGGCAGCAGACGAATATCGCCCTGGCGCAGCCAGCGCGTGATGCGCTCGGTGGTCTGAAACTCATGATTCGACAGCTCAGGATGCTGATGCAGCTCGCGCCGCCAGGCGATCAGTTGGTCAGATAACAACATGCTTATCCTTGTGCGTCAGAGGGCAGAAAGGGCTCGCCGAGCGTCAGCATCAGGCGGTTCGCCCAGGCGAAAAAGGCGGTTGCCTGGATCAGGTCGAGCAGCGCCAGCGTATCCAGCCCCTGGTCGCGCAGCGCCTCAAGCTGGCTCAGGCTGGCCGCAGGCGGCGTGACGGAGAGCGAGGCGGCGAAGTCGATCTCGGCGGCCCAGCGCGGCGACTGGCCGTGCGACAGCACCGCGCCGGGCGCGACGTTAAGCAGTTTCTGCACCGCATCCTTATCTTTCGAGAGCTGCGACGCCTTGCGCGCGTGCACCGAGGCGCAGTAGATGCAGCCGTTGATCTTGCTCGCCACTGTCGCCGCCAGCTCGCGTTCCGCGCGCGGCAGCCCGCCGGCGGTGTAGAAAATGCCTTTATCGGTCAGGGTGCGCTGCTCCAGCACCGGCTGGTTGCGCGCCAGCAGGCGGAAATAGTCGGAGTCGCTGTGGCCGAAGCGCGCCAGAAGCGCCTGCTCGTCGGCGCTGAACTCCGCCAGCGGCTTCGCCGCCAGCCAGGGCTCCCAGCCGAGTTCCGCCTGGGTAAAGGCGGTCAGCGCCGTCTGGCCGCTGGCGGTCTGCGCGGCGGTGTGCCAGCGGCCCGCAACGGCGGCGTGCGCCGGACTGCCGCTCTCTTCGCCCTGCAGCAGGCGCAAACCGGCCAGCAGGCGGCTCTGAAAGCTGATAAAGCCGACCAGCTGCGCCAGCGTCACCACGCCGCGCTCGCTCCAGCCTGCGTCGCGCAAAGCTTCAATATGCTGCGGCGCGGCGGCAACCGGCTCGAAGGTCACGCGCTGAGCAAAATCGCGCGCCTGCTGATGGCGCGCGTCGTCGCTCAGCGGCTGATAGGTCGGATGGGCGGCGTAGTGGGCGCGCAGCCGTTCAGCGCCGTGCCATTCGGCCACCTGCGCCGCAAGCGCGAGGCGCTCGGCCAGCGGAAAATCGCTCTCCTGCTGGCTAAACAGCACCTCGTAGCTGCCCTGCGCGTGGCGGGTAGCGGCATCGCGCGTAGCCCGCGCCTGCGCCAGCGCGCTGGCGGGATCGATATCGGCCAGTTGCGCCAGTAAATCGTGAGAGTGAGTCATAGGGTCTCCTGAGAGGTGAGCGTGCGCAGCCAGGGCGCAAGCTGTTCGGCGATAAGTTCAATGGAGCGCAGCGTATCGGCGGGCGACGGCTCGACCGAGTGCACCTGAAAAGAGATATCGGTAACGCGCGGCAGCACGCTGTCCTGCGCCAGCGAGGCGCGCACCGTGACGGCGTCACCGACGTGGGCGTCGAACTGGGCGAAAAGATTGTCCAGCGATTCGCCGCGCAGCGCATGGCCGGCGGCGCGGTACTGCTGCGCCTGCTGGCGGATGCCCGGCTCCGCGACGCGGCGCGCATAGCTGTCTGAATCGGCGATAAAGGCGGTGCGCGAAGCGAGAATGCGCGGCGTCACCCCGGCGGGCAGCGCGTCGAGGTAGGCGTCGATAATCGGGTTCTGTATCGCATCCAGCGGCCGCGCCGGATCGCTGGCGGGGCGCGGCTGGGTGCGCGACAGCATCAGCCCGTGTCCGGCGGCCCCGGCGCGCGCGGCGCCTTCGGCGGAGAAGGTGGCGATCCAGACGCGCTGCGCCAGTTGGGGCGCGGCGGGATAGAGATGGTTGTCGGGATGGGCCAGCGAATCGCCGCGCCAGGCGCCGAGCAGCTGATGCAGGTTATCGGCGAAGGCGGCGGCGCGCTGGTCGAAGGTCAGGCCGAACGGCAAAAACGAGTCTGGCGTGCCGCCGGAACCCAGACCGATCTCCAGCCGTCCTTCAGCCAGCAGATCCAGCACCGCCGCATCCTCCGCCACGCGCAGGGCGTTCTCCATCGGCAGGGTGATAATCGCCGTGCCGAGACGAATGGTGCGGGTATGCGCGGCGACGTGCGCCAGAAACACCAGCGGCGCCGGCAGGCCGCCTTCCGCCTCGTGAAAATGGTGCTGGGCGATCCAGGCGCTGTCGAAGCCGAGCCGTTCGGCGTGCTGGATCTGTTCGGTCGCCAGACGGTAGCGCTGCTGCGCAGGCACCTTATCCAGCAGTCGGGTGAAAAAGCCAATGCGTCGCCTCATGCGGAAGCCCTCATACGCGGAGTGAACTGCGGAATGGCGGCGATCAGTTCGCGGGTATAGGCATGCTGCGGAGAGGCGAACAGGGTGACAACGTCACCGCTTTCCACCACTTCGCCTGCGCGCAGTACCGTGACGCTGTCCGCCATATGGCGCACCGTCGCCAGATCGTGGGTGATAAACAGATAGGTGAGTCCCAGCTCGTTTTGCAGACTTTGCAGCAGCAGCAGGATCTGCGCCTGAACGGTCACGTCGAGCGCCGAGGTCGCCTCGTCCAGCACCAGAATGTCGGGGTTAAGGACCAGCGCGCGGGCAAGGGCGACGCGCTGACGCTGGCCGCCGGAAAGCTCACGCGCGCCGCGCGACAGCATCTCAGCAGGCAGCGCCACGCGCTCGGCCACCGCTTCAACCCGCCGACGCCGCTCAGCGGCGCCGAGCCGTTCGAAGTTGCGCAGCGGCTCCTCAATAATCTGCAACAGCGTCTGGCGCGGATCGAGCGAGGCGAACGGGTTTTGATAAACGAACTGGATCTTACGCCGCAGCTGGCGCAGCGGCTCGCCGCGCAGGCCGCCGACGGGCGCGCCGTCCAGCGTCACGCTGCCGCTGTCCGCCTGTTCGAAGCCGAGCAGAATGCGCGCCAGCGTGGTTTTACCGGAGCCGGATTCGCCCACCAGCGCGTACGTCGAGGCGCGCGCCACCTGAAAACTGACGTTGTGCAGCGCCTGCAGCCGCCGGTTTTTACCCAGCGCGAAGCTCTTGCTGATGGCGGCGGCGTCGATCGCGGGCGTCGCCAGCCGGTCGGGCGCGCGCCGTGCGACGCGCTGCGGCGCCGCATCCCGTAGCAGCTGGCGGGTATAAGGATGCTGCGGCGCGCCGACCAGCTGCGCGGCAGGCCCCGACTCCTGAATCTCGCCGTGGCGAAACACCATAATGCGATCCGCGCGCTCGGCCGCCAGCGCCAGATCGTGGGTAACGAACAGCACGGCGGTGCCGGACTCGCGGCGCAGCGCGTCGAGCAGATCGAGGATGCGCTTCTGCACCGTCACGTCGAGCGCGCTGGTAGGCTCGTCGGCAATGATCAGATCCGGGCTGAGCGCCAGCGCGATAGCGATCAGCACGCGCTGCTTCATGCCGCCCGACAGCTGGTGCGGATATTGATCGACGCGCTGCTCAGGATGGCTCAGGCCGACGCGCGTCAGCAGCTCCACCACGCGGCGGCGGCGCGCCTCGCCGCTGAGGTCGCTATGCAGTCGCAGGATCTCCTCGACCTGCGCGCCGACGGTTTGCACCGGATTGAGCGAATTGCCCGGATCCTGCGGCACCAGGCTGACGCGCACGCCGCGCAGCCGGTCGAGCCGCTTCTGCGACCAGTCGGCGATATTTTCGCCGTTCAGGCGGATCTCGCCGCCGTCGCGACGGCCGTTCTCCGCCATCAGCCCGATAATCGCCTGCGCGGTGGTGGTTTTGCCGGAGCCCGATTCGCCCACCAGCGCCGCCATTTCCCCGGCCCGGAGTTCAAAGCTGACGTCGTGCACCACCTGACGCCACTGATGCCCGCTGCGATAGCTCAGGCTGAGATGCTTCACCGCCAGCAGCGGCGCGGATGCGCTCATCGGCGACCTCCTGCAATCTGAATGCTGATGCGATTGGCGGACAGCACCACGGCGATCACCAGCAGGCCGGGAAAGGTGGTGAGCCACCATGCGGTAGAGAGATAGTTGCGGCCTTCGGCGATCAGCAGCCCCCATTCGGGCGCGGGCGGCGGCGTGCCGTAGCCGAGAAAGCTGAGCGTCGAAAGCGCGAGGATCGCCTGGCCGAACTGCAGCGCGGCGAAGGCGATCACCGGCGTCAGCGCGTTGGGCAAAATATGGCGGCGCAGCACGGCGAAAAAGGTGCCGCCGCTGCCGAAGGCCGCCTCGACGTAGTCGCTGTGGCGAATGCGCACCACTTCGCCGCGCGCCAGCCGGGCGAAGCTGGCGATTGACGCCACGCCGACCGCCAGCGCGGCGTGCAGCGTGCCGAAGCCGAGCAGGATCAGCACGC
Source organism: Pantoea sp. X-Soil-MYKO-1289 (assembly GCF_059730625.1). NCBI lineage: Bacteria > Pseudomonadati > Pseudomonadota > Gammaproteobacteria > Enterobacterales > Erwiniaceae > Pantoea > Pantoea sp. X-Soil-MYKO-1289. Next base: position 227,803 of record NZ_AP036005.1, read on the forward strand.
TCAGCGACAGCAGCAGGGAAGGGATCGCCAGCAGCACGTCGACGGCGCGCATTATCAGCGCCTCGGTTTTGCCGCCGCTGGCGCCCGCCAGCACGCCGAGCGCGGTGCCCGCCGTCAGCCCCATCGCCACGGCGATCAGCGCGGCGGAGAGCGACGCCGAGGCGCCGTACACCATACGCGCCCAGAGATCGCGTCCCAGCTGATCGGTGCCAAGCCAGTGTCCCGCCTGCGGCGCCAGACGCTGCGCCCCGGCGATGCCTTCGGTGGCGCTCCAGGCGGTAAAGAGCGCGGGCGCGAGGGCGGCGCCTGCCGCCAGCAGGATCACCAGCCACGCCAGCCATAAGCCCGGCTGCACGCGCAGCGTCCGGCGTCCGCTTAAGGCGCGGCGCGCGGCGGCGTAGTCGACAAGGCTCACAGCGCACCTCCCGCTACGCGCTGCAGGCGCGGATCGAACAGCGGCATCAGCAGATCCACCAGCAGGTTGATCGCCACAAAGCCGAGCGCGGAGATCATCACCACCGCCTGCAGCACCGCCACATCCTGGTTGTTCACCGCCTGCTGCGTCAGCTGGCCGAGACCGCCGAGGCCGAACACTGTTTCGGTGATCAGCGCGCCGGCGATCAGCTCGCCCAGCAGCAGCCCGGCGATGGTCAGCACCGGCAGCATGGCGTTACGCAAGACGTGACGCCACAGCACGCGGCTTTCGCTGGCGCCTTTGGCGCGCGCCACCGCCACAAAGGGCTGCGTCGAAACCTCATCGATGCTGCGCAGCAGGATCTGCGCCAGCGGCGCGGAGATCGGCACCGCCACCGTGACGATGGGCAGCAGCAGCCCCTGCCACGGCGAGGGATTGATCACCGGTATCCAGCGCAGCTGAAAAGAGAAGATCTGGATCAGCGCAATGCCGAGCCAGAAGGTCGGAACAGAGATAAGCAGCGCGGGGACCGACTGCAGCAGCGAACGCAGGCCGCGCAGCGCGGGCTGACGCGACAGCGCCGCCAGCGCAAAGGCGAGCAGCGTCGCCAGCAGAAATCCGCACAGCGCCAGACGCAGCGTGCCCGGCAGATTATCGGCGATCTGCGCGCTCACCGGCACGCCCGCCTGCACCGAAAAGCCGAAGTCGCCGCGCAGCATGGCGAACAGCGTATGCAGGTACTGTTGCCACAGCGGGCTGTCCGCGCCGTAGGCAAGGCGCATCTCCGCTATCTGCTGCGGGCTCAGCCCCAAATCCGGATTCTGAAACTTAATCAGCACCGCGTCGCCGGGCAGCACCTGCAGCAGCGCAAAGGAGAGGGTAAAGGCCGCCCATAGCACCAGCAGGCCGGTTCCGAGCCGTTGCAGCAAATAGTGTCGCATCAGTTACCCCGCCTTAATGTTTTTCCAGCCACGCGCCGTAGAACGCCGGGCGGCCGACCGCTTCAAAGCGCACCCCTTTCAGCCAGGGCGCGCCGGCAAACACCTGCGGCTCCTCGAAGATCGGAATAACGTAGGCGTTATCCAGCAGGTAGCGCTGCGCGTCGCCGGTGAGCTGCAGGCGTTTCGCCGGATCGACCTCGGCGGAGATCGCCAACAGCAGGGCGTTGAGCTTGTCGTCGCGGAAGCTCTGCACCTTGTCGCTGGAGCCGCCTTTTTGCAGCAGCGCGTCGCGGTTGCTGGGGTAGAACTGGCTTTTGATGACGTCGGGATCGGCGCGGCCCACTTCCGAGACGGTCAGCGGCGTTTTCAGCGGATCGAGGCTGTCGAGGGTTTTGCTGCCCGCGTCGCCCGCTTTCACCGTCAGCGCCACGCCGACCTGACGCCACTGCTGGGCAATCAGCTGCAGCACCTCTTTGTTCTGCGGCTGCGGCAGAGATTCATAGATGGTCAGCGCCAGCGGCTTGCCTGCTTTGGCGCGGATGCCGTCGGCGCCCGTCTGCCAGCCCGCCTCGTCCAGCAGCTTTTTCGCCTGCTCCGGGTTAAACGTCAGCCTGTCGCTGAGATCGACGAAGCCCGCGGCGCTGGCGGCGATCACCGATTTAGCCTGCGGGTAGTTGGGCGAGAAGAGGGTATCGACCACCTGCTTCGCATTAGTGGCGTGCAGCAGCGCCTGACGCACGCGCAGGTCGCTCACCAGCGGGTTGTCGGGACGGAAGCTGATGCTGTCGTTTACGCCGCGCGTCGGCGCCGCGTAAAGCGGGAAGTGCTGATCCTTCGCCTGCTTCTCGTCATAGGCCTGCACCTGACGGATCACATCCGCCTGGCCCGCCAGCAGCGCGCCGATGCGCACGCTGTCTTCCGGCGTGACGATGATTTTGATGCCGTCAAGATTGGCAGGCCCCTGCTGCTGGCCGTTTTTCGGCCCCCACTGGTAGCCTTTACGCGCGATCAGGTCGACTTCGCGGCCCAGCTTTTCGTCGCTGACCACGAAGGGGCCGGAGCCGATAATATGTCGCGCGTCGCCGAGCTGGTCGAAATTACGCGCGAGCGTGCTGAGCGAAACCAAACCGGAACCGATAGTGGCGGTGCCCTGTAAAAAACCGGGCGAGGGCTTTTTGAAATAGAACTTCACCGTCAGCGGATCGATCACTTCGCTGCGATCGTAGTTATTAATCACTTCAGAAACCGGCAGGCGCTGCGCTTTATTACCCAGACCGTAGGTATCGAAGTTTTTCGCCACCGCGTTAGCGTCCAGCGGCGTGCCGTCGGAGAAAGTGACGCCGGGCCGCAGCGTAAAGGTATATTCGGTTTTATCCGCATTGCTGCTCCAGCTCTCGGCAATCCAGGGTTCAACCTGCAATGTTTCCGGGTTCTGCCAGGTGAGCTTATCGGTGATTTGATTAAGGATGCCGCCGTTGGGATAGAAGCCGCCGGCAGGCGGATAGAGATTGGTATGCGCCTGCTGCTCAAGATAGATCAGCGTGCCGCCTTTTACCGGCGTCTCCGCCGCGTGAACGGTGATACTCCCTGCAAGCAGAGCAAATGCCAGCGCGCGCGGCAGTGGCGAAAAAGTGAAACGCGTCATGTGAATTCCTTTGTTATCAACTGCCTTAAAAGACGGAATTCATCATCGGACGCGGCGCAGGCCAAATGAACCAACGAATTGCGCAAAGCTTATCTGAAAATAACAAATAACGGCGCGTAAAGGAGAAGGGCGTAATTCGCCAGAAAGGAGGTTTTTTATTATTTCTCGCGCTCACCGCTTTTATTTAATTCAGGATCGCATTGCCTGGCGGAAATAACCTCCGCTATGCCATTTTTCGCCATCCTTTTTTCATATTTGTTGTTTTACGAATTATTAGCCTCGCTCCACACTGGGTCGCAACGGGATATAAGTGAGGAAGGGTGAATGTCATATCGTCTGAGTCTGTTAGATAAATCGCCGGTGCTCGCGGATGAGCCGGCCAGCAGCGCGTTACAGCGCACTCTGCAACTGGCGCAGCAGGCGGAACGCTGGGGCTATCACCGTTTCTGGCTGGCCGAGCACCACAACACCGCGCAGCTGGCGAGTCCGTCGCCGGAGGTGCTGATCGCCTGGATTATCGCGCAGACGCAGCATATTCGCGTCGGCTCCGGCGGCGTGATGCTGCAACACTACAGCCCCTATAAAGTGGCGGAAAACTTTAACCTGCTGGCGTCGCTGGCGCCGGGCCGCATCGACCTCGGCGTCGGCAAAGCGCCGGGCGGGCTGCCGCTGTCGACCCGCGCGCTGCAGGCGGGCGTGGATGCGCAGGCAAAAGGCAGCTTCGCCGAGCAGCTGAAGCAGCTCGGCCAGTGGCTTGACGCGCCGCCGCGCGAGGCTGACGACGAAGAGGCGCTGCACGCCACGCCGCTGCCGTCGCGTCCGGCTAACCGTTTTCTGCTGGGCGCCAGCGAAGAGAGCGCCACGCTCGCCGCGCAGCAGGGCTGGCAGCTGGTGTTCGCCGCCCATATCAACGGCGATCGTCAGCTGATGGAGAATACCCTCGGCACTTACCATCGCCTCAGCGGCCAGCGCGCGCTTGTCGCGGTGCAGGTGGTGGTGGCCGACTCCCCGGCGGAGGCGGATCTGCTGGTCAACGGCCTGCGTCATTTTCACGTTAAGGTCAACGGCGGCCAGGGCGTCAACGTCGGCAGCCTTGAGCAGGCCGAACGCTATGTGCGTCAGGGCGGCTTTACCGACTACGTTATCGAGCCGCGCACGCCGTCGCTGCTGAAGGGCACCGCCGCGCAGGTGCATGCCCAGCTGGATGCGCTGCAGCAGCACTACGCCGTTGACGAATTTATTATCGACACGCCGATTGCCGAACCGAAAGCGCGCGTCCGCTCGCTGGAGCTGCTGGCGACGCACCATCTGATCGCAGCCTGACCCTGGCGGAGAGAACCATGAGCACATTCGATTCCCAGCTGATTGCGTGGCGTCGCGAGCTGCATACCTGGCCGGAGCTATCCGGCCATGAAGAGGCGACCACCGCGCGGCTGCGCGCATGGTTGCAGGCGGCGGATATTGCGCTGCTGGACTATCCGCTAAAAACCGGGCTGGTGGCGGAGATCGGTCAAGGCGAATCGCTGATCGCCCTGCGCGCCGATATCGACGCGCTGCCGGTGCATGAAGCGAGCGGACTGGCCTTTCATTCCCGTCATCCGGGCGTGATGCACGCCTGCGGCCACGACGTGCACAGCGCGGTGATGCTGGGCGCGGCGCTGCTGCTCAAGCAGCATGAGACGGCGCTGAAGGGACGGGTGCGTATTCTGTTTCAGCCCGCAGAGGAGATCGCCGCCGGCGCGCGGCAGTTTATCGACGCCGGGGTGCTGGAAGGGGTGCAGGCGATCTTCGGCATGCACAACGAGCCGGGCCTGCCGACCGGGGTGTTCGCCACGCGCGGCGGCGCGTTCTACGCCAACGCCGACAAGTTTATTATCCGCGTCAGCGGCAAAGGGGCGCACGCGGCGCATCCCGAAGAGGGCGTCGACGCGATTGTCGCCGCCAGCCAGATTATTCAGGGGCTGCAAAGCCTGACCAGCCGCAGCTTCAATACCCTCGACAGCCTGGTGCTGAGCATCACGCGCATCGATGCGGGCAAAAGCTGGAACGTGCTGCCCGGCAGCGTCGAGTTCGGCGGCACCGCGCGCACCCACGACCTCGAGGTGCGCGCCGGGCTGGAGGCGCGCGTGCGGGCGCTGGTGACCCATTTCGCCGATGCGGCGGGCGCGCAGGCGACGCTGAGCTGGCACGCGGGGCCGCCGGTGCTGGTCAACGATGCTGAATGGGCGCGCTTTTCCAGCGAGATCGCCGAACAGGCGGGCTACCGCGTGCAGACGGCCGATCTGCACCTCGGCGGCGAAGATTTCGCTTTTTATCTCCAGCAGACGCCCGGCGCCTTCGTCAGCATCGGCAGCGCCAGCCCGTTCGGCCTGCATCACTCCGCCTTTAATCCCGACGAGGCGCTGATCGCGCCCGCCGCCCGCTACTTCGCGCAGCTGGCGCAGCACGCGCTGCAACGGCTCAGCGCGCGATGTTGCGACGCCATTCTGACCTGATCCCCTGAACTGAACGGCGCTCGCGCGGGCCCATGCGCCGCGCGAGCTGCACCGCTGCAACAAAAAAAGAGAGAACATCATGACCACGAGAGAGCTTCGACTGGGCACCATCCTGCATGGCGCATCCGGCAATATGTCCGCATGGCGTCATCCCGCCGCGCAGGCGGACGCCAGCATCAGCTTCGACTATGCGAAACGCATCGCGCGCAAAGCGGAAGAGGGCAAGCTCGATTTCCTGTTTGTCGCCGACGGCCTCTATATCAATGAAAAATCGATTCCCCACTTCCTTAACCGCTTCGAGCCGCTGACGCTGCTGTCGGCGCTGGCGGGCGTTACCGAGCATCTCGGGCTGGTGGGCACGGTATCCACCTCCTACAGCGAGCCTTTCATTACCGCGCGCCAGTTCGCCAGCCTCGACCATCTCAGCGGCGGCCGCGCCGGCTGGAACGTGGTGACCTCGCCGCTGGAAGGCTCGGCGAAAAACTTTTCCCGCAGGCAGCATCCGGAACATGCGCTGCGCTACCGCATCGCCGACGAGTATCTCACCGTGGTGAAGGGACTGTGGGACTCGTGGGAAGAGGGCGCCTTCGTGCGCGATAAGGCGAGCGGCAAATTTTTCGAGCCGGGCAAGCTGCACGCCATCAACCACCATGGCGATTTCTTTCAGGTGGCCGGGCCGCTGAATATTCAGCGCACGCCGCAGGGACGTCCCATCCTCTTCCAGGCGGGCGCCTCCGAAGATGGCAAAAAGCTGGCGGCGCGCCATGCCGACGCGATTTTCACCCATCAGCCGACGCAGGAAGAGGCGCAGGCGTTCTACCGCGACGTGAAGCGCCAGCTGGTGGAAAACGGCCGCCAGCCGGAGGATCTGCATATCTTCCAGGGGGTCAGCGTGATCGTCGGCGACAGCGCCGAGGATGTCGAGCGGCAGTACCAGACCACCGCCGCGCTGGTGTCGATTCAGGACGCGCTTAATTACCTGGGCCGCTTCTTCGATCACCACGACTTCTCGCAGTATCCGCTGGATGCGCCTTTTCCTGAGCTGGGCGATATCGGCCAGAACAGCTTCCGCAGCACCACCGACGAAATCAAACGCAAGGCGCGCGAGCACGGCCATACGCTGCGCCAGGCGGCGCTGGAGGCCGCGACGCCGCGCCCGCTGTTTCACGGCACGCCGGAACAGGTGGCGGACGGCCTGCAGCAGTGGTTCGAAAATTTCGCCACCGACGGCTTCATTATTCAGGGCGGCACGCCCGACACCTTCGAGCGCTTCGTCGATCGCGTGGTGCCGGTGCTGCAGGCGCGCGGCCTGACGCGACGCGACTATCCCGGCACCACCCTGCGCGCCAGCTTTGGCCTGAAGGAACCGGCTAACCAGTTCTCACAACAATAAGAGCACCTTCGCTATGCAGAATAATAAAACCTTTATCGCCCTGCTGTTGCTGGCCACGTCCGGCGGCGCGTATGCCGAAGGGACTAACGTCGATTACAACGGCCAGCGCGTCAGCCTCGAAGCCAATAAAGCGCCGATTAATACCGCGAAGAATGCCCAGGCGGTGGCGCAGCTGCCGGCCGGCCATCACTTTGTGGTGCCCGGCGCGTTTACCGTGGCGGTCGCCGCGCAGAACTCGCCGCCGCTGACGGTTTTTTCCGACGACAACAAGACCCTGCTCGGCAGCGAAGTGGATATCGCCCGGCTGGTGGCCGACAGCCTCGGCCTGAAGCTCAACGTGGTGCCGACCTCGTGGGAAGACTGGCCGCTCGGCGTCGCCTCAGGCAAGTACGACGCGGCTATCTCCAACGTTACCGTCACCAGAGAGCGTAAAGAGAAGTTCGATTTCGCCACCTACCGCCGCGACACGCTCGGCTTCTACGTCAAGGCCGACAGCAAGATCAAGGCGATCGCGAAGCCGGAGGATATCGCCGGGCTGCGCATTATCGTCGGCTCCGGCACCAATCAGGAGGCGGTGCTGCTCGCCTGGGATAAAGCTAATCAGGCGAAGGGGCTAAAACCGTTCACGCCAATCTATACCAAAGATGACGCCACTCAGACGCTGGCGCTGCAGTCGGGCCGCGCCGACGCCTACTTCGGGCCGAACGTGATCGGCGCGTGGAAATCGGCGCTGACCGGCAAAACCCGCCTGGTGGGGAGCTTTGACGGCGGCTGGCCGAAAGTGGCGCACATCGCGGTGACGGTGAAAAAAGGCAGCGGTCTGGCCGAGCCGATCAATACCGCGCTTAACGGCGTGATCCAGAACGGCGACTACCTCAAGGTGCTCAACCGCTGGGGCGAAGGCGTAGAGAAGATCGATCGTTCCGAAATTAACCCGCCGGGCCTGGGCGACTGAGAGGTGAACCATGAGCCAGCAATTTTTTCGCGACATCTCGCCGGAAGCGCCTGAGCTGCAGCCGATCCTGAGCGGACTCTTCGCCTTTTACGCCTCGCGCTACGGCGACTTCTTCCGCAACAACCAGGAAGTGGAGAAAACCGAGTGGTATCTGCCGCCGCGCGGCCTGTTTATCGTGCTGGAGCGCGACGGCGAGATTATCGCCATGGGCGCCTATAAGCCCTTTGATGAAGAGACCGCCGAGCTGAAGCGCATCTGGACGCGCGGCGATCTGCGGCGCCAGGGGCTGGCGCTGTTAGTGGTGCAGGAGCTGGAGCGGCGCGCGCTGCGCGCTGGCTACCGGCGACTCTATCTCACCACCGGTTTTCGCCAGCCGGAAGCGGTGCATCTCTACAGCAGCTTCGGCTATCAGCCGCAGTTCGACCTGAGCGGCGATCTGGAACGCTACGGGCAGCCGCCCTATGACGGCCGTCTGCGTTTTACCAAAGCGATCGACGTTAACCGCGTCGCTGAGGCGAGTTAAGGAGGCAAAATGAGCAAGGAACATCAACAGTTGAAAGTGGTGCCGGCGCGCTATCCGGCCCGCACTATCGGGGCGATCGTCGCCCTGTTTATTCTGGCGGGCGTGGCGGAGTCGGTGGCGCTGAACCCGCGCTGGGAGTGGGACGTCTTCGCCCGCTGGTTTTTCGATCCGGTGATCCTGCACGGCCTGGGACAGACACTGCTGCTGACGCTGCTCGGCACGGTTTTTAGCCTGATTTTCGGCGGCCTGCTGGCGCTGGCGCGCCTCTCGTCGTCGTGGCTGCTCAGCACGCTCGCCTGGGGCTATATCTGGCTGTTCCGCTCGCTGCCGCTGATTGTGGTGCTGATTATTCTTTATAACTTCTCCTATCTCTACGACACGCTCTCGTTCGGCGTCCCTTTTACCGCGCTCGCCTGGGGCCATTTCCAGACCATTAACGTGCTGGGACAGTTTCCGGCGGCGGTAATCGGCCTGACGCTGGTGCAGGCGGCCTACAGCGCGGAGATTATTCGCGGCGGCTTTCTCGGCGTCGATCACGGCCAGATGGAGGCGGCGTCGGCGCTCGGCCTCTCTGCGACGCGCCGCACCTTCCGCATTATTCTGCCGCAGGCGCTGCGCGCCATTATCCCTACCGCCTTCAACGAGATCATCAGCCTCGCCAAAGGCACGGCGATGGTTTACGTGCTGGCGATGCCGGAGCTGTTTTACACCATCCAGATGATCTACAACCGCAACCAGGAGGTGATCCCGCTGCTGATGGTGGGCGCGGCCTGGTATCTGATCATCACTACGGTGCTGTCGGCGATCCAGCACGGCGTTGAACGCTGGCTGGCGCGCAGCGTCACCCGCGATCCGCAACCTTCACGCTGGCGCCAGTGGCGCAGCCGCCTGAACCCCGTTGCCGCAAATGAGGAGATTAGCCATGTCCGAAGCCATTGATTACCGCCAGGCGCACGCCACCGGCGCCATCAGCATTACCGGCGTCAGCAAAAGCTACGGCCGCCACAAGGCGCTGGACGACGTGTCGCTGGAGCTGGATCCCGGTTCGGTGACGGTGATTGTCGGGCCGTCCGGCTCCGGCAAGTCGACCCTGCTGCGCACGCTGAATCATCTGGAGCGCGTCGATGAGGGCTTTATTCAGATCGACGGCGACTATATCGGCTACCAGCGGCGCGGCGACAAGCTTTATGAGCTGAAAGAGAAGGCGATTTTGCGCCAGCGCGTCAACGTCGGCTACGTGTTCCAGAACTTCAACCTCTTTCCGCATCTCACCGTGCTGGAGAATCTGATTGAAGCGCCGATAGCGCATCGTCAGCTGTCAAAGCGCGAGGCGGTCGCGCGCGCCGGGGAGCTGCTCGATATCGTCGGGCTGCGCCATAAGGCTGACGCCTGGCCGCGCCATTTATCCGGCGGCCAGCAGCAGCGCATCGCCATTGCGCGCGCCCTGATGCTGAACCCGCGCGTGATGCTGTTTGACGAGCCGACCTCGGCGCTCGATCCCGAGCTGGTGGGCGAAGTGCTCGACGTGATTAAAAAGCTGGCGCGTTCGGGCACCACGCTGGTGATTGTCACGCACGAGATCGGCTTCGCGCGGGAAGTGGCGGATAACGTGGTGTTTATGGTGGATGGCAAAATCGTCGAGCAGGGCAGCGCGACCCAGGTGCTGAGCAATCCGCGCCATGAACGCACGCGCCGTTTCCTCGCGCGCGTGTTATAGGAAAGAGACAATGAAAGCACCGTTACTCGCTGCGCTGCTGGTCGGCGCGCTCTCGCCTGCGCTGGCGGCCACCCTCGACGTTACGCAGAATGAGACGCCGATTGCCGCTCCGGCGAATCCGCAGGCGATCGGCAAGATCCCGCAGGGTTTCCATTTTGTCGAACCGGGCTATCTCACCGTCGCCACCGCCAATACCAACTCGCCGCCGCTGGGGCTGCTGGCGTCCGACAATAAAACGCGTATCGGCAGCGACGCCGACTTTGCGCGGCTGCTGGCGGATAGCCTGGGGCTGAAGCTGCATCTGGTGCCCGCCGCCTGGGAGGACTGGCCGCTCGGCGTGACCGCCGGACGCTATGACGTGGCGATGTTCAACATCGCGGTGACGGAAGAGCGCAAGAAGAAGTTCGACTTCGCCACCTATCGCGCCGACGGCCATGCGTTTCTGGTGAAGGCAAGCAGCCCGATCACCAGTATCAACAAGGCGGAGGATATTGCGGGACTGCGCATTATCGTCGGCTCCGGCACCAATCAGGAGCGCATCCTGCTCGGGTGGGACGCGCAGAACCGCGCGAAAGGATTAAAGCCGGTGACGCCCATCTATCTTACCGACGAGGCGGCGGCGACGCTGACGCTGCTCTCGGGACGCGCCGACGCGCTGTTCGGCCCGCAGTCGATGGCGGCCTGGAAGGTGGCGTCGCGCGGCGATACGAAGATTGTCGGCTACGGCCCGGTGCGATCCTGGGTGGCGGTCACCACCAGGAAAGGTAACGGTCTGGCGGAGGCGTTGCAGAGCGCGGTGAACGGCGCCATCGCGGGCGGAGAGTATCAGCAGGTGCTGAACCGCTGGGGCGAGCAGAATGAGGCGATTGAGGCCTCGACGGTGAATCCGCCGGGCATCGTTTACTGAAGCAAAGGCGACGCTGCCCTGAGCGTCTGCCAGCGAAAAAGCCGCCTGATGGGCGGCTTAGTATAAAAGCGCTTCCTGTTCAGGGGTTACGATACTCTTCGTACGTCCGCGGTGCGGGATCGCCTTCTTTACGATACAGGTTATCGGCGGCCTGACGCTCTTTAACGTATACCAGGGTTTCCTGCAGCTGCCGTTGCTCTTCGACCGGCATGGTAGTAATGACCTCGCTGTTGATGGACGCCTGAATTTTATCGAAAATTTCTATCGTAAACCCCAGGAACTCACTGTCGGTGAGGATCTCGTTGCGATAAAGTTCGCACAGCGTTTTCTGCTTATCTAACTCTTTTGTAAGATCCTCGACCTGTTTGTTACAGGCATCCAGCTGTGCTGACTCTGAAGCGTTCGAAGTCATGTTTTATTTCCTCTTTAGTTAACCATTATTTATTTAAACAGCGTCATCAGTGTAGTCCTCCAGTTGGGCAGTTAACAGCGTGTGGTTTGCCATTAAAAAGCTTTTTGTTTTGTAATATGATTAATATTGTGGTTTAAGTTCTTTTTGTGTCGGCTTTATAGGGTATTTAATTTTGTTCAGGCCGGGTAAAGCCGTTGCGCAGTTAAGCTGTAAGCCTTGTGGCATGCGCCCTGGTACGGGGCGAAAGAAGTTTTTTTGATAAGATGAAATAAAGTAATTTGTCAGGTGGTGTGGGCTGCTGGCACGGCGCGACGGGCAAACCGGCGAACAGGGCCAGCCGCGCCGAATCAGCTATCCTGCGTGCTGGAGCGATCTGTTGATGCCGTGCAGGATCGGCATGGCGTACAGCTAATTTGCCTTTTTGCTGGCTCAACTGGCGAAAGGTGCCAGGCTTAGCCCATCGCTGAAACACCTTGATGGAGTCTCCCTATGGGCCGAGTTAAGATCCGGTGCCTTAAATGTGGAGAGCGCCGTTTCCAGTACACGCGGAAAGATGATGAAAAACAGACGCCTCATGGCGCTGTCTGCCTGAGTTGCGGCCGGCAGATTGATCGGGATAATCTCTATCAGCTTTCTCTGGTTATGCGGCAGCCGGACGAGAACGACGACAGCTAAATGAACCGCCGCACGCCGCCTCTTTATCTACAAAAACAGAATAATTTATAGGCTTGCAATGAAAATCCGCTTTCTGTCAGCCAATGAGCACAAGCTGACCGAGGTACGCAAAATCCTCGAACCGGTGGGCGTCGACGTCCTGCCTATCTCGCGTCGCATCGACGAAATCCAGACGGAAAACGAAATTGCGCTGGTACGCGACAAGCTCACCAGGGCGTTTTCCATTATCGGTCGCCCGCTGTTTGTCGAACATACCGGTCTCTATCTCGATGGGCTAAACGGTCTGCCAGCCGGGCTGACGCGCATCTTCTGGAACCGGCTGGAGGCGGAGCGTTTCGCCAAGCTGGTGCAGGGGCTCGACAGCCAGGCGGTGACGGCGAAAACCGTGCTGGGCTACTGCGACGGACGCAAAATGTATCAGTTTCATGGCGAAGTGCGCGGCACCATTGCCGCCAGACCCGTCGGGCCACGTGAGTTTCAGTGGGACTGCGTGTTTATCCCGGAAGGTTATAGCCAGACTTTCGCCGAGATGGGCGAGCTGAAAAATGAGATCTCGATGCGTAAGCTGGCGCTCGATCGCTTCGCTGAATTTCTGAAAACCGCCCGAGGAGTGGCATGAAACCTGAACTGAAACGCGCCTATGACTCTGGCAAGCTGATCCTCTTCGCCGGCGCCGGCATCTCGCGCAATCTGGGGCTGCCGGAGTGGCATGAGCTGATCGCTCATCTGGCGAACGAGCTGGGCTACGATCCGAAAATCTTCAACACCTACGGCACCCATCTTTCGCTGGCGGAATACTACAAGCAGAAGAAAGGGTCGCTGGGGCCGCTGCGCAGCTGGATGGATCGCGAGTGGCATCGCCCGGACATTGATGTCCGGTCGTCAGAAATTCATACCATGATTACGCAGGGCAACTTTAGCCGCATCTATACCACCAACTATGACCGCTGGCTGGAAGCGGCGCATGAGGCGCACGGCGTGCCCTATAGCAAAGTCGCCAACGCGGCGGATCTGGTGGCGCTCACCGAGGACAAGCGACATATCATCAAACTGCACGGCGATTTCGACGACGACACCTCTATCGTGCTGGATGAAAGCAGCTATTTTGAACGCCTCTATTTCGACTCGCCGCTCGATATCAAACTGACCCACGACGTGATGGGCAATTCGGTGCTGTTCGTCGGCTACAGCATCAGCGATTTTAATATCCGCCTGCTGTTCTACCGCCTGACGAAAATGTGGGGCAGAACCGGCCTGGCGACCGCGCGGCCGAAGTCATATCTCTTCACCAACCGCAATAATCCGGTGGCGCGCGAAGTGCTGGGGCAGTGGGGAATCGAAATGATCGTGTCGGAAGAGGACGACCCGCGCAAAGCGCTGGCGGACTTTCTTAATGAATTGATTTCATAAGGCAAAATTTCATTTCACCTGGCGTGGCGATAGCGTTGAAAAAAGGATGCAATCTGTCCGTATGAGGGATATACTGTATATATTAACAGTATCGGAGAGGCAAAAATGGCTGTCGAAATTAAATACGTAGTCGTCAAGAAGGGTGAAGAGAAAATGACGTTTGCCAGCAAAAAAGAGGCGGATGCCTACGACAAGATGCTCGACATGGCGGAGGCCTTTACCGACTGGTTAGCGCAGCATCAGCCCGATATGGATGAGTCTCAGGCGGAAACGCTCGGCCTGTTGCTTGCAGAGCAGAAAGATGCGATTCAGCATATCCTGCGCACCAGCAAACTTCCGGATGCGGCTGACGCGGCGAAAAACGTGCGCGCCGCAGAAGGCGCTGATCAGAGCGCCGAAGGCGACGTCGCTCAAACCAAGAAAGTGCGCGCCGTTAAGGCCGCTTAACGTTATCCTGATATCAAAGACGCGCCGCAGCGCTTTTGCCTGCGGCGCATTTTCGTATATGAGTAGCCTCGGCAGTCAGGCGCCCCTGATCCGCAGGCTTTTGCGCGTCAGTGAGCGAACAGAGAGAAGGTGCCGAAATAGTAGCTTGCCATCCACGCCACATAGACCAGCCACACCACTAAACCTGCCGTTAAACCTAATTTACTCGTCATCAGCCTGCCTCCATTAGATGTGCGGTTACCGGAACCGTTGACACAAATTGACAGAAGGCTGCGAGGCGCGGATTGTTCTGGATCAAAAAACCTGCATACAGCGCTAAAGCGTTACCTCGGCGTAGATCAAAAAGCTTAGGGCAGGTCGGTACGATCGCCGCGCGTGGTGGGGTGCGAGATCACCAGAAATTCGACCTCGCTGTCGCTGTCGTTACGGGCCTGATGCTTCGCTTCGGGAGGGATTTCCAGACCCTCATGAGCGTTAAGCAGGTGACGCTCGCCTTCTAGCTCCATACAGAGCGTGCCGCGCAGTACAAAAAAGAATTGCCGACTCTGGGCATGATAGTGACGAATCTCCGCTGTACCGGCGGGCATCCGCTCGTGGATGATCGTGAGATCCTGCCGCTGCAGCAGTGTCCAGCCCTCGCATTTGTCGCCCCAGAAATAGTGTTCGGCATTCTCTTTCGATACCATGTTGATCTTCCTTATCCGCGTTATGGAACCGATACCATAACGATTCTGCCGGCAAAAAAACACGTCTTTTCAATCATCTTGTTTCTGATGCTCGCTTTTCATACCCTGGATAAAAGAAAACCCGCCGCTGGCGGGTTTTTTATAGTGAAGCGATGACCTGGTTACTGCGCCGGACGCGCTTTATTGCGCGAACGCAGCTTTTTAATCAGACGGTGCGCCTCGGCCTCGCTGGCTACCGCAGGCGAGGAGCCGCGCAGCGGTTTACGCGCCGATTCGTGCAGCGTCAGCACGGTGATCAGGCCAATCACGCCTGCGCCCATCAGGTAGTAGGCGGGCATCATCAGGTTATGCGTGGTATCCACCAGCCAGGCGGTAATCAACGGCGTGGTGCCGCCGAACAGCGACACGGAGAGGTTAAAGCCGATAGCCAGCGCGCTGTAGCGGATGTCGGTAACAAACAGCGCCGGCAGGGTGGCGGGCATCGAGCCGCTGAAGCAGGTATGCAGCGCGCCCAGCACAATCAGTCCGGCGAACACAAGCCACATATTGCCCGACGTCACCAGCATCATGCAGGGGATCGCCAGCAGGATCAGGCCAATCGCGCCGCTGCCGATGACCGGGCGACGGCCAAGGCGATCGGCCCAGTGTCCCCAGAACAGCGTCAGCGGCATCATCACGAACATCACCACCATAATCAGCAGCAGGCTGCTCAGCTCGCCCATGCCGAGGATGCCGGTCAGATAGCTCGGCATATAGGAGGTCAGCATGTAGTTGGAGACGTTAAACAGCAGCACCAGACCAATACATTTCAGCATCGGCTTGTGATACTTCTTCAGCATCTGCACCACCGTCATCGCCGGTTTGCTGTGCTCAAGTGCCTCCTGCTTCTCCATATGCTGCTGGAACGCCGGGGTCTCTTCCAGCTTGAGCCGCACATAGAGGCCGAACAGGCCAAGCGGCGCGGCGACGAAGAAGGGAACGCGCCAGCCCCAGTCGAGCATGGTCTGCTCCGGCAGCACCGAGGTCAGCGCGGTGACGAAGCCTGCGCCCAGCAGATAGCCGCCGAGGGTGCCGAACTCGAGAAAGCTACCCATAAAGCCGCGACGGTTATCGGTGGAGTATTCGGCGATAAAGGTCGCCGCGCCGCCATATTCGCCGCCGGTGGAGAATCCCTGCACCAGTCGCGCGACCAGCAGCAATATCGGCGCCAGAATGCCGATGCTGGCGTAAGAGGGGATCAGGCCGATGCAAAAGGTGCCGATCGACATCATGATCATGGTCATCGCCAGCACTTTCTGTCGGCCGATGCGATCGCCGAGCGGGCCGAACACCAGTCCGCCGATAGGGCGCACCAGGAAGGCGGCGGCGAAGGTGCCGAAGGCCGCGATGAGCTGAGCGGTATTGCTGGCGTTGGCGAAAAAGACCTTACCAATGGTCACGGCGAGGTAGCTGTAAACGCCGAAGTCGAACCACTCCATTGCGTTACCCAGCGCCGCTGCGCCAACCGCGCGCTTCAGCATATCGTTATCGACGATGGTAATATCGTCGACCGTCAGCTCTTTCTGTTTTTTTTGCCAGAAATGCTTTTTGCTTTTATCTGTGGGTTGATTCCCGGTGCTCATAATATCCTCATTAACCAATGAGGCTCTTATAGCTTTCGTCGCCGAACTGCCAACAAACTCTGGGAAAGAAAGCTATAAGCAGCCTGTTAAAATAAATTACGGCAGCTTGTTTACAACAATTTACCTTACTATAAAAACGGCCTCGCTTTCAAATTAGCAGATTTTTAGACTGTCATAGCCGATTAATCACGCAATTGATGCCGTTTTGATTCATCAGCGTGGTGTAAATGGCTCTGTCTCAGCGGGTTATGCTGTAAAAAAACTTAAAGACAGGGTTATAAAAAGTGTTGCGCGCAAATAACCTGACTTAACGCAGGGATTAATAATCGGCGCGTAATTGCTTTATTTAGCTTAAGAAAGCATAACCCTGAGATAAACGGGGTTATAAGCCCATCCAAAATGTCATTAATCTGTCACTGCGTTCATGACGCGTTATCGCTGTCGCCAGCTAACATTCAGAGAGAGTATTGATTCGCTCGCGCCGCCCAGGTCTGCGGCGGCCTTGATGGAGGGGTTATGGCCCGATTTAGTGATAAGCGTATTCTGATTACCGGCGGCACCAGCGGCATGGGGCTGGCGGGCGCGCAGCGCATTCAGGCGGAAGGCGGCCGCGTCGCGGTGACCGGCCGCAATCCCAGTCGACTGCAGTACGCCAACAGCGTGCTGCACGACAATGCGCTGCTGCTGCGCAACGACGCCTCGCTGGAGGCGGATATTGAGGCGCTGGGCGAAGCGGTGGAAAAGTGGGGCCAGCTTGACGGGCTCTGGCTGAACGCCGGTTACGCTGAGCTGGGCGAGCTGGAGTCGATCAGCGCGGACTCCTTTAACGCCATGATGAACGCCAACGTGCGCGGCCCGCTGCTGCAGCTCGCCAGACTCTCGCCTCTGCTTAATCCCGGCGCGTCGGTGGTGGTCACCTCATCGTCGTCAACCTATGAAGGGGCGGCAAGCACCAGTCTCTATGCCGCCACAAAAGGGGCGATTGTGGCGATGGCGCGCAGCTGGGCAACGGCGCTGGCGCCGCGCGGCATTCGCGTTAACGTGGTGGTGCCAGGACCGATCGAAACGCACTTCCGCGATTTTATGCCGGAAACGGCGCGTCAGCAGTTCGAGGATTTTATCGTCAGTCAGGTGCCGCTAAAGCGGGCCGGGAAGGCGGAAGAGGCGGCGGCGGTCGCGCTGTTCCTGCTTTCCAGCGACGCCTCTTACGTGACGGGCAGCCAGTACGCGGTCGATGGCGGACTGGTGCGTTACTGATATCTGGGGCAGCCTGCGCTGCCCGTTAAGCGATTAGCCTGGATAGATGCCGCGCTCTTTGCGCGCCATCAGAATGCGTTCGCAGGCGACGATATAGGCTGCGGTGCGCAGCGAGCACTCTTTCTCTTTGGCTTTGTTCCAGACGTGCACCATCGCGTCGGTCATGATCTTATCCATGCGCGCGTTGATCTCATCTTCGCTCCAGAAGAAGCTCGCCATATCCTGCACCCATTCGAAGTAACTGACCGTTACGCCGCCTGCGTTGCAGATGACGTCCGGCACCACGATAATGCCGCGCTCGGCCAGCACGTCGTCCGCTTCCGGATAGGTCGGGCCGTTCGCGCCCTCCAGCACCAGCTTGCAGCTTAGTCGTTCCGCGCGCTCGCGGGTGATCTGACCTTCCAGCGCCGCCGGGATAAAGATATCCATTTCGGTGCGCCAGAACGCCGCTTCATCGATTTTCTCCGCGCCAGGGAAGCCGAGGATCTGCTTGTGCTCCTGCTGCCAGCGCGAAAGCTCCGCCATATCGATGCCGCCGGCGTTGGCGATGGTCGCGCTGTGATCCTGAATCGCCACCACAAAGGCGCCCGCTTCGCTGAAGAGACGCGCCGCCTCGCTGCCGACGTTGCCGAAGCCCTGCACCGCTACGCGCGCCCCCTCAACGGGAATGCCTGCGCGGCGCGCCACTTCGCGGCCGGTGATAAACACGCCGCGTCCGGTCGCCTTTTCGCGTCCCAGCGAGCCGCCCAGGTGGACCGGCTTGCCGGTGACCACGCCGGTCACGGTGGTGCCGCTGTTCATGGAATAGGTGTCCATCATCCACGCCATCACCTTGCTGTTGGTGCCGACATCCGGCGCCGGAATATCTTTCTGCGGCCCGATGATAATGCCGATTTCGCTGGTGTAGCGGCGCGTCAGGCGCTCCAGTTCGCCTTCCGACAGCGCGAAGGGATCGCAGCGGATGCCGCCTTTGGCGCCGCCGTAGGGCAGGTTGACCGCGGCGCACTTGATGGTCATCCAGGCGGAGAGCGCCATGACTTCATTCAGATCGACGTTGGGATGATAGCGCACGCCGCCTTTACCCGGCCCGCGCGACAGGTTGTGCTGCACGCGATAGCCTTCAAAATGGCGGATGCTGCCGTCATCCATCTGCAGCGGAATATCGACAATCAGCGCGCGTTTCGGATGGCGCAGCGTATCGATCCAGCGTCCCAGTTCGCCCAGATAGGGCGCGACGCGGTCGATTTGCTGAAGGTAGGTGGACCAGGCAGATGTACTGTTTTCAGACGCGTAGGATAACTTTTCCATAAAGACCTTTCTTTTTTGAAGTCGTTTATTATGTGTTGCCGTGGATGGATAGCGGATCTAACCGCACCCCGTTAATTTACCACTTACCGAAGAAAGATAATTTTTCTTACGCCGCTGAAAAAAGCGCTTTTGCCACATTTTGGTGCAGCGCAGTGCATAAATAATGTGGCTGGCTGCGCCGCACTGAATAAAGATGTGCTTATGTTGCATGGTTGTTGCATAAATGAGATTTGTCGTCACTTTTCAGTTCCTTGAGTCATCTCATAAATTGAACAAAATACGCCCGCTACGTATTGACTTGGCAGCGGAAACTAGCCGCATGAGCCAGATTAATGAATGGATTACTTTTCGTAATGCTGAATAGCGGGGCGCTAAATCAGAGCGCCATTATTCCCTATATTTCAATTTTAAGATCGGGCGAGAACAGGGCGCTGACCTGCACTAATGAACTGGCCGGCAAATGGTCGCCATAATAATGAAACAGCACCTGGCGCAGGGCGTCGATATCCCTAAAAGAGGTGATGAATATCGTCACTTTCAGCAACGCGCTGAGGGTCTTGTTTTCTGCCTCGGCAATAAGCTGAAACTGTTTGAATATCGCCTCAGCCTGCTCGGCAAGGGAACCGGCTTGCGCGGCGCTGCCGAACGCGGTGAGGCCGGAAATATAGAGCGTTTTTCCCTGTTTTACCGCATGCACATAGGGCGCTTTAACATCGCCCAGCGCGGGATAATTAATTCGTTCGATGGCTGACCTCTATACCTCCTTCGTTTTATTTACTCTACGGCGCCATTGCTCAGACTAATCGCGCCATAACCGATTGTCGCTGTCGCTGAATTATCTTTTCGCTATATAATTGTAAATACAACGAAAGTAGTAAATAAAGGTTACGCTTTCTCGCCGTTAATATCACCTGCAGAATTGACTAATAAAATGACATTAATTTCCCGCCCGCGTTTTCAACCCCACTTACTTAGCTTGTTAATGTTAGCTGCCCTGAAAACACAGGGCGCGCTGGCGTCCACAAGCGATACGCTGGTGGTCAATGCTGCGCCGGGCTCATCCTCCCGCCATGAGGACGCCACGCAAAAAAGCGCCATGCTGGGCAATGCCGGCCAGCAGGCGCTACGCAACACGCCGTTCTCCGTTCAGTCGCTTTCACGCGAGATGATGAAACAGCAGCAGTTAAAAAGCGTCAGCGACCTCTATCGCTATATGCCGTCGGTTCAGGGCGACGGCGCGCGGCCGCAGACGCGCGGCATGCAGGGCAGCGTGGTGCAGAACAGCATGATCGACGGCCTGAACGTTGTCTCAACCACCGATTACGCGGCAGAGCAGTTCGACCATATCGAAGTGCTGAACGGCCTGGCCGGTTCGCTCTACGGCCCGGCCAATCCGGCAGGGCTGTTTAATTTTGTCGCGAAGCGCGGCGCCGATCTGCCGCAGCAGCGCCTGCGCATCGGCGGCGGCAGCGGCGGCAATCACAGTGTCGCGGCCGATCTCAGCGGCCCGCTCGATCAAAACGATCGCCTGCGCTATCGCCTGAACCTGCTGGATGACGAGGGTCCAGGCTATGTCAGCGGCAGCAAGGTGCGCCGTCAGCTGGTTAGCCTGGCGCTGGACGCTAACCTCAGCGACAGCACCGTGCTGGAGAGCAACTTCAGCTATTACCACTTTTACGATAAGGGCCTGCCGGGCAAATTCGCGCTCGGCAGCGGGCTCACCTTCCCGGCGGCGCCTGTCCCGAAAAAGGCCGGGCTGGGACAATCCTGGGCGGGCGACGACAACCATACGCTGACCGCAGGGCTGCGCCTGCGGCATGACTTTGACGGCAACTGGCAGGGCGAAGCAGGCGTACTGCGTCAGATCGCCGACCGCGAGTCGACCGCCGTCACCCATACTTTTACCGATCGGGCGGGGCGCTACACCACCACGACCTCCTCCTCGACCGCCAGTCGCTTTACCATCAACAGCTATATGGCGAATCTGACCGGCGAAGTCGATACCGGCAATATCCATCATCAGATCGCCACCGGCATTCGCGGTTTTGTCTGGAAGAATATGAATCCGCTGCACGGCGCGACCACGACGCTGGGCAGCGCCTCGCTGGATCGGCCTGCGCGCTTTGAGCGGCCGGACTTCCCCGACTTCAGCAACCGCTATCACTCCGCCACCGCGACGCAGCACGCTTTTCTGCTGAGCGACAACCTGCAGTTTTCCCCGCAGTGGAGCCTGCTGCTGGCGGGCAGCGAAAGCCTGCTCAGCTCCGCCAGCTACGCGAAAACCGGCGCGCGCAGCGGCGAATCTTCTGACAGCGGCTTCTCCGGATCCGCCAGCCTGGTCTATAAGCCGGTGGATCCGCTCACGCTCTACCTTACCTGGGCGGACAGCCTGCAGCAGGGCGACGCCGCGCCGTCGGGCGCTAGTAACGCCGGCGCGATCCTGGCGCCTTATCGCAGCAGGCAGACGGAATTCGGCGCGAAGCTGGCGCTGGATCGGCTGCTGCTGACGGCGGCGCTGTTTGAGATCAAACGCCCCTTTGCCTATACCAACGGCAGCGGCGACTACGCGGTGGATGGCGAACAGCGCAACCGCGGCGTGGAGCTGATGGCGGACGGCGACGTCACGCAACGCGTGCATCTCTACGGCGGCATGAGCTGGCTCGATCCGCGCCTGTTCAATACCTCCACCAGCGCGACGCAGGGCAAACAGGTGGTGGGGTTGGCGCGCTATAGCGCCAGCCTGTTCGCCGCCTGGGATCTACCTGGCCTCAGCGGCGCCGAGCTGCACGGCGGCGCGCGCTATGTCGGACGGCGCGCCACCGACAATGCCAACAGCGGCTGGGTAAGCGGCTATACCACCTTCGACGCCGGCGCGGCTTATCAGACCCGCCTGATGAACACCGCAACCACGTTTCGGCTTGATGTGACTAACCTGACCAATCGCCACTACTGGACCAATATCGTGCCGGGTGGCCTCAATGGTTACAGCGGCGCGGGGTATGCCAGCGCGTCGCTCGGCGCGCCGCGTCAGGTGCAGCTCTCAATGCAGCTCGATTTCTAAGGAGACTGAATAATGAAACCGTTACTGCGGGCCAGCCTGGCGCTGGCGCTGAGCCTGACGGCAGGCGTCGTCGCTGCCGCCACGCTAACCGACGACCTTGGGCAGCAGGTCGAGCTGCCCCATCCGGCGCGCCGCATCGCCGACGCCTGGTATGCGCACCATTCACTGCTGATGACGCTGGGCGCGGGCGACCTTATCGTCGCGACCGTTAATCACCCTGCAGACCGGCCGTGGATGTTTAAGGTGCAGCCTTCGCTGAATCAGGCGCTGCAGGCGCGCGGCAAAACCTTTTCCAGCGAGGCGCTGGTAGAGCGCGGCGTTGACGCCATCTTCGTTCCCGCGCAGGATCCCGATGCGATAAGCTACCGCCAGGCGGCTATCCCGACGCTGAGTATGCGCTTTAACGACGTGGCGTCGATGAAACGATCGCTGCTCACCACCGCGCAGGTAGTGGGCACGCCGCAGGCGCAGCGTCGGGCGCTGGCGTATAACCGCTATCTGGATGCGCAGATCGCCGCCGTCAGCGCGCAAACCGCCTCGCTGAGCGAGACGCAGCGGCCGCGCGTGCTGCATATTCAGTCGCTGCGGCCGCTGAAGATTGACGGCAGCCAGACGCTAATCGATAGCTGGATCCGACTTGCCGGCGGCAGCAACGCGGCGGCGGAGGTGACGGGCAATATGAAAGAGGTTTCGCCTGAGCAGATCATCGCCTGGGATCCCGACGTGATCATTATCGGGGCAGGCGCAGGCAGGCTTGAGGCGTCGCCTTATGCCGCGCTGTTTAGCGGCCTGAAGGCGGTAAAACAGCATCGCGTGCTGCAAAATCCGTCGGGCGTGTTTCCCTGGGACCGCTACGGCACGGAAGTGGCGTTGCAGATCCTCTGGGCGGCAAAGCAGTTGCATCCGCAGCGCTTTGCCCAGCTCGATCTTATCGCCGCTACCCGCCGCTTTTATCAGCGCTTTTACGGCTACCCGCTGCGCGCGGATGAAGCGGAAAGAATTCTTGCGGGTTTGCCGCCGATTTCAGGCTGAAATCGCCAGTGAACAAAGTGTGCGGTGACTGGCGTAAAAAGCAGCGAAGGGGGCGAATTCGGAACATGCTGACGCATTGTATGGTGGGAGAAAGTGTGACGTAGCGCTAAAATAGAGGCTTAGTCGCAGCTGAGGTCTGACAAAAATAATGATTTCACGTTTTTCCCCGATAGCCCTTTTCGCCGTCGTCGCGCTCGCCGGATGCGCGAAAAAGCACTCTTACCAGGACGATCCCACCTTTACCGCCGGTCCCGCGCAGGTCAGCGTCTCCCACGTGATGACGCGCACCGATGACGGCTCATCGGTATTCGTTACCGTCGACGGCAAAGACGCCGGCACGCTAAACGGCGGCCAGAGTAAGGATCTCTTCCTGACGCCAGGCAAGCATAAAATCGGCGGCTATGTCGCGACGCTGTTTGGTCTGGGGCGCGTCACCATTAATCCCGTCGAAGTCAACACGGCTAAAGGCGAAGTCAAGCATGTCGCCTATGAAGTAAAAAGCGACAAGCCTACCTTCACCGAATGGACGCCGCCTGCCGAAGGCTAATCCTCTTCTCCTTGGCCGGTCAGCGCCTGACCGGCTTTGCTCACGCTTCTCCCTTCTTACCATCCCGTGAATGGGTAATTTACAGCCGCACGCCTGATTATGATTATATTTAATCATAATTGACTATATGTGAGCATGATCAATTTATTCCCGCGCTGATTACCCTATAAATGCTGCTGTGACGCCTTCAAAAGAAAGTGCGCTGATTAAATTTAATCAATCTGCATCCCTACAGGAGATCAACGTGGCCTATCTCTACTGCAGCACGCGCTGCCCCGATTCAACATCCGCGCCGCCATCAGGTGTCATCACGGCAATGCGCTAGTCCGTCAGCACGCGCAATGACTTAACGGAAAACAGACGAGGGTGATAACCCTCACGGTTTCGCTCGTCCTCAAGAGAGGCTCAGATGAATACGTTCAATGCTGAAGACACCCTGATTATCGTCGGCATCGTGGTGGCTTATATTCTCTTCACCACCTGGCTGACCTGGCGGCTGCGCAGCAAAAGCAGCGGCGATTTTATGGAAGGATCCCGCGCCATGCCCGCGCTGGTGGTCGGTATTTTGCTGATGTCGGAATATATCGGCGCCAAATCCACCATCGGCACAGCGCAGGCCGCCTTTGAAGATGGCTTCGCCGCGTCCTGGTCGGTGATCGGCGCGGCAATCGGTTTTCCGCTGTTTGGCTTCCTGCTGGTCAAACGTATCTACAGCACCGGCAAAATCACCATCTCAGGCGCGATAGCGGAAAAGTACGGCAATACCACCAAGAACATCATCTCCGTCATTATGATTTACGCGCTGCTGCTGGTGAACGTGGGCAACTATGTGAGCGGCGCGGCGGCGATCTCAACCATCCTGAAAGTTAATCTGCCGGTTGCAGCCTTTATCACCGCGGTGGTCAGCACCTTCTACTTTTGCTATGGCGGCATGAAAGGGCTCGCCTGGGTCACGATGCTGCACAGCGCGCTGAAGTATTTCGGCATTCTCGCCATTATGGGGTTTGCGCTTTATAAAACCGGCGGCTTTACGCCGATGATCGAGCAGATGCCCAGCTACTACTGGACGTGGGATGGCCATATCGGCGCCAGCACCATCGTGGCCTGGCTGATCGGCACCATCGGCTCCATCTTCTGCACGCAATTCGTGATTCAGGCGATCTCCTCGACGAAAGATGTGCGTTCGGCGAAGCGCGCCACCTGGGTCGCCTTCTTCTTTTGCCTGCCGATTGGTCTGGCAATCGCGGTGATCGGGGTGGCGGCGAAATATCTGCATCCAGAGATCAACAGCCTCTACGCTATGCCGATTTTCCTGCAGGATATGAATCCCTGGATGGCGGGCGTGGTGACAACGTCACTGGTGGCGTCGATCTTTGTCAGCGTAAGCACCGTGGCGCTGGCCATCGCTTCGCTGGTGGTGAAGGATTTCTACGTGCCGTACCGCAAGCCGACGCCAGAGCAGGAGTTCAAGGCGACGCGCTGGCTGTCGCTGGTTATCGGCTTCCTGCCGCTGATTTTTGTGCTGCTGGTGCCTGAGGTGCTGAAGCTCTCGTTCTTTACCCGCGCCATTCGTCTCTCGATTTCGGTAGTGGCGGTGATCGCCTTCTACGCGCCGTTCTTCAAGAGCGCGCGCGGCGCGAACGCCGGTTTGATCGGCGCCTGCGTCGCGACATCCGTCTGGTACCTGCTGGGCGACCCGTTCGGCATCAATAATATGTATATTGCGCTGGTCACGCCGGCCATCATTATGGCGATCGATTACCTGATCCCAAACCGACAAGTAGATGAAACGCGCCAGAGCGTTGAACAGAGGGGAGTCCGATATGTCCGTAACCGTTAACCGCGATGGCGTACTGCATCCAGCAGAGCAGGATGCGCGCCTCATGACGGCGATGCTGCCATCGCCGTGCCCGCAAAACCACGCGGCCAACCTTTTGCCGTTGCCGGACGGTTCGCTACTGTGCGTCTGGTTCGGCGGCACCCAGGAAGGCGTGGCGGATATCTCTGTCTACAGCTCGCGCCTGGCGTCCGGCGCCGATCGCTGGAGCGAGGCGGTAAAACTCTCTGACGACCCCGCGCGGTCGGAACAGAACCCGGTGCTGTTTCTGGCGCCTGACGGCGTACTGTGGCTGCTCTGGACGGCGCAGCTTGCCGGCAACCAGGATACCGCTATCGTGCGCATGCGCCAGTCGCGCGACCTGGGCGTTAGCTGGGGGCCGATTGAGACGCTGCTCGACCAGCCCGGCACCTTTATCCGCCAGCCGATTACCGTGCTGGAGAACGGCAACTGGCTGCTGCCGGTGTTCTACTGCCGCACTCAGCCGGGCGAGAAGTGGGTCGGGAATGATGACGTCAGCGCGGTGAAGATCTCCAGCGACGGCGGCAAAAGCTGGCGCGATGTCGCGGTGCCTGGCAGCCTCGGCTGCGTGCATATGAACATCACCGCACTGCCCAACGGCACGCTGGTGGCGCTTTATCGCAGCCGCTGGGCGGACAATATTTACTACAGCCAGTCAGAAGATGGCGGCGAAAGCTGGTCACAGCCGGAGCCGACCACGCTGCCCAACAATAACTCCTCTGTTCAGGTCACCACGCTGCAGGACGGCACGCTGGCGCTGGTGTTCAACAATATGAGCGCGGCAGGCGCGACGGAGCGACGCGCCTCGCTTTATGACGAAATCGATGACGGCGACGACAGCCGCAAAGAGCCGCAGGCGCGCGAAGGGCGCAGCGCGTTCTGGGGCGCGCCGCGCGCGCCGATGACGGTGGCGCTGTCGCCTGACGGCGGCAAAAGCTGGCCGTGGCAGCGCAATCTCGACGAAGGCGACGGCTACTGCATGACCAATAACTCCCAGCAGAAACTCAACCGCGAGTTCTCCTATCCCACCATTAAGCAGAGCGCCGACGGCAATCTGCATATCGCGTATACCTTCTATCGGCAGGCCATTAAATATGTGCGCCTGTCGCCGGCCTGGGTAAAGGAGGCGTCATGATTATCGGCAATTTGCAGGCGCTGGCGATGGCGGGGCTGCCCGCCGCGCTTCGCGCTATCCTTGAGCGCGATGAGTGCGGGCTTGCGGCGCTGCAACAGCGCGAGGATGGCCGCTTTCAGCCCGCGGATGCGCAATGGTTCTGCCATATCGGCCCGGCGCAGACCGAGCCGGCGGCGCAGCGGCATACCGAATATCACCGTCAGTGGGCGGATATCCAGGTGGTGCTGGCGGGCAGTGAGGTGATTAACGCCAGCCAGCAGCCTCAGGCGCAGCCGGACGATGAAGAGCGCAAAGCGGATCTTTTCATCGCCGCCGCGCCGGTGCTGCCGGTTTCGCTACGCCTGAGCGCCGGCGATTTCGCCGTGTTTTTGCCGGGCGAGCCGCATCAGGCGCTCTGTGCCGCTTCGCAGCCGGAAAGGGTGCGCAAGGCGGTGTTTAAGATTCCGCGTTCGCTTCTGGAGGTATAAATGCCGCATGCGATAGTCACCGGCGCCAGCTCCGGTATTGGCGAAGCGATTGTCGCCGCGCTGCTCGATCAGGGCTGGCAGGTGACCGGACTGAGCCGCAGCGCGGTGACGCGCGACAGCGCGCTTTTCCGCAGCGTTCAGGTCGATATGACCGATGAGCCGGCGCTTATTCGCACGCTGGCCGATCTTCCGGTGCCGGATGCGCTGGTGCATGCCGCCGGCATGATGGCCGCCGCGCCGGTGGGCGAGATCAATCTCGGCGTCAGCTCGCGTCTCTGGTCGCTGCACGTGCGCGCGGCGGAGATCCTCGCCAGCCGCTTTGCACCAGAGATGAAGCCGGGCGGCCGCATTGTGCTGATCGGCAGCCGCACCTCGCGCGGGGCGGCTAACCGCTCCCAGTATGTCGCCACTAAGGCCGCGATGGTGGGGATGGCGCGCAGCTGGGCGATGGAGCTGGCGCCGCGCGGCGTTACGGTCAACGTGGTGGCGCCGGGCGCGACGGAAACGCCGATGCTGTCGCAGCCGGGCCGCGAGGCGTCCAGCCCGGTGATGCCGCCGATAGGTCGGCTTATCCAGCCGCAGGAGGTTGCCGCGCTGACCGCTTTCTTGCTCTCGCCGCAGGCGGCGGCGATCACCGGTCAGGAGATGGTGATCTGCGGCGGCGCCTCGCTGCGCTAGGCGCGGGCGTTTAGCTTCGCCAGCTGCGCGCCGAAATGCTGCTCGATCACCTTAAAGGTCTCCAGCGCCTTGACGCGGTAGAGCTGCTCTGAAGGATGGATGCAGTCGGGCGACATCATGGCGCGCCAGTCGGGCAGTTGTTGAATGCGCTGGTACTGACTGACCAGCGGCACCTTTTCCGCGCGGGCGACGGCGTCAAGCCTCGCGGCATAAGGCGCGACATCCCATTTCTCCGCCCGTCCGCACAGCGGATGCGGCTCCTGCAACACCACCGCTTTGCCGTTCGCTCTGGCGCTGTCGATCAGCGCCGTCATCACTTCGCCGTAGCGCTGCGGGCTCACCTGGTACGGTTTTTCGATATCGTGAAAGTGGTAGTGGCGCGCGTCGTTGGTGGCGAAATTAAGCAGGATCAGACGCGCGCGCGACTGTTTCATCGCTTCCTGCCATGGCGGATTGTGCTCATATTTATAGCGGCCGTTCAGCAGTTCAATCGCCTGGGCCGACGGCGCGCCGCGATTGATCACCTGCACGCCGCTGCCATATTTCGCCTGCAGCAGCTGATTAAGCACGGCAATTTCATTGTGCTCGCTGACGATATTGCGCAGCCGACCCGCCTCGCGCACCGCCAGCACCCCTTTGGTGCTGGAGCCTCCCCAGGCTTCAATAATAAAGGTGTCGGGCGATGTGGACTGCGCCATGGCTGACGCAGAAGCGGCGAGGGTGAGCGCAATGGATAGCGCCATTTTAAAATGATTTTTTTTTCGAAGCATATCGCTCTCGGCTTGTTGCCTGCAGTGAATATCGCGGTTAAACCACGGCTGCGATCACGGTAGCAAAATTAATTAGCCGCCAACAACCCGAAAAGTCTCGATAGTTGCCAGCAGAATTATATCAATGCTTTGTTTACAGGGATCGACACTTTTTTAAGCGGATCGAGGGAAACAAAACGTTTTTTTCGCGCCAGCGAAGTAAAATAAGCAGAATCGCATTCGTTAGCGATATTTCTTCTATTAACCGGCCTTATCAGCCGTCTCGTTTAGCGGGGCGCCGCGTGTAACAGGGCGAAAATTAATGGCGTTCGGCGATTTCTAATTTACAGGATGTTGTTTTTGTTGTGTTTTATTGCTATGTCGGCGCTGATTCGGCTATCTTCTGCTGCTCGCTTTACCTGGCTTTTTTCCTAATTGAGTCGCGAATCTCCAGGCATATTCCTAATGTCCTGCTCACGCAATGCATTTTATCGTTAAGTGATGTTAGGCTTTACCCATACAGGCCAGACAGGGTAATTCTGATTTCTGCGCGGCCGACTTCACCAGGTCAGGATTATATCCCTTTCGCGTCTCGCTGTTAAAAATGCGGCAGGAGAGAGGCGATGTTCTGACGAATTATCGAGAAGGGTACAACGTGGAAAATAAAGCGTTTCTCTCAAGCCGAAATATCGGCCTGGATTTCCTGCGCGCGCTGCTAATTCTGGAAGGGGTTTTATATCATGCCGCGCGAAGTCTTCCCGGCGGGAATAACTGGTACTATATTTCCGGGAAAAATGAGGCGGACGGCTTTACCGCGCTGATCGAGTTTATGCATACCTTTCGAATGGAAGCCTTTTTCTTCCTGTCGGGCATGTTCTCGGCCATGGTCATCCTGCGCAAAGGCACCGACTTTTTTTACAGTAACCGCAAAAAGCGCGTCGTGGTGCCGCTGATCTCCGCCTTCCTGTTTATTCCCGGGCTGATGTACCTTATCAACGCGCAAATTGACGGCGAAGCCCTCACCACCCATAACGCGCTGGGCGCCTATACCTCGCTACACCACCTCTGGTTCCTGGTCTCGCTGACCGCGATGTCGTTCCTGATCCCGGGCAGTCTCTATCAGCGCGCGGCGATGATGATGCGCCGTCTGCCTTTCCCGCTGCTGGTTGCGGCGCTGATCGTCGCGGCCAATACCTTCTTTGTGGTGAAGTTCTTCGTGAAAGACTTCGGCGAGTGGGTCAACCTGATCCCCGTCACCGCGCGCTTTATGGTGTTCTACGCGGCAGGCTACGCGCTCTATCTTAACAGCGATCAGATACCGCAGCAGGCGCGCAGCATGCTGGTCAATACCAAAGTGGTGGCGGCGCTGGGGCTGGCCTGCTGGCTGGTGTTCTATGCCATCTTCCACTACAACATCACCAGCAGCCTGAAGTATCTGCCGGTGCTCTGCTCCAGCGTCTTCTCGGTGATTTTCTCCTACTGGGTGGTCTTCACCTTCGAGAAATTGCGTATGAAAGAGAGCCGCCTGGTGAAGGGCGTGGTGGATTCCGCGCTGGTGATCTACATCATGCACTATCCGCTGGTGATCACTTTCGCCTGGCTACTGGATGGCTATCTGCCCGACGCGCTGCCGATAACCTATGTCGCGGTAGTGACCACGCTCGGCCTGATCTGCAGCGCCGCGCTCTATTTGCTGATTAAGCAGCTGCCGCTGATGTCGCTGCTGTTCGGGCTGAAACCGGCCCGCGTGCAGAACGTGCCAGCCACCGATCCCCGCAGCTAATCGCCTCGCTTTGCCTCTGCCCGCCGGACCTTGTCTGGCGGGCATTCTGTTACAAACCTCTTTATTTAGGCGCCGCAAAAGCGGTTATGCTCTTACTACTTCAGACAACCGTGTAGCGAAAGGATCATGATTGTAAATTGCATGGTATATCGCCCAGGCCAGACCGGGCAGGAATTAGACGTAGAAAAAATCAGCGATGTGCTAAGTGAGCCTGACGCCTTTATCTGGATGGGCCTTTATCAGCCCGAAGCGGAGTTTATGCATAAAATCCAGAACGAGTTCGGGCTGCATGAACTGGCGGTAGAGGATGCGCTGTGCGCGCATCAGCGTCCCAAGATCGAACAGTATGGCGAGTCGATGTTTATCGTGGTGAAGACCGTCAGCTCGGAAAATGAACATCTCCACCTGGGCGAAACCCACTTCTTTATCGGTAAAAACTTCCTGATCACCCTGCGTCACGGTGCTTCCGACAGCTATGCGCCGATTCGCGAGCGCGTGGCGCAAAACAGCGCGCTGCTCGATCACGGGCCAGGCTATCCGCTCTACTGTATTCTCGATTTTATCGTCGATCGCTATGGCGAATATACCGCCTCGCTCGGCGATAAAATCAATGAAATGGAGGCGGCGCTGTTCCGCTCCGAGTTTGATAATCTCGCGGTGAAAAAGGTCTATCGCCTGCGCCGCGAGCTGCTGAGCCTGCGCAATGCGGCGCAGCCGCTGGAAGAGATCTGCCAGCAGCTGGTGCGGCTGCATGAAGAGATCGTGCCGAAAGAGCTGCGCGCCTATCTGCGCGACGTGCAGGATCATGCGCGTCACGTCGTCACCGACGCGGAAGATATGCGGGAAATGCTCACCAGCGCCATGCACGTCAACCTGGCGATGGTTGCGGTACAGCAGAACGAAGTAACGAAAAAGCTGGCGGGCTGGGGTGCGATTCTGGTGGTGCCGACGGTGATCTTCAGCATGTACGGCATGAACTTTAAAGAGATGCCGGAACTCAATTCGCCGCTGGGCTACCCGCTGGCGCTGGGCGGCACTATCGTCGGCTGCTTCCTGCTCTGGCTGCGGCTGCGCAGGTCGGGCTGGCTTTAGCGGCTACGCCGCGACGCACTGCGCGTCGCGGCCTGACGGTTTACTCTTCGATTGAAGTCAGCAGCGCATTTTGAATAATGCGCTGCGCTTTCAGCGGATTTTGCTCCAGCTGCGCCGCCTGCAGCGCCGCCATATCCAGCTTGTCGAGCGCGCGATAGATATGCTTGAGGAAGCGGATCGACAGGTTGGCGGCTTCGACATGGTCTTCGCGGAACGGGAACTGATCGAGCTGCCAGACGCCGTCCCAGTTGTTGCATTTCAGCACGTAGAAAAACTCGAAAATTTCGGTCATATGCACGGTGCCGACCACCAGGTCGTCATCCCAGCCGCGCAGGTTGTCGTTCACATCCATGCCGAACAGGCGGCCGCGATCGATAATCAGCTGCGCGGAGCCGGCCGGCGATTCGCCCGCGAACAGCGCGTGACCGAAATCCAGCAGGATCCCCACGTTGTCCAGCCCGATCTCCTCGATACCCAGCAGCGATTTTGCCGCAGAATCCCAGGTCATTTTGACGCGTGGCTCGCGCGGCTTGTATTCGATGGCGAATTTCACGTCCGGGTTCGCGCCGGCGAGTTCACGCATGCCATCGACCGCCAGCTTCCACAGGTTTTTATGATCGACCTGGAAAGGGTAATCCCAGCCGTCCTGACCGGGCCAGACCTTAACGTAGTTCGCGCCCAGCTCGCGCACCACGTCGGCCGCTTCGTTCATCAGCGCCAGCGCCTCGGCGCGCACCGCCGCGTCGGGATGGGTAAAGGCGCCGCGCGAGAATTTGCGCAGATAGATCTCCGGCGTCACGCCGATCGCTTTCAGTCCCGCCTCCTGCAGCGCCTGCTTCACCTCGGCAACGGAGACGCCAGGGGTAAAGGGATAGGGAATATCCACAAAGGCGAGATCCTCGACTTCGGCCGCCAGCTTGATCTGATCCAGCGTGCTGAGCGCCGGGCCGTAGCCGTCGACCGCGTAACGGTCGATGTAGTTTGCGAAATGCCACAGGCCAGCGCCAAACTTCGGATAGTTATAGTCACTCATTGCCGAGATTCTCCGTTCAGGATGCAGACAGAAAGGGGGGCGGATTGCGACGGCAATCCATAAATGAATATATATTCAGTAAAGATTATATATTCCATTGTGCGGGCGAAATTGGCCAGCTTGCCAGCGCAGCGCGCGATAACTGTAAGGTGGGTCACAAAAAAATTCAGAACGGCCAGGGAAGCGCACGCGGACGTCGGCGCAGAGCGCTGAGCCGTTCGGCTTGTTAAACGGCGTCATTAAGGGGATGATCTGCGCAGTCTGGGTCCACATCGTAGGCGCTATGCTTATCAGTACAGAAAACTTTCGCAGCTACACGGCCGATACGCAGCTCGCCTGTACGCTTGCGGCTGTCGCGGGTGCGCTCAATACCGCGGCATTTGAGGTTGTCGGCTTTTTCTCCGCCAATATGACAGGCAATGTCTCTTTGCTTTCGGATCATCTGGCCAAGGCAAGCCTGGCGCCGGCTATTTTCTTTATATCGATCGTCGCCATCTTTATCACCGGCTCCGCTTTTTCCACGCTGCTGATCAATGCCGGACGGCGCAACAACATGCGCAAAGTCTACGCCTTCAATATTCTGGTGGAGGGCGTCGGTCTGGTGGGGCTCGGCGGGGTTGAAACCTGGCTGACGCCGCAGTCGCCCGGCGTGATGCTGATTTTATGCCTGAGCTTTTTGATGGGGCTGCAGAATGCCGTCGTCACCCGAATATCCAACGCGCGCGTCAGAACCACCCATGTGTCGGGCACCTCGACGGATATCGGTATTGAGCTGGCGATGCTGTTTGACGTGCTAAGGCGCAAAGAGTCGCCGAAAGAGGCGCCGCTCTATATTGAGCGATTGAAACTCCACGCCTTAACGCTGCTCTCGTTTCTGGCTGGCGGCGTGGCCGGGATCTGGCTCTATCGCGCGTTGGGCTATTCGTTCATTATGTTGGTCGGCCTGCTGCTTATCGCGCTCGCGCTGCATACCATGCTGGGCAGGCATGTCCGTCCGGCTAATCCGTAAAGCGCTTGCTGCCAGCGAGAGGCGCGGCTCGCTAAACCGCGCCTGCGGCAGGGCGCGCTCAGCTAAAGCCTGCGCCCAGCAGCTGTTTATCGATACGGCAGCCGGGCATCATCGCTTCCAGCCCGGCGATCAGCTCGTCGCTGGCGTGATGCAGCGCATCCAGCGGCATTTCCGGCAGGCTCTCAAGGATAAACCACATCTGCTGCGCGCTGGCGTCGAGCCGCGTTCGCACGCCCTGGCGCCAGTTCCAGCGACGGCAGGTGACGCCGAGATCGTCGCGCCAGATCACTTCGCCCGGCTCGGGCGACTCTTCGCAGGGTTCGCCCGCTTTCAGCGTGTCGAAGCGTTCGCTGCCGTCGGCGCACACCAGCCGCGCATCGCCGACATAGGCGGCAGCATTTTCGCCGCCGATCGGCAGGGCGTACTTAATGCTGATGGCGTTATAGAGATCGACAATCGGATCGATGGCGGGCAGCGCGCCGTCGCGAGCGACCCGCTTGCGCAGCGCTTCGACCGAGCTGGGCGTGCGAGCCGGTTTCGCGCCGAACGCCTTAAAGACGTCGCGCCAGGCGGCGATATGCGCTTCGGCGTAGGGCACATCCTCGGTGGCGACGGCGCGGCAGGCGTCATCCAGCGCCGCACGCGCCACCTGCGGGTGCCGCACCTCAGCCGCTTCGACCAGAATGCTGATAGCGCGAAAGCCCGGCGCCAGCGCGAGTACGGTCAGCTCGACCACAGGAGAGAAAGAAAACATCGCTATTCCTTGTAGAGGGTTACGGCATCAAGTGTAGCGACCGATGGCGGTCGCTGCTCGCCTGGCGCGGCGCAGACCAGATAAAAATCCAGGAATATGCCGAATCCGAAGTAAATTGCCCGCATTTAGCTGTGCGCTTGCATTATTTGTCTATACTGAAACTGGACTTAATAAATAGTGAGGGAATCATGAAAAAGACAATTATTGCACTTTCTGCTCTGATGCTGGCGACCCCGGTTTTTGCGGCTACCACACACGCTACCGATGAAACCGTGGCTGAAGCGCATAAAGGCGCCGACACCGCCAAAGAGAAGCTGCATCAGGCGCAGGATGCGGGCGCTGAACAGAAGCTGAAAGCGGAACACGCGGCAGAAGGCAAAAGCCATGCGACCACCAGCAAAGTGAGCGAAGGTTCGCAGAAAGCCTGGCACAGCACCAAGCAGGGCAGCGAAAAAGCCTGGGATAAAACCAAGCAGGGCGCTGAAGACCTGAAAAACAAAGCAACGAACTAACAGAAAATGGCCGGTTAAACCGGCCATTTTTTTATCCTCTCTCCGGCTTCAGGCGCACCGCGCGCCGTCCCGCCAACAGCGACACCGCTGCCATCGAAAAGATCCCCCAGCAGTAGAGGTTGGCCGTCGCCGCCAGGCCTATGGTCGGCACCGCGCAGCCCGCCAGCAGCGCCGGCAGCGCAAAAGCGAGATAGCTTTTTATCAGAAAGGCGGCGAAGAGCCCGGCGCGCTCGTGACTCTCCGCCAGCGGCATTACGATGCTGATAATGGTCGAAAAGATCGAACCGAATCCCTGACCGGCGACCGCGGTACCGAGAAACAGCAGCGCCGTCTGATGATGATTAATGCCGATCAGGCTCACGCCAATGCCCGCCATAAGCGCCAGGGTGCCGATAAAGAGCGCGCGCTGCGGCTGCCAGCGGCGGAAAATAAACACCGACCCCGTGGCGCTCAGCATCAGCGTCGCCACCACGGCGCCGCCGACAAACGGCGAGCGAAGCCCGCTCACCTGGATCGCCAGCGTCGGCATCAGCGACAAATAGAAGCCGCCCAGCGCCCAGGCCGCCACATTCACCGGCGCCAGCCGCAGCAGCGCGCCCAGCGCACGCGGCGGAATCGCCACTTGCGGCTGTAAAGCGCGCAGCGCGCCGGGCGTCCGCGCCACGGTTTCAGGCATAAGCGGCAGCAGCGCCAGCGCCAGCACCATTAGCGCAAACAGCAGCGCATAGATGGAGACGGTGGGGAAAGGCGCAAAAGTGATCAGCAGAGCGCCCGTCAGGCTGCCCGCCAGCAGGCCGAGAAAGGCGGTAATCGAATTGAGCAGCGGGCCGCGCGCCTTATCGCCATCAAGGATCGCCGCGCCGAAGGTCGGCAAGGCGATACCTGTCGCAATGCCCTGAACCATCCGCGCGGCGATCAGCGTATGCGCCGAGTCCGCCAGCATAAACATGATTAGCGCCAGCGCGTTGCACAGCAGCGCCGCCAGCATCATCACGCGCCGACCGATAAAATCGGAAAGGCGGCCCAGCGTCAGCAGGGCAAAAAGCAGGGCGAAGGCGTAGCTGGCGAAAATCAGCGTCACCGCCACCGGCGACAGATGGTAAAGGGTGCGGTAAAGCGGATAGAGCGGCGTCGGCGCGCTGCTGGTTGCGGAGAACAGCGTGGCGCAGATAAAAGCATAAAGGGTAATGCGCGCCGCGGCGGCGGCGGACAACGTGGTAGCAGCCATGATTATCACCTTAAAGCAAAATATTAGCTTTAAGAGAGGTATACTTGCATTTCTGAGTTAACGCAATATCTTTGCATTAAACAATTTTCGACATGCTTATTCTTTTCAGAGAGGAAAAAATGGCCAGGGAGATGATTCGACAGGGCGGACGCAGCGCGCGCATTCAGGAAGAGGTGCACAAGGCGGTCAATACGCTGCTGAAAACCCGCGGCCGCAGCGAGTTGACGGTGCCGATGGTGGCAGAGACGGCGGGCGTGACGCCATCCACCCTCTATCGCCGCTGGGGCGATTTAACGCAGCTGCTTGCCGACGTGGCGGTGGCGCGCATGCGCCCGATAAGCGAGCCTGACGATACCGGCGATATGCGGGGCGATATGGAAGCTTTCATTTTGCAGTATGCAGAAGAGATGTCGTCGAAACCGGGGCGGCAGATGCTGGCTGACGTTATCGGCAGCGGCGGCGGCAGCGCGACGGTAAAGTGCTGCGGCTTTACCCGGCTTCATCTCGAAACGCTGCATCATCGCGCCATCGCGCGCGGCGAAGCGGGCTTCTCGATTGATGAGGCGGTAGATACGGTGGTGGCGCCGGTGATCTATCACATTCTGTTTGAAGATCGTGAGCCGACGCCAGACTACTGCCGCGAGCGGGTGGCGCGACTGTTTCAGGGCGGTTAACCGCGAGCCTGCGCCGGGCGGCGAACAAACCGCGGCAGAAGAGATGCACCGAATGAATATAGTTACAACATACTTTTAAATGATTTGTTTAAACACAATCAGCAAAGTGCCAAATGCAGCTTAAAAGAGTCCAGCAGCTACTTCGTCGTTGATATCGCCCGTAGCTTCTCTTCGGCTGCGCATTTCACTGCTTACCGGCAGACCTTCTCAGAACAGTAATATCTTTTTTAGGTGATTCCCCGAACATCCGCGCATACTCCCGGCTGAAATGAGACAAGCTTTCGTAACCGACAGCATAGGCCGCTGTGGTGACATCATAATGTTCATTCAGCATCAGTCGCCTGGCTTCATTAAGGCGCAGCCATTTCTGATACCGGAGCGGACTCATTCCTGCAAGCTGCCTGAAATGTAGATGGAATGAGGGGGTACTCATCTGCACCCGACTTGCCAGTTCCTCGACGCGTAAAGGCGATGCAATATTGGTCTTTAACCAGTCGATCGCTTTGCCGATACGATAGCCATGGCCGTCTACCGCTGCAATCTGTCTGAGATGATCGGACTGATCGCTCATCAACAGTCGGTAATGTATCTCCCTGTGAATCAGCGGACCGAGCACAGGAATGGCTTCAGGCTCGTCTAGCAATGAAAGCAGGCGGCAGAAAGGCTCCAGCAAAACATCCGTTATGGTTCCAATACCGACACCCGCTCCCGCGTCTCGTTTTTTGACGGGCGGCAGGCTTCTCAGGGCAATTAATTCCATTAACACGCGCTGGTCAAGTTTATAGGCCAGGCCAACACATGGCCGGGATGCCGACGCCTGTAGTACTTCCGAACTCGCTGGCAGGTCAAGAGAAGTGATCAGGAAGTTTTTCGCATTATATTCGTAAGCTTCACCACCAACCCACATGATCTTGGCGCCATCGGCGACCAGAACGATACTGGGAGGCACCAGGCAGCTCACAGGCGGTGCAGGTTCGTTCCGCCGGAATAATTCCAGCCCTTCTACGGCCGTAGGGAAATCACCGGTACAAGGCGTGCGCTGCGCAATATCCCGGGAAAGCTCGCCGAGTAGTTTCTCAATCGACTTGTCTGAAAACATTCTGTAATGCCTCACTTTTGTTACCTCAATGCGACGTCGTCAACTTACCCATAATCAAAACTAAAATATACGGTTTAGCAACGGGTAAATAGGATCAGGCAAATAATACAGAGTATTTTAATAACAGCTTTCATTAGAGATAACCAAAATAGCAATACTGAAATATTCCTCCCCCTCAACATTGAACGAAAGGTTTTAATCTCATGACGCTAAAATCTTCAGCGCGCTTTTTTAATGGCGCTCTCCTTGTCGGAGCGATGGCTCTGATTACAACAGAAAATGCAGTCGCCCAGCCTGCGCCAGGCACAGCAGATTCTTCAGTACGCCTGGTTCAGACCTGGGATAAAACCTTTGCAAGGAGCAATAAAGTGGATCATCAAAAAGTGACTTTTAAAAACCGTTATGGCATTACGCTGGCCGCGGATGTGTATCTTCCTAAAGATCGCGCAAACAAAAAGCTTGCTGCACTTGTTATTTCGGGGCCCTTTGGCGCGGTAAAAGAGCAGGCTTCAGGTCTCTATGCGCAAACCTTAGCCGAGCGCGGATTCGTGACGCTGGCATTTGATCCGTCTTACACCGGTGAAAGTAGTGGGGAACCACGCAATATCGCATCACCGGATATCAATACCGAAGACTTCATGGCAGCAGTCGATTTTATTGGACTGCAACCTTATGTGGATCGTGAACGTATCGGCGTCATTGGTATCTGTGGTATGGGGGGAATTGCCCTGAACGCTGTCGCCGTGGATAAACGCGTAAAAGCGGTAGTTGCCAGCACCATGTATGATATGAGCCGCGTAATGTCAAAAGGCTACAATGACAGCGTAACACCTGAGCAACGCGAACAGGCGCTTGAGAAGATGAGTCGTCAGCGTTGGGAAGATGCGGCAAACGGCAAACCGGCCTACCAGCCAGCCTATAATAAACTGAAGGGCGGTGAAGCACAGTTTCCTCGTGGACTATGCGGACTACTACATGACCAAACGCGGATATCATCCACGAGCCGTCAACTCTGGCAATTCATGGTCCGTGACAACGCCTTTGTCCTTCATGAATTTCCCGCTGATGACTTACATTAAGGAAATTTCTCCGCGCCCGATCCTGTTCATTCATGGCGAAAAAGCGCATTCGCTTTACTTCTCCCAAACGGCTTATGAAGCGGCAAATCAGCCAAAAGAGCTTCTTATTGTAAAAGATGCCACACATGTCGATTTATACGATCGTATGGATAAGATCCCGTTCGATAACATCACAGCATTTTTCAACAAAAACCTCCATAAATAGGTCATGATGCAGTGTCCGTCTTCTGTCAGAAGCGGCCCTTTTAACATCCTGTGTTCAAAATCCCAGGGGTGCAAAGACACATCTCTTACCCCTGGTGACTTGCCCCTCTAAAAGAGTGCGCAGAAGGGCTGTTAATCAGAAAGCACAGACAAATGGCACGTACATAAGTATGCGGCTGAGATCCGGGGCCTGTTGAGTGAACTAAGCGGCTGGCCAGCATCTGTCTATTACATACAAGAGAAGGGGCTATGCAAAACGCTCTCGATGACAAAAAGAATTGAAATAATTCGATGTATAATTCAGTATATAACCCTGCGTTGATGCGGCAATTATTTTATTAATAAAAATCGCCATTGAGAGCGGCTCGCATTACTATTAATGCGCCCGCAAGCAGGGAGTCAGGCGATGAATATAAGTTTTTATTCCTATTTTTTTTGATTTATATCAACCTGACTTGCGGCTAAGCTGTCCATCTATTTTAATAGAGATAAAATATACCTATAATTAGGTAGTTAACCCGACCTGCGCTATTCCTCATTCCAGCGTTGCTTTGCGCTGCGTCATGAAAGCCCCTATAAATCCTCTTGTCTTTCTGGCTTGCTAAGATAGGCTTATTAACCATTCTACAGGACGTAAGAGTTCGCCAAATAACGGCGCCTGAATAGCATCCGTATCTAATTAAAAAGGGCAGAGCTAATTCGGCGCCGTCATCTGATTATATTCAGGTTCGTATTAATACGGATTTATTCGGTTTCTCATTTATTACTTTTTTAATTACTACTCGCAGACAGCGGGCGCGATCCCACTGCTGCTCATCAGGAGGATATGTGAGCGTAAAACCTCATTCCGGGCACGGCGCGCTTGAAAACTGGGCGCCTGAAAATCAACAATTTTGGGAAAGCCGCGGCAAGCGCATCGCCCGACGCAATCTCATCATCTCCGTCAGCGCGCTGCTGCTCGCCTTCTGCGTCTGGATGCTGTTTAGCACCGTCGCCGTCAACCTGAATCGGGTGGGATTTAACTTCACCGTCGATCAGCTGTTCTTGCTGACCGCATTGCCTTCGCTCTCCGGCGCGCTGTTTCGCGTGCCTTATTCGTTTGTCGTGCCGGTGCTGGGCGGCCGTCTCTGGACGGTGATCAGCACCGCCGTGCTGATTATTCCCTGCGTCTGGCTCGGCTTCGCGGTGCAGAACCCGGCAACGCCCTACGGCGTGTTTATCATCATTTCGCTTTTCTGCGGCCTGGCAGGCGCCAACTTCGCGTCAAGCATGGGCAACATCAGTCTCTTCTACCCCAAAAGTAAGCAGGGTGCGGCGCTGGGTATCAACGGCGGCCTCGGCAACCTTGGCGTCAGCGTGATGCAGCTGGTCGCGCCGCTGATTATCGCCGTGCCGTTTTTCGTCGGCGGCGTAACGCTGGAAGATGGCAGTCAGATGTGGCTCGCCAACGCCGCATGGATTTGGGCGCCGCTGCTGGCTATCGCCACTATCGCTGCCTGGACCGGCATGAACGATATCGCCGGCATGCGCGCCTCGCTGCGCGAACAGCTGCCGGTGTTGAAACAGGGGCATCTCTGGACGCTCGGCATGCTCTATCTGGCCACCTTCGGTTCCTTTATCGGCTTCTCGGCCGGATTCGCCATGCTGGCGAAAACCCAGTTCCCGCAGGTCGATATTGTCCATCTCGCCTTCTTCGGACCCTTCCTCGGCGCGCTGGCGCGCTCTGCGGGCGGCTTCCTTTCCGACCGGTTCGGCGGAGTGCGCGTGACGGTGATCAGCTTCTCGCTAATGACGCTTTTCTCGGCGCTGGTTTTTCTGACGCTGCCGGGCGCTACTGACGGCTACTTCCTGGGTTTCTATGTGGTCTTTATGGGCCTGTTTCTCGCCTCGGGCCTCGGCAGCGGCTCGACCTTCCAGATGATCGCGGTGATCTTCCGCCAAATCACGCTGGATCGCATGACCGCCAAAGGCCACAGCAAAGAAGAGGCGCAGCACGCCGCCGTCACCGACACCGCCGCCGCGCTGGGCTTTATTTCCGCGCTGGGCGCAGTGGGCGGATTCTTTATCCCGAAAGCGTTCGGCACCTCGCTGACCCTGACCGGTTCGCCCGTCGGCGCCATGAAAATTTTTCTGGTCTTTTACATCGTCTGTCTGCTGTTGACCTGGCTGCTGTATGGCCGTCGCAAAACCAATAACAACTAAGCAGAGCATATGAGCACTAACCATACTGGAGATGCGCAATGAGCAAACTTCTCGACCGCTTCCGCTATTTCAAACAGAAAGGCGACAGCTTCGCAGAGGGGCACGGTCAGGTCTATAACACCAATCGCGACTGGGAAGAGAGTTACCGCCAGCGCTGGCAATATGACAAAATCGTGCGTTCCACCCACGGCGTA
The DNA here is from genome assembly GCF_059730625.1 of Pantoea sp. X-Soil-MYKO-1289. Classification (NCBI taxonomy): domain Bacteria; kingdom Pseudomonadati; phylum Pseudomonadota; class Gammaproteobacteria; order Enterobacterales; family Erwiniaceae; genus Pantoea; species Pantoea sp. X-Soil-MYKO-1289. The sequence continues at coordinate 269,001 of NZ_AP036005.1, forward strand.
AACTGCACCGGCTCCTGCAGCTGGAAGATCTACGTTAAAAACGGCCTGGTCACCTGGGAGACGCAGCAAACCGACTATCCGCGCACGCGTCCCGACCTGCCTAACCATGAGCCGCGCGGCTGCCCGCGCGGCGCGAGCTACTCCTGGTATCTCTACAGCGCCAACCGGCTGAAATATCCGCTGGTGCGCAAGGTGCTGCTGGAGATGTGGCGTGAGGCGCGGGCGCAGCACAGCGATCCGGTCGACGCCTGGAACGCCATTATGGCGGATAGCGAAAAGAGCAAAATATATAAATCGCAGCGCGGCCGCGGCGGCTTCGTGCGCGCCAGCTGGCAAGAGCTGAACCCGCTGATCGCCGCCGCCAATATCTGGACCATCAAAAACTACGGCCCCGACCGTATTGCGGGCTTCTCGCCGATCCCGGCGATGTCGATGGTTTCCTATGCGGCAGGCACGCGCTATCTGTCGCTGATCGGCGGCACCTGCCTGAGCTTCTACGACTGGTATTGCGACCTGCCGCCCGCCTCGCCGATGACCTGGGGCGAGCAGACCGACGTGCCGGAATCCGCCGACTGGTACAACTCCAACTACATTATCGCCTGGGGCTCCAACGTGCCGCAGACGCGTACCCCGGACGCGCACTTCTTTACCGAAGTGCGCTACAAAGGCACGAAAACGGTCGCGATCACGCCGGACTATTCAGAAGTGGCCAAGCTGTGCGACCAGTGGCTGGCGCCGAAGCAGGGCACCGACAGCGCGCTGGCGATGGCGATGGGCCACGTGATCCTGAACGAGTTTCACCTGAAAAACCCCAGCGACTACTTCCTTAACTACGCGCGTCACTACACCGACATGCCGATGCTGGTGCTGCTGGAGCCGCGCGAAGACGGCAGCTATGTACCCGGACGCCAGCTGCGCGCGGCGGATCTGGCCGATAATCTGGGCGAAGAGAACAATCCGCAGTGGAAAACCGTGGCCTACAACCAGGAGGGTGAACTGGTGGCGCCGAACGGATCGATCGGCTTCCGCTGGGGCGAAAAGGGCAAATGGAACCTCGAACCAAAAGCGGCGGGCACGCCGACGCAGCTGACGCTCTCGCTGCTCGACCAGCGCGATGCGGTGATGGATGTCGCCTTTCCTTACTTTGGCGGCATTGAGAACCCGCATTTCCGTCATGTGAAGCAGGATGAGGTGCTGCTGCATAAAGTGCCGGTGAAAATGCTGACGCTGGCCGACGGCCGCGAGCTGCCGGTCGCCTCGGTTTACGATTTGACGCTGGCCCACTACGGCCTCGATCGCGGTCTCGACGATGACAACTGCGCGCGCGACTACAGCGAAGTGCGCGCCTATTCGCCCGCCTGGGCGGAGCAGATTTGCGGCGTGCCGCGCAGCCAGATTGAAAAAATCGCGCGCGAATTCGGCGAAACGGCGCACAAAACTCACGGTCGCTCGATGATTATCGTCGGCGCGGGCATGAACCACTGGTATCACATGGACATGAACTACCGTGGGCTGATCAATATGCTGGTGTTCTGCGGCTGCGTCGGTCAGACCGGCGGCGGCTGGGCGCACTATGTCGGCCAGGAGAAGCTGCGTCCGCAAACCGGCTGGACGCCGCTGGCCTTCGCGCTGGACTGGAACCGTCCGCCGCGCCAGATGAACAGCACCTCGTTTTTCTATAACCATGCCAGCCAGTGGCGCTTCGAGAAGCTGCAGGTCAGCGAACTGCTGTCGCCGCTCGCCGACGCCAGCCAGTTCAGCGGCCAGCTAATCGACTTCAACGTGCGTGCCGAACGCATGGGCTGGCTGCCTTCATCGCCGCAGCTCGGCATCAACCCGCTGCGCATCGCCGAAGAGGCGAAACGCGCCGGCCAGTCCGAGCAGGCGTGGACCGTCGAGGCGCTGAAGTCCGGCAAATTGCGCATGGCGTGCGAAGACCCCGATAACGGCGGCAACCATCCGCGCAACATGTTTATCTGGCGCTCGAACCTGCTCGGTTCCTCGGGCAAAGGGCACGAGTATATGCTGCGCTATCTGCTCGGCACCGAGAGCGGCATCCAGGGCGAACCCATAAGCGACGAAAAAGATCGTCCGGAAGAGCTGGAGTGGCGCGGCGAAGCGCTGGAAGGCAAGCTCGATCTGCTGGTGACGCTCGATTTCCGCATGTCCAGCACCTGTCTCTTCTCCGATATCGTGCTGCCGACCGCCACCTGGTATGAGAAAGACGATATGAATACCTCGGATATGCATCCGTTTATTCATCCGCTTTCCGCCGCGGTCGATCCCGCCTGGGAATCCAAAAGCGACTGGGAAATTTACAAAGGCATCGCCAAAACCTTCTCCGAACTCTGCGTCGGCCATCTCGGCGAGGAAACCGACGTGGTGCTGCAGCCGCTGCAGCACGACTCGCCCGGCGAACTGGCGGCAGGCGAAGTGCGCGACTGGAAAAAAGGCGAATGCGATCTGATCCCTGGCCAGACCGCGCCGCAGATTATCAGCGTGCAGCGCGACTATCCCGCCGTTTATGAACGCTTTACCTCGGTCGGTCCGCTGCTGGAGAAACTGGGCAACGGCGGCAAAGGCATCAGCTGGAACACCGATAAAGAGGTCGACCTGCTGCGCCGCCTCAACTACACCAAAGCAAACGGCGTCGCCAAAGGTCAGCCGATGATCAACAGCGCGATCGACGCCGCCGAAGTGATCCTGACGCTGGCGCCGGAAACCAACGGTCAGGTGGCGGTGAAAGCCTGGCAGGCGCTGGGCGAATTCACCGGCCGCGACCATACGCATCTGGCGCGGCCGAAGGAAGAGGAGAAGATCCGCTTCCGCGATATTCAGGCGCAGCCGCGCAAAATCATCTCCAGCCCAACCTGGTCCGGGCTGGAAGATGAGCATGTCTCCTATAACGCCGGCTACACCAACGTGCATGAGCTGATCCCGTGGCGCACGCTCTCCGGCCGCCAGCAGCTCTATCAGGATCATCCGTGGATGCGCGCCTTCGGCGAAGCGTTCTGCGCCTACCGTCCGCCGGTCGATACGCGCAGCGTGCAGAATCTGGAGCATATTCCCTCTAACGGTTTCCCGGAGAAGGCGCTCAACTTCCTGACGCCGCACCAGAAATGGGGCATTCACTCCACCTACAGCGAAAACCTGCTGATGCTGACCCTGTCGCGCGGCGGGCCTATCGTCTGGATGAGTGAAACCGACGCCCAGGAGCTGGGCATCGAGGATAACGACTGGATCGAGGTCTTCAACGCCAACGGCGCGCTGACGGCGCGCGCGGTGGTCAGCCAGCGCGTGCCGGCGGGCATGACCATGATGTATCACGCGCAGGAGCGCCTGATGAACATTCCGGGTTCAGAGATAACCGGCCAGCGCGGCGGCATCCATAACTCGGTCACGCGCGCCTGTCCGAAACCCACGCATATGATTGGCGGCTACGCCCAGCTGGCCTACGGCTTCAACTACTACGGCACCGTCGGCTCTAACCGCGACGAATTTATCATGGTACGTAAGATGAACAAGGTGAACTGGCTGGATGACGAAGGCCGCGATCAGGTACAGGAGGCGACAAAATGAAAATCCGCTCTCAGGTCGGCATGGTGTTGAACCTCGATAAGTGCATCGGCTGTCACACCTGTTCCGTCACCTGTAAAAACGTCTGGACCAGCCGCGAAGGGATGGAGTACGCCTGGTTCAATAACGTAGAAAGCAAACCGGGCGTCGGCTACCCGCACGCCTGGGAAGATCAGGAAAAATGGCGCGGCGGCTGGATCCGCACTATCAAGGGGCGGCTGGTGCCGCGCCTCGGCAGTCGCTCCTCGGTGCTGATGAAGATCTTCGCCAACCCGGTGGTGCCGGGCATCGACGATTACTACGAGCCTTTCACCTTCGACTATCAGCATCTGCACACCGCTAAAGCAGGCAAGAGCCAGCCGACGGCACGCCCGCGCTCGCTGATCAGCGGCCAGCGCATGGACAAAATCCACGGCGGCCCAAACTGGGAAGAGATCCTCGGCGGCGAGTTCAGCAAGCGTTCGGCGGATAAAAACTTCGACGCGATGCAGAAGGAGATGTACGGCCAGTTCGAAAACACCTTCATGATGTATCTGCCGCGCCTGTGCGAGCACTGCCTCAATCCCGCCTGCGCGGCCACCTGTCCGAGCGGCGCCATCTACAAGCGCGAAGAGGATGGCATCGTCCTGATCGATCAGGATAAATGCCGCGGCTGGCGCCTGTGCGTCAGCGGCTGTCCGTACAAAAAGATCTACTTCAACTGGAAAAGCGGCAAGTCGGAGAAGTGCATCTTCTGCTATCCGCGCATCGAGTCGGGCATGCCGACCGTCTGTTCGGAAACCTGCGTCGGCCGTATCCGTTACCTCGGCGTGCTGCTCTATGACGCCGACAAAATCGCTGAAGCGGCCAGCACCGAGCATGAAACCGATCTCTACCAGCGCCAGTGCGACGTTTTCCTCGATCCCTGGGATCCGCAGGTGATCGAAGAGGCGCTGAAGCAGGGCATTCCGCAAAGCGTTATCGACGCCGCGCAGGCGTCGCCGGTGTGGAAGCTGGCGATGGAGTGGAAGCTGGCGCTGCCGCTGCATCCGGAATACCGCACGCTGCCGATGGTCTGGTATGTGCCGCCGCTGTCGCCGATTCAGTCGGTGATGGACGCGGGCGGGCTGGTGTCGCAGAGCAGCGTGCTGCCGGACGTGGAAAGCCTGCGTATTCCGGTGCAGTACCTGGCCAACCTGCTGACGGCTGGCGACACCGCGCCGGTGCTGCGCGCGCTGAAGCGCATGATGGCGATGCGCCACTACAAACGCGCGCAGAATGTGGACGGCGTCACCGACACCCGCGCTATCGACGAGGTGGGCCTGAGCGAAGCGCAGGTCGAAGAGATGTATCGCTATCTGGCGATCGCCAACTACGAAGATCGCTTCGTGGTGCCGAGCAGCCATCGCGAGCTGGCGCGCGAGGCCTTCCCGGAGCGCAACGGCTGCGGCTTTACTTTTGGCGACGGCTGCCACGGCAGCGACACCAAATTCAACCTGTTCAACAGCCGCCGTATCGACGCGATCAATATCGGCGACAACGCGGGAGGCGAATAATGGCGCTGGTTAAAGTGGTTGCCCTGCTACTGGAGTATCCCGACGAGGCGCTCTGGGCGCATCAGGATGAGCTGCGCGAGCTGGTCAGCGCGCAGCATCCCGCGCTGCTGCCTTTTGTCGACCGCTACTTCGGCACGCCGCCGCTCGATATGCAGGCGGAATGGTGCGCGCTGTTTGAACGCGGCCGCGCCACCTCGCTGCTGCTGTTTGAGCATGTGCACGCGGAGTCGCGCGATCGCGGCCAGGCGATGGTCGATCTGATGGCGCAGTATGAGCGCGCCGGACTGGAGCTGAACTGCCGCGAGCTGCCGGACTATCTGCCGCTCTATCTGGAATACCTCAGCATGCAGCCGGAAGCGGAGGCGCAGCAGGGCCTGCTGGACGTGGCGCCGATTCTGGCGCTGATTGGCGGCCGTCTGAAAGAGCGCGACAGCGACTTCAGCGCCCTGTTCGATACGCTGCTGAAGGTGGCGAACAGTCCATTGAGCAGCGAAAGCGTGGCGGCGCAGGTCGCCAGCGAGACGCGCGACGATACCCCGGCCGCTATGGATGCGGTCTGGGAAGAGGAGCAGGTGAAGTTTATCGCCGACAGCGCCTGCGACAGCTCGGCGCAACAGCAACATCAGCGGCGCTTCCGCAATGACACCGCGCCGCAATATCTCGATCTCTCCGCTGGAGGAACAGCCTGATGCACTATTTAAACCTGTTGTTCTTTGATATCTATCCCTACCTGTGCGGCACCGTGTTCCTGATCGGCAGCTGGCTGCGTTACGACTATGGTCAGTACACCTGGCGCGCCTCATCCAGCCAGATGCTGGATAAAAAAGGCATGCGCTTCGCCTCGAACGTGTTTCATATCGGCATTCTCGGCATCTTCTTCGGCCATCTGTTCGGCCTGCTGACGCCGCACTGGATGTATGAGCCGTTCCTCGCCATCGCCACCAAGCAGAAAATCGCTATGGCCGCAGGCGGCGTGTTCGGCATCATGACGCTGGTCGGCGGCTTCCTGCTGCTGAAACGTCGTCTGCTTAACCCGCGCATTCGCGCCACCTCGACCCGCGCCGATATTGTTATCCTCGGCATTCTGGTGGTGCAGTGTACGCTGGGCCTGACGTCGATTCTTTTCTCCATGCATCACCTCGACGGTGTGGGCATGATGAAGCTGGTCGGCTGGGCGCAGGCGATCGTTACCTTCCAGGGCAACGCCGCGCACTGGCTGGATGGGGTAGAGTGGATCTATCGTGTACACCTGATCCTCGGCATGACCATCTTTTTGGTGTTTCCGTTCACGCGTCTGGTTCACGTCTGGAGCGCGCCGGTGGAGTATTTCACCCGTCGCTATCAGGTGGTGCGCGCCCGTCGCTAAACGTTGCTCTCCGCGCCAGCCCAGCCTGTGGCTGGCGCACTATTGCTCCCGCCGCTGATTGACTTTTTTGTAACACCGTCACGTCTTTACAGTAACTGAAGTAATAGCGCCTTGTTTAAGTTACTTAACATTTTTATTAACTCTTTTAGATTAGGCGCTGTGACAAGGATCGCATTTCTCCCTACGCTTAAGCTCAGGTAATAATAAAAAGGTGAAGCGTGCATGTTGATAAAAATGAAGCGAGAGCGATCCCATACGGAAGACCGTTATCTTGCTGTCTGGCTGGCGACGGCGGCCGGTTTGCTGAATGCGATGGCATTAGGCGCGTTCGGTTTTTTTCCCTCGCATATGTCGGGCAATACCTCGCAGCTTTCCAGCGAAGTTAATAACAGCGATCTGCGCGATCTCACTTTTCTCGGCTGCCTGCTGCTGGCCTTCGTCGCGGGCGCGGTCACCGCGCGGCTGGCGGTCATCGCCGGTCTGAAACACAATCTGCGCACCGTTTTCTGTCAGGTACTGGTGGCGGAAGGGATTGCGCTGCTCTGTCTCTCGCTGTTTGAAATCTTTTTCTACTCTTCCGGCAATAACCGCGAGGTGCTGGTGCTGCTCGGTTTTCTGATGGGCGTGCACAACTCCACCTCGACGCAGCTATCTAACGGGCGCGTGCGCGCGACGCATATCACCGGCACGCTGACCGATGCCGGCATTTCGCTCGCCTCGGTCATCAGCGCCATGCTGCGCCGCGACCCGTCGAAAAACGCGCATGCGCAAAAGAAGCAGCTCAAGACGCACCTGACGACGATTTTTTCCTTTCTCGGCGGCGGCATCGCCGGACTCTGGCTGTTTCGCGTGGCGGGTTTTCACGCCATGGCGGCGCTGAGCGCGGTGCTGATTCTGCTAGCGGTGACGTCGATGGCGTTGACGCTGATGAAGGTGAGAGGAACGGCAATGGCGGCAAGACGCTAACAGGATTTAAAGCAAACAGGCAATAAAAAAGCCGGTAACAGGGTTACCGGCTTTTTTTGCGTTTCAGGCCGTTAGCCTACCAGCGGCTTCGCGGTTTTTTCAACCAGCGCCAGCAGAACTTTCACATCTTCCAGCGTCACGGTCGGGTTAAGCAGCGTCAGCTTCAGGCAGGTCACGCCGTTGTGCTCGGTCACGCCGACATTGGCGCGGCCCGATTCCAGCAGCGCGTCGCCGATACGCTGGTTCAGCAGCGCGGTTTCAGCCAGATCGTGACAGCCGCTTTCCGGATGGAAGCGGAACAGCACGCTCGCCAGCTGCGGCTTCATCACCAGCTCCAGCAGCGGATGGGCGCTGATATATTTCGCGACCTGCTGGGCGAGGGTGACGCCGTGATCGATGATCGCCGCGTACTGTTTCTGACCCAATGCTTCCAGACCCATCCACAGTTTCAGCGCGTCGAAACGGCGCGTGGTCTGCAGCGATTTGGACACCAGGTTCGGCACGCCCGCCTCTTCGTCGAACTCAGAGTTGAGATAAGCCGCCTGATAGCGCATCAGCTCGTAGTTCGCCGCATCTTTCAGCAGGAACGCGCCGCAGCTGATGGTCTGGAAATATTGCTTATGGAAGTCCAGGGTAACGGAATCCACCAGCTCGAGGCCGTCCAGATAGTCGCGATATTTTTCCGACAGCAGCAGCGCGCCGCCCCATGCCGCATCGACGTGCACCCAGATATTGTTCTGGGCCGCCAGCGCGGCGATGTCGCGCAGCGGATCGATAGCGCCGGCGTCGGTGGTGCCTGCGGTAGCGACAATCGCCAGGATCTGATCGCCGTTGGCTTTCGCCTGGGCGATCTTCTCTGCCAGATCGGTCACGTCCATACGGGCGTATTGGTCGGTTTTCACCTGGGTCACGCACTGGTAGCCCAGGCCGAGCAGCGCCATATTCTTCTGTACGGAGAAGTGGGCGTTTTCGGAGCAGAACACCTTCAGCTTGCGCAGATCGCCCACCAGGCCATCCTGCTGAACAGAGTGGCCCTGACGCGCAAAGAACGCGTCGCGCGCCAGCATCAGGCCCATCAGGTTGCTCTGCGTGCCGCCGCTGGTGAACACGCCTGCGTCGCCCGCTTCATAGCCGACCTGGGCGCGCAGCCACTCGATCAGCTTCATCTCGATGATGGTGGCCGACGGGCTCTGATCCCAGGAGTCCATGCTCTGGTTGGTGGCGTTGATCAGCACTTCCGCCGCCTGGCTTACCACCAGACTCGGGCAGTGAAGATGCGCCACGCACTGCGGGTGATGCACCCCCAGGCTATCTTTCAGGAAGAACTCGACCGCGCGCTCGATGGCGGCCTGGTTGCCCAGGCCGGTCGGGTTGAAGTCCAGCGCAATACGCTCGCGCAGTTCCGCGACGGTTTTGCCCTGATACATTTCAGGCTGCTTCAGCCACTCGACGACGGCTTTGCTGCTCTGCTCGATAACCTGCTGGTAGGCTTCGATGCTCTGCGCCGAGCCCGCCAGGATCGGATTTAATTCAGACATGATCGCATTCCGCTCCACTTAAACCGGCTGCACGCCAGCGGCCAGCAGCGCCTGCTCGAACTTGTCGAGGAACACTTCCAGCTCCTGGTTGGTGATCAGCAGGGAAGGCAGCAGACGCAGCACGCAGCCGTGACGGCCGCCGCGTTCGAGGATCAGGCCCGCTTCAAAGCACTTCTTCTGCAGCAGCGCAGAGAGGTCGCCGTCCGCCGGATAGCAGCCCAGCTGATCTTTGGCTTCGTTCGGCTTAACGATCTCGATGCCGATCATCAGGCCCAGGCCGCGTACGTGACCGATAACCGGGAAGCGCTGTTGCATCTCGGCCAGCTTGCCTTTCAGCCACTCGCCTTGCTGCGCCACTTTGTCGGCGATGTTCTGCTCTTTAAGGATCTTCAGCGTGGTGAGGCCGGTGGCCATCGCCAGCTGGTTGCCGCGGAAGGTGCCGGTGTGGTGGCCCGGCGCCCAGGCGTCGAACTGCTTTTTAATGCCCAGCACAGCGAGCGGCAGGCCGCCGCCGACGGCTTTCGACATCACGATAATGTCTGGCTGAATGCCGGCGTGCTCGAAGGCGAAGAATTTGCCGGTACGCGCGAAGCCCGCCTGTACTTCGTCGATGATCAGCAGAATGCCGTGCTCTTCGGTCACTTTACGGATGCGCTGCAGCCACTCGGCCGGCGCCGGGTTCACGCCGCCTTCGCCCTGAACCGCTTCCAGGATCACCGCCGCAGGTTTGCGTACGCCGCTTTCCACGTCGTTGATCAGGTTTTCGAAGTAGTAGGTCAGCGCTTTCACGCCCGCTTCGCCGCCAATGCCCAGCGGGCAGCGGTAGAGGTGCGGGTAGGGCATAAACTGCACTTCCGGCATCATGCCGTTGACCGCTTCTTTCGGCGACAGGTTGCCGGTGACGGAGAGCGCGCCGTGGGTCATGCCGTGGTAGCCGCCGGAGAAGGCGATCACGCCTGAACGGCCGGTGGCTTTTTTCGCCAGCTTGATCGCCGCTTCAACCGCGTCCGCGCCGGATGGACCGGTGAACTGCAGCTTGTACTCTTTGCCCTGACCAGGCAGCAGCGACAGCAGGTATTCAGAGAACGCATCTTTTAAAGGCGTCGTCAGATCGAGAGTATGTAACGGCAAGCCGCTGGTAATGACATTTTGGATGCTCTGCAACACGTCAGGATGGTTATGACCCAGCGCCAGCGTGCCCGCGCCTGCCAGGCAGTCGAGGTACTCTTTATTGTCGGCGTCGGTGATCCATACGCCTTTCGCCTGGGTGATCGCTAACGGTAACTTGCGGGGATAACTTCTGACGTTTGATTCGAACTCAGCCTGACGGGCCAAATAGGTTTCATTGTTTGCGTTTGAAGTGGCATCTAAAGAATCAATACGGACTTTATCCGTCATCATATCTCTCCTACAACCGGGGCGATCGACTGTGCCGCAGTTGAATGAATGTTAAAAAATCGGGTTACCTGATTTTAGGCGCGGCCAATATAGAGCTTTTGCGATTCGGGCTCAATCTTTTATTTTGTTTAGATTTGTTCGTGTTTATTTATAACTAACTTTTCCTGCCTTACGACCTTACCCGGCAGCATGCGCGGGCCTGATGACGCCTGTGTTAAGAAGGTGTGACGGCTCGACGCAGCCGTTGAGCTTAACCGCGGTAAAAAACGCTAACCGAAGAAGAAACAGGCAATTAAAGCCCTTTTTTGTTGACGTATTAAACAAATGACGCGGTGAAAATTATCACCCCGTAAATTAATCCGCAGCGCGAAGGTTAAGTTATATAAAAGGCTTAACCTTACGTGCGGGAAACATATTTAAACTAAATTCGTTAAAACGGGAATCTTTAGCGCAGCAGCGAAGGAAGCAGCGCGGCGGAAACGGAATCACGCAGCAGGCGCTGCGCCTGCGCATCCAGGCTGCGGTTCTGCCACAGCGTAATGCCGATACGGCCCGCCGCAGGCAGCGTCCCGTCGAGGATATGCAAGGTGCGCGGCAGCCCGATGGGCGAGCGCAGCGTGATGCCGAGGCCCGCCTGCACCGCCGCCCAGATGCCGCTCAGGCTCGGGCTGGTGAAGACCACGCGCCATGCAATACCTGCCTGATCCAGCGCCGCGATGGCGCGGGATCGCATCTGGCAGGGCGCGTCAAACATCACCAGCGGTAAAGGTTCGCCGTTTGCCAGCAGCGTCCTGAGTTCTTTCTGCGGCGAGGCGATCCATACCAGCGGACACTCCCCCAGGAATTCGCTCTCGTCGAGCGCCTGCTCAGGCTGCCACAGCAGCGCGATATCGACCTGCTTCTCCATCGCCGCCTGACGCAGGGCGCGGTTGCGGTCTATGCGTGCCGTGATGTTGAGATCCGGATGCTGGCTCGCGAGCTGGCTGAGCAGCGCGGGCATCAGCGATTCTCCAAAATCTTCCTGCATGCCGATACGCAGCTCGCCCTGCAGCAGTTCGCCGCGCACGGCGCGCTGCGCTTCGTCGTTGAGCGCCAGCAGGCGGCGCGCGTAGCTCAGCAGCCTCTCGCCGGCGGGCGTCAGCGCCAGCTTGCGACCCTGCTTCACCACCAGTTCGGCGCCGCACTGCGCTTCCAGCTTTTTGAGCTGAGCGCTAACGGCGGAGGTCGACCGGCAGAGCCGCTGGGCGGCGAGCGCAAAGCTGTCGTATTCGATGCCCGTCACGAAGCTGCGCAGCGCATCCATATCGAGAGAAACCGGGAGCTTATTCATATCATCCTGCTTTTCGGGATTAAGCGTGCTGAATAATTTGATTTTCAGGATAGTAGCAGAGGGCGAAACTGGGGGTAAGCGATAAATAAAGATAGGAGCCCTCATGAGCCACGCACTCGATAAAGACAATCTTCAACAGGCCGCGCCAAAGCTGGCGGAGATCACCCATACCTTGTTATTCGGCGATATCTGGCAGCGCGACATTCTGACGCCGCGCGAACGCAGCCTGATCACCCTGGCCTGTCTGGCCGCGCTGGGACGCGAGAAACAGCTCGGCTGGCATATGCGCTTCGCCGCTGAAAACGGCCTGAGCCGCCGCGAACTCAGCGAAGCCTTTACCCATCTGGCGTTTTATGCCGGCTGGCCTGCCGCCGTGACCGCGCTGCACTATTTGCCTGAAGAGGAATTAGTCGAGGAGAAAACACCATGCCGCTGACCCGCATCACGCTGAATGAGCAGACCAGCGAGGCGCGTATCGCGCAGATTTCCGACATCCTGCACCGCACGCTGGTAGAGACCTTCGACGTCCCGGCGCCTGACCGGTTTCAGATAGTAGAGAAGCTGCCTGCGGCGCAGCGCATTTATGACCTGCACTATCTGAGCGGCGGACGCAGCGACGATTTCATCCTCTTTACGCTGCTTGCCGGAAAGCCGCGCTCGGCGGCGCAGAAATCGGCGTTCTGCCGCACGCTGACACAGCGGCTGGCGGCGCAGCTCGCTATCCGGCCCGACGACGTGATGGTGGTGATCCAGTTCAACACCGCCGCCGACTGGAGCTTCAGCCAGGGCGAAATGCTCGCCGGGGAGAGGCTATGATCCTGATGCACTACCGCTTTACGCTGCCCGCCGATTACGACATGACGATTATCGAGCGGCGCATTGCGGAAAATGGCGCAAAGCTCGACGGCTTTCCCGACCTGATATTCAAGGCTTATCTCTATGCGCGCCGCGATGAGGGCGCAAGGGCGAACAGCTACGCGCCGCTCTATCTCTGGCGCGACAGCGCCGGGATGATCCGCTTCTTGCAGAGCGCCGGCTTCGCCAGGCTGACGCAGGATTTCGGCTGGCCAGTGATGCAAAGCTGGCTGGGGGTGAAAATGCCGCCGATGGCGACGCTGCGCGACGCGCGCTTTGCGGCGCTGCGTCACCGGCCGATTGCGCCCTATAGCGATCTCGCCGCGCTGAACCTCGAGGCGGCGCTGGTCGGCTGGGATATTTCGGCCCAGTCGCTGCTTCAGGTCGATTTCGCCGCTGATCAAGGGTTGCCGGAAGAGGAGTACCGCATCGGCTATCTCGCGCTCGGCGATCCGACTATGCGAAACGCGGTAACATCCTGAAAGAATAAATTTAACATCTTTAGTCCCGCCGCCGCCGCACTCAGGATCTGCTCGCCTACGCTAAAAAGGATAAGCACTGGAGAGCAAGGTCGTATGAAAAAAGAAAACAGTAGTATTGGTATTGCGCCTTATGGCGGTTCGGCAGGCGGCTGGGGCGCGCTTAAAGCGGTAGCGGATGCGATTCGCGGCCAGATGTCCGTTAAGGAGGATGTTATCGCGCTGTTCAAGGTCAACCAGCCGGAAGGGTTTGACTGCCCAGGCTGCGCCTGGCCCGATCCGCAGCATCGCTCCTCGTTTGAATTCTGCGAAAACGGCGCCAAAGCGGTCTCGTGGGAAGCCACCAGCAAGCGCACCACGCCGGACTTTTTCGCCGCGCACACCGTCAGCGAACTCTGGCAGCGCAACGCCCTGGAGCTGGAAGGCGAAGGGCGTCTGACCCACCCGATGAAATATGACGCGGCGAGCGACACCTATCAGCCCATTGAATGGGAGACGGCGCTGAACGAGATCGGCGCGCTGCTGCGCAGCTACGACGATCCCGACAGCGTCGAATTCTATACCTCCGGCCGCGCCTCTAACGAAGCCGCCTTTCTCTGGCAGCTCTTCGCGCGCGAATATGGCACCAATAACTTTCCCGACTGCTCCAACATGTGTCATGAACCGACCAGCGTCGGCCTGCCGCAGTCGATCGGCGTAGGCAAGGGCACGGTAGAGCTGGAGGACTTCGATCACTGCGATCTGGTGCTCTGTATCGGCCACAATCCCGGCACCAACCATCCGCGCATGCTGGCGACGCTGCGCGACGTCTCGAAGCGCGGCAAAACCATCGTGGCGATCAATCCGCTGCGCGAGCGCGGCCTGGAGCGCTTTACCTCGCCGCAAAGCCCGATTGAGATGCTGTCGATGGGGTCGACGCAGCTGGCGTCCACCTACTACAAAGTGCGGGTCGGCGGCGACGCGGCGATGCTGAAGGGCGTGATGAAGACGCTGCTGGCGATGCATGAAAAAGCGCTGGCGGCAGGCGAGCCGGGGGTGATCGACGACAGCTTTATCAACGAACACACCGAAGGGTTTGCCGCGCTGAAGGCGGATCTGGAGGCGACTGAATGGCCGCATATTCTGAAAGTCTCCGGCATGACGCTCGAAGAGATCCAGAATATCGCTCATCTTTACGCCGCGTCGGACAGCACCATCATCTGTTACGGCATGGGCATTACCCAGCACCAGTACGGCACGCAGAACGTCCAGCAGATCGCCAATCTGCTGCTAATGCGCGGCAATATCGGCAAGCGCGGCGCGGGCATCTGTCCGTTACGCGGTCACTCCAACGTACAGGGCGATCGCACCGTCGGCATTACCGAAATTCCGCCGCAGTGGATGCTGGACAATATTGAAAAGGTGTTTGGCTTTAAGCCGCCGCAGAAGCACGGTCACGGCGCGGTGGCGGCAATCCAGGCGATGCGCGACGGCAAGGCTAAAGCGCTGCTCTGTCTGGGCGGCAACCTGGCCGAGGCGATCTCCGATCCGCAGGTCACTTTCGAGGCGATGCGCAAGCTCGATCTGGCGGTGCATATGGCCACCAAGCTTAACCGCTCGCACCTGCTGCTCGGCAAGCATAACTATCTCTTCCCGGTGCTGGGCCGCACCGAAATCGATCGCCAGGCGTCGGGCGAGCAGAGCGTGACGGTAGAGGATTCAATGTCGATGGTGCACGCCTCGCGCGGCACGCTGAAACCCGCCTCGCCCCATCTGAAATCGGAGCCGGCGCTGGTCGCCGGGCTGGCGAAAGCCACGCTGCGCAACTCGCGCGTCGACTGGGATAAAATGGTGGGCGACTACAGCTTTATCCGCGACGCCATCGAGGCGGTGTTCCCCGGCTTTGACGATTTCAACAACCGTATTTTGACGCCGGGCGGCTTCCGGCTGCCGGTGGCGGCCGCGCAGCGCAAATGGCTGACGCCGAGCGGCAAGGCGCAGTTCAAGGTGATGCAGGGCATCAACGAAGATCCGCGCTCGCTGAAGTGCCACGATCTGGTGCTGACCACGCTGCGCAGCCACGATCAGTACAACACCACGCTCTACGGCCTGAACGACCGCTATCGCGGCGTAACCGGCCGACGCGACGTGCTGTTTATGGCGGCGGACGAGGCGGAAAAACGCCAGTTCCGCGTCGGCGATAAGGTAAATATGGTGGCGCTCGATCCCGAGGGCAACCGTACCGGACGCCGTCTCGATAACCTCACCGTGGTGGTGTATGACATGGCGCCCGGCTCGGTGGCAGCTTACTACCCCGAGGCCAACGTGATGGTGCCGCTCGACAGCCACGACACCGAAAGCGGCATTCCGGCCTATAAAAGCATCCCGGTCGAGCTGGAGCTGTGCAAGGCGCCCGCAGAAACCTCAGGCGCGCTGCGGTAAAGCGGCGTGGGTAAAATCAGGGGCCGCGCTAGCGGCCCTTTTTGTTGCCGATATCGTCGAGCGCCGCCAGCGCCTCGTCCGGCAGCGTCAGCTGCGCCGCCGCCAGGTTTTCGCGCAGATGCTCCGGCGACGAGGTGCCGGGGATCAAGAGAATATTGGGCGAGCGCTGCAGCAGCCAGGCGAGCGCCACCTGCATCGGCGTGGCGTTAAGCTGCTGCGCCACCTGAGTGAGCTGGGTGGACTGCAGCGGCGTAAACCCGCCGAGCGGAAAGAAGGGCACGTAGGGAATGCCCTGGGCGGCGAGCTTATCGATCAACGCGTCATCCCCGCGGTTGGCGAGATTGTACAGGTTCTGCACGCAGGCGATCTCGGTAAGCTGCTGCGCCTCTTCTACCTGACGCGCCGTGACGTTGCTCAACCCGATATGGCGGATCACCCCTTGCTCTTTGAGTTCCATTAGCGCCCTGAGCTGCGGCTCAAGCGACCCTTCCGCCGGTTTTTGCGGATTGATCATGCTGCGCAGATTCACCACTTCCAGCACGCCGAGATCGAGGTTGCGCAGGTTATCTTCTACCGCGCTGACCAGTTCGTCGGGGGAAAAAGCGGGCAGCCAGCCGCCTTTCTCATCACGACGTGCGCCGACTTTGGTGACGATAATTAAATCTTCCGGATAGGGATGCAGCGCTTTTTTTATTAGCTGATTCGTCAGGTGCGGGCCGTAAAAATCGCTGGTGTCGATATGACGAACGCCGGCGGCGATAGCGTCGCGCAGCACCTGGATCGCGCGCGCTTCATCTTTCGGCGGGCCAAAGACGCCGGGGCCGGCAAGCTGCATCGCGCCGTAGCCGACGCGGCCGACCTCATCGTCGCCAAGACGATAGCGCAGAGAAACCTGAGACATAGTAACCTCCTGATGAAAGGGACTCAGTAAGTGTACTCGCTGTGGCCTGATTGCGCGCTGGAAGGGCAGGGAAGGAAAGAGGAGAAGGCGGCCGCTCAGGCGACCGCAGGCAGTTGCGGATAGAGATGATGGACGCGGCGATCGGGGCCGCAGAGCAGGACAGGGTGACCCTCATTCAGGCGCGTCAGATAGTGATGATGCATCATTTCCGTCAGTCCGGCGCCGCACCAGTAAAGATGATGCTGATGCGCGCTCGCTGGCTGACAGACGGCGCTGAAGGCACGCACTTCGACGCAGAAGCCCTGGCCGCCGAGCCTGATCGCTTCCAGCCAGATTTCGGTCTGGTTTTTCTCGCTGATATTTTCCAGCAACAAAGGAATAGCGGCGGCTCGTGTGGCGTTGCGCGCCATGCTTTCCGCATAGGCGACAACCAGATGGTGAAAGCGTTCGATGCGGCGGCAGGCGCCAGCGCGCGTATCGTCGCGCAGCCACTGATTAAGCGGCAGCAGCAGCCGTAACACGAAATCATCGCCGGTGAAGTTGCTGGCGAGCTTGCGCAGCAGCACCGTCAGCGATCGCTCGCTGCCAAACTCGAGCTGCCAGAGCATGTCGCCGCGCCGCGCCGCCCAGCCGCCGGTGCGGACAGGATGCGCGCCGGCCTGCGCCATTTTAATCTCGCGGATCGTTGCGCCCTGGCTCGTCAGGCGCGTCATCTCCATCACCTCCTGCAGCTGAGCGTCGCTCCAGTCGTGACCGGATGAATGTTTATGGATAAAGCCGCTTCGATACCAGCGCTTCAGATTAGGAAGAGCCGCGCCCGATATCGCACAGATGGTTTCAGACGAATAAGTCATAAGCTGTCCTTGAACGGAGAGCGAAAAGCCACCGCCTGCGGCAGTGGATGAATATACAGTCTGAACCTGTCGCGGCGAAATTAATACAGCATAATATATTGTTTTAATTGCCGTTTCGCTTATTCAGGAACATGTGTCCTTTGGAATTAACAACTTATCAGCTAACGTAATGATATGTGAATATTTTGTTTAGAAAGATGTTTTGACCACTTTAAGGATTAATTCGGCGACAATTTGCCATTTCCGCCGGCGCGCCGCTCTGCCGTCTGCGCTGGCATGCCTCCATATGCTTAACTTATCACAGGCATTTCAAAGAGGCAGGACATGAAATTAAAAAGGAGAGGCGATCGGGCGACGTCGCTTAATCGTTCGCTGCCCCGTAGCATCGCGATGGCCGGGCTGCTGCTGACGGTGGCGGTAACCGGGCTCAGCCTCTGGACAATGCGCGAAGCCTGGCGCGACGCCCTGATTCAGTCTGAACAGATGGCGGTGAATCTTTCCCTTTCTCAGGCGCGTCAGGCGGACGACACCATCTTGCAGGCGGAGCTGTCACTGCGTGAAGTGCAGCATCAGCTGATGAGCGAAATGGCGTCCGGCGTCAACGGCGCCGCCCTCAGTCAGACGATGCAGGAGCTGGCGAGCCGACTGCCGCAGCTGCATGGGCTATTTTACTACGACGCGCAGGGCAAATGGATCGCCACATCGGCGCGGCAAATCCCGTCTCGCACCAACAACGCCGACCGCGAATATTTCCACTTTCACCGCATCAATGCGCGCAACAGCGTGCATATCGGCCCGGTGATACGCAGCCGCAGCACCGGCGATCTGGTGATCCCTGTGTCGCTGCGGGTCAATGACGCCTCCGGCGGCTTCAACGGCGTGCTGCTGGCCACCATCCGCGTCGACTATTTTCGTCACTACTACAGCTACTTTGAGCTGGGACTACAGGATGTGCTGGTGCTGATGCTGGCGGACAGCACGGTGCTCTACGCCCGACCGATGTCGGACAGCTATATCGGCAAGAACCTCTCCTCCAGCCACCTCTTCCAGACGATGCTCGCCAGCTCCGACAAAGGAAGCGGCCAGTGGCGTGCCGCGCTGGACGGCCAGGCGCGCATTTTCGGCTTTGCCCGCTCCGAGCGGTACGGGCTGGTGGTGGCGGCGGGCTACGATAAAAATAATCTGCTGAGAAGCTGGCTCAAGGGGCAGGTAGAGGATGTGCTGCTCGATCTGGCGCTGCTGGCGGGAATTATACTGCTGGGCGCCTGTATCCTCAGCCAGGCGCAGCGCAGTCTGCGCTATCAGCAGGAGCTGACCCGATTGCGCGACGAGCTGACGGCGGCGAACCTTTCGCTGGAGAACCTGGCGCACGCTGACGGCCTGACCGGCCTGGCGAACCGTCGCCAGTTCGACCATCTCCTGAAGCAGTGCCTGCTCGACGCGGCGCAGCACGGCCAGCAGCTGTCGCTGATCCTGATGGATATCGACTATTTCAAACGCTATAACGATACCTACGGGCACGTTGCCGGCGACGCCTGTCTGAAGGCGGTCGCCAGCGCGCTAAAAGGCGTGTTGCTGCGCAGCGGCGACAGGGTGGCGAGATACGGCGGCGAAGAGTTCGCCATTATTTTGCCGGGCGCCACGGAGCAGGAGGCGCTAAACATCGCTAACGCAGCGGTGAAGGCGGTGAGCGCGCGCAATATCCCCCATGACTCCTCCTCGATAGCCGCGCACGTCACGCTGAGCGCAGGATGCGCCACCTTTCTGCCCGAAAGCGATCGCCCCGATCCTCAGGCGCTGATCGAGCAGGCGGACGCGGCGCTCTATCGGGCGAAGCATGGCGGGCGCAACCAGGCGCGGCGCGGCGCCTGAGCGCTACGGCGAGGCTGACGCGGCGCAGTAAGTTTCGACGATCTGCGTCAGCGGCTGCGGTTTGCCGAGATAGTAGCCCTGCAGACCGTCACACTCCATCAGTTTGAGCTGCTCCATCTGCGAGGCGGTTTCAACCCCCTCAGCGGTCACGCTCAGCGAGTAGGCCTTGCCGAGTCCGACCATGTTCTCCACAATCTGCCGCGCCTGCGAAGAGTCGTTCAGCGGGAAGATAAAAGATTTATCGATCTTAATGCCGTCAAACGGAAAGGTGCGCAGATAGTTGAGCGAGGCGTAGCCGGTGCCGAAGTCGTCGATTAAAAACTTTACTCCCAGCGCCTTGATCGCCTGCATCACCTCAAGCGTGGTTTCCGGATCCTGCAGCATGGCGTTTTCTGTGACCTCGATCTCCAGCCGACTGCTCGGCAGGCCGGTGGCGTCCAGCGCGGCGTGAATACGGTGCGGCAGGCCTTTGTCGCTCAGCTCTACCGCAGAAAGGTTGACCGACACCGTCAGGCCCGGCAGGTCGCGGCGCGTATCTTCGCAGGCGCGCAGCAGCACCCAGTCGCTCAGCGCGCCGATCAGCCCGGTCTCTTCCGCCAGCGGGATAAACTGATCGGGCATCAGTACGCCGTGCTGCCTGTGGTGCCAGCGCACCAGCGCCTCCACGGCGGTGACGCGCGCGGATCGCACGTCGTAGCGCGGCTGCCAGGCGAGCCGCAGCTGGTCGGTGTGTATCGCTTCGCGCAATTCGCGCTCCATTTCGCGCCGCTGTACGATCTTCTCCCCCATGTCGCGCTGGTAAAACACCCAGTTATTGCGCCCGGCATTTTTCGCTTTATAGAGGGCGATGTCGGCATAGCGCAGCAGATCGCCAGGGTCGTTGCCATCCTGCGGCGCCAGCGCGATCCCCATGCTGGCGCCGATAAAGACGTCGCCGCCGTTGATAGCGAAGGGCTGATTGATCTGGGCGATGATGCGGCGGCACAACTCAGCGATCTTATCCGGGCCAGGGATATCGGAGACGATCATGACAAACTCGTCGCCGCCGAGGCGAGCGGTCATCCCGGCATCCTTGAGACAGGCGTTGAAGCGCAGCGAGACCTCGTGCAGCACGCTGTCGCCGGCGGCATGGCCGTAGAGATCGTTTACCGGTTTAAACTTATCCAGGTCGATCATAATCACCGCCAGCGGGCGATCGCTATGCCGCGCGTCGCTGAGCTTGCCCGCCAGCCAGGCGTTCATCTGCGCGCGGTTGGGCAGCCCGGTCAGCTCGTCGAACTGCGAGAGATAGCGGACGCGCGCTTCGGCCTCGACCTCCAGCGTAACGTCGGTGGCGGTGCCGCGGTAGCCTTTTTGCCCCTGCGCGAGGGTAACGGGACGCAGCGTGAGGTTGCAGAAGCGAATATGCTGCTGCGCGGATCGGTAGCGGCAGCGCAACAGCGTCAGCGGCTCGCCGGGCTGCTCCCGCTGCGTCAGCCGTTGCGGCAGGTCGGCGTCGTCGAGCAGAAAATCGTGCAGCGGCTGCTGCAGCCAGTCCTGGCTATGGTAGCCGGTGACGGCGGGAAAACGGCCGGAGATCCAGGTAAAGCGCAGCTGCGCGTCCGCTTCCCAGATCCAGTCGGTGGTGCTCTCCGCAACGTCGCGAAAGCGCTGCTCGCTGGCGGCCAGCGCCTGCTGGCTCTGCTCCAGCAGAAATGTGCTGACGTCGCTATGGCGCGCTTTGCGCAGCGCGTTGCGCATCAGCATGGTGGCGCTAAAGAAGATGGCGCACATCAGCAGCGCCAGCAGCGGCAGCAGCCAGGTGAGCAGCGCGCCGCCGGGATTGTCGCTCTGCCACTTCAGCGTCACGGCGCCGCCCAGCGCCGACGCGAGATAGCGATCGTGCTCTTCTGCGTCGTCGGGCGGCGCCTCGGCGTAGCTGAGTTTTTTTATGCCATACTCCGCGCCCGCGCTTTCCAGCTTGGCGGGCGTCAGAAGATCGACAAAAACCATGGTCGAGGGCAGGCCTTCTACCCTTTTTACGCTGCGATCGCCGCCGGGGGTAATCCAGGCGGCGCCAAGCAGCGCCAGCCGGTCGCCGATGCGCACCAGCCGCGCTATCGCCTTGCCGTCGCTCTGCTGCAGCCGCTGCTGTAGGGCGTTAAGCACATCCTGCCCCAGCCACGTCTGAAAGCTCTCATGGCGCAGCGCGCCATTGAGCACGCTGTAACGGGTCTCGCCATTGGGCGCGATCACGAATACCCCCTCATAGCCGAAGGTTCTGAACAGCGACTCGCCCAGGTTCTGGTTGCGCCAGGCCCAGTCAAGGTTCAGCGTGCGATGCAGATTGTTATAGGCTTCGCCCCATTCAGCGTTGTCGCTAAGATGAAAGCGCATGCTCTCTTCGCGGCTCACAAATCCCTTTCCTACCAGCAGCCCGCTGCGAAGATCCGCTTTATCGTTCAGATCGTCGGCCACGCAGAGCAGCGCGGTCAGCGCGGCGCAAAAAGAGAGGCCGAGCAGCATCAGCATAATGAGCATCGGTTTTCTGACCAGGCCGCGCGCGCGGCCGTCAGAAGAGGGGAGAAAAGCGTAAGTCGTCATGTTTAGTCGCCGCGCCAGAAATGGATAAAGGGTATTCCAAATACCTCTCTCGGTTATCGGCAGCAGGGCCCTGGACTACAGCCTGTAGTTGAGCGGAATGACGATAATCTGCGGGAATTGTTAAAGCGCGGTAATAAAATTAATTAAAGGCCTGGGGTTGCCGATGATAAGGAGGCTAAACCCTGCCTGAACGCATAAGGTCAGGGATGCTTACCTTATGGAGAACAGGATGAACATCACCCAACGCCTGCTGCTGGCATTTTCGCTGCTGTTTGGCGCGATTATTTTACAGGCCGTACTGGCTATCTCGCTGCTGTCCGGTTTTCAGGGCCGCTTCGAGTATGTGCAGGCCAACGCCATTCCCTCGATTAAAGATTTGGGGAAAATGATTGATGAAGGCAACCAGCTGGCGCTTATGCTCTACAAGCATCAGAGCCAGACCGAAGACGCGAAGTTTGCCGGCGTAGAAAAAGAGATCGCCGCGAGCCTGGCGCAGATCAAATCGCAGATCGACTACTACATGGCCAACGATATCTCTAACGACGAGGATAAACGCCTGACCAACCTCGCCTATGAGAATCTGCGCGCCATCAACGATCGGCTGCCGGCGTTTCTCGCCGCCTCTCATGCGCACCAGGACAGCCTGACGCTGGAGCTGATCGAAGGCAATGAGGGCGTCGGCGCGGCGATTCACCAGATGATTGCCGACTATCAGAAACAGCTGACGCTGAATATCGATACGAGCAACCAGCTGCGCGATGCCAACCGCAGCCAGTTCACCACCGTGCTGTGGGCCACCATCGGCGGCGTCATCGCCACCGTGGTGCTGTTCGGCCTCTTCTCCGCCTTTACCATTTTGCGCATTCGCCGCAGCCTGTCGGCGATGGGCAACGTGATGGCGCGCGCCAGCGACAATCTTGATCTGACGCTGAACGCCGACGAAAGCCGCCGCGATGAAATTGGCAATATGGCGCGCGCCTTTAACCACCTGATGCAGCGCGTCGCCTCGGCGCTCGCCTCGGTTAATCAGGCGTCGCAGTCGGTCAGCAGCGCATCGGTGCAGATTACCGCAGGCAACGAGGATCTCTCTTCGCGCACCGAGCAGCAGGCGGCGTCGCTGGAGCAGACGGCGGCCAGCATGACCGAACTGAGCGAGACGGTGCGTCAGACGGCGGATAATACCCGTCAGGCGAGCCAGCTGGCGGCCAACGCCAGCAGCCTCTCGGAGAAGAGCGGCGAATCGCTGACCACGATGCTGGCGACGATGGACAATATTCGCGGCAGCTCGCGCAAGGTAAACGAGATTGTTTCGCTGATCGAAGGCATTGCATTCCAGACCAATATCCTGGCGCTCAACGCCGCGGTAGAGGCGGCGCGCGCCGGCGAGCACGGCAAAGGCTTCGCCGTCGTGGCGGGCGAGGTAAGAAACCTGTCGCAGCGTTCAACCGCCGCCGCTCATGAGATCAAGGCATTGATTGAAGCGTCGCATCAGCTGACGGAAGCGGGCGCTGCGCAGGCGAGCGACGTAGGCCGCAATATGGACGTAATGAAAGACGCGATTCGTCAGGTGAGCGATCTGGTCGGCGAAATCGCCGCCGCCGCGGTCGAGCAGAGCCAGGGCATCGCGCAGGTGCATCAGGCGGTGAACCAGATGGATGACGTGACGCAGCAGAACGCCGCGCTGGTGGAAGAGGCGTCGGCAGCGGCGCAGTCGCTGCAGGAGCAGGCCAGCACGCTGACCGAGCTGGTCGGCAAGTTCCGCGTCGGCAACGATTTTGACGCTGCCGCGCCGCGTGCGCCAGCGGTGCAGCCTGCGCGTCTGCGCACCCCTGCGCCGCAGCGCGTCGCGCTGATCAACGAGGCGGACTGGCAGAGTTTCTGATGCGAAAAGCGGGGGAGGCCGCAACCGGCTGAGTCCCGTTAATGCGCAATGCAAATCCGGAAGCGAATACGCTTCCGGATTTTTTTATGCTTTTCCGCGCGGCGCGCGACCTGCTGGCTACCGCAGTTGACGACCTTATTTTTTCTTATTGAGCATCGCCTGCAGGTCAGCGAAGGGATTATAGGTGGCGGCGCCGATATCTTTTTGCGCATCTTCTCCCGCCACCACGCGGGTGCCGTACTGGTCCGCTTCGGTGTACTTCGAGTGTTCATGGTCATGACAGTAGAGGCACAAAAGCTCCCAGTTGCTGCCATCTTCGGGATTATTCGTGTGGTCGTGGTCGATATGATGAACGGTAAGCTCGCGCAGGTTGGAGTAAACAAACTCGCGCGCGCAGCGTCCGCACACCCACGGATAGATTTTCAGCGCTTTCTCGCGGTAGCCGCTTTCCAGCCGCGCGTAGTTTTTGGGGATCAAAGCCATGGTGGTTGTTACCTGTTAAATAATAGTGACTGTGCAAACCCAGCCGCAATGAACCTGAGCCGTGAGTCAGCGATTTCATTTTATAATAACTGTTATGCCGTCATTCAATGAGGAAAATAAGATGGACCAGCCATTCACGCAAGAAGAACAGCGGATAATCATGGAGACGCTGACGCGTCACGAGGAGGCGTTAATCAGACGGGTCGCCGAGGTTATCGCCGAAACGGAGTCCGCCGCCAATGCGGAGTTTGATGCAGCCGACATTCACTTTACTCAGCACTCGCCGGCAAACGCCGATTACCTGACCATTTTTCTCTTCGGCAAGCTATTTGACCGTCTGCACGAAGGCAATCTGTCAATGGGAGAGAAGATTTTAACGATGGAAGCGAAACGGCTCGGCATTAGCCTGCACGTGGATTAAGCGGCATGAGTCCTGACAGCATGTAGCCCGGCTATAGCTTCGCGCTGTACAACACCGGCCCTGTCGGCAGCCCCGTTTTCGAGCCGCCTTTTGGCTCCAGACTCACCGCCAGCACCGCGTTTTTCATCGAAAGCTGCCGGGCAATAGCGATATCGTTGACCGACTCGCCCGTAATCAGACCGAGTGACACGGGCGGCTGGCCCGCGGGTATCACCCACAGCTGCAGGCTTTTATCAGGCGCAACAGCCATTACTTCGACAGGCGAGAGTCTGATGCGATCGCGCGCGCCGTTCGCGCTGACGATCCACTGGCCGGTTTGCTGGGCGCCGTTGAGCACGGTGAGCGGCGTCAGCGCGGGCGGACGGAAGGCGAACGCGTAAAGGAGCACGGCGAGCACCAGCCCGGCAGCGGTAAGCCAGGGAAGGGCGCGCCCATAGCGCGGCGCTGGCTTTTTCTCCGGGAGCGCGAGCGCGATTTTTTTCCATACCGCTTCCGGCGGCGTCACCGGCGCCAGATGACTGTCCATACCGCGCAACAGAGCGGCCCAGCGCGCCGTTTCCTCGGCCAGCGCCGGCTCGCTCTTCAGCCTGCGCTGAAAACGCAGCCTGGCCGCGCCGCGCAGCGTGCCCAGCGCATACTCCGCCGCCAGCGCCTGGTCGCGCCGATCGTTTAGGCTCATAGTCCCACGCACTCCCGCAGATGCGCCAGACCGCGGCGGATCCAGCTTTTAACCGAGCCGACGGGCTGCTGCAGCCAGTCGGCGATATCGCTATGCGACATGCCCTGATAGTAGGCCAGGGAGATTGTCTGCCGCTGTTCGCTGCTTAAATTTTTCAGGCAGCGATGAAGACGCTCCGCCTGGTCGCTGTCGCGCGCCTCATCATGCAGGCCTGTTGCAGGTTTATCCCACTCGTCGCCTGCCGCCTCGTCAGACGGCGCTGGCCGTACCGCGCTGCTGCGCAGCCAGTCAATGCAGCGGTTGCGCACGATATGGGTCATCCAGGTCATGGGCGAACTGAGCGCGTGATTAAAGGTCGAGGCATTGTTCCAGACCGTAATGAAGCAGTCGTGCAGGACATCCTCCGCCCAGGCGCGATTGCGCAAAGTCCGTAACGCGACGGCGAACAGATAAGGGGAGGTGATGCGATAGAGCCGCTCAAACGCGAGGCGGTCGCCCTTGACGACCGCTTTCATTAACTGATTAAGCTGCTCAGCCTGCGTGGAGTCCATATTCTTTCCGGAATGGTTTAGCGCCAGTCCGAGTATAGGCAATTACTTCGGCATCAGAACAGTATCGATAACGTTAATCACGCCGTTCTTCTGATAGACGTCATAGGTGCTGATACTGGCGATATTGCCCTGAGCATCTTTAAGCTGAATATTGTGCGGGCCGTTATTCATAATCCACAGCGGCTGACCGTTTACCATTTTCAGTTCGGCATGGCCGCCGCCCTGTTTAATTTTCTGTTCCAGCGCCTTCATGTCATATTTTCCCGCTACGACGTGATAGGT
Source organism: Pantoea sp. X-Soil-MYKO-1289 (assembly GCF_059730625.1). Classification (NCBI taxonomy): domain Bacteria; kingdom Pseudomonadati; phylum Pseudomonadota; class Gammaproteobacteria; order Enterobacterales; family Erwiniaceae; genus Pantoea; species Pantoea sp. X-Soil-MYKO-1289. The sequence continues at coordinate 294,973 of NZ_AP036005.1, forward strand.
CAGCACGCTGCTGAGCTTTGCCTTGTTTTCCGGTTTAAGCAGGCCATCTACCGCGCCCGCAGGCAATTTGGCGAATGCCGCGTTGGTCGGCGCAAATACCGTAAACGGCCCTTTGCCCTGTAAAGTCTCGGCCAGACCCGCCGCCTTAACGGCCGCCACCAGCGTGGTGTGATCTTTAGAATTTAATGCGTTTTCGACGATATTTTTCTGCGGATACATCGCTGCGCCGCCGACCATCACTGCGTCACTGTTCATCGCGGCCCATGCGCCTGCTGAAGCGAAAAGCGCGGCGAACACAACGGAAAGGCTGGTTAACTTTTTCATCATATATCCTCGTTTAAGGAGCAATAAGGTTGCTCACAAAGGGATATACGCGCGAGAAGGGGGAATGGATGCAGAGGGATAAAATTATTTTCAGATATGGGCTGCTGAGGCGCGTGGAGGGAAGCCTGGCTTCATCTTATGGCGAGAGTCTGCGCTGCAGCCCGGTCAGGCGGTGCCTGCCCGGGCTGCATTTTCACGTAGCGCGCGTCCCGACGTTACTTCGCCAGAAGCTCTTTTCTGACAATCTCAGCGCCCGCGCTCAACGCATTGAGCTTGCCGTTCGCCACGTGGCGCGGCAGCGGGATCATGCCGCAGTTGGTGCAGGGATAGAGCTTATCGGCGTCGACAAACTGCAGCGCCTTGCGCAGGGTGGCGGCCACTTCTTCCGGCGTCTCGACGGTGTTGGTCGCCACGTCGATGGCGCCCACCATCACTTTTTTGCCGCGAATCAGCTCAATCAGATCCATCGGCACGCGCGAGTTCTGACACTCCAGCGACACGATATCGATATTCGATTTCTGCAGCTTCGGGAAGATCTCTTCATACTGACGCCATTCCGTTCCCAGCGTCTTTTTCCAGTCGGTATTGGCTTTGATGCCGTAGCCGTAGCAGATATGCACCGCCGTTTCGCACTTCAGGCCTTCAATGGCCCGCTCCAGCGTCGCGATGCCCCAGTCATTCACTTCATCGAAGAAAACGTTAAAGGCAGGCTCGTCGAACTGGATAATATCCACGCCGGCCGCCTCAAGTTCTTTCGCTTCCTGGTTAAGAATTTCGGCGAACTTCCACGCCAGTTTTTCGCGGCTCTTATAGTGGCTATCGTAAAGCGTATCGATCATCGTCATCGGACCAGGCAGCGCCCATTTAATCGGCTGGCTGGTCTGCTGACGTAAGAATTTCGCATCCTCGACGAAAACCGGCTTCGGACGGCTCACTTCGCCAACCACGGTCGGCACGCTGGCGTCGTAGCGATCGCGAATTTTCACGATCTCGCGCTTTTCAAAATCGACGCCGCTCAGGTGTTCGATAAAGGTAGTGACGAAATGCTGCCGCGTCTGCTCGCCATCGCTGACGATATCGATACCGGCCTGAAGCTGATCCGCCAGGCATAAGCGCAGGGCATCGTTTTTGCCGTCGACTAATTCGCGACCCTCTAATTTCCACGGCGACCAGAGCACCTCTGGCTGCGCCAGCCAGGAAGGTTTAGGCAAGCTGCCGGCGGTAGAGGTAGGTAATAACTTTTTCATTAAACGTGACCCTGTCGGTTAAATAATCAAAGAACGGAATGAACAGCCCATTGCTCAAGAAGCGTCTGATAGGGTTTGATAAAGTTCTCTTCGGTGAACTTACCCTGCTCAACGGCCAGCTGGCTACGTTCTTCGCGGTCGTAAACAATGCGCGTTAAAGAGTAATCCTGATGATTCAGATCCGGCTGATAGCATTTTCCCGCCGCTGAATTGGCGTTATAGATCTCAGGCCGGTAAATTTTCTGGAACGTCTCCATGGTGCTGATGGTGCCAATCAGCTCGAGGTTGCTGTAGTCGGCCAGCAGGTCGCCGCTAAAATAGAAGGCCAGCGGGGCGACGCTATTGAGCGGCATAAAATAGCGCACCTGTAGCCCCATTTTGGCAAAGTAGCGGTCGGTTAATGAGGGCTGGTCTTGCTGATATTCGACGCCCAGCACCGGGTGATGATTATTGGTGCGGTGATAAACGTTTTTGCTGGAAACGCTCAGGCAGATAACCGGCGACTTTTGAAAGCACTCTTTATAAGCCGCCGACGCAACGAATCCCTTGAAGATGGCGCCGTGCAGATCGCCGAAATCCTCAGGAAGGGTGAATTCCGCTTTATTTCTGTTGTGCTCATGGAGCCGTACGCTGAAATCGTAATCGCGCACGTAAGACGAGAAGTTATTGCCTGGAATACCTTCGATACGCTGGCTGGTTTTGCGGTCGATGATAGTAGGTCTTAATATTTCAATCACCGGAAAGGTTGCGCGGCGGCCCTCCGTCTCGATAATCATTTCAGCGGAAATAATATCGACTTCGACGGCATAGCGATCGCTGTTCGGGTTATCCCACTGCGCCAGCGAATTGAAACGGTTGTCAATCATCGCCAGCGCGTTGCGCAGATTCTGCTGGCGTTTTTCACCTCGGGCCAAATTGGCAAAGTTGGTGGTGATGCGCGTATTTTCCGAGGGATTATAATTTTCGTCGAAACGAAGCGTTTTAATCGTAAAGTTGCAGGGCTGGGTCATTTTAATCTGGCATCCTAATGAGTGATGGACAATCTGGCGTTAATTCTTTCTTTTCAGGATATCCCGATTTGTTAAGCTGCTATCTCGTTCACAACTTTTCGCGTTACCAATACTTAACATCCATGTATCTTTTATGCCTGAGTCGGGAATCAACGAAAAGTGATATAAATTCAACGAACATGAAGCATTTTCATGATCGCCTCGGCGGTCAGGCGAAGGACAGAGCAAGCGCGGCATAAAAAAGCAGGCGTTAAGCAAAACTTAATGGGGCGGATAAATTCGCTAACGTATTAACAAATATAAGAATTAACTCTAGATCGGCTCGCTTTTTCGGTGGTGGCCGCATGCCCGACATGCTATTAACTCTGGATGACGTTTTATCCTTGCCCGCCTGCTGGAGAGAATAATGAAAAAGAGTCTGTCCTTCGCTTTACTGCTGTCGCTGGGCGCGTTAAGCCCGTTTGCGCTGGCCGACCAGACGCTGCGCTTTGGCGTCGATCCGACTTTTCCGCCGTTTGAATCCAAAGCCAGCGATGGCTCGCTGCAGGGTTTTGATATCGAGCTGGGCAACGCCATCTGCGCGCAGGCGAAGGTCACCTGCCAGTGGGTGCAGATCGGCTTTGACAGCAGCATTCCCGCGCTGCAGGCGAAGAAGTTCGATGCGATCCTGTCGGCGATGTCGATGACGGAAAAACGCCGCGAGCAGGTCGACTTCAGCGCGATGATCTACAACACGCCCAGCGCGCTGCTGACGCCGAAGAACAGCGCGCTGACGGACGATATCCGCACGCTGCGCGGCAAGTCGATCGGCGTGGCGCAGGGCACCATTCAGGAAACCTACGCCAAAGCGAAGTGGGCGGCGCAGGGCGTCAATATCGTCTCCTACCCGAACCAGATGGAGATCTACCCGGATCTGGTGGCTGGCCGGCTTGACGCTTCGCTGGCGAACGCGGTGTCGGCGGCGCAGGGCTTCCTCAATACGCCCGAAGGCAAAAACTACGCGATCCAGGCGACGCTGGTCGATAAAGAACTGCTCGGCAACGGCGTCGGCATCGGCCTGCGCAAGGGCGACGCCGCGAATCTCAAGCTGATCAACGACGCGCTGGCGCAGCTGCACGCCAACGGCACCTACGATCGGCTGGCGAAAAAGTATTTCGCCTTTAAGGTTTACCCATAAGCCGCGCTGCGCGTCGCCCTTCGCCGCTGGCTGGTTGAGGGGCGGCCCGCCGCTGCCAGCCACAGGAAATCCCATGTCCGATCTGCCGCATTACGCTTCCCAACGCGCCCGTTTTGTCGCCGCCGTCGAGCGCCAGAAGGGCGTTCTGACCGCTTACCGGCATCCGCTGCCCGGCCCGCAAGGCGAAGCGCTTTTCACCGATGTCGCGGTGCTGGGCGATCCCCAGGCCGCTAACCTGATGCTGATTATTTCCGGCACCCACGGCGTAGAGGGTTATTACGGCTCCGACAGCCAGATTGCGTGGCTCAATCGCTTTCATCTCACCGCCTTGCCCGACGACACCGCGATCGTGCTGCTGCATCTGCTCAATCCCTGGGGCGCCGCGCATCTGCGGCGCGTCAATGAAGACAACATCGATCTCAATCGCAATTTTATCGACTTCGCCCAGACGCCGCCCGCGAATGCAGCCTATGCCGACTATCACCCTTTTTACCACGGCGAACGCGCTCAGGCCGATCGGCTGCTGCAGGCGGCCCTCGACGGCGCGGGCTGGGCCACGATAAAGCCGGTGGTGGAAGCGGGGCAGTATCATTTTGCCGACGGCCTGTTTTATGGCGGCGCGCAGCCCAGCTGGTCTTACCGCACTCTGCAAGCGATTGTTGAACATCATCTCGCGCGCGCGACGACCATTCTCAGCTTCGATTTGCATACCGGCGCGGGCGCGTGGGGACATCCGATGCTGCTCTCGATCGCCGAACGTCCCGTCGCCGCACATCAGTGGGGGAAAACGCTGTATGGCGAATGGCTGACTCTGCTGTTCACCGGCGCCGGACGAGAGAGCGAAACCGGCGTAACCGCCACCGCCACCGGCTATCTCTCGCAGTTCCTGCTGGACGCCTTGCCCGATACGTATATTTTGCCGCTGGTGGTGGAGTGCGGCACCTTTCCCGGCGAGGAGATGCATCGCCGCGTGCGCGACGATCACTGGCTGCACTTGCAGGGCGATGCGGCCAGCGAGGCAGGGCGCGCCATCAAACAACAGCTGGTAGAAGGGTTCTGGCCAGCAGACCGCGACTGGCGCGATCTGGCGGCCTTTCGCACCCAGCAGATTTTTACGCGCGGCTGGAACGGTTTACTCGGTCTGGATCACAGCCGTCCGTAAAAGGTCATGCGCGCCGTCTCGGAGAGCGCGACGCCCGGCTGGGTATTGTACGCCAGCACGGCCAGCATACGCGTGATATCGCCTTCGGTCGGCGTTACCCGGTGCAGCGAATTGCGGCCGCGAAACAGCACCAGGTCGCCGGGGTCGATCTCCAGCGCCGCCACCGGCCGGCGCTGATCCAGCACCTCGGCCACGCCGTCGAAGTTCATCTCGCCAGCCTCGGCGTCACGCAGATCCTTCACATACTGGAACAGGCCGCCGCCGCGCGGCTTCTGCACCAGCAGGGTGATGGCGAAAGAGGAGTTGTCAAAGTGCCAGCCAAGCTCCTGCCCGTCAGGGGCGTAGTGCAGGTTGATGGAGGAGAGCGGATCGGCGTAGGGGTAGAGCGCGCTTTCTCCCAGCACATCGCACAGGAACTGTTTAAACAGCGCGTCGTTGTAGAGCTGGCGCAGCGGCGACGCGGCGGCGATCAGATCGTCGGTAATACAGCCTTTGGTGCTGTTCACATCGCGATTGCGCGGGTGATCGGCGCTGTAGGCCGCATCGGGTTTCATCAGATAGACGTTGTGCTTGCTGAGGGTGTGGAAAGCCAGATGGCGCTGCGCCTCGCCTTCGGCAACGATCGCCTGCAGCGCGGCAGGCTGTAAAAACTGACGCAGCACCAGCGCGCCGTGCTGATTGAGCTGTTCGCGGCAATCGCGCCGCCAGCGGGCGTCGGCAAGCGGGTGTAAATCGAAACGGATCAAGTTCATAGCGGCGGTTCTCATCATAGCAGGTGGATAAAAACTGTAACCCGCTGATATGTTGCTGCATAACGATAGTTATTTAACGACCTGTTAAGGAAAGATTAATGCCCGCTCAGTCGCCGCGTTTACCTAAAATCAGCGTTATTCAGTCGTTCAAGGTCGCCGCCGAGCTGGGCAGCCTGGCGAAAGCGGCCGCCCAGCTGGCGCTGACGCCCGCTGCGGTAAGCCAGCAGATCCGTCAGTTAGAGGAGCAGCTCGGCAGCGCGCTTTTCCTGCGCACGCAGAGCGGCGTTATGCTCACGGAAACCGGCAAAGAGTACCTGCGCTATGTGAGCGAAGCCTTCGATATTTTGCAGCTCGGGCAGCAGAACCTGCGGCACGCCGCCGTCATGCCGAAGCTGACGCTCTATGCGCTGCCGGCGCTGGCCTCAAAGTGGCTGTTGCCCAATATTATGCAGTGGCGCGAACGCTGTCCCGATATCGATCTCTCGCTGCACGGCACCCACGCGCAGGTGGATTTCAACGCCACGCCGGCCGATTTCGTGATCTGTTTCGGCGAGGAGCGCTATCCGCAGCTCGATAAGCAGCGCCTGTTTGTGGATGAGGTGATGCCCGTGGCCAGCCCGTCGCTGCTTCAGCGCTATCCGCTGGGGCACGCGCTGGAACAGGCGCCGTTGATTCATCTCGACTGGGGCAATGAGGGGCGTTTTCTGCCGGACTGGCGTAGCTGGCAGCAGGCCAGAGGCGCGGCGACGCCGACGACACGGCCATCGCTCAGCTTTAACCTGACTTCGCTGGCGATTGACGCCGCGGTCGCCGGCGCGGGTTTGCTGTTAGGGCAGAAACGGCTGATCGCCGCGGAGCTGGCGCGCGGCGATCTGGTGGCGATTGATGCGCTGAGCCTGCCGCTCAGCAAAGCCTATTATCTCGCCTGGCCGCAGCGCTCGCGCAGCCAGCCGGGCAGCGAAGCGGTGATAGCCTGGCTCGCCCAGCTCGCAGCAGAACCGGCGGTTTACGGCGTCACGCCAAACTCCATCTGATTACGCGCCAGGGTTTTATTGTCGCTATCGACAATACGCGTCGTAACGCGCAGCGCTCCCGTGCGTGACGGTGTCACCGGAAGCTCAACCACTTTTTTACCGCTGTCGGCGGCGATATCAACCGGCTGCTTGCCCTGCGCCAGCACGCTGTCGCCCTGGACAATGCGCCACTCCAGCTGGCTGCCGTGGTAAGCGACCGGCAGATCGTTAATGGCCCACAGGTTGATTTGCCCCGGCTGGCCTGCCTTCCAGTCGAGCCTGCTGGGCTCTATCGACGGCAGCAGCGGCTGATAGGCGCGCTGCATCGCAAAGTAGCCCGCTTTCGGCTGGCGCAAATAGTCAACGACGCCCCAGTTAGCGGAGGGCCAGGTCTCCACGAACATAAACTGAAACAGCGCGGTGACCGGCTGAAAACGCTGACGCCGGTAGCTTTCCGCAGCGATGGCGACCAGCCGCGCCTGATAGCGCTGGGTATTGGCGATAAAGCTCTGAATAGAGTCGCCGCGGGAAATTTTCGCGTTCTGAAAAGTCTGGATAGGCTGAAAATTATGATACTTCCAGCGCGCCCACTTCGGATCGCCCGGCTGGGTAGTGGCAGGCCAGAGATCGCTGCGCGGAATAAAGGTGCGCAGCGTGGCGAGCCGGGGCAGCGCCTGAGCGCCGAACTCGGTGATGGTGGCGGTTTTCGCCGGCTCCAGCAGATTCGCCAGCGAGCCGAAATACCAGCCTGCCCAGTAGTGCTCTTCAACGGCGGAGAAGGGGTGCACAATGCGGCTGGTGTCCTGCGCCAGCGTATCGGCGACGCGCTGCATCAGGTTGCGGTTGAGATCCTGATGCCAGTCGGGAAAGCGCTTGCCCATCCACGGCGAGTTGAACGGCGGTTCGTTTTGTCCGCCCCAGACCACCACCGCAGGCGAGTTGCCGAACTGCTCCACCATCTCCTGCGTCTGTCTGACCGCGTTGTCGGCGAAGGCGGCCGTATCGTTATAGCCCCACTGCAGCGGCACATCCTGCCAGATCATCAGCCCGCGCTCGTCTGCCGCCTGGTAGAGCGCGCGGCCCGCCACATGACCATGCACGCGGATGGCGTTGGCGTTCATCCGCTCCACCATATCGAAATCGCGCGCGTAGCGCGCCCTGGTCATGGTGCTGAGCCAGGGTGAGCCGATGTAGTTGGTGCCGCGAATAAACAGCCGCTGGCCGTTAACCAGCCAGCCCTGATTTTGCGCCTGCTCCACCACCTGACGCAGTCCGGTGCGGCTGCTGCGCTGGTCGAGTACGCCCTGGTCGTCGCGCAGTTTCACCTCGACCTGATAGAGCGCGGGCTTGCCGTAGCCCTTCGGCCACCAGAGCTGCGCCTTCGGCATCGGCAGCGTGACGGCGATGCGCTGCGCTGCGTCGCCGCTCGGCTGCAGCGCCACGGCCTGCGAGAGGCGATAGGTTTCGCCGCTGAAATTATCGGGCCGCGCGGTGAGATCCAGCGTCGCCGCCTTCGCCGCCGGGGCGCGATAGACGAACTCGACGCGCAGGCGCGGCTGCGTCAGCCCCTGCGACCAGTCGGGCCTGAGGATCACATTATCGATCGCCACGCTGCGGCTGAGGCGTAATCTCACCGGCGACCAGATGCCGCCGGAGTTGGCGTCCTGCCCCTGCGGCGACCAGGCGCCCCCAGGCCGGGAGTCGTGCTGGTTCAGAATGCCTTTCATCAGGTTTTTGCGCAGCGGCCAGTTCTTTTGCGGATCTTCGAACGGGCTGTCGACGCGCACCGCCAGCCGGTTATAGCGCCTCAGGCTGTCGGTAATATCGACGGCGAAGCGCTGAAAATAGCCTTCATGCCGCGCCAGTTTCTTGCCGTTGAGCCAGACGTCGGCAAAGTAGTCAACGCCGTCGAACTCCAGCGTCGCCAGCCGATCGGCGTCCGGCTTGCGCAGGGAAAATTCGGTGCGATACCAGAGCGCGCCCTGATGATCCCAGCCGGCGCTGTACCAGTTTGCCGGCACGCGCAGCTTGCGCCACGTCCGATCGCTGCCGCGCCAGCCGACAAAATCGGCGTCGTTGCCGTCATGGGCGCGCCACTCGCCCGCCAGCGACCAGCTCTGCGGCGGCGGAAGCGGCGCGGCGTACAGCGGCGCGCAAATCAGGACGCTCAGCGCCAGGGCGTAACGCATCATAGCTTCTCCTGCAGGTGGCGTAGTTGAGTGAAGAGCGCATCCGACTGCTGCTCAAGTTCGGTTGTCAGCGCGGCGCTCTCCAGCTGCGCCTCATCGCGCGCCGACTCCTCCAGCGCCTGTAGATAGCGCGTGAAGGCGTCGAAGCCAAAAGTGGAGGCTTCACCGCGCAGCTTATGCGCCAGCCGGCGTATGCGGGTCATATCCTGTTCGCAGAGCGCGCTTTTCAGCTGCGCGATCATCTCCGGCAGTCCGTCAGCGAACAGCGCCAGCAGCTCGCTCAGCAGCGCGTCGTCCAGACCGAGCCGCGCCGCCAGCGTCTGCCGATCGGGCGGCGGCGAGGGCGCGGCGGGCTGCGCGGGCGTCGGCAGCGTGACCACGCGCAGGATCTCGTCATTTAGCGATTCCAGGCTGACCGGCTTCGACAGATAGCCGTCGAAGCCGTGCTGCAGGCAAAACTCTTTATCGCCCTTCATGGCGTGCGCCGTCATGGCGATGATGCGCTGGTGCGCCTGTCCGGGACGGCTCGCTTCGCGCTCGCGGATCAGGCGCGTCGCCTGCTCGCCATCCAGTTCAGGCATCTGCAAATCCATCAGGATCAGATCCCAGCTCGCTTTATCCAGCTGCTCCAGCGCTTCGAGGCCGTTGCCGACAATGGCGAACTGATGGCCGAGCCGCGTCAGGAAATGCGCGGCCAGCTTCTGGTTCACCAGGTTATCCTCAGCCAGCAGAATGCGCAGCGGCCGCTCCGCGCTGGCGGCAAGCTCGCGCGGCGGCGCAAGGGGCGCGACGGCGCTGGTGGGCTGAAGCGCCAGCGCCTGTCTGATGACGTCATACAGCTCGCGCTGGTCAACAGGTTTGCCGAGAAAGTAGTTCACGCCGATGCGGGCGAGCTGATCGGCGTCCATCACGCGGCTCATCGAACTGAGCATAATGATCTGGCTGTCGGCCAGCGCGGGCGTCGCTTTGATCTCCTGCGCCAGCGTCATGCCGTCTTTATCCGGCATCTGCGCATCCAGCAGGATCAGCGAAAAGCCGGGATGTTGCTGTAGAATCGCCAGCGCCTCGTCGGCGCTGGCCGCCAGGCTCGGCAGCAGCCCCATATTGCGCAGCATATCGCTCATGATATGGCGGTTGGTGGCGTTATCGTCTACCACCAGCACCGGCACGCTGCCGAAGCGCGGCGAGGTTTTCAGGGCGTCGCTGACGGGTTGATGCGGCGCGGGCAGGGTAAAGCTGAACACGCTGCCTTTGCCCGGTTCGCTCTGCACGCTCAACTCGCCGCCCAGGATCTCCACCAGCCGCGCCGAGATGGTCAGCCCCAGCCCGGTGCCGCCATATTTGCGCGTGGTCGAGGTATCCGCCTGGCTGAAGGATTCAAAAATCAGCTGCTGCTTGTCAGCGGGAATGCCGATGCCGGTGTCGCGCACCTGGAAGCGCAGCCTGTTGCTCTGCTCGTCGCGACGCACGGATAGCTCTACCTCGCCGGAAGGGGTGAACTTCAGCGCATTGCTGGCCAGATTGGTCAGCACCTGTCGCAGCCGCACGCTGTCCGCCGTCAGCAGATCGGGCACGTCCGGCGCGACGTTGACCAGCAGCTCGACATTCTTTTCCGACGCGCTGGGCATCAGCGGCCGCATCAGCGCATGCAGAAAACCGCGCAGCTGGAACTCCTCCTCGTCCAGCTCGATCTTGCCCGCCTCAATCTTGGAATAATCGAGAATATCGTTGATGACGCGCAGCAGCGTATGGGCCGAGTGGTAGACCAGCGTCATATATTCGCGCTGCTCGGCGGTGAGCTGGGTATCGAGACAGAGCTGGGTCATGCCGAGAATGCCGTTCATCGGCGTGCGGATTTCGTGGCTCATATTGGCGAGGAAAATACTCTTCGCCTCGTTTGCCGCCCGCGCGGCGGCCAGCGCCTGTAGCGAAAGCTCTTCCGCCTCTTTGCGTTTGGTGATGTCCTGCAGCGTGCCGATGACGCGCGCGGTCTCGCCGCTGACGGTGAGGCTCGCCACCTGGCCGGAAAGCAGCATCCAGCGATAGTTTCCGTTACGGTGTAACAGACGGATCTCGCTCTCGAACACCGGCAGCTGCTGATTGCTGGCGCTGGAGAAGAGCTGCTGCAGCGGCTCGCGGTCGTCGGGATGCAGCAGCGTATCGAGGAAACTGGCGCTGTAGTGCCAGGTCTCGCGCGGGTAGCCCAGCATATTGAGCAGCGCGTCGTTGACCTGCAGCAGATCTTTTTGCTGCTGCCAGTCCCAGATGCCGATCTGGGTGGATTCCGCCGCCAGCACGAAGTCGGCGTGCAGCTGGTTGCGCGACTCGCTGATGGGTTCGAAACCCGTGATATCAATATGCAGGCTGACGATGCCGCCTTCCGGCGTGCGGTTGTGCTGCACAAAGACCTGCCGGTTGCCGATGCGGCGCATTTCGCTGTGGTTATCCAGGCGGCAGCGGCTGACCAGATTCTCAATCATCGCCTGCCGGCTCTGCTGATTTTCCGTCATATAGGCGGAGGCGATAAAATCCTCCGCCAGCTGCGTCAGCGTGATGCCCAGGCGAATGCGCGCCTCTATGCCGGGATAGAAGCGCACCACCTGCTTGTTGAAGGCGATCAGACGCTCCTGGTCGTCATACATCAGTACCGCCGCGCGCAGCGAATCGAGCGCTTTAGGAAGCTGGCTTTCAGGCATCACGCCTCCTTAATTGGGGCTGCCGCGCTGGGCGGCGTAGTTAACAGGAAAACAGCGGTTCGGGGTGGTGAAAGGGTCCTCCAGCTGCCGCCGGAAATAGCTCTGCTCGCCGGGTTCGCTGTCGCGCAGCAGCGCGCCCATATTGGCCTTGAACAGCAGCGCCTCCAGCACCATGGCGTTGGTGGTGAGCGTAATGGCGCGGTTGTAGTCGCCGGTCGCCTCGACGCGTCCTTCGAACCAGCCGCGCTGCGGATCGTTCTGCCGCTGGGTCATCGCCATCAGCGCATCGGTAAAGGGCGTTTGCCACAGCGCCCAGAGTCCGAAAACGGCGCGGGTCGACACCTGCGCCAGACGCGGCACCCATTTGCCGTCGTCAGCCAGCGTATTCCAGGCGTAGCCGTTGGCGAAGATGGTGTCGTTAACGTGCCAGGGCGGCGCGGAGATATTGAAATCGCTGCGGGCGGTCAGGATATTTTTCTGCTGCCAGCGCATCTCCTGCACGCGATAGACATTGCTGGCGCGCTGGCGCTGAAGCGTCACGATATCGCGATCGGCGCCGGGCAGCGTCCAGGCGTACTCCATGCCGCTCAGCACGTAGGGCGTGGTGGTAATCGCGGCGGGCGTCCAGGTGGTGCGCGGATCGCGCGCGTCGATATCGAGCGCCAGCCCGTCGATAATCACATGCTGCGACGGCGGACGCAGCGACTGGTCGTTGGCGAAGCCCCAGAGACCGAAGCCTGCCGCGCCGTATTCGCTGTCGCCAAGCCGGCCTTCCGCCTGCGGCGTCAGTTTTCCATCGCGCATCTGCCCGGCGTAGAGCTGCCCTTTGCTGTCCACCACGCGGCAGAAGTCCCAGCGTAAAATCACGCGCTCCAGGTATTCGCTGTACTGGGGATGAAACGACGCCACGATGCGCAGCGCCATCATCAGCCGCGCCATATCTTTCGCCGACCAGCCGATCACCTGCGGCGTATTGGCGTAGCCCACCATTGCGACGCTGGCGGCGCTGTAGAGCAGATTCGGCACGTTCGCCGAGGTGAGCGGCAGCCGGTTCAGGGTGCCCAGAATCAGCGTCAGGCGGCGATCGAACGCCTCGTCGTCGATCAGATCGAGCTGGCGCGCCGCCGTGAGGGCGATCAGGGTATCGCCCATCTGCCACAGGCTGACCACCGGCCGCTTATCGCTGCCGTTCACCAGCCCGGTTTGCGGCTGCGCGTTGTTCTCGAAGTAGCGCCAGGCGATGGTCGCCCAGCGTCGCTCCTGCTCGTTGAGCGCGCCCAGCCGCGCGGTGGTGTGCCAGCCGCCGTTAACCAGCCAGCGCCAGCCCGCCCCCTGGTTCCAGGCCAGCAGGCCAGCAGCCAGCGCGAGCGCCAGCAGCAGCGCGAGGAGGAGACGAATTACTGTTTTAGGCATGTCGTCGCCACCGGCGGTAACTTAACGGGCGCCTGGCTGTCGCAGCGCGCGCATTTGCACGCCTGACACGACGGGGCGCTGCGCACGGCGGTGCCGCTCTGCTCGCACCAGTTTTTTATGCCTGGCGTGACGTTAAGGAACGGGCGGTTGCGCGGCGTGTTGTTGGGTTCAAAGATATCAACCAGCCGTTTCTCCCACACAGAGGGCGCATAGCTGGCCTTACGCGGATCGTTGCTGTTGAAGCGCAGCAGCTTGCCTTCTTTTTTGAACAGCAGCGCCTCCATCATGATGCCGTTGTTATTGGCGGTGAACTCTTTAATCGGCCCGTCGCCGTTTTCATACAGACCTTCGTAATAGCCTTTACCCTTTTCGTCGGCATTCTCTATGGTGTCGAACAGGCGGTCGGTATAGGGCGAATCCCACAGCACCCACATGCCGAGCGCGGCCTTGAGCGAAACCGCCGCGACGTTGGGCACGTACTGGCCTTTGTCGGTAATGGTGTTCCAGTTGTAGCCGTCGCTAAACACCGTGTCGTACACGAAGTAGGGCGATTTATCGAGCTGGTGCTCCGAGCGCGCCGTGAGCGTCCCGGTGATCATGTAGCGGTTTTCCTGCGCCTGATAGACGCGGTCGGCGAAGTTTTTCATCCACGGATGGCTAAAGTCGCGCGCATCGTTATCGCGATCGTCGGCGTTGTCCCAGCCCATCTCCAGACCGTGCAGGAGGTAAGATTCGGTCACCACGTAGTTATGCTGGTTGGTCATGCGCGGATCGCGCGTGTCGTAGGGCACCAGCACGCAGTAGATATCCGCCAGCGCGTATGGCTCGGGCCGGCTCGCCTGGCAGGTGGTAAAGCCCCACAGCTGGTAGCCCGACGCGGCGTACTCTTCATAGCCGAGTCGACCTTCCTGCACGTACTGCGGCTGTTTTTTGCCGTCGAGATAGGCGCCGTAAAGCGTGCCGCAGTCATCCACCACGTGGGTGAAATCCCAGCCGAGCACCACGTTGTCGATGCTGTTGCCGTGCTCCGGGTAGCGCTCTTTGATGATTTTCAGCCACAGCAGCATGCGGCCGATATCGATGGCGGAGAAGCCGATCTCGCCGGGTTTGTTCAGGTAGTCCACTTTCTGGCCGGTAATGGTGTTGTACGCCTTATTGGGCACCTGGTTCTGGAACAGCACCAGTTTGTTTAGCGTCGCCATAAACTGCAGCAGCCGCCGGTCGAATTCCGCTTTATCGATGATGCCAAGCTCGCGCGCCGCCGTCAGCGCCGCCAGATAGGAGGCGCTGTCCCACATGGTGGTGGAGGGATATTTGTTAACCGCGTTCACCAGGCCGGTGGTGGGCTGCGTGTTGGCCACAAAATAGGCCCAGGCGTTTTTCGCCACCGCCATTTCGCGCTCGGTCAGTTCGCCGTGACGCACTTTGTAGTCGGACGCCGGCAGGCTCACCGCCGCCTGAATCGCAGGCGCCAGAAGCATCAGCGCAGCCAGCAGGGCAGCGAGGCCGGAACGGCGAAGCCATAAAGATCTCATTTCGTTGTTACTCCTTGTTGCTGCGGCTGCTTAGCGGGTAAAGGGGCGGCGAGACAACCCAGGCAAAGAAGCTGGCCGTGGGCGATATAGGAGAGGCTCTCCAGCACCATCGCGTTGGTATCCGCATCGAGAGCGGCGTTGACCGAGCCGTCGGCGTTGAAGCCCGCTTTCCAGCCCTTGCCGGGTTCAATCATCGGCAGCATCCCTTTGCGCAGCGCCTCGCTCCAGCGGTTGCGGAACAGCGCATACCAGGCGAAGGCGGAACGGGTTGAGGTAAGGGCGCGGCTGGCGAGCGTTTCGCTGGCGCTGTCGTCGATGTTCTGGATGGGCAGCGGCTGGCTGCCCGGTAGCGCGCCGACGAAATCGGGCGCCTGCTCGGCGTAGTCGCTGTTGATCTCGCCCGCGTCGGACGGGGTGCCGGTGCGGTTCTGGACAATCTGCATAATGCGCCAGGTGATTTCGCCGCTGCGCGCGTCGAAACCCTGTTCCAGCCCGGTCAGCAGATAGGGCATGCTGATCAGGGAAGGCTGCTTGCCCCAGGGCGTGCGCAGCCCCTCGTCAGGCACCGCGTGGCCGTCGATCTCCACCAGCTTCAGACCGTCCGGCGGCTGGCTGACCGCCAGACCGGCGGAGGCGTTAATCAAACGCAGCACGCTGCCTGCATAGAGGCGATAGCCGTAGCTGCCGCGCGGATCGTCGGTGCGGATCACCCAGCGGTTGACCGGCAAACTGGCGCCCTGCGGCCCGCTGCTCTGCAGCAGTCCCGCGAGCTGCCAGCGCGACAGCAGCTGATTGACCGCCGCCGCATGCTGCGGATAGCGCCACAGCAGGATCTGCAGCGGCATCAGCAGGCGGCCCATATCGATAGCCGAACCGGCATTCTTGTCTGCCGAGGGCAGCGCCTCCAGCGTGTCGGCGTGGTAGAAGGCGGCGGGCAAACCGTCCGGCTTCAGCGGCAGCGCGCCCAGCGCCTCCAGCGCCGAGCCGATGCGATCGTCGAACTCCGCGTCAGGAATGATGGCGAGCTGTTTCGCCGCGATAGCCGCGAGCAGGTAGCTGCCGGTGCTCCACAGGCTGAGCCAGGGCTTGTCCGCCTCGGCGTTTACCAGCCCGTTGGTCTGGGTGTTATTGACGAAATATTGCCAGGCGATACGCGCCCAGACCGCCTCGTCGAAGGTCAGTTCGCGCTGCTCAGGCAAGGGCGGGAAGGATTTGCTCAGCACGATGCCGTCCGTGGTTTCGACGCGCGTCGGCATCTGCCGCTCGACCCACAGCACGATGGCGAAGCCGATTAAAAAGCCGATCAGGATCGTGAGATAGCTGCGCGCGCTGTAAATGCCCGATTTCAGGCTCATTCCGCTTCCGCCTCCTGCGTAGCAGGCGGCGTCCACATCGCCGCCATAATCATAGGCATCATGGCGGCGATATTGACCGCGCCCCAGAAGATATTAATCACGTAGCCTGACGGGTCGTCGACGTTGCCGCGCGCCACCTGAATGCCGCCCCAGATCAGACCCAGCAGCGTCAGCGCCACGATCGCCAGCTGCGGCTTCACCAGATAGAGAAAACGCCCCGACTGCCGCTCTTTGGGCGTCACGTGGAACTTCACCTTTTCGCCGCGCAGCACGGTGCTCAGGGCGCGCAGGTTGACGGGGTTCTACGCCGGAACCCCAGAAAATTCCGTCATTCCACATTGTGAACGTCAATCGGTTTGTTGCCTGACGTGCCGAGCGAGTAACTCAGTCGGTAAATGCCTGCCCGAACTGCCGTGCCCGCTTTACATCGTCGGTATGCAAGTAAATCGACGTGGTCGAAATCGACGCGTGACGCAGGTTATCTCGTACGGCGCTCAGCTCAACCCCTCTGGCGATCGCGTGGGTCGCATGGGTGTGCCGCATCCAGTGCGGAGAGGCCCGATGCAGCTTTTCAGCCAGCACCGGATGGTCGTTCTTGATAATCTGCGCGACGAGCCGAAAAAACCGGCGCATGACTTCCCACAGCCGCAAGGGCTTGATGCCGGCATCGGCGTCGTCAAGGCTGCCAATCAGGGACGTGGTCGGATTCCAGTGAGCACGGCTGACAGGAAGCCCCCGCTCCTGCAGATATCGGTCCAGCGCTGTGCGCGCTAGGGGTGTCAGGGTAACGCGGGCTGGCTTGCCGCCCTTGCCGACCACGTGCAGCCAGTGATCACCGGCTGCGTCGACTTCGATGCTGCGCAGTGTGGCGTCAGCCAGTTCGCTGATCCGCAGTCCCGTTGCGTAGCCGAAATCCAGCATGAACCGCAACCGTTGCGCAGCGGGCGCCTGCCAGCCGTACGACCACTCGAGCCCGTTGGCGATGGTGCGCGTCAGCATCCATTCTCCTTCGGTGAAAGCGTGCGAGGTTTCAAGAGCCATGGCGCGCTTGCTGCCGCGTACCTTGATGCCGGAGAATGGGTTGGCCACGACGTAGCGCTGCTCGACCAGCCAGCGGAACATGGCGCTGAGCACGGCAAGCGCATGCGCAATCGAACGGGCCGAGAGGTTGTCGACAAACGGGCGCCAGTCCGTTGATGTGCGCGGCCGCGGTGGCCCGACCCAGCGTTCTCGCGGTGTAGGTCTGCGCAGAAACGCCCTGTAGTCGGTGGCATCCCGGGTGGTCAGCGAAGACAGCGCCTTGCCGCGAGCAACGATGCCCCAGAGAATCAGCCGTTCGGCTTCCTTGCGGTAGGCCCGCTGCGTGGCCGGGGATTCGTGCAACGCGAGCCATGCCTGGATAGCGTCGTAATCGTTGTCGACGCCGAGGATGCAGGCCGACACCGGTGCGCGGAAGGCGCCGGCGGATCCGTCGATCTCGTGCGGTAGCCGTAGTTGCTCCCAAGGCGTCACGACTGACTGCCGATCCGCGATGATCAGTGCGCGGGCCCGCTCCGTGAGCGCCGGGTACGCGGCAAAGAAGGCCTCGATCCTTCTTGCACTGGCCGGCCCGAGACCCGGAATGACGGTCCACCACTGCCGGCGACGCGGAATCCGTACCGTGAGATCGGCCAGGGTCCGGATGCCGGCCGCGTGCAGGGTGCGGGCAGCGCGATTCGGCAGCCAGTGCGCAATGTCGTCGCCGATCTGCGGAGCTGGCGCAGGCATGATGCGCAGTAGCTCGACAGCCTGCGTGGTGGCGCGCGCATGATGCATACGCTTTTGGGCCGGGCATTCGAACAGCGTGGCCAGATCTGCCCGCTGTCGGTTACGGGCATAAAGTGCCAGTTGCCGGCGGATCTGGCCGATGACGCCGCGGGCTGACTGGCTGTGGCTGAGCCGATCTTGCATGTACCGGTGTGCCGCCTCACGCGAGGATGCGCCCTCGTACCAGGCACGCAGCGCTGCCAGTGCATCAGCATCAGGAAAGTCGGTCGGGATGTCGGCGGCGGACGGGCTCGTGGGGCGCGTTTTCATGTCATCGAGTTTAATATGGAAACAATGCCACAGAGATAATAAAGCTTATCTCTGTAGAATGCGGGAGTTCAATATTTCTGTCGTACCCCATGTCGTGATATCACAAAATTGAAGGATCTGACGTTGCGTGGAGAGGATGGTCGATGATCAACAAGAATAAGCTGCTCAGCGTCTTTTCCGACGCCGAACAGGAAGCCCTGTATGGCCTGCCTGATTTCGACGATGCGCAGCGGCTGGAATACCTGGCATTGACCGAATCCGAACTGGCGCTCGCCAGTAGCCGGCCCTCCATACCCGCGCAGGTCTATTGCATCTTGCAGATTGGCTACTTCAAGTCCAAGCACGCCTTCTTCCGCTTCGATTGGGACGAGGTTGAGGACGATTACGATTTCGTGTTGAGCCGCTATTTCCACGGCGAGCCGTTCGAACGCAAGCCGATCACCCGGCACGAGTACTACGCCCAGCGCGAACAGATCGCTGAACTGTACGGCTATCGACCGTGGGTGGCCGCCTTCCTGCCGCAACTCATGCAGCAGGCCGCGCAGATCGTACGTCGCGACGTGACACCGGGATTCGTCGCCGCCGAGCTCATCGTGTGGCTCAATGAGCACAAGATGATCCGGCCCGGCTACACGACCTTGCAAGAGCTAGTCAGCGAAGCCCTGTCCGTCGAACGTCGGCGGCTGGGCGACCTGCTCACCGGCGTATTGGACGAATTGACCCAAACCGCGCTAGACCAACTTCTGGTGCGCGATGATACTCTGTCGAAACTGGCGGCGCTGAAACAGGATGCCAAGAATTTCGGCTGGCGTCAGATGGTCCGCGAACGCGAAAAGCGCGGCACGCTGCAGCCGTTGCACGAAATCGCCAGGACGCTGCTGCCCCGGCTGGATATCTCGCAGCAGAACGTGCTGTACTACGCAAGCCTGGCGAACTTCTATACCGTCCACGACCTGCGCAACCTGAAGGCGGATCAGGCGCAGCTCTACCTGCTGTGTTACGCCTGGGTGCGCTTCCGACAGCTCACCGACAACCTGGTCGATGCGATGGCCTTCCACATGAAGCAGCTCGAGGAAGAAAGCAGCGCGGGCGCGAAACAGTCACTCATCGCCGAGCAAGTAAAACGCCATCGGGAAACGCCGCAGATCGGCCGCCTGTTGTCGCTCTATGTGGACGACAGCGTAGCCGATCCGACGCCGTTCGGCGAGGTGCGTCAGCGCGCCTATAAAATCATGGCCAAAGATGTGCTACAAAACACGGCGCAACGCATGACGGTCAAGCCGCTGAGTCAACTGGCACTACACTGGTTGGCGGTGGACGGCCTAGCCAAACGTATTCGCCGTCACCTGCGCCCCTTGTACGTCGAGCTCGACTTCGTCGGCACCTCCCCAGACAACCCGTGGCTCGCGGCGCTGGCTTGGGTCAAGGGGGCCTTCGCCAAACAGCAGCGCCTGTCACAACGACCGCTCGCCGAATGTCCCGCGGCCACGCTGCCGAAGCGCCTGCGACCGTACCTGCTGATCTTCGGCGCTGATGGTCAGCCGACCGGTTTGCACGCCGATCGCTACGAATTCTGGTTGTACCGCCAGATCCGGAAGCGCTTCCAGTCGGGAGAGATCTATCTCGACGACAGTCTGCAACATCGTCACTTCTCCGACGAGCTTGTTTCGATGAACGAGAAGGCCGACGCGCTGGCGCAGATGGAGATCCCGTTCCTGCAGCAGCCAATCGATGCCCAACTCGATGCGTTAGCGGCCGAGTTGCATGCACAATGGCTGGCCTTCAACCGAGAGCTGAAACAGGGCAAGCTTACGCACCTGGAATACGACAAGGATACGCAGAAGCTGATTTGGCGCAAACCGAAAACCGAGAACCAGAAGGTGCGTGAGCAGGCATTCTACGAGCAACTGCCATTCTGCGATGTTGCCGACGTGTTCCGCTTCGTCAACGGCCAGTGCCAGTTCCTGTCGGCGCTGACGCCATTGCAGCCGCGCTACGCGAAGAAGGTAGCGGACGCCGATAGCCTGATGGCGGTTATCATCGCTCAGGCAATGAACCATGGCAACCATGTCATGGCGCGCACCAGCGACATTCCGTACCACGTTCTGGATAGCACCTACCAGCAGTATCTGCGTCAGGCGACGCTGCATGCGGCCAACGACTGCATCAGCAACGCCATCGCCGCGCTGCCGATCTTCCCGTACTACTCGTTCGATCTCGATGCGCTGTACAGCGCCGTCGATGGGCAGAAATTCGGCGTCGAGCGACCGACCGTGAAGGCGCGTTACTCGCGCAAATACTTCGGACGAGGCAAAGGCGTCGTCGCCTACACGCTGCTGTGCAATCATGTCCCGTTGAACGGCTACCTAATCGGCGCGCACGAGTACGAGGCGCATCACGTGTTCGACATCTGGTATCGCAACACGTCGGATATAGTGCCGACTGCGATCACCGGCGACATGCACAGCATCAACAAAGCCAACTTCGCTATCCTGTATTGGTTCGGGTTGCGCTTCGAGCCTCGCTTCACAAACCTCGATGACCAGTTGCAGGAATTGTATTGTATCGACGACCCGGCGCTGTACGAGAAATGCCTGATTCAGCCGATCGGACAAATCGATCGGCAGCTCATCACCAGTGAGAAGACAAATATCGATCAGATCGTCGCCACGCTGGGCCTCAAAGAGATCACGCAGGGCTCGCTGATCCGCAAACTATGTACGTACTCGCAGGAAAACCCGACACGTCGCGCGATTTTTGAGTTCGATAAGCTCATTCGTACCATCTACACGTTGCGTTACCTGCGCGACCCGCAGCTCGAGCGAAACGTGCATCGCTCCCAAAACCGCCTCGAGTCTTACCATCAGCTTCGTTCGACCATCGCCCAGGTCGGCGGCAAGAAGGAATTGACCGGCCGCACCGACATCGAAATCGAGATCAGCAACCAGTGCGCCCGGCTGATCGCCAACGTCATCATTTTTTACAACTCGGCGATTCTGTCGCATCTACTGACGAAATGGGAGGCCAGTGGCAACGCCAAGGCGCTGGCGCGGCTTACGCAGATATCACCGGCAGCCTGGCGGCATATCCTTTTGAACGGGCACTACACTTTTCAAAGCGACAACAAAATCGACCTGGACGCGCTCATTGCAGGGCTCGAATTGGAGTGATCGAATTTTCGGCGGTTCTGGCTTGGAATCCCTTATTCCTGTTACGGTGGAATACGATGCCACAACCAGGTAATCCTTTACCCCCAGCCGTGGTCAACACCTGGCGACTGAGCGTCGGCACGTCGCTGTTCGTGATCGATATCCTGGCCGACGGCAGCTGGCGACCGGCGTATATTGCGCCAAAGCGGCTGGGTGGCTGGACGATGGATGTGTTGCCGAACATGCCGCCGACGTTAGTCGATATCGCTCCCTCGGTACGCACCTGGGCGCGACAGTACGGCGCGAATGTAACGAACCGGCGCACGCCGGCGCGCCGGTTTCCCGCGCAAACCGCTTCTTCGAACAGGACGCCAGAATGAACATGCTGAAACGTCGTCTCGATGCGACAGACGAAAAGCTGCAGGAGCTGAAAACAGCCCGCAAAGCGGCAGCTAAGGCGCAGCGCCAGCAGGTCAAGCAAACGCGCGCGGATCGCGAGCGAAAGATCATGCTGGCCGGCGAGGCGTTGCTGCGGCGTGTCGATCGCGGCGAGTGGGATGAAGCCGATTTCCGCGCGATGATGGACGATTATCTGTCGCGGCCCGCCGATCGCGCGCTGTTCGAGCTCGACGATGTATAGCCTTTGATGTTCGACGTCGACGCACCGCACAGCCAGGTCGGCAAATGTTGATTTGATTCACGATGAAGGATGCCCGATGCTGCCAACGCTCCGCATGAACCGGAATTTTGTCGAGGCCTTGCTGGCCGAGCGCGCGCCCTGCTTTGCGATGGGACTCGTGGCCGAGGGCCAGACGCACTATGCTTGCCTGGCACTGCGGCCGGTGGATGACATTCCGAACGACGTAACACGCAGCGGTTTCAACTTTGGCCACTCGATACGCGGCACCGACGACTTCGAGGTCGTACACTTCGGCTTAGAGTTTTACGGCTACCGCATCTTCAATGCGCTGATCAATCCGAGCAACTTCATCGCCAGGACAATCCTGTCGCACATGGTCGACACGAAGGCGTTTTTCTTCTTCGCGGTCAACCCGTCAGGCGGTGTGACGGTGTTCAAGTCCGGCATCGGTGAATGCAGCCTGGACAGCATCGAGTCTAATCTCGAGCGGATACTGCGCTCGAGCACGTCCGATGCTCAGTACGACGCGGCGCTGACAACGTTCAGCGACCATCCAGATCCGGTCGGGCCGATGCTGCACTGGGTTTGCCGGGACTGCGAAGATTGTCTCGACCTGTCCCACAATGTAATCGAAACTGGGCCCCGCGTAACGGTCCTGATGGTCCGTGTGACCGAGACCGTCATGTCACTCACCGGACGTCGCTCCAACATTCTTCGGCTGGAATAAGCCGATTAATGTTCACAATGTGGAACGACGGAATTTTCTGGGGTTCCGGCGTAGATCCCCCAATTGCGACCCGGCGCCTTCGTCGATGGCGGAAGTCCGCTAATGGAAATCGTCGACGGGCACTTTGATTCGAGGCAGCTAATAGCTCTGCAGCGCGAGGTCGCCATCGCGGAGGACGATGTCAATAAGGCAACGGCACGACTTGGCGCCTTGGAGCAGACACAGGCGGAGCAGCAGCGCAAGCTGGTCTTGGCGCGCGGCCTCAAGAGAGCCGTACTGAGGGAGAGGACCCAGGCTGCCGCCGCGGCCGTACGGGAGGGCGAGGCTGAGATCGACGCGCTGCGGACTGATCTGGCCTCTAGACGGCTGCTTGAAGAGGCCGGGTTCTACTCCCACACCGCGATCACGCGCGCCGACCATGAATTGCGGGCCGCAGAAGAGCGGAAAGAAAAGCTGGAGCGAGACTGGGCCTCCGAAACTGCGGTCAAAAATGGTGCCGAGATCGATATTGGGTTTGATGACGACTCCGGCCCGAAACTGGGTCTTCTCGAAGGTGCTGTGTTGGCGACCAAGCGAGAAATGCAGAGCGCCGCCTTGGATCTCGCGTCCGCGAAGAAGCATCTACGGACATTGCTGGACTCGGAGGCTGCTCTCGCCTCCGCGAGCAACGGACTTCGAAAGGCGACTTTAGTGGCCGGCCAAAGCGGACGGATAAATACCGTGCTGGTCGGGAGCGGAAGCGAGGTCCCCGCCGGCGAAAGGCTCGCATCGCTTGTGGATTGTCACCACCCATACGCCCTTGGCGTAATACCCGAGAGACAGCAGAGACGCGGATGGCGGCTCGGTGACGCGGTACGCGTGGAAGTTGGCGGTTCGAAATATCGTGGCGAGGTCGTGTCCGTGTCCCCGTCGCCACTCACAAGCATCGGAATGTACCCCGCAATCGATGTCATCTCCTCTAAGCCGGACGCTAAGAGCAGCGTCGCCTACGTGCTGGTCAAGATTGCATCTCCGCCGAAGGGCCTTCAGGCCACCTGCCCCGTTGGCTCATACGTTGAGATGGAACTCATCTAGCGGGCAAGTTTCGCGGGACTTCGAGAAGGCGAAAGCATGAATACAGAACTGGCACAGATCCTTGGCGATATTCTTTCCGTTGATCGTCCTTTGGACGGAAGCGAGAGCCTATCCATCCTGGGGTTGGACTCGCTCTCGGTCATACGCCTGGTGGTGAAAATCGAGGAGGATTTGCACATCCGCTTTCCTGAGGAGGCACTGCAGGCAAGCACGTTCTTGACGGTCGACTCGCTGTCTGCGGTTGTGTCCGATCTCGTTAAGGATGCTGGCATATGAGGGAGCTAGCGCTGCCGGAGCGCGTCCGCCTTGCCGCTCGAGACAACGCGGCAGAGGTGGACAGCCGAGGCATGTTCCCGGAGCGCGCTGTACGCAGTCTCAGAGAGGCTCAACTTCTCTCAGCCCCGTTTGGCACGCATCCTTTGGCAACCAGTGCAGAGGTAGTCGAGGGGCTAGGGGCTGAGTGCCTCTCGACAGCGATGATATATGCCATGCATGTACAACAGGCCTGGGCTGTCCGTTCGGTGGAGGATTGGCTAGAGATCGATCTCCTCCGCGAGTTCCAGGAGAGTGAAAGGCTCGTGGCAAGCGTGACAAGCGAGTACGGGAAGGGCGGAGACGTCACCAAGGCGCTCGCCCCCTTGGAGTACGCCGGCAGCCATGTATTGGTCCGGCGAAAAGCACCAATAGTCAGCTACGGGGAGCACGCCGACAGCTTTCTCATTCTGATGAAAAAAACGGCTGAGGCCCCAGATCGTGACACTTGCTTGGTGATCGCGTCGAGATCCCATGGCGTTGCTCACGCCACGGGCCCGTGGGATTCGTGCGGAATGCGCGGCACG
The DNA here is from genome assembly GCF_059730625.1 of Pantoea sp. X-Soil-MYKO-1289. Classification (NCBI taxonomy): domain Bacteria; kingdom Pseudomonadati; phylum Pseudomonadota; class Gammaproteobacteria; order Enterobacterales; family Erwiniaceae; genus Pantoea; species Pantoea sp. X-Soil-MYKO-1289. The sequence continues at coordinate 319,351 of NZ_AP036005.1, forward strand.
CGCAGCGTGCCGATGGAATTTGATCTGCGCGTTGGGCGGGAGCGGGTCGCGGTACGCAACGTTAGCGCTGTCATCGCCCGAGCGTTTGTACCCGCCGGCCATATCGCTTGGGCTTCTGCTTGGCTGGGCGCGGCCACCGGACTTCTCACTCAGTCTCTAGAAGTCGCTGCGGATAGCTCCCGCCTCGGCGCGATGCTCGCGTCCGATGCATACAGGGAGGCAATCGGCAGAGTAAGAGCAGATCTCGCCGCTATTCGAGCATTGAGGGACAGATGTCTTCATGGCTTCGAACAGATTCAGTATGGTCGCCGCGCGTACGACTATGAGTTCGCCCAGGAAATTTCCTGCCTCAAGGTATTTGCGTCTGAGACAGCCCTAAAAGTGGCTCAAGCCCTGCAGATTCTGGCGGGGGCTCACAACGGATACGTCCGCGCGGCCTCTATTCCGATTGAGCGCACTGTACGCGATCTGCTGGCTGCGCCGCCCCCCGCGGCAAAATAGTTGTCGCCCCGATAGAAACTTGAATCTTTCCTGAATTCAAGTTTCGTAGATGGTGGTGGGTTGCCGTCGCCGAAGGCGACGGCCCCCTTGCCACCGATTTCCGCAACAAGGGGGCGATGATGAGAGAACAAGTTGGCTCGATACGGACAAGGTTTTAAGGACAGAGCGGTGGCGCGGTTGCTGCCGCCGGAGAGCGCCCCGCTGGAGGTGGTGGCTCGGGAGATTGGGGTGAGCACAGATACGTTGGAACGCTGGCGCGGTGAGGAACTGGCCAAGCCGGCGCGAGAACGCAGCTGGACGGCAGCGGCTCGGCTGGAGGCAGTCATTACCACGGCAGCCATGGACGAGGCCACCCGCAGCGCCTGGTGCCGCGAACACGGCGTGTATCCACAGCAACTACAGCAATGGCGTGACAGCGCAACGCAAGCGCTTGCCGAACCCGCGGAGAAGCGCGCCAGCCCGCAGCAGACCAAGGAAGACCGTCGGCGCATCAAGGAACTCGAGCGCGAGCTGCGCCGCAAGGACAAAGCGCTGGCTGAGACGGCAGCGCTGCTGGTGCTGTCAAAAAAAGTCGAGGCGATCTTCAACAAGAACAGAAGCGAGGACGAATGATCGGGCTCGAAGATCGCCAGACCCTGGCCCAGGACATTGAAGCGGCTCAACAGGCCGGTGCGCGGCTGGCGCAGGCCTGTGAGGTCGCCGGCATCGACGAGCGCAGCCTGCAGCGCTGGAAGGCCAACCATGGGCTCGTATCGGGTGATGGCAGACCCGGCGCGGTGCGGCCGACACCGGCCCACGCGCTGACACCCACCGAGCGCGAGCAGATTCTGCAGGTGGCCAACGAGCCGCGCTTTGCCGACATGCCCCCGGCGCGCATCGTCCCGATGCTGGCCGACGAAGGCGTGTATCTGGCCAGCGAATCGAGCTTCCAGCGCGTACTGCGCGAGCATGGGCAGAACCAGCACCGGGGCCGCGCCAAGGCACCGCGCAAGAGCCGCCCGCCAACCACGCATATCGCCACTGCACCGCGCCAGCTGTGGTGTTGGGACATGACGTACTTGCCTGCCGAGATCGTGGGGCGCTGGTTTTATTTGTACCTGATTCTGGACGTGTACAGCCGGAAGATCGTGGGCTTCGAAGTGCACGACAGTGACGACGCCGACCATGCGGCGCATCTGGTCAAGCGTACGGCGCTGGCCGAAGGCATCCATGCCATGGCGACCAGGCCGGTGCTGCACGGCGACAATGGCTCGACCCTCAAAGCCACGACTGTCCTGGCGATGTTGAACTGGCTGGGTGTCAAGCCTTCGTACTCGCGCCCGCGCGTGAGCGATGACAACGCCTACGTCGAAAGCCTGTTCCGCACGGCGAAGTACCGCCCCGAGTTCCCCGACAAGGGCTTTGCCAACCTCGATGAGGCTCGCCGCTGGGCTTCGCACTTCGTGCATTGGTACAACCATGATCACCGGCACAGTGGCATCCGCTACGTCAGTCCCGCCCAGCGTCATGCGGGTGAAGATGCCGCGATCCTTGCCGCCCGTCACGAGGTATATCTCCAGGCGCGAGAACGAAATCCGCGGCGCTGGTCGGGCGCCACCCGGAACTGGACGCCTATCGGCGCGGTAACACTGAACCCCGAGCGCGACTGCATCGTCAAAACGTATACGCGCTCGACCGATATAGAGCCATTGGCAGCATGACCGAGACGACAACTAGCTTGACTCGCGCCGGCCGCTTATGTACCCTAACCGCTTACTGACGAGTGCCATCGCCACGCTGGAGGCGGCCCGAATTAGGAAAATTGAAGACCCGATTATCTAGATTGAGGCGAGAAGGAAATGCGACACCTGGCTTCGATTCGGTTTATTGCAGATGGGACCACATACGACCACCACGGCCTCAATTGCTGGCGCGTCAGCAAAGGGCTGGCTGTCGAGCATCTGCTTTCCTATGGCTACGAGGCCTACAATTTTGCGCTGGCAACAATTGATCATTACGTGACAGGGCTCCCCCCTTCGCGCTCGGTCGAGTCAATGTTCTTTGGTTCGGGCGAAACGCAAGTCGTTGCTGACGCGCTGGGCGTCGCTCTGGAAGTTGTGGCTACCCCCACAGGGCTGGGCGGCACGATCATGCCCTTGCTCGACGCGGGGCAACCTGTTTTAGTGCCGTGTTGCAAAGGACCGGAGCTGAAATTTTCCGCAAATACAACCGGAACACATTTGATCTTAGTCCGCGCCCTGGACGAGCAGACCGGTGTCGTCGGAACAGTCGACAACGCACAGCTCATCGGCCTTATCAAGACCGCGCGGGTACAGCAGCTCTTTGATTTGCGGGGCGAAGAGTCCGCCTGCGACAAGCAGACTCTGTACGATGTTCTGGGCGACGTCTATGCGGAGCACTACGACACGTTGGGGCGCCTAACCCTGCTCCATCAGCAGTTGTTTAGCGAAGCGACGCACGGGGCACCCTATGTTCTCACCGCTAGAGTGCGAAGCGACTGCCGGACTCAGCCCGCAGCCGAAACTGTCGTGGCTGGCGCCATTGGACGAATCGAATCGGTCAGGGCCGCAATCGAACGCAAGGCCGCTCGCGTCAACGAGGCTTTTCGTTCCGCCCTGGAGAGCGAAGAGCCTTTAACCAAAATACTACGCTTCCTGGCCAACCAACGGAGCTGGGCGAGATGGTTGGGGACCATTCTTGCGCGAGGCGGAATTTTCCAGTCCGCCGATGTAAACTCGCTAAATCATCTTGCTGACGAGGCCGCGCAGGGTTGGCGCGACTATTTTCTGCGGGCGGCCATTGGACGCCAAGTCGCCGGCTCCCTACGGTCGGTGGAAGAAAGAGAACATCGGTTGATCGAATTCGTTCGGGGCCACTGCGCTCAAATGTCGTCAATTGATCATCTTAGTAGCGAGAAATTTCCAGTCTAATTCTAGTGAGGCACACATGAAGGTTACGTTTTCCGGCCGTCTGACTCAGAACCCCACGGTGATTGAGGTTGCCGGCGACAAATCCATCTCTCACCGCGCGGTGATGCTCGGCTCTCTGGCTGAAGGGGTTACCACGGTTCGGAAATGCTTGCTGGCAGCGGACGTGGTCAGCACCATTGGGATGATGCGAGCCATGGGAGTGAGCATCGAGATTGCCAACGGGCTTGTGACGATCTACGGAGCCGGCGAGAGAGGGCTTGCGCGGCCAAATGCGGAGCTCGACGCTGGCAATGCTGGTACTGCGATGAGGCTGATGGCAGGGATCTTGGCAGGGCAGCCCTTCGAAAGCGTGCTAGTTGGAGACCATTCGTTGTCGAAGCGGCCGATGGGGCGTGTTGCAACTCCCCTTGGCCAAATGGGAGCGGAAATTCAACTTTCCCCTTCTGGGACCGCTCCGATGAGGATCGCCGGAACACCCAGGCTGCGCAGCATCACTTACGATTTGCCTGTGGCCAGCGCCCAAGTGAAATCTGCGGTGTTGTTGGCTGGCCTCTATGCAGATGGAGTCACCACGGTAATTGAGCGCAAGCCGACCCGCAACTACACGGAAACCATGGTATCCGCCTTTGGGGGCAACGTCTCGGTCAGCGGGCAAGAGATTCGGGTCGAGCGAAGCAACCTGAAGGGTCGGGACGTTGTTGTTCCCGGCGACATATCGTCCGCAGCATTCTTTATGGTGGCGGCAGCTATCAATCCGGGCGCCTCTATTACGATCAGGAACGTTGGCATTAATCCGACACGCACCGGCATTGTCGACGCACTACGGCTCATGGGCGCGCGCGTGGAGCTTTCGGACCGCCGCAGCTCTGGCGGCGAAGAGGTCGCCGATATAACCGTCACTGGCGCCGAGTTGGCGGGGATCGAGCTGGACGCAGATATCGCCCCCCGGATGATCGACGAGTTTCCTGTGTTCTTTGTCGCCGCGGCCTTTGCCAATGGGACCACTGTAGTGCGCGGCGCGGAGGAGCTCAGGGTCAAAGAGAGCGACCGTATCGAGACCATGCTCGTGGGACTGCGCCAACTGGGCGTGACCGTCGAATCCAAGCCGGACGGCGCGGTGATATCGGGCGTGGGCAGTCGAACCCTCAAGGGTGGTGTCGCAATTGAGACGGCGTACGATCACCGGATCGGTATGGCATTCGCCATCGCCAGCTCTCGCTGCGAAGACGGAATAACGATCGTGGACGCGGAGGCGATTGGAACGTCGTTTCCAGGCTTTGGAGATCTGTGCGCCGGCTGCGGTCTGGTGAGTTCGCAATAAGCAATCCCGTCACGAGGGGCGTATGCGCACTATTTGGATCACGGGCCTGAGCGGAGCGGGCAAGACAACGCTGTCAGTGGAGATTGCCCGCCAGCTTCGAGTACGCGGCTGTCCAGTATGTCTGCTGGACGGCGACGTTGTACGGCAGGGCCTGAGTCAAGACTTGGGTTTTGCGCCTGCTGACCGAACTGAGAATGTACGTCGAGTCGCGGAGGTTGCAAGACTGGCCAACAACTGTGACATCTTCGTAGCCGTCGCACTCGTGTCCCCCTTTGAGCAGGACCGTAGAACGGCAAGGGACATCATCGGGGCCGATCGATATGTCGAGGTTTTCCTTGATGTCCCCTTATCAATTTGTGAGGCCCGGGATGTGAAGGGCCACTACCGACGGGCACGGGCAGGAACGCTAAGCGCCTTTACCGGCGTGTCTCAGGCTTACGAGCCGCCGAAAGCGCCCCAGATTTGTATCAGCGACCCTGGGTTCGATGTTGAAGGTGCAGCTGCCGACATCGTACGACGCGTTACAGGCACGTGACGTCCCAACAGACGACCGACAGCACGAACAACGTCCGCCGACGTAACGCGGGTCTCCGTTTGGGCCCCTCCCCCGCGCCCTGCGCTTCCCATGCGGGAAGAGGACTTCCTGAGAGATTGCTGCAAAACCAATACGGTCTCGCAACACTTCTCCGGCCTGTGCGCGCGAGACGCACTAGGCACGAATTGCGGCGCGTAGTTGTCCTCGAAATGGACGTACCGATTGACGCCTCTAGGTCGCACGCACGGCCGTGAGCAACGACCCATTCGTTTGATTCCATTGTTGAAGTTCCGCGGGCACCGGTGACGTCGCGCGTGCATCGCGGCCCGCCGCCCAACTATCACTACTCGCCAGCAGCGTCGAAGGGAGTACGAATGTTTCGCCTGTGCTTATTCGATCTCGACAACACGCTCGTCCACACGGACGATTTGGAATCGCTTCGGTTAGCCAGCAAGAAACCTAAAGGGGGAATCTACGCCGGAACCCCAGAAAATTCCGTCGTTCCACATTGTGAACATTAATCGGCTTATTCCAGCCGAAGAATGTTGGAGCGACGTCCGGTGAGTGACATGACGGTCTCGGTCACACGGACCATCAGGACCGTTACGCGGGGCCCAGTTCGATTACATTGTGGGACAGGTCGAGACAATCTTCGCAGTCCCGGCAAACCCAGTGCAGCATCGGCCCGACCGGATCTGGATGGTCGCTGAACGTTGTCAGCGCCGCGTCGTACTGAGCATCGGACGTGCTCGAGCGCAGTATCCGCTCGAGATTAGACTCGATGCTGTCCAGGCTGCATTCACCGATGCCGGACTTGAACACCGTCACACCGCCTGACGGGTTGACCGCGAAGAAGAAAAACGCCTTCGTGTCGACCATGTGCGACAGGATTGTCCTGGCGATGAAGTTGCTCGGATTGATCAGCGCATTGAAGATGCGGTAGCCGTAAAACTCTAAGCCGAAGTGTACGACCTCGAAGTCGTCGGTGCCGCGTATCGAGTGGCCAAAGTTGAAACCGCTGCGTGTTACGTCGTTCGGAATGTCATCCACCGGCCGCAGTGCCAGGCAAGCATAGTGCGTCTGGCCCTCGGCCACGAGTCCCATCGCAAAGCAGGGCGCGCGCTCGGCCAGCAAGGCCTCGACAAAATTCCGGTTCATGCGGAGCGTTGGCAGCATCGGGCATCCTTCATCGTGAATCAAATCAACATTTGCCGACCTGGCTGTGCGGTGCGTCGACGTCGAACATCAAAGGCTATACATCGTCGAGCTCGAACAGCGCGCGATCGGCGGGCCGCGACAGATAATCGTCCATCATCGCGCGGAAATCGGCTTCATCCCACTCGCCGCGATCGACACGCCGCAGCAACGCCTCGCCGGCCAGCATGATCTTTCGCTCGCGATCCGCGCGCGTTTGCTTGACCTGCTGGCGCTGCGCCTTAGCTGCCGCTTTGCGGGCTGTTTTCAGCTCCTGCAGCTTTTCGTCTGTCGCATCGAGACGACGTTTCAGCATGTTCATTCTGGCGTCCTGTTCGAAGAAGCGGTTTGCGCGGGAAACCGGCGCGCCGGCGTGCGCCGGTTCGTTACATTCGCGCCGTACTGTCGCGCCCAGGTGCGTACCGAGGGAGCGATATCGACTAACGTCGGCGGCATGTTCGGCAACACATCCATCGTCCAGCCACCCAGCCGCTTTGGCGCAATATACGCCGGTCGCCAGCTGCCGTCGGCCAGGATATCGATCACGAACAGCGACGTGCCGACGCTCAGTCGCCAGGTGTTGACCACGGCTGGGGGTAAAGGATTACCTGGTTGTGGCATCGTATTCCACCGTAACAGGAATAAGGGATTCCAAGCCAGAACCGCCGAAAATTCGATCACTCCAATTCGAGCCCTGCAATGAGCGCGTCCAGGTCGATTTTGTTGTCGCTTTGAAAAGTGTAGTGCCCGTTCAAAAGGATATGCCGCCAGGCTGCCGGTGATATCTGCGTAAGCCGCGCCAGCGCCTTGGCGTTGCCACTGGCCTCCCATTTCGTCAGTAGATGCGACAGAATCGCCGAGTTGTAAAAAATGATGACGTTGGCGATCAGCCGGGCGCACTGGTTGCTGATCTCGATTTCGATGTCGGTGCGGCCGGTCAATTCCTTCTTGCCGCCGACCTGGGCGATGGTCGAACGAAGCTGATGGTAAGACTCGAGGCGGTTTTGGGAGCGATGCACGTTTCGCTCGAGCTGCGGGTCGCGCAGGTAACGCAACGTGTAGATGGTACGAATGAGCTTATCGAACTCAAAAATCGCGCGACGTGTCGGGTTTTCCTGCGAGTACGTACATAGTTTGCGGATCAGCGAGCCCTGCGTGATCTCTTTGAGGCCCAGCGTGGCGACGATCTGATCGATATTTGTCTTCTCACTGGTGATGAGCTGCCGATCGATTTGTCCGATCGGCTGAATCAGGCATTTCTCGTACAGCGCCGGGTCGTCGATACAATACAATTCCTGCAACTGGTCATCGAGGTTTGTGAAGCGAGGCTCGAAGCGCAACCCGAACCAATACAGGATAGCGAAGTTGGCTTTGTTGATGCTGTGCATGTCGCCGGTGATCGCAGTCGGCACTATATCCGACGTGTTGCGATACCAGATGTCGAACACGTGATGCGCCTCGTACTCGTGCGCGCCGATTAGGTAGCCGTTCAACGGGACATGATTGCACAGCAGCGTGTAGGCGACGACGCCTTTGCCTCGTCCGAAGTATTTGCGCGAGTAACGCGCCTTCACGGTCGGTCGCTCGACGCCGAATTTCTGCCCATCGACGGCGCTGTACAGCGCATCGAGATCGAACGAGTAGTACGGGAAGATCGGCAGCGCGGCGATGGCGTTGCTGATGCAGTCGTTGGCCGCATGCAGCGTCGCCTGACGCAGATACTGCTGGTAGGTGCTATCCAGAACGTGGTACGGAATGTCGCTGGTGCGCGCCATGACATGGTTGCCATGGTTCATTGCCTGAGCGATGATAACCGCCATCAGGCTATCGGCGTCCGCTACCTTCTTCGCGTAGCGCGGCTGCAATGGCGTCAGCGCCGACAGGAACTGGCACTGGCCGTTGACGAAGCGGAACACGTCGGCAACATCGCAGAATGGCAGTTGCTCGTAGAATGCCTGCTCACGCACCTTCTGGTTCTCGGTTTTCGGTTTGCGCCAAATCAGCTTCTGCGTATCCTTGTCGTATTCCAGGTGCGTAAGCTTGCCCTGTTTCAGCTCTCGGTTGAAGGCCAGCCATTGTGCATGCAACTCGGCCGCTAACGCATCGAGTTGGGCATCGATTGGCTGCTGCAGGAACGGGATCTCCATCTGCGCCAGCGCGTCGGCCTTCTCGTTCATCGAAACAAGCTCGTCGGAGAAGTGACGATGTTGCAGACTGTCGTCGAGATAGATCTCTCCCGACTGGAAGCGCTTCCGGATCTGGCGGTACAACCAGAATTCGTAGCGATCGGCGTGCAAACCGGTCGGCTGACCATCAGCGCCGAAGATCAGCAGGTACGGTCGCAGGCGCTTCGGCAGCGTGGCCGCGGGACATTCGGCGAGCGGTCGTTGTGACAGGCGCTGCTGTTTGGCGAAGGCCCCCTTGACCCAAGCCAGCGCCGCGAGCCACGGGTTGTCTGGGGAGGTGCCGACGAAGTCGAGCTCGACGTACAAGGGGCGCAGGTGACGGCGAATACGTTTGGCTAGGCCGTCCACCGCCAACCAGTGTAGTGCCAGTTGACTCAGCGGCTTGACCGTCATGCGTTGCGCCGTGTTTTGTAGCACATCTTTGGCCATGATTTTATAGGCGCGCTGACGCACCTCGCCGAACGGCGTCGGATCGGCTACGCTGTCGTCCACATAGAGCGACAACAGGCGGCCGATCTGCGGCGTTTCCCGATGGCGTTTTACTTGCTCGGCGATGAGTGACTGTTTCGCGCCCGCGCTGCTTTCTTCCTCGAGCTGCTTCATGTGGAAGGCCATCGCATCGACCAGGTTGTCGGTGAGCTGTCGGAAGCGCACCCAGGCGTAACACAGCAGGTAGAGCTGCGCCTGATCCGCCTTCAGGTTGCGCAGGTCGTGGACGGTATAGAAGTTCGCCAGGCTTGCGTAGTACAGCACGTTCTGCTGCGAGATATCCAGCCGGGGCAGCAGCGTCCTGGCGATTTCGTGCAACGGCTGCAGCGTGCCGCGCTTTTCGCGTTCGCGGACCATCTGACGCCAGCCGAAATTCTTGGCATCCTGTTTCAGCGCCGCCAGTTTCGACAGAGTATCATCGCGCACCAGAAGTTGGTCTAGCGCGGTTTGGGTCAATTCGTCCAATACGCCGGTGAGCAGGTCGCCCAGCCGCCGACGTTCGACGGACAGGGCTTCGCTGACTAGCTCTTGCAAGGTCGTGTAGCCGGGCCGGATCATCTTGTGCTCATTGAGCCACACGATGAGCTCGGCGGCGACGAATCCCGGTGTCACGTCGCGACGTACGATCTGCGCGGCCTGCTGCATGAGTTGCGGCAGGAAGGCGGCCACCCACGGTCGATAGCCGTACAGTTCAGCGATCTGTTCGCGCTGGGCGTAGTACTCGTGCCGGGTGATCGGCTTGCGTTCGAACGGCTCGCCGTGGAAATAGCGGCTCAACACGAAATCGTAATCGTCCTCAACCTCGTCCCAATCGAAGCGGAAGAAGGCGTGCTTGGACTTGAAGTAGCCAATCTGCAAGATGCAATAGACCTGCGCGGGTATGGAGGGCCGGCTACTGGCGAGCGCCAGTTCGGATTCGGTCAATGCCAGGTATTCCAGCCGCTGCGCATCGTCGAAATCAGGCAGGCCATACAGGGCTTCCTGTTCGGCGTCGGAAAAGACGCTGAGCAGCTTATTCTTGTTGATCATCGACCATCCTCTCCACGCAACGTCAGATCCTTCAATTTTGTGATATCACGACATGGGGTACGACAGAAATATTGAACTCCCGCATTCTACAGAGATAAGCTTTATTATCTCTGTGGCATTGTTTCCATATTAAACTCGATGACATGAAAACGCGCCCCACGAGCCCGTCCGCCGCCGACATCCCGACCGACTTTCCTGATGCTGATGCACTGGCAGCGCTGCGTGCCTGGTACGAGGGCGCATCCTCGCGTGAGGCGGCACACCGGTACATGCAAGATCGGCTCAGCCACAGCCAGTCAGCCCGCGGCGTCATCGGCCAGATCCGCCGGCAACTGGCACTTTATGCCCGTAACCGACAGCGGGCAGATCTGGCCACGCTGTTCGAATGCCCGGCCCAAAAGCGTATGCATCATGCGCGCGCCACCACGCAGGCTGTCGAGCTACTGCGCATCATGCCTGCGCCAGCTCCGCAGATCGGCGACGACATTGCGCACTGGCTGCCGAATCGCGCTGCCCGCACCCTGCACGCGGCCGGCATCCGGACCCTGGCCGATCTCACGGTACGGATTCCGCGTCGCCGGCAGTGGTGGACCGTCATTCCGGGTCTCGGGCCGGCCAGTGCAAGAAGGATCGAGGCCTTCTTTGCCGCGTACCCGGCGCTCACGGAGCGGGCCCGCGCACTGATCATCGCGGATCGGCAGTCAGTCGTGACGCCTTGGGAGCAACTACGGCTACCGCACGAGATCGACGGATCCGCCGGCGCCTTCCGCGCACCGGTGTCGGCCTGCATCCTCGGCGTCGACAACGATTACGACGCTATCCAGGCATGGCTCGCGTTGCACGAATCCCCGGCCACGCAGCGGGCCTACCGCAAGGAAGCCGAACGGCTGATTCTCTGGGGCATCGTTGCTCGCGGCAAGGCGCTGTCTTCGCTGACCACCCGGGATGCCACCGACTACAGGGCGTTTCTGCGCAGACCTACACCGCGAGAACGCTGGGTCGGGCCACCGCGGCCGCGCACATCAACGGACTGGCGCCCGTTTGTCGACAACCTCTCGGCCCGTTCGATTGCGCATGCGCTTGCCGTGCTCAGCGCCATGTTCCGCTGGCTGGTCGAGCAGCGCTACGTCGTGGCCAACCCATTCTCCGGCATCAAGGTACGCGGCAGCAAGCGCGCCATGGCTCTTGAAACCTCGCACGCTTTCACCGAAGGAGAATGGATGCTGACGCGCACCATCGCCAACGGGCTCGAGTGGTCGTACGGCTGGCAGGCGCCCGCTGCGCAACGGTTGCGGTTCATGCTGGATTTCGGCTACGCAACGGGACTGCGGATCAGCGAACTGGCTGACGCCACACTGCGCAGCATCGAAGTCGACGCAGCCGGTGATCACTGGCTGCACGTGGTCGGCAAGGGCGGCAAGCCAGCCCGCGTTACCCTGACACCCCTAGCGCGCACAGCGCTGGACCGATATCTGCAGGAGCGGGGGCTTCCTGTCAGCCGTGCTCACTGGAATCCGACCACGTCCCTGATTGGCAGCCTTGACGACGCCGATGCCGGCATCAAGCCCTTGCGGCTGTGGGAAGTCATGCGCCGGTTTTTTCGGCTCGTCGCGCAGATTATCAAGAACGACCATCCGGTGCTGGCTGAAAAGCTGCATCGGGCCTCTCCGCACTGGATGCGGCACACCCATGCGACCCACGCGATCGCCAGAGGGGTTGAGCTGAGCGCCGTACGAGATAACCTGCGTCACGCGTCGATTTCGACCACGTCGATTTACTTGCATACCGACGATGTAAAGCGGGCACGGCAGTTCGGGCAGGCATTTACCGACTGAGTTACTCGCTCGGCACGTCAGGCAACAAACCGATTGACGTTCACAATGTGGAATGACGGAATTTTCTGGGGTTCCGGCGTAGAACCCCTTGACGGAGAAAAAGGCGAGATAGGAAGAGCGGCCGTCCCAGGCGGAGATGCCCCAGGTGCCGAACATAAACGCCAGTTCCGACACAATGAAAAAAGGCAGGAAGTGCAGGTAAAAGGGCGTCGAGTAGGCCGACACGGGCGGAATGCCGGTAAAGAGATAGATCAGCGGCGAGATCAGAAACACCGTGTTCCAGATGCAGGCGAGATAGGACCAGAAGGTGGTGCCGTACATCAGCGTCTGGCCAGGGCTGAGCTTAAAGCGGCGACGGCTGAAAATCTTGTCGTGGAACAGAATATCCAGCGAACCCGCCGCATATTTAAAGCGCTGGATCATCCAGGTGAGCAGATCCTGCGGCGACAGCATTTTCGACTCAATGCCGGGATGCATAACCGAACGCCAGCGCCGCCCGCTGTCGCCGTGCAGCACGATAGAGGTGTAGATATCTTCCGATACGTGAAATTTGTAGGGCGTCAGCTCGGTATCGGCGATCACATGCGGGCGCATCGCCAGACTCAGCGTGGCGCGCATCTCGTCGTCGCGAATGTCGCGGGTATGGCGCGAAATCTCCTCTTCAACGCTGAATACGTAGCTGCGCAAGGCCGCCTGCATCACCGCCTCGCGGCGATGCACCGACGCGGCGCCGCAGCAGAACGCGGCGTTCGCCCAGTTGCGGCGGCGCAGGATCACGTCGTAGAACATGCGCGGATCGTTAAAAAAGGGATCGCTGCCGACCGTCAGCCGCCCGAACAGCCCCTCTGCGGCGCGGCCGAACAGATAGCCCGGCAGGCCAGCGCGGCGGCGCAGCCAGTCGGCAAAACGTTCGCCCTCCGGCAGATCGTAAAACCACTGCGGCGTCTGCACCCAGGCGACGTCAGGATCGCGAAAATAGCCCAGCGTATTAGCCAGCAGCGTAGGGAAGACGCGAGTGTCCGCGTCGCAAATCACCAGAAAGTCGCCGTCGGTCTGCTCCATGCCGTTACGGATGTTGCCCGCCTTAAAGCCGATATTATTTTCACGCGTAATGTAATTCACCCCTTCCTGCTCGCACACCGCGCGCATTTCAGGCCGCCGACCGTCGTCCAGCACGTGGATGGCGAGATCGAGGGGCGTGGGATAGGTCAGCTTAAGCGCGTCACGAATAGAGAGTCGCACCAGCTCGGGGTCCTCGGAGTAGGTGGCGATAAAGAGATCGACCTTCGGCGGGCGCGGATCGGTGCGATCCTGCTCCTGCAGGCACTGGTTGATCTCGTCGGGCGGCGGCGGGCAGGCGGGGTCCTTGACCTGCCAGATATTGATGGTGAACAGCAGCGTGCCGACCCAGGCGAGCGTTTCCGCCAGCGCCAGCGGAATGGCGTACCAGAGCGCATCCATATTGAGCGACTCCATCCAGCGCCAGCGGATGTAGTTGGCCCCCAGTATCAGGCCGGCCACGGCCAGCACCTGCCAGAGCCGCATCACCCACAGCGGCGTATGGAGCGGGGCGGGCGGACGTCGATGTTCAAAGCGTGAAAAGTAATAATCCATGGCGTCTCGTTTTGATGGCGGAAGCGTCTGTTGGTTATCTTTTCACCTGGCAGCAAGCGTCAATTCATTAGCTTAATAAATAGAGATAATTAAGTTATTTTTATGTTTTTAGCGAAGCGACTGTGCATAAGGATCAACTAGTCAATCAGAATGCGCGCCCTGACAATTTATATAGTATTAAATTACAGGTGTTTACAAGGTGATTAAGAATTTTTTCATTTCAGCGTGACTTAAACTGCAACAGCGCTAAACTTCTCCTTACAGAGTAACGATCTATTTCATTTAACTAAAAAATATCCTTACATCACTTACGGTAATCATTTATGGCGGATGTGGCGGTTGAGCCTAAAACGGTAAGCCTTGACTGGCGCGCGTGGCGCTATGCGGTGCCTGGCAAGCGCGATCTGCGCGTCGATATGCTGCGCGGCATCGCGCTGGTGATGATGGTGGTGGCGCACACCGAGCTGCTGTCGCTGGTGAATATTTTTACCTGGGAGCGGTTCGGCCTGACTACCGGCGCCGAAGGCTTCGTTATTTTGTCAGGCTTTATGCTGGGCATGCTTAACCGCCAGCGGCTGCAAAAAGAGGTGCTGCTGACGGTAAGCTGGACCCTGTGGCGGCGGGCCGGGAAAATCTATCTGGTCAACCTGACCATCATCGGCCTGATGCTGCTGCTGTCGCGCATTCCTTACGTCAACACCTTTGAAGTCACCCACTTTGTCGACCGCTACTCCGGCACCGTCTGGTCGCTGTTTCCCACCACGCCGCAGATCAAAGAGACCTGGTTTAATATCATTCTCTATCTGCAAATCGGGCCGCATCAGACGCAGATCCTCGGCCTCTATATCTGCCTGCTGCTGCTCAGCCCGCTGTTTCTGGCGCTGCTGAAGGGACGCCGCGCAGGCTGGCTGCTGCTGGCGTCGCTGGCGGGCTACGTCAGCTATCATCTCTGGCCAATACGCCTGACGGTGGCGGAGTTCGAGTTCGCCTTTCCGCTGCTCGCCTGGCAATTTATCTATGTGTTGGGCATGTGCTGCGGCTGGTACAAAGATGAACTGATGTCGCTGGCCCGCACGCCGGGCGGCTATATCGTGATGGGCATGATGGTGATCTATGCGCTTGCCATGATGTTCGTCGCGCAGAACCATACCAACCCCTTTATGCCCTCATTCCTGCTGCTGCATGTGATTCCGCCCGCCGATTTCAACTGGTTTTACTATCACCTCGCCAGCAAAAACGCCCTTGGCCCCTGTCGCGTGCTGAACGATTTCAGCCTGATGCTGCTGGTTTATCTGGTGCTGACCTTCTGCTGGCGCCCCCTCGAGCGCGCCCTCGGCTGGTTTCTTATCCCGCTCGGACAGCACTCGCTCTACACCTTTATCCTGCACGTTTTCGTGGTGATGGCGGTCAGCCAGTTCGTGGATTTCGACCTCTGGCACCAGGCGTGGATACGCAACACGCTGATCCATCTCGCCGCGCTTGGGCTGCTGTGGTGGATGGCGAAAAAAGAGATTGGCGGGCGTTTCATCCCTAATTAAGCGAGGAGTGCGGCATGGTTTACCGGGGGCTTTCGGCCAGAGGAGCAGGATGGCTGACTATTGCGTTCGCCGCGGGCGCGGCGGCGCCCGCTTTCGCCGTGGCGACCGACAGCGAAACGGTTTCGGCGCACGAAGAGCCGATTCAGGCGGGGGTATTCACCAGCCGCTGGGGTCGCCTTTTCTCCGGCAACAAAGATAAATTTTCCAGCGCGCTTAGCTTTTCAAGCGGGCTGAAAGAGCAGTGGATCACCATTCCTAACGGCGAGGAATCGGCGCAGCAAAAAAAGAAGATCAATCAGCTGGTCAACCTCAGCCTGCAATACTCTCCCTACAGCTTCTGGTTCGCTAACGTCACGCTGCGCGCCCCCATTACCGATTTCGATAAATATACCACCGATTTTCGCTACAGCTTTGGCTATGACGACTGGCATCCCAATACCTTCAGCCTGGTCTATAGCAACTATGGCGATAACCACCTGTTTCCCTCGGGCAACGCGCGCCGCACCTACTTCGAACAGGGTGCCTTTACCTTCGCCTATAAATTTTCGCTGCCGAAGGCGCTGGAGAAGCATCTGCTCATCAATAAAGGGGACGCGCTCACCTGCCAGGTCGGCGTCAGCTGGGTGCCGCGCTACTATTCGCTGGCGGATAACGATCTGCGCTCCAATAAAGAGGTCGGGCTGGGCGGCTGCGGCTACACCTTTAAGCAGCACTTCTTCATTCGCGCCACCGCTTTCTGGTTTCCGCACTCTGAACAGCAGCAGCCGTGGAACGGCGACTACAGCTACAGCTTCGGCTATGCCGGCTATACGCCCGGCTCGTTTTCGCTCCAGTACAGCAACTACAGCGGCACACGCTTTCCCGGCCGCGGCAGCGCCAACGCGAAATTTCGCGAGGGCACGATTTCGCTTATCTGGTTTCTTCCTTTCTGAGGTTTTTTATGGACGCGCTACCGCCTCAATCCGTGCTCATCGTCGACGACGCGCTGCTCTACCGGCGGCTGCTGGCTGGCCTGTTGCGGCAGTGGGGCTATCAGGTCTTCGAAGCGGAGAACGGCGAACAGGCGCTGACGCTGCTGGCGCATGAGGCGGTTAGCCTGGTGATTAGCGACTGGGAAATGCCGGTGATGGATGGCCTGACGCTGTGCCGCGAGATCCGCCAGCAGCTACAGGATCGGTATATCTACATTATCGTGCTCACCGCGCGCGACAGCGTAGAGGATTTGCGCGTCGGTTTCGCCGCAGGCGCGGACGACTTTTTACGCAAGCCGGTCAACCAGGTCGAGCTGCAGGCGCGCCTGCACGCGGGCGAGCGCATTCTGCAGCTGGAGGGGACGCTGGCCAGCAGAAATCGCCGACTCAGCGAGGCGCTGACGCAGATCCAGCAGGATTTGCAGGCGGCGGCCAGGCTGCAGCGCAGTATTCTGCCGCCGCACCATCTGCG
Organism: Pantoea sp. X-Soil-MYKO-1289; assembly: GCF_059730625.1. NCBI lineage: Bacteria > Pseudomonadati > Pseudomonadota > Gammaproteobacteria > Enterobacterales > Erwiniaceae > Pantoea > Pantoea sp. X-Soil-MYKO-1289. The sequence goes on from NZ_AP036005.1 coordinate 335,966, forward strand.
CCAGGGCGACTATTTCGCCGACTGGCTGTTTATGCCCTCCGCGTGGGTATCCGGCGATCTCTTTCATCTCTTTCCTCTCGATAACAAAGCCGTCGGCTTTTACTGCGTCGATGTCGCCGGACACGGCGTAACGGCGGCAATGATGTCGGTGGCGGTGGCGCGTCAGTTTTTGCATGGCCGCACGGTCGATCCCTTTCTGTTCGACGGCGCGGCCGTTACGCCGCCGTCGCAGGTGGTGCGCATTTTGAACGAGCGCTTTTGCGCGCAGCATCCCGAGGTCACCAGCTATTTCACCCTGGTGTACGGCGTGATCGACCGTCATAGCGGCGAAGGGCGGCTCTGTCAGGCGGGCCATCCCACGCCGTTTATCGTCAGCGACAGCGGCGCGGTGCGCGAAATCGGCGAGGGCGGCCCGCCGGTCGGGCTGCTTGAGCACCTCGACTGGGACGAGTACGCCTTTCACCTCGCGCCGGGCGAACGACTCTGCCTCTACAGCGACGGCATCAGCGAATGCGAAAGCGCGGAACAGCAGATGTATGGCGCCGCGCGACTGCAGGCCCTGCTGGCCTCGCTGCATACTCACTCGATCGAGGCGCTGCTGGCGGCGGTAGAGCAGTCGCTTAATCAGTGGCGCGGCAAGACTACGGACGAAGCCGCGTCAGCGGCGGATGATATTTCCCTGCTGGTGATTGAACGGCAGCAGGGCTTAACGGGAGAAACCCATGAAATTTGAAACTGAAAAGATCGACAAGGCTCTACTCTTCACGCCGGTGGTGCGCCGTCTCGACGCCTCTGTCGCGCTGCGTTTTAAAGAGGCGGTGGCGGCGGTGATCCAGCAGGGCGAAACCGCGCTGATCCTCGACTTTTCGCGCGTGGATTTTATCGACAGTAGCTGTCTGGGCGCGCTGATCTCGCTGCTGAAATCGCTGAGCGGCAAGGGACAGCTGGTGCTTTGCGCGCTCAACGCCAATATCAAAGCGATGTTTGCGCTGACGCGCATGGATCGGGTGTTTACCATCTGTGCCGACCGCAGCGAGGCGCTCGCCGCGATTAACGAAGGAGGTTGACCTATGTCCGAACACGCCCAGGAAAAAGCGCTACGGCTGCCCGCCACCATTAACAGCCTGACCACGCTCGGCGTCGCGCTGCGTCAGTTCCTGGCCGCGCTGCCGGTGAACGAGGGCTGGATCTATCCGCTTGACCTGGCCTTATGCGAGGCGGCGAGCAATATTATTCGTCACGGCTATCATGACGACGCCACGGCGTGTTACAGGGTCAATTTTAGCCACGACGGCCGCGCGGTCACGGTGACACTCTTTGACAGCGGCGTGCCGGTGCCGGAGGAGAAGCGCCAGCCGCCGGTGATCGATCCCGACGCGCCGCTGACGCTGGAGAGCCTGAGCGAGGGCGGCCGCGGCATGCAGCTTATATTTTCAGGCGTGGACCGGGTCAGCTACCATCAGGGGGAAACGGAAAACCAGCTGACCCTGGTGAAAATGCTGCCTTAGGCGTTCTGCGCCGGAATCAATGACATTTCCCTCATGCCACCCATTGCGCTGGAAGCCGTTGATGCATCTAAAGCCAGCGCTGTTAGCCGCTATATATCATCGATATCAGCAGGGTCATACAGCGTTTCCTGCTCGGCTATATTTGAAACTGCCAGATATTCCTTTGAGCTTGCTGTTTGATCTCACGTTATTATCCAGCTAAAAAAATTCGTAAGTAAAAGATATAAAGTTATGTAATCGTCAGCCGGGCAGACAATTTATCTTTAAACCTTCTCTGGCTGCATCTAATTCTTGCAAGATCACTTTTCTCATAACTATGTAAGCTTATCATTCATAGCTGCAATAGACTTCCATTAACGTGGTTTACTAATTACTGAGTAATTTCCCATTGGAAGTAGGGGTTCAATAAAAACCAGCGTAAAACAATTATGAAAAATAACAATTTATATAGAATGGAAAATCTATATGGTTGAATGAGCACTAATAAGCCTGAGGGCTTCCAAAGTAAAGCAGCACCCAAACCTTCAATTGATAAATATTCATTAGCTTGATTTTTCGTATTTTGAGAAGAGGTTTATCAAATTAATAATGCATTCCGGGACTCTGGCCATCAGAGCCGAGAGTGAAGATGATGGCATCAATATCTTTCGGCAATTCAGTAAATGTTTTAGACAATGAAACATCACCGTGAAAACATCTATTTCCCGAGCAAGCGATTTCACTTTGCTCTTATCTCTGACCAGCACTACAGGCTGACAGCTCATTTCGATAGCGGTATTCAAGACCTGAAGGCCAATACTTCCTGTCGCCCCTGCAACGAGCATTTTCATGATAAACCTGCTGATAATTCAGACTTATTTTCGATACATCCAGAATATCAATTATCATTTTGGTCAGTAGCAGGGCTAAAATGATTGTATCTATGACCCCCCTTCATGAGGGCGCGATGAAGTGAATGCCATAAGGAAATCATCAATGCTGAAAGAAAACTTCAATGAACTGCAAATCTTTCTAGTGGTAGCAAGGGAGCGAAGTTTTACCAAAGCAGCGGGCAAGCTTGGGGTTTCTCAGTCTGCCCTCAGCCACGCGATGAAGGCGCTGGAGGAAAGACTGAATATCCGTCTTCTGACCCGCACTACCCGAAGTGTTGCGCCTACGGAAGCAGGGGAGAGAATTATTGCCTGCCTTGAACCCCGTATCGCCGATCTTGAACAGGAGCTGGAATCGCTTGTACAACTGAATGGGACCGCCTCCGGCAATATCCGTTTATCTGCCGGGGAGCATGCCGCGCGAAGTGTGGTATGGCCGAGGTTAAAAACCTTCCTCAGGGAATATCCGGAAGTTAATCTCGAACTGGTGGTGGATAATGGCTTTGTCGATATCGTCGAAGGGCGTTTTGATGCCGGGATCCGCCTGGGTGAAAGCGTGGATAAGGATATGATCGCCGTGAAGATTGGACCGGATATACGCATGGCTGTGGTTGGCGCACCCTCCTATTTTGCCGCTAACCCCGTGCCCGAAACACCTCACGAGCTGCAAAATCATCGGTGTATCAATATGCGCCTGCCGACTTCCGGTGGACTTTACCACTGGGAGTTTGAGAAGAAAGGGAAACCGTTACGGGTCAGAGTGGAAGGGCAGGTAACGTTTAATTTGCAGGCGGAAAGGATTAATGCTGCTTTATCCGGTTTTGGCATAGCCTGTATACCTGAAGACAGGGTGCAGGATTATATAAAGTCAGGAGAACTTATTCAGGTTCTGCAGGAGTGGTGTCCGTCTTTCCCCGGATATTACCTCTACTACCCGAGCCGTAAGCAGCATCCACCCGCTTTTGCGCTGATGATCGATGCACTTCGCTACTCGGAATAACGGGTCCGCCATACGCGGTGAACCCCTTCAGGTATTAACGACCTACGCGAGCCAGGTGCTCAGGAGAGTAACGTTCGCCAACGATTTTAATCGTTTCAAGCGCCTGTGTTATCTGAAGCGAGTCATCCTGCGAAAGGATAATGTCGGCAGCCCCCAGATTTTCCTCCAGCCGGTGCAGTTTGGTGGTACCAGGGATGGGAACAATCCACGGCTTTTGTGCCAGCAGCCATGCAAGAGCAATTTGCGCAGACGTTACGCCTTTCTCTGCAGCCAGTTCACCCAACAAGGAAACCAGCTTTTCATTGGCTTCAATCGCCTGTTCAGCGAAACGCGGCACGGTGCTGCGGTAATCATCCTTGCCAAATGTCGTTCCAGGTTTAATCGATCCTGTCAGGAAGCCTTTGCCCAGAGGGCTGAAGGGAACGAAACCAATGCCCAGTTCTTCCAGTAACGGCAGGATCTCCTGCTCTGGCTCGCGCCACCACATGGAGTATTCGCTTTGCAGCGCAGTGACAGGTTGTAAAGCGTGCGCACGACGAATGGTTTTTGCGCCAGCCTCGGACAGACCGAAATGCTTGACTTTGCCTTCAGCTATCAGGTCTTTCACGGTTCCCGCGACATCTTCAATGGGGACATCCGGGTCGACACGGTGTTGATACAGCAGATCAATGACATCAGTCTTAAGACGGCGTAATGAGCCTTCCACAGCTTCTCGGATATGCTCCGGACGGCTGTTTAAAATCTGCTGCTTGTTGTCCGTACCGAAGGTAAAACCAAACTTGGTGGCAATGACCACACGGTCACGAAACGGCTTTAAGGCTTCGCCGACAACTTCTTCATTAAGGAAGGGGCCATACACTTCAGCGGTATCGAAGAAGGTGACGCCACGTTCAACCGCTGTGCGAATGAGCTCGATAGCCTGACGAGTTTCGGTCGCCGGGCCGTAGCCGTGGCTTAAGCCCATGCAACCGAGCCCAAGTGTGGAGACTTCGAGTCGGGATTTACCCAGATAACGTTTATGCATTGAATGAATACCTCTTTTATCGCGAGTTAAACATCAAGTTTGCGGCCAGTCAGCCATTCAATTCTGGCAGGATCGCGGTGGGAGAAGAAGGCGCTTGTTGCGGTATCGATAGCTGTGATCTGCAGCATATCGTCATAACTCAGTTCAAAATCGAGAATGTTGATATTTTCTTGCATCCGTTCTTTTCGCACTGTTTTTGCCAGCGAAACGATGCCTCGCTGGAAAATCCACCGTAGTACAACCTGCCCCACGCTTTTACCGTACATCTGGCCAATCGCCGATAACATGGGATGTTCAAACAGACCATTTTTACCCTCTGCAAACGGAGCCCAGGCTTCCGGCTGAATACCTCGACTTTGCATCCATGGCGCGGCATGCAACTGCTGGTTGAAGGGGTTAACTTCAATCTGGTTTACCGCAGGGGAAACGTTGTTGAAGGCGATAAGATCGGCCAATCGGTCAGGATGGAAGTTACTGACGCCAATGGCGCGAATTTTGCCTGCCTGCTGCAGTTCTTCCATGGCACGCCATGCCCCGTGGACATCACCGTAAGGCTGGTGAATCAGGTACAGGTCAACATAGTCAAGTTGCAGTCGATTCAGGGAACGCTCGAACTGTGCTTTAGCCCCTTCGTAACTGGTATCCTGCAGCCACAGTTTGGTTGTGACAAAAAGTTCGTTCCGTGCAATACCGGTTTGTTTCAGTGCGTTCCCGACCTGGGTTTCATTCTGGTAAGACGCTGCGGTATCGATCAGGCGGTATCCCGTATCGATGGCATCAATAACGGCGCGCTCACATTCAGCGGCATCTGTCATCTGGAAGACACCAAAGCCCAGCAGGGGCATTTCAACACCGTTGTTCAGTTTTACAGTTTGCATGAGGTTGTCCTTAGCTATTGTCCAGGGAAGCTTAACGCAAACTGATTTATTCTATTAGATAGGGTAATTAGCTAGGGTTTATTAGTAATAGTCATTAATTTGTAAATACTTAATCGACAGACTTTGCATAAAGCGGTTATTTATGAGAATCATTCATAAGGGTAAGCGTCTTAGCTGACTAAACCAATCCTTTTCCAGACGCTATGCTGCATGAGTTGTCATCACGACAGGGACAATATCTGAAATCATCTGGTTTAAACTGATGGCTATACCTGTAAGGGATAAAAATGAAAGATGTCATTGTTGTAATTGGTAGTGGCTCTATTGCTCAGGCCATTGCGCGACGTGTGAGCGTTGGAAAACATATTCTCCTGGCCGATATAAGAAATGAAAACGCTCAACAGACTGAAAATACTCTCTCACGCGCCGGATTTGACGTAAGTACTACTATGGTCGATGTGCGTTCGCGTGAGTCTATTCAGAAACTCGTGAAAACAGCGTGTAGCATAGGTGAAATAAAGGGGGTCATTCATACTGCAGGATTGTCACCGTCTCAAGCACAAGCACAGGACATCATCCGCGTTGATCTATACGGCAGTGCCGTACTTTTTGAGGCATTTGGTAAAGTTATCGCATCCGGTGGGTCCTGTGTTGTGATTGGCTCGCAGTCCAGTCATCGCTTAGACGTTGATGCTCTTACACAGGCTGAGGCGGATGCGCTTGCAACCCTGCCGCCTGAAGACCTTCTCGAACTGCCTCTGGTGAAAGAAATTAAAGACAGCTTATATGCTTACCAGATATCCAAACGCTGCAATGCGCTTCGCGTTATGTCTGAAGCGGTAAAATGGGGCAAGCGCGGTGCGCGAATTAACTGCATCAGCGCTGGTATCGTCTATACGCCTCTGGCTTATGACGAGCTTAACAGCGACGAAAGGGGCGCATTCTATCGAAACATGCTAGATAAATCTCCGGCGGGACGGGGTGGTACGCCAGATGAAATCGGTGCGCTGGCGGAGTTTCTGTTTGGGCCTAATGGTACCTATGTGACAGGAAGCGATCTGTTGATTGATGGTGGTGCAACCGCTTCCTACAAATACGGTGAGTTACGTCCACAGTAATACATCATGATTTTCCGTAATTTGATGATGTCGTCGCAGGAGAGCAGTTTCGAGAATTGAGCCACGCACTGGCGGAAGTTCTGACAGCCTGGAATTACTCCCCCGCGCAACGCCCAGGTAGGGGCGGATATCTATAAATGAAAGTGTCGTCTGGCATCAATAATGAAGTTTTATTTTTTTAGCTGAACGGTCCATGGCGTGCCATCACTGAAAAGAGCGAGAATAAGTGAAGAGATGATGCCACTGCCATATTGTAATGCTCCCATTAGTGCCGATGCAGAGCCTGCAACATTAGGCACTGTGTCAAGTGCGCAAGCTGTAGATGTTGCAGCGATGATGCCATTCATAGAAAAGAATACGAACACAGCGCCGACAATCACGGTAATACCACCTACACCCAGACAGGTCGTGATCGCCAGCACTAATGCGGCAATAGTGGCGATTAATACGGCATTCCTGAGCAGTGCTTCCAGGGGATAGTGGTGAACCAGGCGTCTGTTGACCATGCTCACAGTCATTAATCCCACAACGTTTACTGCAAACAGCCAACCATAGTGCTGCGGATCGACACCGAAGTACGTGATGTACACAAATGGGGAGCCCGTGATAAAGGCGTAGGCCGCGACGTAATAGAATGTCAGGCACAGAGTAAACTGCATGTATTTGGCGTTGGTTAGCAAGGCATAGTAGTTTTGAAAGGCTTTTGTTAAAGAGGTTTGCGAGCGTTTTTCAGCAGGTAATGTCTCCGGTAACCAGAATAAAGACATAAGCATTAGTGTTCCGATAATCGCCAGCAGCCAGAAAATGGCATGCCACGAGGTCACTTTAATCATTTGCCCTCCGATCAGTGGACCAGCAATTGGCGCGATGGCCATAATGATCATCAGGGTTGAAAGCATTTGTGCTGCACGAGTGCGGCTAAACAGGTCACGGATCATTGCTCGTGCCAGCATCGGACCGGTACAGGCACCTAACGCCTGAAAAACACGCCAGAAGACAATTTGCACGATATCTGTTGATAATGCGCAGCCCACCGAGCCGATGATGAACAGACCTAAGCCGATAAACAGCGGCTTACGACGCCCGTAACGATCGCTAATCGGTCCCCAAATCAGTTGTGCGATGCAAAAGCCGATAAGGAACCCCGTTATTGTCAGCTCTGCATCACCCTGCAAATCTCTGGCCATAACAGGCATAGCCGGAAGATAGATGTCGGTTGATAAAGAGGTAACAGCCATGAGGGCGCTGAGAATAAGTAGAAACGACAGACCGGTTTTTTTAGCTATAGCCGACCGCGTACTTGCCTGTTGATTAAGCATGGTGACCCGTTAGGAATAAAGAGATAAGGACATGTTAACGGGTTTGTGCATACAGATAATTACAGGCGGAAGGATAGGGACTATGAATAACATTCATTAATGCTGTGAAATGCGAAAAAAGCGAAAGAATGATTTGAACAGGTGCTTATGTGAGGCCTTACAGGAAACAACCGAAGGGAATATCATCTATCGTGATTCATGGAACGATGGTTGTTGTGCCTGATAGCGAAAAACCAAAGGAGGCGAATGCCTCCTTTAGCATTAACATGGAAAAAAATTTTCGACGTTTCTGATCTGAAAAGCAGCTTACTTATCTGGCTGAAACAGCTTCTGCACAAAATCAATATAGGCCGGGCGCCAGACATCCATTTCATGCCCCAGTTTAGGGTAGCTATGCCAGTCGCTGCGAATGCCGCGCTGATCGAGCTGCGCCTTCAGCCCGGTCATATCGCGTCCGGTGATAATGTCCTCTTCGCCGCTCACCAGCGTCAGCAGCTTAAGCTGGCGATTGATCGCTGCGGGCTTCTTCAGCTGCGCCGCCACGCGAAAGTCAGGCACGGTTTCGGTGGTCACGCCGCTGAAAATCCCCAGCCAGGCGAACTTATCCAGATGACGCATACCGCTGACCAGCGCCTGATAGCCGCCCTGAGAGAGCCCCGCCAGCGCCTGGCCGCCGGCCTCTTTGCGCACAGGATAGCGCGCGGCCACCAGCGGCATAATCTCCTCTGTCAGCTCTTTGTCCGCCGCCTGCGCGTTACGCGGATAGAAAACCTCGCGGCGCGCGGCGGGAGCAAAGCTTTCTGGAATCGCGCCCTCAGCGTCGGTTTCGGTATCCGGCATCACCACCAGCATCGGCACGATTTTCCCCTCGGCGAGCAGGTTGTCCATAATCTGCGGCACGCGTCCCTGGGTCAGCACCGACATGCCGGTATCGCCAAAGCCGTGATAGTAGTAGAGCACCGGCAGCGGGGGCGAATCGGCGCGCGTGCCGGGCGGCACCCAGACGGCGATGCGTCGTTCGCGCTTCAGCGACGGCGAATGCCAGCTCAGGGTGTGGATCTCGCCGTGCGGCACCTCGCGATCGTCCAGCAGGCTGCCCGGCACCAGGATCAGGCTGGTATTCACCTGCCGCTGCGGTTTCGCCAGCGCGTTGCCCGTGTCTATGCTGCGGAAACCGTCCACGTTAAAAAAGTATTCATATAAGCTGGGCTGCAGAGGTTCGCTGGTAAAAGACCAGATACCCTGATCGTTTTTGCTCATGGGATGCGAGACATAACGATCGGGCGTAGGCCCGGTCACCACCTCGACGGCTTTGGCGGCAGGCGCCCATAACTGCCACGTTATCGTGTTGTTAGCGTTGACGTGGCTGATGTACTGTTCCGGCGGAAGGGTGTCGGGCGGGCGCTGGGGCAGTGGAATCGCCAGCGGCGACTGACTCCATATCGCCAGAGTCAGGCCGAGAAAGAGGCAGCGAAAATTCATCAGATATCCTTAACAGAATGCAGGTGCGTTAAGTGTGGCATAAGCTGAGAAAATTGAGCTGCCGCGCGTGAATTTTGCTGCCTGATTCTCTCTCTTTTAGCTGAGATCGCGGCCGTTGCTGGCGATCATTTTTTTATACCACCAGAACGATTTTTTGCGCCAGCGCGCCAGCGTGCCGCGACCTGAGTCATCGCGGTCGACATAGACGAAGCCGTAGCGCTTGCTCATCTCGCCGGTTGAGGCGGCGACCAGATCGATACAGCCCCAGGTGGTATAGCCCATCACCGGCACGCCGTCGTCGATCGCCTGCGCCATCGCCCGAATATGCTCGCGCAGATAGCTGATGCGGTAGTCGTCGTTGATGCTGCCGTCCGCCTCCACCGTATCCTGCGCGCCCAGCCCGTTCTCTACCAGAAACAGCGGCTTCTGATAGCGGTCGTACATCATGTTCATGGTGATGCGCAGGCCCAGCGGATCGATGCCCCAGCCCCAGTCGCTGCGTTTGATATAGGGATTGCTCAGCGACTTCACCACGTTGGCGGCGCTGCTGTTCTGCTCGTTCATCTCCGCCGAGGCGCAGCGTGACGCGTAATAGCTGAACGACACAAAGTCGACGCTGTTTTTCAGAATCTCCACGTCGTCGCTCGCCATCTCAATAGAGACGCCTTTCTCGCGAAACAAGCGGGCGGCATAGGAGGGATAGGCGCCTCTGGCCTGCACGTCGATAAAGAACAGATTCTCGCGATCCTTCTCCAGCGCCGCCCAGACATCTTCCGGCTTGCAGGACCAGGGATAAAAGTTGCCGCCCGCCAGCATGCAGCCGACCTGGTTAGCCGGGTTAACCTCGTGGGCGATACGGGTCGCCAGCGCGCTGGCCACCAGCTCGTGGTGCGCCGCCTGATACTTCACCTGATCCTGATTCTCGCCCGCCTCAAACACCAGACCGGCGCCGGAAAAAGGGCTGTGCAGCAGAATGTTGATCTCATTGAAGGTAAGCCAGTATTTCACCAGCCCGTCGAACGCCTCGAAGCAGGTGCGCGCATAGCGGGCGAAGAAATCGACCATTTTGCGGTTGCGCCACGAGCCATACTCCATCACCAGATGCATCGGCACATCAAAATGACACAGCGTGACCAGAGGCTCGATACCGTACTTTTGGCACTCCTCAAACAGGCTGCGGTAAAAGGCGATGCCCTCCGGATTCGGCTCGCGCTCATCGCCGCGCGGGTAGAGGCGGCTCCAGGCGATAGAGGTGCGGAACACCGTAAAGCCCATCTCCGCCATCAGCGCGATATCCTCTTTATAGCGGTGATAAAAATCGATCGCCTCGTGGCTGGGATAGTATTCGTCGTCGCGCAGCGCAAAGCGCTTCTCTAACCCCAGTTTTACCGGCATGCGCGCGGCGCCGTGCGGGATCATATCCACCGTCGTCAGGCCTTTCCCGCCTTCACGATAGCCGCCTTCAGACTGATTCGCGGCGAGTGCGCCACCCCATAAAAAACCTGCTGGAAATGTCAGTTCCGACATAAATTACCTCAATGATGAACGGCTGCCTTAACGGGCTTAATCGCGTCGGACGGCGCGGGCGAGGCGCTGGCCTCGGGCGCGCTTTCCGGAATATCTTCAAAACCTAAAATCAACGTCAAAATAAAAGAGAGCACCACGGAGAGCACCATCACCGCCACCACCCAGACGATGCTCATCGGGTTGGCGGGATCGAAAAACTGCACGCTGGTAAAGAGTCCCGGCGACGCCATCGAGTGGCTGGCGAGCCCGCCGACGCCAGCCACCGCGCCGCAGACAAAGCCGCTAATCAGACAGGCGACCAGCGGACGCTTTAGCCGCACCGCCACGCCATAGAGTGCCGGTTCGGAGATGCCCGCGACAATCGCGGAAGCGGCGGCGGCGAGGGCGGTCTGGCGCAGCTCGCGGTTTTTGGTCTTAAAGGCGACCGCCAGCGAAGAGCCGCCCAGCGACAGGTTGGCGCCGATCTCCGACGGCATCACCATGCCCTCTTTGCCGCTCTCTGCGATGGTCTGAATAATGGTTGGGGTAAAGACGCGATGCATGCCGGTCATCACCAGCAGCGGCCAGATCGCGCCCATAATCGCCACCGAGAGCCAGCCGAGATAGCCATGCACGGTATAAACCAGCGCGGAAATGCCGCTGCCGATCCAGATGCCGAGCGGGCCAATCAGCAGAATGGCGATCGGCGCGGCGACCAGCACGATCAGCATCGGCTTCAGGAAGTTTTTCGTCACCGCCGGGGTAATACGGTCGATGATGCGTTCGATATGCGACAGGATCCAGGTCATCACCAGCGCCGGGATTACCGTGTAGGTATATTTTACCGGCGTTACCGGAATCGAGGCGAAGTCGACCGCCTGGCCCTGCGCCGCTTTCGCCATCAGATCGATAAAGCCGGGATGCAGCAGCACGCCTGCAATGGCGATCGCCAGCGACATATTGGTTTTAAACTTCAGTGAGGCGGACGCGGCCACCATCACCGGCAGGAAGAAAAAGGCGCCGTCGCCGATCACCGTCAAAATCGTCAGCGTCGAGGAGCCTTTCGGCAGCACGCCGCTCATTTCGAGCACCATCGCCAGCAGCTTCACCATCGAGCCGCCGATAATGGCCGGTATCAGCGGCGACATGGTGCCCACCAGCGCATCGAGAATGCCGGCGCCGATGCTTCTCAGGGTGATTTTACGTTTCACCGGCGCGCCGCCTGAGGCGGCAGGGGTACCGAGTTCAAGGATCGCCTGATAGGCCTTGCCGACGTTGTTGCCGATAATGACCTGGCACTGGGTGTCGTTGTTGACCACGCCCATTACGCCAGGCAGCGCTTTAAGCGCGGCGCTGTCGATCAGGGCGCGATCTTTCACCACGAACCGCAAGCGGGTCATACAGTGGGTAACCGCCTCAATATTCTGCATGCCGCCCAGCGACTGTACGATGGCGCGAGAGACTTCTGCGTAGGGATTAGGCATAGTTTTGCGTCTCTGTTGTTATGAGTAGAGTAATTTTTACCGGCGGCCTGCTGTTGTAGGGACAGATCGCGCCTGATTCGCTAAGGCGTGGTGAGGCGTCATAGGAAACCGGTTTCACAAAATCATGAACAGTTGCAAAATTGATAACAAGACGTAAAAGGCGGATATTTTTTAAACTGTGACTGGCATCACTTACTGGATTGATGCTTGTCGAGCGGCGTCTGAGGTTAAGTAGACTGCTCAGCTGACTGAGGGAGAAGGGAAAAATTATGGCCACCATACTTGAGGTCGCGAAACGGGCGGGGGTGTCAAAAGCCACGGTTTCCAGGGTGCTGTCGGGCAATGGCTATGTCAGTCAGGAGACGCGGGAAAAGGTGATGCAGGCGGTAGCCGAAACGGAGTTTCGTCCCAACCTGCTGGCGCGCAATCTGTCGGTGAAATCGACCCAGACCATCGGGCTGGTGGTCACCAACACCCTCTACAGCGGCAACTACTTTTCCGAGCTGATGTCGCACTCCGCGCGCATGCTGGAACAGCAGGGCCGCCAGCTTATTCTGGCGGACGGCAAGCACAGCGCGGCGCAGGAGCGGGCGGCGATCGACTTTCTGCTCGATCTGCGCTGCGACGGCATCATCATCTATCCGCGCTTTCTGACCATCGACGAAATGGACGAGATTATCGCGCAGCACAAACAGCCGGTGCTGGTGGTGAACCGACGTCTGCGCCAGCACCACAGCTTCTGCATCTACGCCGATCAGAAGCGGATCAGCGCGATGGCGGTACAATCGCTTATCGATCTCGGCCATCGGGATATCGCCTTTATTACCGGCTCGCTCGATTCCCCGACCGGCCTTGAGCGCCTCGCCGGCTATAAAGCGGCGCTGGAAGAGAGCGGCATCCCGCTGCGTGAGGCGCTTGTCGCGCAGGGGAACTGGCATGCGGAGAGCGGCGCGCAGGCCACCTCTGCGCTGCTCGCCAGCGGCTGCGCCTTTAGCGCGCTGGTAGCCAGCAACGACGAGATGGCGATCGGCGCCATTCGCGCCCTGACCACGGCGCAGATCGCGGTGCCGGCGCAGGTGTCGGTGCTGGGCTTTGACGATATTCCGCTCGCGCCCTTTACCGTGCCCGCGCTGTCCAGCGTCAAAATCCCCGTTACGGAAATGATTCAGGAGGCGATTGCGCGCCTGCTGGCGATGCTCGACGGCGGATCCTGGCAGGACGCCGAGGCGTTCGCCGCCAGCCTGTCGCTGCGCGAATCGGTGGCGTCCGGCCCCTTTGCGCCTTAGCTGACGCTGGCGGTTAGCCAGCCTTTCAGCTGCGCCAGATCCTCATGCTGCGCTGGATACGCAGTTTGCAGGCGCGCCACCGCGGCGGCCAGCGCGTCGGGACGATAGGCGACGCCCTGCAGCTGCGTCGCCAGCGCCTCAAGCGGCGCAGGATTCAGGCTATCGCTAAAAATCTGACAGCGGCTAATTACGCCGCGCTCGACGTCGAAATGGATCTCCACGCCGCCCCAGGCGAAGCGGTTATCGAGCAGATGAGAGAAGTCGGGCGAGTGGCCGAAGTTCCACTCCCAGCTGCTCTGCCGCGCAAACTGCTCCGCAAAGCCAGGCAGGTCGGGCAGCGCCTCTGGCGAAATGCGCTCCGGCTGGCAGCGCGCCTGATAGTAATCGAAAAAGGATTCAGTGACGGCGTCACAAATGGCGGCGTAATTTATCGCTGGCGCGATTTCCGTTAAATTCGCCACGCGTGAACGCACCGAGGTGATGCCTTTGGTTTGCAGCTTTTTGATGTCCGGGTTGAGATAATCCGCCAGCCGCGACAGATCGGCATTGATTAAAAAAGTGCCATGATGGAAGCCGCGATCGGGCGTTTCATGATAGGCGGAGCCGGAGATTTTGCGGATCTCTTCACCGCGTCTGACCACGATATCGTTACGTCCCGACGCTTCGGCCTCGATCCCGAGCCTGCTCAGCGCGTGCAAAATAATGCCGGTCGAGACGCTTTTGTCATATTCCGGCTTGCCCGCCATAAAGGTAAAACAGCAGTTGCCCAGGTCATGAAACACCGCGCCACCGCCGCTGCTGCGTCGCGCCAGCTTAATGCCGTCCTGCGCCATGCGCCGCGTATTGCACTCTTTCCAGGGATTTTGCGCCCGGCCAATGACCACGGTTTCGGCGTTGCGCCAGAGAAACAGCACCTTTTGCGTGGCGGGCATCTGCCGGTAAATGCACTCCTCGACGGCGAGGTTAAACCAGGGGTCGTGGGATTCCGAAAGCAGTAGGCGCAGCGTGGTCATCTCTTCTCCTGTGGTGGTAAGCAAGGCGGGCGACCAGTTTAACGCGCTTCGCCGCCCTCAGCATGATGGCGCGTGCTCTGATTAAAGCGGCTTAAGGTTTCCCTAAAGTTAATACGGCATGCTGGCGGCTCCTGTTAACAGATGGACTGCAAGCATGTTTTTCCCGCTCAATAAAAGACCGACGCTAAATCGGCTCTCTTTTCTGCTGCTGTTTTCGATTTATATCGCCGTATTTCTCAACCTGGCCTTTTATCACCAGGTGATCGCCGCCATGCCGCTGGATAGCGTGCGCAACTGGCTGGTGTTTCTCTCTATGCCGCTGGTGGCGATATCGGTGATTAATATCGTCGTGACCCTGGCCTCTTTTGTCTGGCTCGATCGCGCGGTAATCGCGCTGTTTATTCTGGTCTCCGCCGCCGCGCAATATTTCATCTGGAATTATGGGGTGATTATTGATCGGTCGATGCTGGTGAATATCCTCGATACCACGCCGTCAGAGAGTCTGGCGCTGATGACGCCGCAGCTGGTGGCGACGCTGCTGCTCTCCGGCGTGGTGATGGCGGCTCTGGCGTTCTGGGTGCGTGTTCGCAGCATCAAACCTTTCTGGAAAAGCGCGGTTTACCGCATTATCAGCGTGGCGGCGTCGGTGATCTGCATCCTGCTGGTGGCATCGCTGTTCTACAAAGATTACGCCTCGCTGTTTCGCAATCAGAAAGAGCTGGTGAAGTCGCTCAGCCCGTCCAATTCCATTGCCGCTACCCTCTCCTGGTATAAACACAACCGGGATCTGAATTTGCCGCTGGTGAAAATCGGCGAAGACGCGCATCTGCAACCGGCGATGCAAACGGGCAAAAAGAATCTGACCATTTTAATCGTCGGCGAAACCTCGCGCGCCGCGAATTTCTCCCTGTCCGGCTACGACCGCGAAACCAATCCGCTGTTGAAAAAAGATGACGTCACCTATTTCCCGCATACCGCCTCCTGCGGCACCGCGACGGCGGTGTCGGTTCCCTGCATGTTTTCCGGCATGCCGCGCGTCCACTATGACGACGCGCTCGCCGGGCATCAGGAAGGGCTGCTGGATGTGATTCAGCGCGCCGGCATTAAGGTGTTGTGGAACGATAACGACGGCGGCTGCAAAGGCGCCTGCGATCGCGTGCCGCATCAGGATGTCTCCAGCCTCAACCTGGCGGGGATGTGTATCAAAGGCGAATGCTACGACGAGGTGTTGTTTCACGGGCTGGAGGAGTATATCCAGCAGCTGCAGGGCAACGGCGTTATCGTGCTGCATACTATCGGCAGCCACGGCCCGACTTATTACAATCGCTATCCGCCGCAGTTCCGCCGCTTTACGCCAACCTGCGACACCAATCAGATTCAGGACTGTTCGCAGCAGCAGCTGGTGAATACCTATGACAATACCTTGCTGTACGTCGACTTTATCGTCGATAAGGCGATTAAGCTGCTGCAGGCGCATCAGGACAGATTCACCACCAGCCTGGTCTATCTCTCCGATCACGGCGAATCGCTGGGCGAGAACGGCACCTATTTACACGGGATGCCTTATGCCATCGCGCCAGAGGTGCAGAAACATGTGCCGATGCTGATCTGGCTGTCGCCGGACTACCAGCAACGCTATGGGGTAAATAAAGGCTGTCTTGATAAGCTGGCGGCGCAGGATAACTTTTCGCAGGATAACCTCTTCTCCACTATGCTGGGGCTTACCGGCACGGCGACTAAGGTCTATAAAGCGGATGACGATATTCTGACTTCCTGTCGGAAAAGCTAATGGTGAAAGCCCTGCCAGCGCAGGGCTTTTTTTATTTCATGTTTATATCAATATGGGTTCCAGATTAATAAAGCGCAAAAAATCCTGAGAAGGCTTATTACAGCAATGCTGCATTGAGGGTTTTTCCTGTTGGAAGTAACCATCCTGAAACAAAAAGAAACTCACAGTCAAAGATAAAATAGCCCAGCCTCATCAGCAGAGTTAATGGCGATATCGCTCAATAAAATGATATTCCACGCCGCAAGTGATGCAGATGACGCGTGTGATGCAGGAGATACGGGATCTGGTAGAAATGAATCCGATGAAGATGACACGCTCTGTAATACGATAAAAAGTCATTGCGCGACCGCATGGCGGTGCGTGAAAAAATAGAAAACCGCCTGTACCTGAATGAGCAATACGACCTGAAGAGAAGCGAAC
This sequence comes from Pantoea sp. X-Soil-MYKO-1289, assembly GCF_059730625.1. Taxonomy (NCBI): domain Bacteria; kingdom Pseudomonadati; phylum Pseudomonadota; class Gammaproteobacteria; order Enterobacterales; family Erwiniaceae; genus Pantoea; species Pantoea sp. X-Soil-MYKO-1289. Next base: position 352,662 of record NZ_AP036005.1, read on the forward strand.
GGCTCTATTTAACGCGCCATATCGAGCGAATGAGAAAATAAATGAAAAGATCAACCAAAGGCGCGATGGAAAGCAGCGCGCCGTAATGTGACAGCGTCACTTTTATTCAGGTTCTGAACCAGATAGCTAAGTAGCTAATAACACTTAATGCAGCGATCAGCAGCGCCAGATATTCTTCGCGTTTAACAAGCAGGGCAGATTTCATTTTTACTCTCCTCAGTCACTGAGTAGAGTTTTACATTTTGCAGCTTAGAGAAACCTTAAGATGGAAAAAGCAGCAGCTGCTGCGCGTCACAAAAACGGGGGATGAAGCCGGCCCTGAAGAGAGAGCCGGCAGAGAGTATTAGCGGTTAGCTTTTAACGTACCTTTCAGCCCGTGCGGTTCAGAACGCAGATACTGCGGCGGTGCAATCGCCTGCGCGCCCAGTTCGGCGGCAGCATGCCACGGCCAGCGCGGATCGTAGAGCACGCCGCGCGCCAGCGCCACCAGATCGGCGGTGCCTTCCTGCAGCACCGCTTCGGCGTGTTTCGGCTCGGTAATCAGGCCGACGGCGATAACCGGAATATTTACCTCTTTGCGAATATCGCGCGCAAACGGCAGCTGGTAGCCAGGTCCTACGGTAATCGACTGCTGAGGCGCAAGGCCGCCGCTTGATACGTGAACGTAATCGCCGCCTGCGGCCTCAAATTGTTTACTGAATTCAATGGACTGCGCATTATCCCAGCCGCCCTCAACCCAGTCGGTTGCGGAAATACGCACGCCGATCGCGATATCATCAGAGACCGCCTCGCGCACCGCGTGGAAAATTTCCAGCGGGAAGCGCATGCGATTTTCCAGCGAACCGCCATATTCATCTTCACGATGGTTGCTGAGCGGCGACAGGAACTGATGCAGCAGATAGCCATGCGCAGCGTGCAGCTCAATGAGTTGTATGCCGAGTTTTTCCGCGCGTTTTGCGCTGTCGACAAACTTCTGTTTAATACGCGCCAGATCGTCGCGGCTCAGTGCCAGCGGCGGGCGATCCTCTTCATGGAAACCTTGCGCTGAAGGCGCGACCGTTTCCCAGCCGCCTTCTTCAGGCGTCAGCTGGTGACCGCCTTCCCAGGGCGCGGCGCATGAGGCTTTGCGGCCCGCATGGCCCAGCTGGATGCCAACCGGAATCGGCGAATAGGCACGAATATCTTCCAGCACCGTGCGTAAAGCCGCTTCGGTATCCTCGTCCCACAGGCCGAGATCGCCCGGAGTGATGCGGCCAATCGGCTCAACCGCGGTGGCCTCGATAATCAGCAGGCCCGCGCCGGAAAGCGCCAGCTGCCCAAGATGGATGCGATGCCACGCGGTGGCTTTGCCTTCGCTCGCGGAGTATTGACACATAGGCGCAATAACAATGCGGTTTTCCAGTGCCAGCTTGCCAATATGCGTTGCGCTAAAGAGTTGACTCATGAATACCTCATTTCCTTGTAATGACTGCCTCGAAACAGAAAGTGTAATCGACTACTGGCAGATCATCGGCTTAATGCAAAAAAATAGCATAAAGCCAGCAGGCGAGAGTTTACCGTTATGGCTGCGCGGTGGCTTCACTTTCGCTGAATGGCGATTGAATGACCTGATTAGGTACAAAATTTAAGCGCTTCTGAAAATGATCGCGCTACGCGAATTCTGGCGGAAAAGCAGGGGCAGAGTACGGCGAAATTTACGTAGCGACGCCATTTTACCGGTTAAAAAAAAACCCGTTGCGGGTATCTGGCTTTATATAATGCCCATTATACAAACCCAGCGATCCAAAGGATCCTTTTTGCCGCCAGGATGGATAGCAGACGCCAGACGCAACGCGCCCGGCGTCCGCTGGATTACGCCGTTGTCTTACGGTTAGTGAGCAGCGCCTTCACCGTTTCGGCGGCGCGCTTGCCCGCCAGGAAAGCGTGATCCGAATTGTAATACTCCCATTCGCTGTAACGTCCGGAAAGATGAATGCCCTGCGCCGCCAGCCAGTTGCGGATCAGCGCCACGTTGGCTTTGCGCTGATGATCGTAAACCACATAGGCATAGGGCATATCCACCTCATGGGCGGTAACGATAACGTCATCCTCGCGAATGATGCCGACGCGAATGCAGTCGTCGATACAGCGCTGGATCAGCGCCTCGCCTTCATACGGCAGCGGCTGATCGGCGCGATAAGTGATTTCGCAGGTTAAACCAAAACCGCCTGGCGGGTTGCATTCCGGGCTGGCGTTGCCCTGCAGGAAAATGCGGTGGAACAGGGTATCGCCAGGATAGTAGATCCAGTGCTTGTCGCTAAGGTTGGCACGGCCGATGCCGAGATTAACGCAGCGCACCGACACGTGACGCAGCAGCGAGGCAGCTTGCTGCACCGCCTGCGGCGCGCGATTGCCCATCAGGCGCACCAGCTCGGGCAGCGGCAGGGTGCTGATTAGCTGATCGTATTGGTAATGACGACCATCCTTAAGAATTACGCTGCGGCTTTGCGGCTGGATCTCGGCGATCTCCGAATCCGTTTCCAGCACGCAGCTGAGATGCGGCAGGAAGCCATTCATCAGCGCCTGAAAACCGCCACGCTTAGGGTAGCCGAAGCGGGCGTTAGGGCCGACAGGTTTATCCAGCGGCGCCAGCGCGCCTGAGATAATCTGCTGAAGATCGGGCAGCGGAACGCGCCCGCCGAGCCAGGAAGTTTCCATATCGGCCAGCGGGGTTTTCCACAGTTTTCGGTTGTAGGGAACGGCAAAGTGATGGGCGATGCCGCGCCCCCAGGTGCGGAAGATAAAGTTTTCAAAATCTTCTCCTGCCGCATCCGCGCCGACAGGCTCTGTCGCCTCGGCGCCCAGCACGCCGTCGGCGCAGCAGTCGCGACAGTCGGTATTGGCCGCCGAGCGCACCGCGCTAAGCGGCGCCGCCTCCTGCGCTCCCGTGACACCGTAACGCGCTTCAATCGCGCCCAGCACGCATTCGCCAATCACCTCTGCCGGCAGCCCATGCAGCGCCGACTGGAAAGGATAACGGGTAAAGACGTCATGGCTGTAAACCCAGGCTTCGCGGTTTTGCCAGTGCAGGTTATCGCCCAGCAGTTTGTCGTAAAGCTGAAGCACGTAGGGATCGTTGGAGAACATAATGTGGCCCGCATAATCGAAGGTAAATCCCTTGTCTGCGATAGAGCGGCACCAGCCGCCGGGCGTCGGGTTTTTCTCCAGCACCACCGCGCCTTCGCCGTAGTGGTAGCCCGCGCTCAGGCCGGTCGGCCCGGCGCCAAGGATCAGACACTCCACCGGACGCAGCGTTACCGCACGCACGCCGTCAGTGATTTCCGGCGCGGGTGCCGCGGCAACCGGCTCAACAAGGTTATCGCGCAGCCTGGCGATCTGTGCCTGCATCTGCTCAGCGGTGCGGTCCCACGAGGTCTCGGCGATGATCGCCGCCATCCGCGCCGCCTGCTGGCGCCGCGCCTCATCGCTTAGCCCCAGCGCGGCTTCGCAGGCGAGGATAAAGCCCTGCGTGGTATCGGCGATGCTCACCACGTCGCTATAGTGGCGCACCACATCCGGCACGGCGGTGCTGACGATCGGCAGCTGCGCCGCCATATACTCCAGCACCTTGGTCGGGCTGATAAAACGCGTTGAGGCGTTCAGCGCGAACGGCATCAGACAGACGTCCCACCCGGCCAGAAAATGAGGCAGCGCCTCATAGGGCTGCTGGCCGAACCAGTGCAGATTGGGCCGCTGCGGCAGGCTGAGCGGATCGATTTTCACGACCGGACCCACCATGGCGATGTGCCAGTCGGGATGCGCATCGGCGAGGGCGGCGACCAGCGCGATGTCCATACGCTCGTCAATTACGCCGTAGTAGCCCAGTATCGGGCCAGGCAGATTTTCCTGCAGCGGGTGGCCGTTGCTGCGATCGAGCGCCTGCTCGAAATGCGCGGCGTCGACGCTGCTGGCAAAACAGTGCACGTTCTGGTGGCGATGCTTTTTCGCTTCATACAGGCTGGTGCCGCCGGTAAAGACCACGTCGGCGCGGCTTAGCAGCGCGGACTCGCGCTGCTGCAGCTGGCGCGGCGCCATCTGGAAGGCGGAAAGCTCATCCATGCAGTCATAGATAATGGCGCTGGGATTGAAGCAGACCAGCAGCGGCAGCGCCATCGGCGTATAGAACCAGACCAGCGGCTGCTCGTCGCTCTCCAGCAGCGTGGCGAGCAGCGGCTGCAGCACGGCGATCTGGCTGTCATGGAAGCCCGGCGCGTCGATGTCGGTGTGCGGTTCGATAACGGTGACGTTAGGCGCGGGCGACTGCTGTCGTAAACCCGCCTCGCCGGGCTGGTAAACCGGCTCCTCAATGAACAGCACGCGATGGTGCTGGGCAAGACGCGACAGTAAATGCTGTGGCCGTTGAAAGACGAAACCCCAGCGAAGATGACTAAATACCACCAAAACGGACTGTTTCATAGAGGACTCCTGTGGCTCGCCGGCCGGCGACAAAAGCGCGTGAAACCGGTGCAGCGAACGTTGTGATTGCCGCAAGGCCGCGGCGGTAGGCTGGTGTAGCTGACGCGTAAAATCAGGGGCGACATCCCACAGGCCGCTGCGCGGCCAGTGCTGGGGATCCTCCCAGAGAGGGCTTTCAATAATGGGGTAAATGCAGACGCCCAGGATGTCGCAGCCGTCCAGCTGCGCCTGCGCAATCTGCGCGGTGATATAGGTCATCCAGGCGGGACGCCCGCTGCCGACATGGCTGGTTTCCGCCAGCAGTATCGGACGCTGATAGCGCTGCGCTACATTCAGCAGCAGCTTATGCAGCGGCTTTCGTCGTCCGTCGCCCAGGTGCCACGCCAGCCGCTGATTGGAATGGGCTTCCCACTGATTGGCGTGATAGTAGTTGGCGCCGATGATATCGAGATAGCGCGCCGCGCCGCCCAGTTCCGGCTCGCGCGCGCCGACCAGCATATCCCAGGCATGAAACTGCGCGGCGTTCAGCTCGGCGGTGAGCTGATAACAGGCGTCGCTCTCTTCATCGGGAACCAGATAAATAAGGGGATCGCAATGAAGAAAGCGCGCCCGGGGATCCGCCAGCCAGATAGCGTCGCAGCCCGCCAGGGTCGCGCGCACTAGCTGACGCTTGATAGCGTCGGGATCCGCCTCGCGGTGGTTGCCGAACAGTCCGACCATCAGGCCCCAGCTAAGGAAGGAGATCTCATTCATCGGCGAATAGATCGGGGCACGGCGATACCAGGGCGCGAGGAAAGCGGCGACGCGCTGGCAAAAAGCGGCGAAGCGCGGGACAAAGCTGTCTGAAAAAAGATCGATATCGTCCGGCCAGCCGTAATGGCAGAAGGTCCAGTTAATCTGAATGCCCAGCTCCTGCGCCGCCTCCATTTTGGCCCGCAGCGTGGCGAATGTCCGCTCCGGATCCTCTTCCGCCTGGCGCCAGCCGATGCTCTCGCGCACGGTACGGATGCCAAAATGCTGTAGAGCGAGATAGTCGCTGCGAAAGCGCGTTTGATGACCCGTCAACGCATCCATCACCAGACGCTGGCCTGCCGTATTGATATGGTCGGCGCCTTCGTACCCGGCCTGCCAGAAGCTAGAAAAAGGCAACATCGTCTCCTCCTGTCAGAATCAGGATTAAAAAGAGAGGGCTTATTGCGTGCGCGGCATGCTCCCCGGCATAGCAATCAGGCTGGAAAAACTAAAGAGAACAACGTTGCTGTCGTGAATTCCGTATCCGGAAAAGAGAGACGGTGCGCCACCGGCCAGGCCTGGCCACAGTAAAAGCGTTATCCCGCACGCAGAGAAAAGGGGGTAGAGATTATTAGTTTCAGTAAGCAATCACTGTTGATCAGAGTATAACCCTGCCTGGTTTTCTCACAACTATCTGAAGCAAAACAAAAAAGCCAAGCGGCAAAGCGGCGGGTCAGCGGAGGGAATAAAAGCTGTATAACTTTATCAGATCAGAGGTCCTGCGCACAGACGCCTGCGCCGCGCCGGCGCTGCGTGCTCTTCTGCGGTTTAGCGCCAGCCGCGCGCAGAGAGGCAGCCTTTAAACGGCCGCCTGACACTGGCGACAAAAATGGCTGTCGCTGCTGCCGAGAACGCGACGCAGGAAGTCCTGCGTGCGCGCTTCCTGAGGCTGCAGCAGAATTTGCTGCGCCGGGCCCTGTTCGACAATCTGCCCGCTGTGCAGAAAGCAGACGCGATCGGCCACTTCGCGGGCGAACTGCATCTCATGGGTGACGACAATCATCGTCATGCCTTCCTGCGCCAGGTTGCGCATCACCTGCAATACCTCGCCGACCAGTTCGGGGTCGAGCGCGGATGTCGGCTCGTCGAACAGTATCGCTTTCGGCTGCAGCGCCAGCGTGCGCGCGATGGCGACGCGCTGCTGCTGACCGCCAGAGAGCTGCCCCGGCCAGGCGTTGATCTTGTCCGCCAGCCCCACCAGCGCCAGCAGGGATTTGGCGCGCTTCTCCGCCTGAGCGCGCGACTCGCCGTTGACGTGAACAGGGCCTTCCATCACATTTTCCAGCACGCTGCGATGCGGGAAAAGGTTGAAGCGCTGAAATACCATGCCGATCTGGCGACGCAGATCGTTAATGCTCTTATGGCGATTATCGACCCGGCGATCCAGCACGCGGATCTCGCCGCCTTCATAGCTTTCCAGCCCGTTGATGCAGCGCAAAATGGTCGATTTGCCAGAGCCGGACGGGCCGATCAGGCAGACCACCTCGCCAGCGTTTACGGAAAAACTGACGCCTTTCAACACCTCGACGCGGCCGAATTTTTTATGGACTTCGTCAATCTCGATCATCTCAGGCTCCTTTAATCTGGCGTTTTTCCAGCCGTTTGGTGAGCGCCATCAGCGGCATGCACAGCAGCAGATAGAGTACCGCCACCAGCGTATAGACCGTGGTGTTGTCAAAGGTCGACGCGGCGATCAGCTGACCTTGTCGGGTCATTTCCGTAACGGCGATGGTGGAGGCGAGGGCGGAATCTTTCAGCATCATCACCAGCGTATTGCTGTAGGGCGGCAGCGCGACGTGAAACGCCTGCGGCAGGATGACGCGGCGCATCGCTTTGGCAAAGCCCATGCCCATTGAGCGCGCCGCTTCAAACTGACCGCGATCGACCGACTCGATGCCGGCGCGAAATATCTCGGCGATATAGGTGGAAAAGCAAAAAGCGATGCCGATGACGCTGGCCTGAAAAGAGGTCAGGGTGATACCAATATCGGGAAAAACAAAGTAGATATAAAACAGCACCACAATCATCGGCAGGCCGCGGGTAATATTAATCACCGTCGCCACCGGCCAGGAAATAATTTTCCACGGGCACATCTTGGCGGCGGCAAATATTAATCCCAGCGGCGTGCTAATCACCAGCGACAACAGGGTGATGGAGATCGTCATTTCAGCCCCTTTCAGCAAAAAGGGCAGATAGGTATGAATGCTGCTCCAGTCCATCTTAGGCTCCTGAACGTGCTGTGTAACGGGTGTTGGGGCAACGACAATTCATTATAATGAATATCTTTACCCGCCACGGGCTGTCAATAAATACCGGCTCTTGCGAGATAGCGAATTGTTATTACCGCGATAAGAAACAGCTATAGATAGGCGAATTGATTAAAGCAACGGCTTTTTCGGTAATGTGTGAGGTGCGGCGTTTTGGTAAAATAAAACATTGACAGCGGCAGCATAAATTTCATTATAGTGAAAAAGACGTTCGCCCTTTCGCTACTGAACCAGGAGTGAGTTATGTCTGTCGCCCGTAAAATAAGCCTGCTGAATATCTCCATAGCCCTGAGCCTCGCCGCCGTGGTCAGCGTCAACGCCCAGGCCGCCGCGTTAACGGCAGGGTCGCCGCCCTCCAGCGCGCCCACTACCTTCCTGAATACACAGAGCGGAAAAATCGAAGGCTTTATGCCGGACGTCGCGGCGGAAGTGGCCCGGCGTCAGCATCTGGAGGTCAATTTCACCGCCGTGCCTTTTTCAACGCTGATACAGTCGGTTATCGCCGGGAAAATCGAGATGATCGTCGCCGGTATGACGCCGACGCCGGAACGCGCGAAGCGCATCGGTTTCTCGCAGCCGGTCACCGCCTTCGGCGCAGGGCTGGTGGTGCGCGACGACAACACTAAAAAATATGACTCCTGGCAGGATTTGAAAGGCGACGTGGTGGGCACCATGGCGGGCACCGACTACACGCAAAGCCTGATGCAGAGCGGTATCGCCAAAGAGGTGAAGGTCTATGACAGCCCGGCGGACATGACGCGCGATCTTTCGCTGGGCCGCATCGCGGCGGGCATGAACGACTATCCCATACTGAAAGCGCAGGCCAAAGCGGGCGGGCTGAAAGGCATGCACGTTGTCGAGGGCTATAAGCCGGAACACGTTTCGCCCATGGCGTTCGGCGTGAAAAAAGGCAACGACAAGCTGCTGGCGGAGATCGACAGCGCGCTGACCGCCATGAAACAGGACGGCACGCTTCAGACCATCAAAGATAAATGGGGCATGCCCTGAGTTAACCCAGGTCGGCGAACAGGCGCGACGGCAAACAAGAGCATGAGATGAAAAACGCATCGCAACACAAGGCGGAACCCGGCGCCGCGGAAACCGATATCGGCTCGCGGCTGAAAAGCCTGCGCAAGGCGCGCAATCTGACCATTACCGAGCTGGCGCTGCTGGCGAACGTTTCCGCCGGCGCCATCAGCCAGATTGAACGCAACCTGACCAATCCCACCGTACGGGTGCTGGAACAGCTGCGGCTGGTGTTGAAAGTGCCGCTGACGGCGTTTCTGGAGGAGAGCGCCGCCTCGCTGCGCGGCGCCGAGCATTACGTTCGCCGCAGCGCGGAGCGGCCGCGCTTCAACGTCGGCAAGCGCGGCATCGCCAAAGAGATGCTGTCGCCGTCGGGCGACCACGATATGCAGTTTATGGTCATCGACATTCCCCCTGGCGTCCGCTCCGACGAAATGCTGATCGGCCAGGGCGAAAAGGCGGGGCTGGTGGTCGAGGGCGAACTGACGCTGGAGATCAACGGCGATACCGCGCGCCTGATGACCGGCGACAGCTTTCAGTTTAAGAGCCATCTGCCGCACAACATTTTCAACCATACCGAGAGCGATGCCAGAGTGTTGTGGATCATGCATATCCCGCCAGAAAAGCATCTCTGAATGCCCTGAACTTAAAAGGTTTCTCTATGCGCATAAAAATCAATGCTGTGACAGACAGCCCGACATTTCCCGACCAGGTCGACGTGGTGGTGATCGGCGGCGGCATCATCGGCACCTCCGTTGCCTACGAGCTGGCGAAGCAGGGCGTTGCGGTGGCGCTGTTTGAGAAAGGCGTGATCGGCGGCGAGCAGTCCGGGCGCAACTGGGGCTGGGTGCGGCAGCAGAACCGCGACCTCTACGAGCTGCCGCTGGCGATGCGCAGCCTGCAGCGCTGGGAAGCGCTGGGCGGCGAAATCGGCCTGGATCTCGGCTTTCGCCGCAGCGGCATCCTCTACGGATCGCAGAACGAAGCGGACGTGGCGCGCTGGGAAAAGTGGGGCAAGCAGGCGCAGCAGCTCGGTTTCGTCAGCCACCTGCTGTCGCCGAAAGAGGTGCACGAGCGGCTGGGCGATCAGGCGCGCTGGGTCGGCGGCGTCTGGTCGCCGAGCGACGGGCGCGCCGAGCCGTCGCTCGCTTCGCCCGCTATCGCTGTCGGCGCGCAAAAGCTGGGCGCTTCCGTTCATCAACGCTGCGCGGTACGCGGCCTGGATATCAGCGCGGGCCGCGTCTCCGGCGTCTGGACCGAGCGCGGCCGCGTGCGCGCCAGTCAGGTGATCTGCTGCGGCGGCGCATGGAGTTCGCGCTTCTGCAAGCAGTACGGCATCGACCTGCCCAGCGCCAATATTCTCGGCACCGCGTTTAAAACCACGGCGGCGCCGGAGGTGATCCAGGGGTGTTTAAGCATGCCGGAGCTCTGTATCCGCCGCCGGCTGGACGGCAGCTACACCGTGGCGATCCCTGGCCGCGGCCAGCTCGATCTCGCGCCGCAGAATATCCGCTATGCGACGAAGTTTTACCCGATGTACCGCAGCAAGATCGCCAAGAAGCTCAAGCTCCGGCTGAACGGCTCTTTTTTTAACGGGCCGGAGGCGGCGGGGCGCTGGTCGAACGACAGGGTGTCGCCGTTCGAGAAGATTCGCGTACTGGACCCTGAGCCCGATCGGCAGATTCTAAATGAAGCGCTGGCTGTGCTGGTGAGGGCGTTTCCTGCGCTGGAGGGCATTAAAATCGATCACTCCTGGGGCGGCTGGATTGATACCACGCCGGATCTGGTGCCGGTAATCGATGAGATGCCGCGCGTGCCCGGTCTGTTTATCGCCTCAGGCTTCAGCGGGCACGGTTTCGGCATCGGCCCTGGCGCGGGCCTGCTCTGCGCCCAGCTGATGACCAGTCGTCAGCTCTTTACCGATATCGCGCCGTACCGCCTGGCGCGCTTCGACAAAGGCAATGCCATCCGCGAGCCGCAGATGATGTAACGGCAAAAGCCCGCCGAAGCGGGCTAAAGCGCGTTACGCGCGTCGCGGTTCGCCGCGCACCGGCGTCTCGCCAGCGACAAAATAGCTTGCCGTCGAGGCGGGCAGCGGCTGGCGGCCGCGAATGTTATCGGCGATTTTTTCGCCGATCATAATGGTGGTCGCATTCAGGTTGCCGGTGATGATCAGCGGCATAATCGACGCATCGACGACGCGCAGCCCCTGCATGCCGTGAACGCGGCCTTCGCCATCCACTACCGCCATCTCATCGCTGCCCATTTTGCAGGTGCCGCAAGGATGGTAGGCCGTCTCCGCGTGGTTGCGCACGAACTCATCCAGCTGCTCGTCGGTCTCGCACTCTACGCCGGGACTGATTTCGCGTCCGCGGAACTTGTCCAGCGCCGGCTGGTTGATAATCTGGCGCGTAATGCGTATCGCGTCGCGGAACTCATGCCAGTCCTGCTCGCTCGCCATATAGTTGAACAGGATAGCGGGATGGCGGCGCGGATCGCGCGACTTAATGCGCACATGGCCGCGGCTCGGCGAACGCATTGAGCCGACATGACACTGGAAGCCGTGCGCGTTGACCGCGTTCGAGCCGTTGTAGTTAATCGCCACCGGCAGGAAGTGATACTGAATATTCGGCCAGGCGAACTCTTCGCGGCTGCGGATAAAGCCGCCCGCCTCGAAGTGGTTGCTGGCGCCGATGCCGGTGCCGTTGAACATCCACTCCGCGCCGATTTTCGGCTGGTTCCACCACTTTAGCGCAGGGTAGAGCGACACCGGCTCTTTGCACTCGTACTGCAGATACATCTCCAGATGGTCCTGCAGGTTCTCGCCGACGCCGGGCAGATCGTGCACCACGGGAATATCGAACGACTTCAGCAGGCTGGCCGCGCCAACGCCGGAGCGCTGCAAAATCTGCGGCGAGGCGATAGCGCCCGCGCACAGCAGCACCTCGCGCCGCGCATGCACCTTGTGCGAGGTATTGCTCGCGCCCAGCAGATACTGCACGCCGACGGCGCGCTTGCCGTCGAACAGGATGCGATCGGTGGTCGCATGCGTAACGATTTTCAGGTTGGGACGGTTTTTCGCCTGGTCGAGGTAGCCGCGCGCGGTGCTGGAGCGGCGCCCCTGCGGCGTCACGGTACGATCCATCGGGCCGAAGCCCTCCTGTTGATAACCGTTGAGATCCTCGGTGCGCGGATAGCCCGCCTCGACGCCCGCGTCGATCATCGCCGCGAACAGCGGATTGTTGCCTGCTTTCGGCGTCGCCACGCAGACCGGACCGTCGCCGCCGTGATAATCATTCGGCCCGATATCGCGCGTTTCCGCTTTGCGGTAGTAGGGCAGACAGTTGTGATAGCGCCAGGACTCCAGCCCCGGCGCTTCCGCCCAGCCGTCGAGATCCATCGCGTTAGCGCGGATGTAGCACATGCCGTTGATCAGCGATGAGCCGCCCAGACCTTTGCCGCGTCCGCACTCCATGCGGCGATGGTTCATATGCGGTTCCGGCTCGGTCTCGTAAGCCCAGTTGTAGCGTTTTCCCTGCAAAGGAAAGGCGAGCGCCGCAGGCATCTGCGTGCGAAAATCCATACGGTAATCAGGGCCGCCCGCTTCCAGCAGCAGAACGTTGACGTCGCTGTCTTCGGTCAGTCGGGCAGCCAAAACGTTCCCTGCGGATCCGGCTCCGATAATGATGTAATCAAATTCCATTAGTCGCTCCTCAGGTTTCTTTATTAATCAAAATACCGACTGAAAACGGTCCAGCTCGACCTGCACAGATTTCACCTGGGTGTAATTCTGCAGGGTCATCAGGCCGTTCTCCCGGCCGACGCCGGAGTGCTTGTAGCCGCCGACCGGCATCTCTGCGGCGGATTCGCCCCAGGTGTTGATCCAGCAGATACCCGCTTCAATCTGGTGAATAACGCGGTGCGCGCGATTGAGATCCTGCGTAACCAGACCCGCCGCCAGGCCGTACTCGGTGGCGTTGGCGCGGCGCACCACCTCTTCTTCGCTCTGATAGGTCAAAATCGACATCACCGGCCCGAAGATCTCTTCGCGCACGATGGTCATCTCATCGCTGCAGTCGCTAAAGACGGTCGGCTCGACCCAGGCGCCGGCGTCGAAGCCTGCGCCCGTCATCCGCTTGCCGCCGCACAGCAGGCGCGCGCCTTCTGCAACGCCGCGCTCGATGTAGCGCATTACGTTATCGCGGTGGCCGAAGCTCACCAGCGGGCCGAAGTTCGTCGCGGGATCGTTGAGGTCGCCGGCGCGAATGCGGGCGACGCGCGCCAACACTTTCTCTTCAAACGCGGCCTTCAGGCTGGCCGGAACAAAGACCCGCGTGCCGTTGGTGCAGACCTGACCGGAGCTGTAAAAGTTAGCCATCATGGCGATATCGGCGGCGAGATCGAGATCCGCATCGTCGAAGATAATCAGCGGCGACTTGCCGCCCAGCTCCATGGTGACCTCTTTCAGGGTCGAGCCCGCTGCGTTAGCCATCACTTTTTTGCCGCTGGCGACGCCGCCGGTGAAAGAGACCTTGTCGATGCCGGGATGCTCGGTGAGCAGCTGACCGGTCACCGCGCCACTGCCCGGCAGCACGTTGAATACGCCATCCGGCACGCCCGCTTCGCTGTAGATTTCCGCCAGCTTCAGGGCGGTAAGCGGAGTCACTTCGCTCGGCTTGAAGATCATCGCGTTGCCCGCCGCCAGCGCCGGCGCGGATTTCCACAGGGCGATCTGAATCGGATAGTTCCACGCGCCGATACCCGCCACCACGCCGAGCGGTTCGCGACGCGTATAGACGAAAGCCGTGTCGCGCAGCGGGATCTGCTGGCCCTCCAGCGACGGGATCAGGCCCGCGTAGTACTCCAGCACGTCTGCGCCGGTCACGATATCCACGCTGGCGGTTTCGCTCAGCGGCTTGCCGGTGTCCAGGGTTTCCAGCGCGGCCAGCTCGTCGTTGCGCTCGCGCAGGATATCCACCGCACGGCGCAAAATACGCGAGCGCTGCATCGCGGTCATCGCCGCCCAGACCTTCTGGCCTTTGCGCGCGGCGGCAACGGCGCGGTCGACGTCCTCGCGGCCAGCCTCATGCACCTTCGCCAGCACGTCGCCGTTGGCGGGATTGATGGTGTCAAAGGTGTCGCCAGCCGCTGCCGGGACGTAAGCGCCATCAATATAGAGGTGCTGCTCTGCGAATCGGGACATGGTTCCTCCTTTATCAGGGATGGGTGTTGCCAGCTAACTGCTGGCGAATGAACTGGGTCGTCAGCGAGCGAGCCAGCTGAAAATCAAAGGGCTTGCCGCCCAGCGCCGCGCGCAGCCAGAGGCCGTCGATCAGCGCCGCCAGCCCATAAGCGGCGGTGCGTGCCGCCTCGCGCGGCAGCTCGCGACGGAACTCTGCGGCCAGCGACGAGAAGAGGCGGCTGCTGCTGACGCGCTCCAGCCGGTTGAGCTGAGGCTGATGCATGCTGCTCGACCAGAAGTCGAGCCACGCCTTCATCGCCGCCTTATGCAGCTGGCTTTCGTCGAAGTTGCCTTCGACGATGGCGCAGAGGCGCGCTTCGGTGCTGGCGCCGGCCAGCGGCCTGAGCCGCATCGCCACCGCGTCGTGCAGCTGCCGCGTTACGTCGCGCATAGTGGCTTCCAGCAGGCCGTTCTTGTCTTTGAAGTAGTGGCTGATGATGCCGGTCGAGACGCCCGCGCGCCGTGCAATCTGCGCGATGGTGGCGTCGTTGATCCCGACTTCGTTAATGGTTTCCAGAGTGGCATCAATCAGCTGCCGACGTCGTATCGGCTGCATTCCTACTTTTGGCATGACAAGCGCTCCGCCGCTAAACAAGTCCACTATTAGAACTTTTATTGATTGAACGTTCAATATAAAAAAGAAAGTTGTTAGGATACTGTACCTGAATTGTTGCAAGGCGCAGCGTACATCGCATTGTTTTACCGCTACGCTTAACGATCAGGAGGAGAACAATAAAGGAGACGCGTTCGCACGCGGAGGACAATATAACCTGTTGAATTTATTATAAACCAGAGGTAACTGATGATTAATCCACCTGCAAGTGAAAAAGACAGAATCAATCCCGTGGTGTTCTACGCCTCGGCCGGACTGATTCTGACATTTTCACTGGTGACGATACTCTACAGCGATCAGGCCGCAGCATGGATTCAGGCGGCAGTGAACTGGGTATCGTCGACATTTGGCTGGTATTACATGCTGGCCGCGACGCTCTACATCGTCTTTGTGCTGTTTATGGCCTGTTCGCGCTTTGGCGCGATTAAGCTCGGGCCGGAGCAGTCCAAGCCGGAGTTCAGCCTGCTGAGCTGGTCGGCAATGCTGTTCGCCGCCGGTATCGGCATCGACCTGATGTTTTTCTCGGTGGCGGAGCCGGTCACGCAGTATATGCAGCCGCCGGAAGGCGCGGGGCAGACGCTGGAAGCAGCGCGGCAGGCGATGGTCTGGACGCTGTTCCATTATGGTCTGACCGGCTGGTCGATGTATGCGCTGATGGGCATCGCGCTGGGCTACTTCAGCTATCGCTATAACCTGCCGCTGACCATCCGCTCGGCGCTCTATCCCATCTTCGGCAAACGCATTAACGGCCCCATCGGCCATACCGTCGATATTGCGGCGGTGGTCGGCACCATTTTCGGCATCGCCACCACGCTCGGCATCGGCGTCGTGCAGCTGAACTACGGGCTGAACGTCCTGTTCGACATTCCAGAAGGGCTGGCGGCGCAGACTGCGTTGATCGTGCTCTCGGTGGTTATCGCCACCATTTCAGTCACCTCCGGCGTCGATAAAGGCATTCGTATCCTTTCCGAGCTGAACGTGGCGCTGGCGCTCGGCCTGATCCTGTTTGTGCTCTTTTTCGGCAAAACCGATTTCCTGCTCAACGCGCTGGTGCTTAACGTCGGCGACTATATCAACCGCTTTATGGGCATGACGCTCAACACCTTCGCCTTCGATCGTCCCACGCAGTGGATGAACAGCTGGACGCTCTTTTTCTGGGCCTGGTGGGTCGCCTGGTCGCCGTTCGTCGGTCTGTTCCTGGCGCGTATTTCGCGCGGCCGCACCATCCGCGAGTTCGTGCTGGGCACGCTGATTATTCCCTTTACCTTTACGCTGCTGTGGCTGTCAGTGTTCGGCAACGCCGCGCTCTACGAGATTATTCACGGCAACACCGGCTTTGCGCAGGAAGTGATGGCGCATGCGGAGCGCGGCTTCTATCTGCTGCTGGAGCAGTATCCCGCCTTTAAGCTGAGCGCTTCAGTGGCGACCATTACCGGGATGCTGTTCTACGTGACGTCGGCGGATTCCGGCTCGCTGGTGCTGGGCAACTTCACCTCGAAGCTGAAGGACATCAACAGCGACGCGCCAAACTGGCTGCGCATCTTCTGGTCGGTGGCGATCGGCGTGCTGACGCTGAGTATGCTGATGACCAACGGCATCTCCGCGCTGCAAAACACCACGGTGATAATGGGTCTGCCGTTCAGCTTTGTGATCTTCTTCGTGATGGCGGGGCTCTATAAATCCCTGAAGGTAGAAGATTACCGTCGCGCCAGCGCCAGCCGCGATACCGCGCCCTATCTGGCCACCAGCAACGACCGGCTGAGCTGGAAAAAGCGTCTGTCGCGGCTGATGAACTACCCTGGCTCGCGCTATACCCAGCAGATGATGGAGAGCGTGATCTTTCCGGCGATGCAGGAAGTGGCGAAAGAGCTGGAGCTGCGCGGCGGCCGCGTGACCCTGGAGCGACTGGAGGCGGAAGAGAGCGCGCTGGGCTACATCGACCTGCGCGTCAACCTGGGCGAAGAGCAGGATTTCGTCTATCAGGTGTGGCCGCAGCAGTATTCCGTGCCGGGCTTTACCTATCGCGCGCGCAGCGGCAAATCGACCTACTATCGGCTGGAAACCTTTCTGCTGGAGGGGAGTCAGGGCAACGACCTGATGGACTACAGCAAAGAGCAGGTGATTATCGACATTCTCGATCAGTACGAGCGTCACCTGAACTTTATCCATCTGCATCGTGAAGCGCCGGGCAACAATATTACCTTCCCGAGCGTGTAATATTTAAACGGGCCAGCCAGGCTGGCCCGCTATTAGTTGCCCAGGCGATCGCTGCGCCAGCGGTCATAGTAGATATGCTCCGCCTGGAAATCCGCCGCGCCCGCCTTGCCGGTCAGCCGCAGCGCCAGCTGCAGCGCGAAGTCAAAAGCGACGCCCAGCCCTCTGCCGCTGAGCAGATTGCCATCCTCCACCACATCCGCCATCACATACTCGCCATCCTCGTAGTGCATCCAGAGTTCGCCCGAGCAGGTATAGCGGCGTCCTTTCAGCAGACCGTTGCCCGCCAGCACGCGCGCCGCCGCAGAGCAGATGGGCGCAATAATCTTCCCCGCCTCGTCGTGGCGGCGAATAAAGGCGCTCACCGCCGGGCTCGCGGCCAGATTCATCGTGCCCTCCGGGCCGCCGGGAATAATGACCGCATCGAACAGCTCGTGCTGGGTCTCTTCCAGCAGGCGATCCGCCAGCGTTGTCACGCCGTGATAGCTGATAACCTGATTGTGCGGATGGCAGGCGACGGTAGTTACCACGACGCCCAGCCGGCTCAGAATATCGAGGGTGATAAAGGCTTCCGCTTCTTCGAAGCCCGGCGCCAGCAGTAGGGCAGCTTTCTTTGACATCGTCTCTCCTTGCATCTGTCATTGGGTACAGAATCATGAAAGTAAAACAGCGTTTCATTTATAGCGTGAATACAGTGCAATTGACAGCCCTGACGGTTAATGGTTGTATTATGCAACCAACATATTTTTACGGAATGACCCCTGTGCTCACAGAGAGTTTGATAAATGATATCCGCGCCTCTTCACGTCTTATGGTGCGTGAACTGGGCTTTATGAACGCTACGCTCGCCGCTACCGACTGGTCACCCTCTGCGGTGCACAGCCTGCTGGAGATCGCCAGCGGCAACGCCCGCAACGCGGCTCAACTGGTGCGGATACTGGGACTGGAGAAGTCCAGCGTCAGCCGCATGCTATCGAAGCTGCTGGCGGCAGGAGAGATCTGTGAGGTCGCTTCGGTGCAGGATGCGCGCGTGAAGCAGTTGCAGCTGACGCCAAAGGGCGTTGAGACGGTTAATGCGATCCATCATTATGGCGCGATGCGCGTCGCTGACGCGCTCCTGCATCTTCAACCCGAGCAGCAGCAAGAGGTTGCCAGGGGCTTATCCGCTTACGCCCGTGCGCTGGAAAAATGTCGCGGCGGCGAACCCGCAGAACCCTTATCCCGGCTGGAAATTGTGACCGGCTATCGTCCCGGCATGATTGGCCGGATTGCCGAGATGCACGGGCGCTACTACGCCGCACATTATCAGTTCGGACATTTTTTCGAGGCGAAAGTAGCAGCAGGACTTGCCGAGTTTGCGGGCCGTCTGGATCACGAGGATAACCAGATCTGGCTGGCGGTCGATCAGGGCGTTATCGTCGGATCCCTCGCCATTGACGGTCAGGATTTGGGCGACAACCAGGCGCATCTGCGCTGGTTTATCCTGGATGAAAGCGCTCAGGGAAGCGGTATCGGCAACAGGCTGCTGACGGAGGCGATGGCTTTCTGCGATCGGCGCGGCTTTGACGCTACCCAGCTCTGGACGTTTAGCGGACTGAACGCCGCGCGCCGTCTCTATGAGCGCTTCGGCTTTAAGCTGACGAAGGAGTGGCAGGGCGATCAGTGGGGCGCGACCCTGACCGAACAGCAGTTTAGCCGCGACCGCGCTTCAGCGCGCTAGCGGCCTTATATCAGCGAACTAGCGCGCCTTTTTCCTGCGCGCCAGTTATTTCCCACGTTCGCTATAGAGCACGCCGCCGCGCGCTTTATCACTGGCTTTAGTCTCGACGATCGACACCACCACGCGATCGCGCTCTACGCCGAAACTCTCTACCACGGCATCGGTGATCTTTACCATCAGGGTTTTCTTCTGCTCGGCGGAACGGCCTTCTACCGCATACACCACAATCTCAGGCATGCTGTTCTCCTCTTTTTCCATCAATAGCAAACGGGCGCAGCCGTGGCATATACAGCTGCAATTCGGGTGCTGCTTTTGCTTTTATCGCAGGCGAAGCGACTCATACTGCTTTTGATTATGTACATATGCAAAGAAGATCAAAGGCTATTTGCAACATGGATCACGGCCTGTGGTTATTTCAAATCTCCACACCAGAATAACCAGAATATAAACGTGGATTAACAGAGTAGGCTGTTGCACGCCGATAATCCTGAGCGAGAGTGATTTTATTGTGCGATAAATGTGACCGCAATCACTTCGCAATTAGTGCATTTATTGATATAAAAATGCAACAAAAAGCCGCTTCTTGTGGAGCATATATGCGTATTTTGGTTCTGCCTTGTGACGGCATCGGCCCTGAAATCACCTCAGCTACGGTAACCGTGCTGAACGCGCTGGACAAAGTCTACGGCCTGGGTTTTGCGTTTGACTATGAGGATGTCGGCTTTAAAAGCCTGGAGCTACACGGCACCACGCTGCGTCAGGCGTTGCTGGATAAAGCCAAAACCTATGACGGCATTATTCTCGGCACCCAGTCGCACGCCGACTACCCGGCGCCGGAAAAGGGCGGACGCAACGTCTCCGCCGGTTTCCGCATCGGCCTTGACCTCTACGCCAACGTGCGCCCGGCGCGTACCCGCCCGTTCCTGACCTCGAATATGAAAGAGGGCAAGACCATGGATCTGGTGATCATGCGCGAGGCGACCGAAGGCTTCTATCCCGATCGCAATATGTCGCGCGGCTGGGGCGAAGTGATGCCGAGCCCGGACATGGCGCTTTCAACGCGTAAAATTACCCGCCACTGCTCTGAGCGCATCGCGCGCAAGGCGTTTGAGCTGGCGATGCAGCGCCGTAAAAAAGTCACCGCGATCCATAAAGCCAATAGCTTCCATATGACCGACGGCCTCTTCCTCGAAGCGGTGCGCGACGTCGCCAAAGCGTTCCCGGAAGTCGAGCTGGACGATCTGCTGATCGACGCCTCAACCGCGCATCTGGTGCGAAACCCCGAGCGTTTCGACGTGTTGGTCACCACTAACTTCTACGGCGATATCCTCAGCGATCTGGCGAGCGAACTCTCAGGCAGCCTGGGTCTGGCAGGCTCTGTCATGGCCAGCGATACTCACTGCTGCGCGCAAGCGCAGCACGGCTCTGCGCCGGATATCCAGAATCAGGACAAAGCCAACCCGGTGTCGATGATCCTGTCGGCGGCGATGATGCTGGCATGGTATGCGGAAAAGCATACCCAGCCGACCTTGCTGAAAGCGGCGCAGGAGATTAACCGCGCTATCGACGAAGTGCTGGAAAATCCCGAAACGCGCACGCCGGATCTGGGCGGCAGCTGCGGCACCAGGGCGTTTGCAGAGCATGTAGCTGCGGCCATCCGCGCGTAGCCATAACAACATCTGGCTACGGAAGGTTTGTATGACATCGCCCTTATCTCTGGAACGCTCAACGCTGGTCATTGATGGCCGCCCCTTTCAGTTTTTCGATCTGACCCGGCTGCTGCCGCTCGATCGGCTACAGCGCCTGCCGTTCAGCCTGCGCATTCTGCTGGAGAACGTCGCCCTGCGCTCGCCGCAGGCGCTGCCCCATTTTCTGCGCATGCTACAGGGCGAAGAGGCGGCTGGAGAGGTCGCCTTTTATCCCGACCGCCTGATGTTTCACGACACCACCTGCCTGCCAGCGCTGGCGGACTTTGCCGCGATGCGCGATCTCACCGCCGAACTCGGCGGCGATCCGCAGCGCATCAATCCGCATATTCCGGCGGTGCTGACCATCGATCACTCGGTCATCGTCGAACGCTACGCCTCCGCCGACGCGCTGGAGCAGAATCTGCAGTTCGACTTTCGCCGCAACGCTGAGCGCTATCGCTTTATTCGCTGGGCGGAGCAGAGCCTTGATAACTTCCGCGTCATCCCGCCAGGCACCGGCATAATCCACCTGATGAACCTGGAGGCGATCGCGGAGATCGTCACGGTGGACGCGCGCGAAGAGGTGCCGCTGCTGCACGCCGACTGCATGGTGGCGACCGACAGCCATACGCCGATGATTAACGCGCTGGGCATTCTGGGCTGGGGCGTCGGCGGACTGGAAGGGCAGGCGACGCTGGTCGGCGAACCGGTCACGCTGCGCTTTCCGGAGGTGATCGGCATTTCGCTGTCGGGTGCGCTGGCCGCTGACGTCAGCGACAGCGATCTGGCGCTGCATATCACGCGGCTGCTGCGCGAAAAGGGCGTGGTCGGCAAGTTCGTCGAGTTTACCGGCCCGTCGCTGCATCTGCTGCCGCTGGAGTCGCGCGCCACCATCGCCAATATGGCGCCGGAATATGGCGCCACGGTGGTGTTTTTCCCGTGGGACGATCGCAGCGCCGACTATGTGCAGATGACCGGACGCAGCGCAGAGAAGCAGACGATTATTCACGCTTATATGCGAGAGCAGCATCTGTGGCGATCGCCGGAGACGCCGACGCCTGAATTCACCCAGCTTATCGCGCTAGATCTCGGCAGCATCGAACCCTGCATGGCGGGGCCGGTGAATCCGCATCAGCAGATCCCGCTGGGCCTGGCTGCCGAGAGCTTTCGCAACAGCCTGAAGGCCGAAGCGCGTAACCGCCGCTGGCAGCACGCCGCTTATCCGCAGGCAGTTGAGCAGGGCGCTATCGCCATCGCCGCCATTACCAGCTGCACCACCACCGCCAATCCCTGGCTGGTGATCCAGGCGGCGCTGTTCGCGCGCAACGCCGCGCGGCACGGCCTCAAGCCCAAACCCTGGGTGAAAACCTCGTTCTCGCCGGGATCGCGCGCCGTCACCGACTATCTCAGCGCCTGCGGTCTGCTGAGCGAGATGGAGAAGATCGGCTTTGACGTGACCGGCTACGGCTGCATGACCTGCATCGGCAGCTCCGGCGCGCTGCAGCCCGCCATGGAGTCGCTGGTGAACGAGGGGTTGCAGGCGGTCTGCGTGCTGTCGGGCAACCGTAACTTTCCTCGCCGCGTCAATCCCAGCCTGGGCCACGGTTATCTGACTTCCCCGGCGCTGGTGATCGCCTGGGCGCTGGCGGGCCATATTTCCCACGATATGCTGAACGACGCGCTGGGCTACGATGCGCAGCAGCAGCCGATCCGCATGCGTGATTTAATGCCGGCGCGGGAAGAGGTGGAAGAGTGGGTCGCGCGCGCCATGAAGCGGGAGTTTTACGTTAAACGGCGCGAGATTATCTGGCAGGGTACGCCGCACTGGCAGCAGATCGCCGCGCCAGGCAGCATGCACTATCCGTGGGACGTGCGTTCGACCTATCTGCGTCGTCCCGGTTATTTGCAGCGTCTGCCGCGCGATCCCGCTGCGTCGCTTTTGCTGCACGACGCGCGCCCCTTTTTGTGGTTCGGCGACGACGTCACCACCGATCATATTTCGCCCGCTGGCGCAATTCCGCCTACCAGCCTGGCGGGAAAATGGCTGCTGGAACACCATGAGGATCCGCAGGATCTCAATCTCTACTCGACGCGCCGCAGTAATCATGAGGTGATGGTGCGCGGCGCTTTCACCAACAAGGCGCTGGCGAACCGGCTGCTGCCGCCGGAAAAACGCGGCGGCGGCGGGTTCGCCTGGGATGCCGATCACCAGCAGATCCTGCCCGCTTATGAAGCGGCGCAAAGCTGGCTGGCGCGCGGCGTGCCGCTGGTGGTGTTCGCCGGCGAACGCTACGGCGCCGGCTCCAGTCGCGACTGGGCGGCGAAAGCGCAGGCGCTGATGGGCGTTAAGGCGGTCGTGGCGGAGAGCTTTGAGCGCATCCATCGCACCAATCTGATTGGCATGGGGATCCTGCCGCTGCACTACGGCGCGGGCGAGGCGGCGCGTCTGCCGGAAATGGACGGCAGCGAAACGCTGGACTTTATCGGGCTGGAGAATTTACAGCCCGGCAGCACGCCGCTACAGCTGCGTATCAGTCGGGACAGCAGGCTGCTCGGCGAGTTTGCGCTGACGGCGGTGATTGACTCACAGCAGGAGCTTGCTTATCTGCTGCACGGCGGCATCTTGCCCTTTGTTATCCAGCAAACCCTGAAAGGCTGACTATGCGTTACGATCGGAGCTGATAAGAAAGGGTTCTTGAGGTGGGCATTTCAGCTATGCATGGCCTTCTGAGGCACAGCGGTAAGCGGTTTTTGATTCAGGTTTCCGGAATGATGCGGCGCATTTTTTTATTTTCCAGCGCCACCGCCAGATGCTGCTTCATCATATAGGAGGCTTCGATACGCTGCCCCGACTCAATCAGCCCCAGCAGGCGCAGGTGGTCTTTGACTTCGGCGTAATAGCGGCTGCGGTCGTCCATAATGCGGTAGTCCATCAGCATGCGCATGCGGTTGACGTTGCGCAGCGAGATCTCGAAGAAGGGGTTATTAGAGAAGGCGATTACCGTCTCGTGAAAGCGGTAGCCAGCAAGCTGCAGCTGTTTTGGCGAGAGTCGCTCAATGCCGTTGTCGAGCAGCATCTCCAGCTCGCGGCGTATTTCGTCGATCTTCTCCTGCGGCGCGTTAAAGGTCGGTTCCAGAATCGCCATCGGCTCAATCACCATGCGAAAGCTAAAAATATGCTCCAGCGCCGCTTTGGTTTTCGCCACCGGCAAAAAACGCCAGCCGTAACCCTGTTTTCGCTCAACCCAGCCTTCGCTGATGCCGCGCGCCAGCAGCGTCGAGAGCTGGCTTTTGGTCAGGTTGTAGCGCTTCATCAGATAGAGTTCGGTGACTTCCGCGTCGATATTGTCCTGCAGCCAGTCTTCCGCCAGCTGATAATATTCCGGCAGGTCGCTGCCGTCGGCAGGCGCCGCTTCGTCATGCTGCTGTGGCGCATAATCCTCTTTGACAAAAAAGCCGCGGTTGAGCTTTTGCTGCAGAACGCCTTTTTGTTCGAGATAGACCAGCGCCTCGCGTACCGGCGAGCGCGAGACGTCAAAGGTTTCGGCCAGTTTAGGCACGCTCAGGTGCGCGCCCGGTGCAATGTTGCCGGTATCGATCAGGCCAACGATTTTCTGCGAGAGTCGCTCAGTCAGGGCGCTTATTTTCATGTATGGCGTAGCGTTAAGTCATGAATAGCAGAATATTGCATTTAAATAAATTCAAATGCAATGCAGTTGGGCATGTTGAAGGAAGCGGGTTTAACCCGTTAATATCAGGGGCAAAAAGCGGATTGAAATCTGTTTCAGGAAAATAAGTCCGGCGCAACGTCGGATGCTGGCCTGATACCTTTAAGTGCGCATAATCATGATTATGTTAAATAGGATATCACTGATGGCCAAGACGCTGTTTCTCTCTTCCCTCTTCTTTTCTCATCACCTAAACGCCGCCATCTGCCACAGCGCCGTTCGTCATGTCGGCTATCGGACTTAAAAGCGCCGAACGCTGTCGGCGCGTTGAAATAGTGCAAACCGCCTCGGCGCCCTTTACGGCCGACCGTAATAACCATCCCAGTATGTCGCGGTGGCGCTCTCCAGCAATATGCGACTCTGTTGCTACGGCCGGTCGGCACTGTAGACATGCGAAGCCACGCGGCTGAACTGCGCCTCCGGCCTGAATGGCCCTGTCGGGCATTCGCGGAAGTTGAGTTCGTAACTGACGAATCCAACGAAACCGAAGAGATATTATCGATCAATAAAGTCTGATAACTCGCCTCTACAAAAAGGCCGCAATAGCGGCCTTTCCTACCTGTTCCAAATCCCCTCAGGCATCCTTGGCCTTCATCCATCCATACTGAAATATATTATTCCTTATTTTTTATATCACTTTTAAATTTTTTTGATTGAATTCAAGCCCATTAATGTTCTCCATGCGAAAATAAGTAAGGCGGCGTATGATTTTCCCGTTAACGACACTCCAGGTAAAAACGTTCTCGTCATATACTTTTACGATTGCATATTCCTTATTATCCTTCACAAACGTTGTCAACTCGTTGTCGTGAACAGATGATCTGCCCAACGATATAAAAGTAAAAGAGAAAAAGAATAGGGTTGCTGCAATATTGATAATCTGAACACCAAAAGTCGCGATATTACCCTCTTCAAACGAAATAGCTTCTTTTTCAGAATCTAACGGCATCCAATGGCTTAAAGGGATCAAAAGAAGGAGAGCAAAAAATCCAACAAACGGTAGATCTTTGAGCGGAAATTTTAGCATCAGGTATGATGCAACCAAATAAACACCGCTTATTCCTAAATGTGCAGCGGCTTTTTTCTTTTTGTTGCCCTTTGCCCACATAAGTAGCACGATAGAAATCGTAACTATAGGAAATGAAAAGAAAAATATTATCATAATATCATTACTTATTGTAGGTATGCTGAGCGTTATTAGTTCTAGTGGTATATTTAGCTCACTGGCAGCGCCCCTTTCATAAAAGTATACAGCGGCATACAAGGCAGCCGTCATACCTGCCACGGATAATGATTCTCTTTTTAAAAGATAGCTAAACATAGATTTCTCATTTTTCCTTTTTAACGAAAATCATAAAGGGGGCCGGATGCTCCAAGAGGCAGCAGGACGTCAAACCGACCATATCCGTTACGCCAAACTGCACTTAACATTCTGCCGCCTCGTGCCGATAGATATGACTGTCAACTTTAGATAAAGGAAAGGCACATGGCTAATGATACACTGGGCGGCAAGGAACTTCAGGATAAGATTCATGCCGGACTCGAAATCTATACAGGTAAACCCTTCATCGAGCGGTTTGGGCTGTTTATGGGCAAGGCGCAATTGCTGGAGTTTGGCCTGAAAAAAATTCTTGTTTCTCTTCCGGGCTATAGCCTTTCTGAAAAGGAATTAGAAAGACTCACGTTAGGCCGAACGCGCGTTGAGCTTGAGAAGCTGGGGCTGCGCTCGGACTATAATACTTGCCTAAAATCATTCGCGCGTCAGCGCAATACAATGGCGCATGAGTTTCTGGCTAATTATGCCATTACTCAGCAGCTTCTGGACGGCGCAGGGCTGATACATACGTTTGAACGTGAGCTAGTTCATGCCAGCTTCGCCTTGGAACAACTGATCATCCTATTCGACTTTATCAATACCGCCGGTGACGTTACTGCCTGGCTGCAACAGAAAATCCTCTGACGCCATTATGCCGCGCCATTCTTTTTTCCTGATTGGGCAGAACAGCAGTTTCTCCAGTACCGCGCCACTCAATAATCGTAAAACGATTAACGGATGTGTTCTATACTCCTGGAACCAGAAATGATTCTTGGGAGTGCATATTCATGGAGAAACAATTATGCCAAAAGAAAAAGAAATTCAGCGGTTAAAAGCCGAACAAGAATTTTACAGTAACGCCCTTGCTGCTCATGCAACCTCACGTCAGCCCACAGCTTACCAGCAGGCATTGCAGGATGGCCTGTTTGCAAGTTATGAGCGCGTAACAGCATCGCTTGATACTCTACTGTGAGTTGAAAGCACAGCAATATAAAGTAAAAAGAAAAGGCCGCTACCCTTTGCGTATTACAGGAAACTTAACTTAAAAGGCACCACAGTGACTAACAGATTCCTCCAGTGCGTCCTTAAACGCACCTTGTTTATTTTGGCTTTTACCGCGATTTCTACAGCAGCCAACAGCCAGACTACCTGCCGCACGGATTCCTACGGGAAAACCAGTTGCGACAACGGCAAAGATTATCGAACTGATGACCGTGGTGTAACGACCAGCAGCGATGGCACTATTTACCGTCGCGACTCAAACGGCAAAGTTAGCGACAACAAGGGCAATGACTGGCGTACCATTGATGGAGTGACATACGGCAGTAATGGCGACACGACCAGGGTAGACGATCGCGGCTACATCACGACGAGGCACGCAGACGGCACTTACACAACCTGCCGCAAGGATGATCGCGGCGTTACCACTTGCTGGTAGCTTTCAGGAAAGTGTGTAAAACGGGCCTTTCGACGTGAAAACGCGCCCAAATCAGAACTGGTATTTTTTAATAAATTAGCAACATAAAACCGGGCTGTTTCTCGCCCGGATTACCGATTCTTTTGCGGCCTTCGGGGCGTTCCGGCGACGAGTGCCGATCCGCCTGGGCGCGTAACACCCATTATATTAAATGAAGTGCGCACCCGCTTAATTGCGAGCCGCCCCGAGCGCTAATTGCAGCAGGCCCGTCGTTAAAACGCCCTGCGCGCTATCCGCTGAAAACTGGCAACATACCGAGCCAGCTCAGCGTCCACGCCAGAATATTCAACACGCCAAAAGCTATCACTATCGCCGGCGCAAAGGTGCTTAGCGCCCCTGCTTTTTCCTCACTGGCAAAGCGCCTGCGCGCTTTGATATAGAGTAAGGCCGGCACAATCACCGCCCAGAGCGTGGCGAACAGCCCGGCGAAGCCGATAGCGGCGAGAAAGCCGTCTGGAAACCATAATGAAGCGCTCAGCGCGGGCACAAAGGTCAGCAGAGCTACCTTAAAGCGCGCCAGCGGCGTGTCGCCGAGCTTCAGGCGATCGGCGATAAAATCAAACAGGCCAGCCGTTACGCCCAAAAACGAAGCAATCACCGCAAAATGGGAAAACAGCGTCATCATAAAGCTCAGCGCGCCGACATGCAGGCGATCGCGTAAGGCGGCGAGCAGCGCGGCGATATCTCCACCAGCCGCCACCACGGCGGGAAATGCGGCGCGCGGCAGATTGCCCATCGTACCGGTCATCCAGAACAGATAGATAATCAGCGACATCAGGGTGCCGAACACCAGCGCGCGCCTGACCTGCTTCTGCTCGCCGCCATAGTAGCTTATCAGGCCAGTAATATTGCCATGATAGCCAAACGAGGCGAGGCAAAACGGCAGGACGCCGAACGCATAGGGCCAGTAGCCGCCCTCGCCGTTGCCGGCGTCGGCAAGCGTAAGCAGATCGACCTGCGTGAGCAGCCCGCCGAAGAGCGTGACCAGCAGCAGAAGTTTGGCCAGCACGCAGAAGGTCATGATCCTGCTGACCCCTTTTGTGCCCAGCCAGACGACGATGGCGACGCACAGCGTGAGGATTACTTTCGCGCCCGCGGTGGAGACAGGCAGACCGGCGCTGTTAAGCGAATGCTGATAGACCGGCCCGCTGGCTGAAATATAGGCATAGGTCAGGATGCCGAGTACAAACAGGATGCTCAGGCCGTTTAGCGCGGCCCACCGGCGTCCTAACAGCGATCGGGTTAAGGTGTCGTAGCCAGACCCGAGCGGAAAATAGCGGCTCGCCTGCTGAAACAGCAGTCCCGACAGCAGCATACATCCCCAACTTACTAGCAGTATCAGCAGCGACCAGCCGAACCAGGCGCCGGCCATGACTACAGGCAGCGTAAACATACCGGCGCCAACTACCGTCCCGCAGATAATCATCGCGCCCCACCATACTGAAGGCTGACGCTGGGTTAATGCTATTTCTGTCATTACGTATTCCGATAAAAAATATTAAGCCTGCACCAGGCGAGCGACGGCCAGAGCATAACTCATTAGCTGGCGATCCTCGCCTGGCAGACCATCCACAGAAAGGCCGACGGAGAGTTCGCCTGCTCTTCCAACCGGCAAAGTCAGACTGGGCGCGCCTGCACTGCTTGCGATATCCGTATTGCGAACCAGTTTTTCAAAAACAGCCGGATCGTGCGCGTCTGTCAGGCGCGGCACTGCGCAGCTCACGGTTGGGTAAAGTAAAACATCAAGCTGATGTTCAGAAAACATCTCTTGCCAGGCGGTGCGCACATCACCTGTCGTACAAAGGCCTGCCAGATAGTCATCCCAGGAAACGCTGCACTGCTGCAGCTGCCGTTGAAGAAGATTACATACCTGGTCATCGCTCAGCTGTTCCAGAATGGAGTGAAATCGCCATTCGAGCCCTTCAGCCAGCAGAAATCGAGGGAAATCGATAAAAAACTCATAAAACGGAACGGCAAACTGAACTGACGCATTGAGTTCACCAAGATGGCTGTCATCAAGTCTGATGACCTCCACGCCCTGAGCCTCAAGCCTGGCGACTGCCTCCCGGCATCGCTTCTCTACCGATATATCCAGTTCCTGCCACAGAAAGCGCTCAGGAATCCCCACGCGGCGCGGCATAACTGGCTCAACCGGTTTTTCACCCATGAGGGCGGCGTCGAGCAGCACGATATCGGAAACGCCGGGCGCAATAAAGCCTGGCGTATCCCGAGTGTGGGAAACCGGCACGATGCCGACAGATGCGTAGCGTCCGGTGGTCGGACGGAACCCTGACAGACCGCACAGCGAGGCCGGAATACGCACCGATCCCCCGGTGTCGGTCCCGACGGCAAAAGCGCTGGCGCCGGCAGCAACGGCAGCCGCGCACCCCCCGCTGCTTCCGCCAGCAAGATGTCCGGGATGAACGGGATTGCCTACCGTGCCCCAGGTGCCGTTACATGAGGTCACGCCAAACGATAATTCATGCATATTATTTTGCCGCACAGCACTGCGCCCTGCTCGATTAAGCGTGCAACAACGGGGGCGTCTTTTTCAGGAAGGAAATCGGCCAGTCCCGGCGTACCTGCTGTCGTCGCGAATCCGCGAGCGTTGATGTTGTCTTTACAGGAAAAAGGCAGTCCAAAAAGAGGCGCGCGGGTGCTCTCTGCAGGTACCGCGTCACCGTTCAAACGCTGCGGATCATAAGCAATAAAAGCATTAAGCGACAGCGTTTCACGGTAGCGTTCCAGTCGGTACAGATGATTCTCTTTTAATCCAGTCGGGTGACGATTCGAGGCCACCTCAGCGGCCAAAGAGCCAGGTTGTTTAGTCAGCATGAACGTGTCGCTCTCAGTAGTGAAAATGGCGCGCCATGGCGTGCAGCGGATTATAAGGTAGCAACGAACCACCCAGACTAGAGATAGCGGCGCACGCGGCATTGATCCCCGTCTGTACGGCCCCTTCCGCCCACCCTCCGGTAAAGGAGCAGCTGCATCCTGCGAGGTATATTCCTCTGTCGGTTTCAGGTTTGACGGCGCTCTGGAACTGGAAAAAAAGCGCTTCTGAGTAACGGTCGTCGCCCGGATAGTTCAGCTTGAACGCCCCCATCGAGAGAGGATTGGTCAGCCAGTCATACTCCAGAATAAATTTTGGATCGTTATTCATTGGAACAAGGTGGCGGGCGAAGTCTGGCGCGGTCTGGCTGAGCTCCTCGACAAGCCTTGCCAGACGAGTCTCTTTATCCTTCAGCGTAACCAGCTTGTGCGAATCATCTTCCCACGTATAGCTGATGAGCACGACGCCGTGTCCGTCGGGATCGCCTGGCTGATAGTCAAGGCAGTAGACCCCTTTCGCGAGCGTATCTGTCAGGATGGTGTGCGGCAGTTTCTCTTTTAGCCAAAACTTGTCCCGGGTAAGCAAGAAAAGCTTCGACGAACCGATAAGATGCGTCTCATTTATCGCTCGCGAGACCTCTGGCGAGAGCCACTGCGGACGCTGAGAGAGCTTTAAAGCGATCTGCATCGCGCGCGTCGATACCGTAACAATGACGCGGTCAAACAGCGTAGCACCCCCCTCGGCGGTCACAACGTCGAACAGCTTATCGTCACGTTCTACGATAGCCGTGACTTTTTGATAGCGGATGCGGTCCGACAGCGGCTGTCCGTCAATATGCTCTTCGCCCATGCGATGAGTGAGCGTAGCAATCCCTGCCGGCACCAGCCGCTGATCCTCTTCCAGACCATTGACAACCAGCCGCATGATCTCAATAAAAGAAGCGCGGAAAACGGGCTGAAAACCACCGGAGCCGATGCCAAGCGAGCCAAACAGGGCAAAATCGGTGGGTTTAAGCCAGGCCTCCCCGCCGGGCGGATTTTTGCCGGTGAAAATGCGAACCAGAGCCGAGTAAAAACAGCTGTCGCCAAAGAGATCCAGATAACATTGCCACGCCTCTTTTGCGTCTGCGAGCCTTCCCTCTTTCAGCGCCTGCGTAATGGCGGCGGGCGCAACCAGCACCTTGCCGTTATCCAGGGTCAGACCCTCTTTTATAAACGACCGCCATCCTTTATCGACTTTCTGAAACAGCGCGGGCGGCGGCGCGCCAGCGCGCCAGGCAAATGCCTCTCCCTGATAGTGGATTTCGGTATCGACAATGCCAGGGTCTGGAAAAGCGGATGCGGTACTAATATCGAAATGGTTTAAATAGTGAAACAGCCCGACTTCCGTGGGAGGAAAGCGCATAGCCCCCATTTCGGCAATATAGTGCGGCATGGAAGGATCAAAGCGCTGGCTGAGCAGTCGACCGCCATAGCCGCCCTGCTCAGCCTCAAACAGCGTCACGTGGCGTATTCCCGCCCGAAGCAATTCACGCGCGGCGATCAACCCGCTTAAGCCGGCGCCAATAATAGCGACGCGAGGCGCGCTTTCGCTCTCTGGACACTGGCCGATGCCTCCCTGCGACTGCGCTCGCGCAAGAAAATCACCGTAATCAAATAGCGTATCAATATAGGGGAAAGCATGCGCCGCCCCGTTTTCATGTGATGGAGATGTCATAGGTGTTCTCAGATGATCAACTGGAGGCTGTCGAGAGGACGTTCAAGATTAAGCAAAATCGTTTTGCGCGCAGCGATTAGCCATTGCCCTTCCACCAGACGAAACGCATGCTCAATGCGGGCAGCGTAATGCCACTCTTGCTCGCCGCGGCTTTCGCTGTAGATGACCTGAGTAGCGGCCGCAGCCTTTGGCTCGCCTTCGCGCCAGGCAATCACCGGCCGCTGTAAAAGGTGCTGACTGCGGCTCTTTGGCTGTTGAGAAAAATTACGCGCGTTGCGCAGGCGATTAACGCGTAGTTGCGTGACAAAACGATCCTCATAAAGCAGCGAAGACTCGGTTAAAGGATCAGGCTGACCATGACGCAGCGGCATCCACCAGGTGTAATCCTCAGAGAGAAGCGCCATCCAGGCATCATAATTTTGCTCGTCCAGCAGTTCGGCTTCGTTATAGATCAGGTCGGTCAGCAGCTTATAAACATGTTCAGGAGACATGATGTCCCTCCAGCATATGCTGCCACATGGCATAGAAGTTTCTCATTGCAATCTCACTGGTTCCTGAAGTGACGGCCGTGCGGTTCCATTGCTCATCCGCCTGATAAAGACGTGCGATATTGACCCACTCACTGGCCTGGCTTTGCAGCCCCTCGGTCGCGCGTTCATACATCTCTACATCGTCATGCGCCACCATTGAACAGGGGGAATTGATCAGGTTGTTATACTGAACGGTTCGTTCCAGCATCTGTTGCGGTGCGCCAACCAGTTCCAGTATCCAGGATTCGACCAGGGTCTCGGTGGCCGACACGGGACGAATGATGCGAAGGGTTTGTATTGGGCCTTTTACCATCAGGTTGGGGAAGTAGACGGTATTGTGCCGCGTATCATCGAGAATTTGCCGGGCCCGGGTTTCGCCATAGCTTTCAACCATACTTTCCCAGTAACCGGGGATGGCTGAATAATCTTTGTGGATTGAATTACGGGTTCCCGTATGTCCGTGTCCGTTTGGCCAGATGCGAATCCCCATTTCAGCAAAGAAAGCGTGCGACGACATGAACGGAGAAAAGAGTTCCACCGCCATCGGCTGTTCAGCCTGCCGCGCTGACTGCGCCCAGAGATTGACGGCTTCACCTGCTGAGGATTCATGCGCCACCATGGGATGGCAAGTGTCAGTCTGATTGTCCATGACCATTTTCCAGTTGCATCGATGGCGGTGGCGCAGCGGCGCGCCAACGACACGAAGTTGGCCAGCTGGAGAGCGATCGACCATATTGTCCAGAGTAGAAAGCGCCTCGCCGTAAAACGCTTCAAAAGAGAGGCCGTGCTGACTCAGACGCACAAAAATGAAATCGCGATAATTGACGACGTTTTCGACTCGCGCCATGCCCTGGCCTGCTTCACACGCGGACATCACACAGGGATCGTATTCATTTTTCACAGGAATGCTCAGCAGTTCACCTGTCGGCTTAAACGTCCATGCATGGTAAGGACAGCGTAGAAAGCGACCGCAGTTGCCTGAGGATTCGGCTAAAACCTTGACGCCTTTATGCGGGCACCGGTTAAACAAGACGGTGATGTCACCTGCTTTTTGACGAATAGCGACCAGGGGCTGAGCAGCAAGCTCAACGGTAACATAATCCCCCGCAGCGGGGAGTTGACTGGCGTGGCACAGGTAAAGCCAGCTGTGCGCAAAGACAGTTTTTTGCTCCGTGAGAAAAAGCGTCTGATCAAGGTAGGCGGATTTATGGATTTCGCTGCCGCGAAAAAGATTGTTGAGATTCATGGCTTAACTCATAAAGCTAATTTGAGAACGCTTCCTTTAGCTCTGGAAACGCAGGGATAAATTGTCCGGCTGGTTGCCGCTTCCTGCGGCGTCATAATAAAGTCGCGGTGCTCGACTTCTCCCTCAACGACCTCAAGCGCGCAGAGTCCGCATTCCCCCCGTCGGCAATCGTAAAGGGGCTCCAGACCGGCCTCTTCCAGCGCGTCCAGCAGAGACTGACCGCGAGTGACCTGAAACCTTATCCCCGTCTCTGTCGCCTCGACCTCATAACCGTCCGTTTCAGCCTCAGTGGGAAGAGCGTTAAAGATTTCAAATGCAAGATGGCTGCGGGGAAAATCATGGGCATCGCAGTAGTCCAGCACCGCATTCAATAAACGCGCCGGTCCGCAAACGTGAATGCGATCGTTGCGCTGCAGCTTACCCAGCAACGCCTCAATAGTGATGCGTGGGCCTTCTGAGGTGTGCAAACGAAATCTCTCTTGCGTCAGACTTTCCAGGCGATCCCAGTAAGCCGCATGGGATCGAGAAGAGGCAAAGTAATGGCATTCAGGCTGGCGCCCGGCGGCGACCAGACGCGTGACGATCCCCGTCAGGGGCGTTATCCCAATCCCCCCGGCGATAACGATATCTCTTCCATCCAACGGCGCGGATAGCTGCGGGAAATGATTGAACGGCCCCTCCAGAGTGACGATGTCCCCCTCCGCCAGACCTGACAGATAGCCGCTGCTCAACGAGTCCGGCGAGAGTCGCACAGCAAACGTCAGCGCGGTCGCGGGCAGTTCCAGCATGACGCAGGAATAACACCGCGCGCCGATCGCGTCAGGCATTTGCCAGCGGTAGTGCGCTCCCGGCGTGAGCAAAGCCAGCTCATTGTTATCCGCGTCGAGAGTGAATTCCCGAACGGCTTCGCCCAGAGAACGAATAGTCGTGATGACAAAACGCTTCATAATGATTCCGCTACCGCCGTTTCTTGCAGGTAGCGCCAGCGAGGCCGGCCTGACTCAAACTCAATAATGGCGATCGACCAGCGGACATGCGCGGCGCCATTTTCATAATGCGTTTCGCGATAGCGACAGGTTACCGACGTTTCCGACTGGTCGAGCGTTTCGCAGGCGTCCGTCTCAATACGCAGGTCTGGCCGTATTCCTGTGTTGTTACGGAACAGGCTTTCCACTTCGGATAAGCCGACAGGCTGTCCCTTCATAGTAACCATGCTGAAAGCGTCGCTGAAGCTGGCGAGCAGCCGATCAAGGGCTGAGGGATACCCAGCGCGCCCGGTAAATACCTCTTCAATCCACTGATGCAGTTCAGTCACGCTGTAATGGGCGATTAACTCTCTTTCCGATCGCATAAGACCTCCGATTTTTGGGTAAGATTGATGAGCCCGAGCAGAGGAAGTAACCCTAGCCCGGCGGCAATAAGAAACGCGGAATGGTAAGCTGACGTCATCGTTGTGGACTTCTGCAAAATATTGAATAACAGGGTAAAAACCGCTGCGCCTGTGCTGAAAGAAATTTGCCGGTTCAGATTCCAGATAGTGCTGGCGCGTGCAAGGCGATCCCCTTCAAAATCCATCATCGCGGTGGTCTGTGCGGTATTGGCCGCTATACCGCCGCCGGTTCCCATGAGCAGATAAGCGCCAACAAGAAACAGAAGATCGTGTGACGCCTCGGTGACCGACAGCATCGCAATACCGGCGGCGTGAAGCAGTAGACCAGCAAGAAAAAGGGGTGCGGCGCCGGTGCGGTTATACAAACGGCCGCAAAGCGTCATCGCGCAGAACGATCCGCCGGCGTAGAGCACCATCAGCAGACCCGTTTCGCTCGCTGTCCAGCCCAGCACCTCCTGCACGAAAAAAATATTAAGCAGATTGACCCCGGTAAAGATGCCCGGCACCGCGTAATAAACGATGACCGAAAAACGCATATGCGCGTTTCCAAGCACGCTTAAATCCAGCACAGGGTTAGCCTGGCGGCGGTAGTGCAGCACATAAGCAAAAGCCAGCGTTATGCCCGCCAGAACCAGCCCCAAAGGCAAGCTCTGGTGAGCAGAATCAGCATATAAGGACATGCCTGACAGCAGAGCCGTCAGCGCCAGACTGATAATGATCAGGCCGATGATATCGGGCCGTGGCGCCACGCTTTTTTCAGATTTGATCCACAGCAGCGCCAGCGCAGCAGTCACGAGGCTAAAAGGAATATTGCAGAGAAAGACCCAGCGCCAGGAGAAATGGTCGACAATTGCCCCGCCAGC
Organism: Pantoea sp. X-Soil-MYKO-1289; assembly: GCF_059730625.1. Classification (NCBI taxonomy): domain Bacteria; kingdom Pseudomonadati; phylum Pseudomonadota; class Gammaproteobacteria; order Enterobacterales; family Erwiniaceae; genus Pantoea; species Pantoea sp. X-Soil-MYKO-1289. Next base: position 387,777 of record NZ_AP036005.1, read on the forward strand.
AGCCGGTGAAATGGCTGGAGCGATAAGGGCGACAGCCATCACCAGCGTAGAAATTTTGGCTCTTTCATCCTTTTTAAACAGGCCAAAGGTTAACGCCTGCCCTACGGGAATCAGTAAGCCTCCGCCTACACCCTGGATAAAGCGGAATAACACCAGGCTGCCAAAGTGGTCGGCAAATCCAGAGAGCAGTGCGCCAGCAGAGAATATCAGCATTGAAGCTGTCATCGTCAGACGCGCGCCAAAGCGGCTGGCAAGCCAGTGGCTAAGCGGAATAATAAGTGTTAAACCAAGAATATAGCTATTAGCCACCCAGGCAACGCTGGAAGCTGAGACCTGTAACTCGCGCGATATGTCAGGCAAGGCGATAGCCGACATAAATATATTGATACAGTCGATAAAAAAACCAGCAAGAAAAACACAAGCAATGCGATAGCGATACGTCATTGTGACCTCCGACGCGGAGTCTAAGGCGGCTTGACGTTGAGATTCGATTAAATTAAATTAAACGCGGTGTTTACTTAAAATTAACAGTTAATGTTTAACCATTTAAACCGAATCCAGACATTTATCGCGGTGGTCGACTGCGGTTCCTTTACGCGCGCGGCAGAACGTCTCTTTATCAGCAAAGCCATGGCGAGCATTCATGTCAAATCGCTCGAAGAAGCGCTTAAAGTTCAGCTGTTAATTCGCAACTCTCGCGGTATTATCCTGACTGAAGCGGGCGAAGCGCTATACAGAGATTTCTGCGAAATCTTCATTAACATCCAGAGCTCACTGGAAAATGTATCTGACAGCCATCGGTCGCTCTCTGGCGCGTTAAATATTACTTCAACCACGGAGTTCGGCGAACAATATATCATTCCGCTGACTGGGGAGTTCTGCCAGCTACACCCTAACCTGGGTATTAATTTTTACGCAGACTCATCTCTGAATGATTTAGTTTCCGATCGCCTTGATTTAGCTATTCGCCTTGGCACACTACGTGATTCGGAATTAAAAAGTCGAAAGTTAGCCAGCTATGATATTTTGCTGGTCGCCTCGCCTGAATGGCTGGAAAATAATCCATTACGCTCCATCAAGGATTTAAACACCGCACCCTGGATTGCTAACAGTAATTTACAGACGCCGACGCAGTGGACGCTGTGTCATAAAGACGGAACGTCCACAGAAATACGCGCCATAGCGAAATACCACTCCAACTCGTCAACCGCCATTAAATCAATGGCTATCGCCGGTCTTGGCGTTGCCATTCTTCCTGAATGGATGGTTCGCCAGGAGCGTGAAGCAGGCAAGCTGATTCAGCTTTTTGCGGACTACGCCTTACCGACTCAAGATATTACGATAGTCTATGCAGGCGACCATCGCATTCGTCTTAAATGCCGAATTTTTATCGACTTTTTAATAAAAAAAATCAAAATATAATCCCCTGAGCGCCTGAAATCAGTCCCTGCAAGAAAAGTCGCATTGACGCTTGACGCGCTCCGACGGGCAAAATTAGGATATGATCGTTTCCTAATTTCACTCAGCAGCGTGCCTGAGGCATGCATGCCGCCGTGTTCAACCCGCAGCGCTACCCCACTTTCATTGCCTACAAGGAACAACGTCATGATCCATGGTTCAATGCCGACCGCGCCTGAGGGTTTCAGCCACAAATTCGCCACCGTCAACGGCTTACGCTTTCACTACGTCGAAGGCGGCGCGTCAGGCGAGCCGACCGTGGTGCTGATGGCGGGGTTTCCAGAGAGCTGGTACGCCTGGCGTCACGTGATGCCGCAGCTGGGTCGCCGTTTCCATATTATCGCGCTCGACTTGCCCGGTCAGGGCGACAGCGATCGCCCGCTCGATGGCTATGACACGCAGACCGTCGCTCGCCGCACCCACGATCTTCTGGCTCATCTGGGCGTCAGGCGATATCGCCTCGCCGCCCATGACGTCGGCGCATGGGTCGCCTTTCCCTATGCGCATCTGTTCGCGCAGGAGGTGGAGGCGCTGGCGCTAATGGATGCCGGCATCCCTGGCGTGACGCTGCCGGACAGGCTGCCGGCCGCCTCCCCTGATGCCTGGAAAACCTGGCACTTCGCTTTTCACGCCGTGCCCGATCTTCCTGAAATCCTGCTTGAGGGGCGTGAACGCGCCTATCTGGAGTGGTTTTTCTGGACGAAGACGGCCAGTCCGGCCTGCTATGGCGAAGAGGAGATCGCCGAGTATCTGCGGATTTATGGCGCGCCCGGCGGCATGCGCGCAGGACTGGCCTTTTACCGCTCGGCGGCGCTATCCGCTGAGCAGAACCGGGCGTTCGCGCAAAAGGGCGAACTCACCATGCCGGTGCTGGGTTTAAGCGCCGATCAGGGTTCGATCCCGGATATGGCTGCCCTTCTGCGCGCCTTTGCCGCTGACGTCGTCGGAGAAACGATTAAGGGGTGCGGGCATTTCCTGCCTGAGGAGAAACCCGATGCCGTCGCGGACGCCTTAACGCGATTTTTTTTGCGCGAGGCGGGCTCTGCACGCCCGCCCGCTCAGGAGAGCGCCCGCGTGTAACCGCGCTACTCTCTTCCCCGCAGCGTTATGCGCGTCAGTTCTGACGGCCGCCCTAACCTGATCGCCATGCCAGGCCAGAGGGCGGTGCCGTTGTTAACGTAAAGCTGCATGCCATCGACCTGATAAAGCCCGGAAACAAAGCCGCCGTTGGGTTTGGCAAACAACCGGTCAAAGCCGGCGATCAGTCCGCCATGCGTATGGCCCGACAGCTGTAAATCGACCTGTTGCTGCGCGTTCTGGCGCGCGTTGCGCGGCTGGTGGTCGAGCAAAATTACCGGGGCGTTTTTCGGCGCGCCTTTTAATGCCATCGCCAGATCGGGGCCGTCCGCATTTCTGCGTGATGCGGAGATGTCCGGCAGGCCGGCAATAACCAGCTCCGCCGCGCCGCGTTTAATAATAATGTGGCTGTTGTGCAGGGTCGGCAGGCCCAGCGAAGCGAGGTGCGCGGTCCAGCGCTGCTGTTCGAAAAAGTATTCGTGATTGCCGGTAATGGCGTAAACGCCGTCCGGCGCGTGCAGGCTGGCGAGCGGCGCCACATCCTGCCTGCGGTTCTGCACGGTACCATCAATCACATCGCCCGTTATAACGATCAGGTCGGCATTAAGCGCCATTGCCTTATTGACCATCTGCGTGGCCCAGGCGGCATTAAAGAGTCTGGTGATATGCAGATCCGTCAGCTGAAGTAGCTGATAGCCTTCAAACTCGCGCGGCAGATGAGCGATTCTGATAGTGACCTCTTTCACCGGCGGCACGCGTATCGCCTGCTGTACGCCAACGGCCGCCAGCGCCATCGCCAGCAGCGCCGCCAGATAACGCACCATCGGCATAATCTCCAGCGGATGCCTGAACAGAAGCGACATTAACGCCACTGCGTCAATCAGCATCTGCAGCAGCGCAAGAAACAGCACGGCGCCGAACGCCCAGTTGCACAGGATGATCAGCGCTCGCGGCATCTCTGGTGAAAAGATGCCGCCCGCGGTAAAGCGGCTGATCAGCAGATATTGCGAGGCCAGCAGAACCAGCGCGGATAAAACGATTTTCAACGCTAGCGGCATCGCTAACGGGATAAGGAAACGCACAATGACATACCAGCTCGGTAAACTGAAAATCAGATGAAACATGGATCTTCCCTGGGTTACAGGCGCTAGTTCAGCGCGAAAAGGGGGTTAACTGGATGGTGTTACGCTTGCTCAGGAGTTGAAGCGTAGCACGAAAGCGCCCGGTCGCTTCGTTATGCACTCTGTCGTCGAGGCAGGTAAAAGGGTGAAGCTGAAAAAAGAGGGAATGAATAAAGCAGGAACGTCTGGCATCAAGCGGTAACCGGATGCTCAGCCACGCCTGATTGCGCTAAGGCGTGACTGAAGCGAAGAAAATTACATAATACCGGCGACTGATTTCGCCAGCTGGGCTTCCAGCACCGGTTTAGCCTCTTCGAATTTCAGGTTGACCTTATTGGCATTCGAGACCACGCGCGTCTGGTATTTCATGCGGTTGCCCTCTTCGCTGCTGGTCTGCAGCTTAATGCCGGCATTACCCTGACGCAGCGCGCCGATATTATCGGTCGTGACGGTGGATTTGCTGCGCTCGGAGATTTGCAGATCGGTCACCATGGTAAAGTTTACGTCCTCAACCAGCGCATCTGCCGCCATGCCCGCCAGTCCGGCCGCGAGGCCAATGCCCAGAATAGCGCCGCCTGAGTTGCTGTTATAGGCGGTAATGCCGGCACCCAGCGCCGCGCCGGTGGCCGCGCCCTCATATCCGGTCGACAGGAACCCCTGCGACTGACGCAGATCCATTTTTTCCGCCTTCAGCACGTTGGCCTGAATCCAGTAATAGGCTGTGTCAGGCGACGAGGTCACGGTATAGCCTTTCGCGCGCAGATCCTGCGCCAGCAATGTCTGCAGATCGCTCATATCTTTATCTGACGTATTACGCACCTGCAGATAAACCGTTTTTTCATTTGACGGCTCAAGCCATACTGTCTGGCTCATCTGCGTTTTGACTTCGAGATTACGTTTCTTGATGGCCGTTCCCATTGCGCTGCAACCTGAGAGAACGAGACATGATGCGACGACAGCCGCCATAACGGCATTGCGGTTTTTCATTTACTGCTCCTTGTTAAATTAAAAAACGGGACGGTCTCGCCCCGCCGCGCACTCAGGTGATGGATATATTTGAAAACGCATCCTCTACCCACAGAGTGGCGGAATGGTTATCGGAACAAAGGAGAGAAACTTAAATCTTTTTCACGGGTGTGGCAGGAGCGCACAGTGAGTTCTTGCAAGCGTTGCGCGCCCGGAGCGCGCCTGGAGCCAGCGGCACGGAGAGAAATGATAAAGAAAGCGTCAGGATCTACGCCTGACCGGCGACGATAAGCGGCGCGCTGCCGCCGTGAGGTTTAGCCGTGATTGTCGTCAGCCAGCAGCCCGAACACCCAGTCGTCCCGCCACTCGCCGTTTAAATAATAATTCTGCCGGATTGTCTGTTCCTGTTTGAATCCACATTTAAGCAGCAGGCGCTTTGAAGCGATATTTCCCGCCGTCGCTGTAGCGGTGAGTTTTCTGTAACCCTGCGAATCGAACGCATAACGAATGATCGCGTTCAGCGACTCCGCGCCATAGCCTTTACGCTGATGCTCCGCCGCTAAAATAAACCCGACCTCCGCCACGTCCGGACTGCGCTCGATAAAGCCGGTAACGCCCACCGGCGTCCGGCAACTTTTTTGCTCAATAACCAGACATAACCAGTGCGCCTCGCCTTTGCGCCAGGGTAATAAGCGCGTTGCAAAGGAGGCGGATCTTATTGCTTCTTCATCCCGGGGATCGGCTATATACGCCATCAGGTTTCTGTCCTGGTGTAGCGCCAGGAAAAAAGGCCAGTCCTCTGGTTTTAGCGGCCGATAAACCAGCCGTTGTGAAGAAATAACCGATCGCAATGAGATCTCTCCCGCCTGATAAGCGTTAAAACAGACAATCCCGTTCAGACAAGATTCTGCTTTTTCAAATAGGCCGCCAGCCGGTGTTTGAATCGACGCGTCTGAAAGCGTATTTCACTCCAGACGTACAGCGGCGATTTGATAAAAATCTCCCGCTCTTCGGCACGGATCTGCGCGCATTTTTCACAGCGGAGACAGCTGTCGTAAAACCAGAAATATTCGTCCCGACTTAAAAGCGCGCGGCAGTGCCTGCAGTAAGCTCCCATACATTCCTTATTATTTGATGCGTTCGCCAGCGGTCAAAGCCGCGTTTTACGCCTGATGTTAACTGCGACGCTTTTGCCGGCGGTGAAACACCCAATAAATAACTGGTACTGTCCACATCCGGCCTGTTCCGCAGTCTGACCTGTTGCCTCAACCTACGGGCTCAGCAGCACGGGTAGCAATGAGAGTTATTCTCAAATATTGCGCTTTGGGAGCGCAGGCATGGCTTATTTGCTAAATAGTGGTTAAGGACGCGGCAACGGCGCCTGGGCATCACGCTGGCGGCGCGGCGGTCGTCAGCAGCGCGGGTGCGCAATCGGGCCAGCAGGAAGCAGGCAGACGGGAGAGCCTCCGTCCTGGTAACGAGACGGAGGCGTATGCATTAACGCCTGACGGCGCGTTTTTTACGTAGCCACAGCAGCGCCAGAAGCGCCGCAACGGCAGCGAGCGCCATGCCGACGCGAGACAACAGCATCAGCGGCGAGGGTTCTCCGCCGGCGCGCAGCGCGTTGACGCGCTCAGGCGTGATGCGCACCGCACTCTGCCCCATATCCTGCATCACATAGTTAGTGACGGCGGCAATCTGGCTATCGCTCAGCGAACCGGCAAAGCCGATCATGCTCTGGCCTTTTTCCGGCCAGACGCCCTGCAGCACCGCCATGGCCACGTTATCCGCCGTGGGTTTATTCAGCACGGGATGATGCTGCAGCGCCGGCAGCCCGTTCAGCCCCTGACCCGAGAGGTTGTGGCACGAGGCGCAGCTGTCGCGATATACCCGCTCGCCCTCGCTTAGCCCTGCCAGCGTCTGCGGCAGATCGTTACCCGCTACCGGCGTCAGCCCTTTCACTGCGGCTGGCGCCGCTTCAGCATCGACCGGCAGCAGATAAGCGGCGATCGCCTGGCGATCTTCCGGCGTCATGCGCGAGAAGCTTTTGTCGATCGCCTCCAGCATCGGGCCGCCCGCCGTGGCGCCGTTAGCGGCATGGCCGGTGGCGAGGTAATCCGCCAGCATCTGGCGCGTCCAGCGCGGATTGCCCTGCAGCGTTGCGGCGGTGATATCCGGTGCGTACCAGGTGCCAAGCGACGCGCCCTGCAGACTTTTCGCCTGCTGCTCCGCCATCAGCAGATTGCGCGGCGTGTGACAGGTGCTGCAGTGGGTTAATCCCTGCACCAGATAAGCGCCGCGATTCCACTGCGCCGTCTGCGTCGCGTCCGGTCGATAGACGTTGCTGTCGGCAAACAGCAGGTTCCACGCCGCCATGCTGAAGCGCAGGTTAAACGGAAACGGCAGCGCGGTCGCTTCCGGTTTCACGTCGACCGGCTGCACGCCATGCATAAAGTAGGCGTAGAGCGCTGCCACATCCTCGTCGGTCAGGCGAGCGTAAGCGGTATAGGGCATCGCCGGATAGAGCTGGCTGCCGTCGCCGCGCACGCCTTTACGCAGCGCGGCCGCGAACTGCGCTTCGCTGTAGTTGCCGATACCGGCGCTTTTCGACGGCGTGATATTGGTGCTGAAGATAGTGCCGAGCGGGCTGGCGATGGCATGGCCGCCGCTGAACGGCGCTTTGCCCGCTTCCGTGTGGCAGGCGCCGCAGTCGCCGGCGATCGCCAGATATTCGCCGCGCTTGATCAGCGCCTGCTGATCCGCCGCGAGAGCCTGCGCGGAGGCGACAGCCAGCGCGCCAGCCGCCAGCAGCGATTTCCAGTGCTTAACCATGTAGCGTCTCCTGCAGAATTTTGTCCGCAGTGCGCAACGCCAGCGCCATAGCGGTCAGCGTCACGTTGCAGGTGCCGACGGTGGGCATCACGCCGGTACCAACCATAAACAGGTTCTCATGGTCGTGCGCCCGTCCCCAGGCGTCGGTGACGCTGGTGGCGGGATCCCGCCCCATCGACAGCGTGCCGGTGATATGCTGGCGGTTAGAGAATTTGCCGCTTTTGCTGTGCTTAACGTTGGTGGCGCCGAGGCGCGCCGCAATCGCGTCATAGCATTCGCGCGTTTTTTCGGTGCCCTTCACGACGTAGTCGTTGATATCCCAGTAGAGCGACGGCGTAGGCAGGCCGAGCGCGTCTCTGTTTCCGCTCAGGGTGACGCGATTATCAGGATCCGGCAGCTGCTCCAGCGCGTTTTTAATGCTCAGACGACGCGCGGCGCGGAAGCGGATCTCCTCCTGCAGCTTTTTACCGAAATAGCCTTCCGCCAGCACCTCTTTAGTGACGGAGGCGACCTGCGAGGCGTTAGAGATATCGATGCGGAACGGCGCGTGTTCGCGGCGGAAATCGCCGTCGCGGAACTGCCCGATCGAGCAGGGACTCACCGGGCCACGGCCCGGCCAGATCTCTTCGTCAACGTCGAAGGTGACGCCGATCGCCGGGTGGTCGCACAGGTTGCGACCGACGTTGTCGCGCGCGTTGGCAATCCCCTGCGGAAATGTGCTGCTGGTGGACATCAGCAGCAGCTTCGGCGTTTCAATTGCGTTCGCCGCCAGCACAAAGGTTTGCGCGGTCACGCGATGGCTGACTTTATTCCAGTCATAGTAATTCGCCGCCGTAATCCGGCCCTGCGCATCATGCTCCAGCTGATAGACCACCGCTTCGGTGACCACCTGCACGCCGCTGTTCTCCGCCTGCTGCGCCGCAATACCGCCATGATACTGAGCGTCGATCGGGCAAACCGGCATGCAGTTGTTATTGCCGCAGCAGGCCGGGCGGCCATCAAAGCTGCGGCTGTTGCGGCCGGTGCTGTCGTCCAGCACGGTAAAATCGGGCGCCAGGCGCGCGGTGACGCGCTGCTGCAGCCAGGATGCCGGAACCCGCTCCATCGGGTAAGGCTTGCTGCGCGGCGAGCCGTTATCTGGCGAGCCGCCGACGCCGGCAATCGCTTCGGCCTGATAGTAGTAATCCTCCAGGTCCTCATAGCCGATCGGCCAGTCTTTCCCGACGCCGTACTGGCTCTGCTGGCGGAAATCATTCGGCACAAAACGCCACAGCTGCGCTGCCCAGTGCCAGCTCGTGCCGCCGAAGATGCGGATATACTGCGCCGCAAACGGATGCGGGCCAGCCTGATGCAGATAGTCGTTCGGCTCCGGGGTATAGCGCGGCTGCGGCGCCATCGGCGAGAACGGATAAGGCGACATAAAGTCAGATTTAAACGCGGACGCGCGGAAGCGCTCGACCAGCTGGTCGCGGCCGACTTTCGGGCCCGACTCCAGCAGCAGCACCGATTTGCCGGCTTTGGCCAGACGCGTGGCGAGCAGCGATCCGTTGACGCCCGCGCCAATCACCACCACGTCGGCGGAATAGTTCTTATTCATTTACGACTCAACTCTCTTCATCAGGGCCGTTGCGCCCAGCTACCTACAGGACCGTAAGAAAAACCTGGCGGCACCAGCTTGTCGCTCACCAGCTGACTGGCCAGCGTATTGACGTAGGTGACATAGAGGGCACGCTCGCCCTTGCCGACCACGCCGTTGTACCAGCCGCCGAGGATCGCCTTCGCCAGCGTTTCGCTCTGCGCATCCGCCTCGGCAAACGCAAGGCGATCCTGTTGCAGCAGCGCGGGCTGGCTTTGCAGCAGATGGTTTAACTTCGCCAGCCCGCTGGCGAAGCCTTTCTGCGTCTGGTCGAGCGCCAGCATCAGCGCATGCGCCACGGTGGCGTTGAGATCGGCCTGCTGGGTGAGCAGGCGCGAAACCTGGAGGAAATCATCCAGTCCCGCGAGCGGCGCCTGCGGCTGTGCGGCCTTAAGGGGCGGCAGCGACAGCAGCTGACCGCCAGCGCTGGCGATCGCCACCAGTCCGGCCAGCTTAAGCACGCGGCGGCGTGAATAGTGCGTCATAGTATTTTCCCGTTAAAACGTCGCCCGCCATCCCGCGGGCGACAAAATCGCATTCGCTTAGCTGCGGCGTTTACGGCGTAGCATTAGCCAGGCCAGCGCCAGCATGCGCCGCCCCACGCCGTTGTTCAGTTGATGATTCAGCAGAGGGCGGGAGAGCTACAAAAAAGAGATAAAACCGATCGAGGATTCGGCAAAAGGCGAAGCGCGGTAGCGCGGAGGTGACGAGGCCGACAACCGTCATCACCGCGCCGGAAAGCACTCGTCGCCGACGTGACAAATTGACCCAGCCGGGCGGCAGATCCTGTGAAGAACGCATGGTATATCCCTGTAAAAGACAATGCTCAATATCATCTGAAAGTGACGACAACGCTATTTTTTAATAAGCAGACAGCACCGTTACGAAATAATCACTTTCTGTAACGATAGTCACCGCTTTTATTATTACTATAGTTATAATTACATTAAATAAAGGCTAAACAAAGATGATAAAGATTAACTTTTCATCATCCTTACTAACTCTGCCTGGCAGCAGAAAATTCCTGGTGGCTCAGGCGAACCAGATTATTAGCTAAGGTGATAATCACGATAATTGACTGGCGGAGCTGATTAAAATAGCGCCGTTAGATGGCCTGCCTTCACCGCATCTGTGATCTGAACTGAGCGTCAAAGAATAATGCATTCAGTTCGCCGCAAATAAAAAACCCGGCCATCTGGCCGGGTAATTTGTCGCAGGCAAACTGCGTGGTTATCTTGTCAGGCTGGATTAAAAGCCTTCGAGTACAATTTTACCGCGCGCCCGGTTGCTCTCGATAAGCGCATGGGCGCGACGCAGGTTTTCCGCGTTGATGACGCCGTAATGCTCGCCTTTGGTGGTGCGCAGCGTGCCGTCGTCGATCAGACGGCGCACGTTTTCCAGAATCTCATTCTGGCGCGCCATATCCGGCGTCTGGAACAGCGAGCGGGTAAACATCAGCTCCCAGTGCAGCGAGATCGCTTTACGCTTCAGCGGCATCGCGTCGAGGGTCTCAGGATCGTCAATGACCGCCAGACGGCCCTGCGGCGCCAGCACCTCGACGATCTGCTGATAGTGTTTATCGGTGTGGGTCAGGCTGGCGACATAGCGAACGTTCTCGACGCCGATTTCGCGCAGCCCTTCCGTCAGCGGACGAGAATGATCGATAACGTCGTGCGCGCCCAGTTCACGCACCCACTCGGCGGTTTCAGGACGCGACGCGGTGGCGATAACGCGCAGTCCGGTCAGCTTGCTGGCCAGCTGCGTCAGAATCGAACCGACCCCGCCGCCGGCGCCGATAATCAGCAGCGCTTCCTTCTCATCTTCTTTCACCTCAAGACGGTCGAACAGCAGCTCCCAGGCGGTCAGCGAGGTCAGCGGCAGCGCGGCGGCATCGGCGTTGCTGAGCGAAGCAGGCTTGTGACCGGCGATGCGCTCATCCACCAGGCCATATTCCGCGTAGGAGCCGGGGCGATCGATGGCGCCGGCGTAAAAGACTTCGTCGCCGGGCTTGAACCGGGTCACGCTCTCGCCAACCGCTTCTACCGTGCCGACGGCGTCCCAGCCGACAATGCGCGGCTGCTGCGTCGGCGCGTTGTTGCGCACTTTGGTGTCGACCGGGTTGACGGCGATCGCGGCGATTTTCACCAGCAGATCGTGCGCGCCCGGCTGGGGCTGGGGCAGCGTGGTGTCGTAGAGCGATTGCGGATCGGCGATCGGCAATCCATTCTGGCTGTAAACGATAGCTTTCATCTCTGTTCCTTTTTGCAGTAATAAGTTTGCTGATGCTGGGTAACAGCATAGGCGGCCTGTGCCAGGATAAACACCTGCTGGCGACAGCAGCACTTTCACTGCTGGAGTGAAAATAGCGGTGCATCGGCAGAAAACGATGTCAAATGAAGCGGATAAAAAAACAGCAGTCGCGCCGTTATGGATGTACAGACGTCTAGATGTAGATTATAGTCCTTTCCCTACGATAAAAGGGATCTGGCTTATGAACAAAAAAGTGCTTTCTATTCTGCTGGCCGCGTCGGTTACGCTGCTTAGCGCCTGTAATAAAGATGACGACAGCAAAATCAAAGTGGCCATTAATACCGGCCCGGACCAGACGTTGTGGGAAACCGTTAAACAGGTGGCGCATGACAAATATCATCTGGATGTCGATGTCGTGGCGTTCAACGACTACGTGCAGCCGAATGAAGCGCTGTTCAATAAAGATGTCGACGCCAACGCCTTCCAGAGCCTGCCCTATCTGGAGATGCAGTCCAAAGAGCGCGGCTATCATTTCGCCGTGATCACCAATACCTTCGTCTTCCCGATCGCCGGCTATTCGCGCAAAATCAAATCGCTGGATGCCCTGCCGGACGGCGCGACTATTACCATCTCTAACGAAGCGACCACGCTGGGCCGCAGCCTGCTGCTGCTGCAGGCGCAGGGTCTGATCAAGGTGAAACCAGAGGCGGGGCTGCTGCCGACCACGCTCGACGTGACCGACAACCCGAAAAAACTGAAGTTTGTCGAGGTCGATACGCCGCAGCTGGCGCGCACGCTCGACGATCCGCAGGTTTACGTTTCAATTATCAATAATAACTTCGCCGCGCTGGCGAACCTCTCCGCCTCGCGCGACGGCATGTTTATGGAAGGCAAAGCTTCGCCGTACGTGAATGCCATCGTGGCGCGCGAAGATAATAAGGACAGCCCGAACATCCAGAAGTTGAAAGAGGCGTTCCGCTCACAGGAAGTGCTGGATAAAGCCAACGAAATTTATAAGGGCGATATTATCAAAGGCTGGTAATAGCGTTTGCGCCTCCGCATCCCCACAGGTTGCGGAGGCGTTTCCCTCTCTTGTTCCGGCATGTCAAAAACAGCCAGAATGTAATCAAATGAAAATATCTTCGCTAAACCTTCGTTAAGTTATCAGCCGCTGTTTCCATAACATCTCGTTAGCAATTAAAGCTAAAACGCACAACAAATTCTGGCGTTTATTACTTTCGTTACGACCGAAAATAAAGATAACCGTGCGTTAATCCCTTAAGGAGTCGGCTAATGAAAGAGTTAGTGCAGGATGTTTTATCCATTTTCTCTCCGCAGAGCGTGAATCCCGTGTTGATTCGTACGGGCCTCTCTCAGCGTGAAATCGCTTCCGTTCAGCCCTTCGCCGTGACTTCGGTGAGCTGGGCAACCTCTATGGAAGAGCTTAACGCCGCGTTTGCCCATAAAGCGCATGAAGCAGGCGCCGTTGGCTATCACATTACTGATGTGGAATCGCATAAGGCAGGCAGCGACGACCAGCCGCTGCTGGCGGCGAAAGCGACGCTCTATAATATTCCCGACGACAGCGACAACGCGCCGGCGGCGGCGGGATTTATATTGTAATCCGTTCGAATCAATACAGGCCTTAAATGCTGCCTGTTCTCTGTCATCAAACGCCCTTCGCTTTCAGGCTCAGGCGGCCCAGGCCGCCGCAGCCTTCACCCTGCTTTTTGCCTCCCGCGCCTCAGTCAGCGCATATCCCTGCTACCCTTTGACGACTTACCGGCTGGCGGCAAGCCGGCAGAACCACACTTTTTATGGAAACTCTTTTTGTGGGAGCGTTATGACGTCTAAAGGAAAGCAAAACAGCGGCAACCACAGCGGTGTGAGCGTTCAGGGCGCGAGAACGCATAACCTTAAAGATCTCTCCTTCACTTTTCCCCGAGACGCCATGGTGGTTTTCACCGGCGTTTCGGGATCGGGCAAGTCGTCGCTGGCGTTTGACACGCTCTATGCAGAAGCGCAGCGGCGCTTTATGGAGTCGGTCGCGCCCCATGCGCGCCGCCTGATAGATCAGGCGGCGGCGCCGGACGTCGACAGCGTTGACGGCCTGCCCCCGGCGGTTGCGCTACAGCAGAGCCGCGCGGGCGCGCAGGAGCGCTCTACCGTCGGCAGCCTGACGCGCGTTTCCGTCACCCTCAGACTGCTCTATTCCCGCGCCGGAAAGCGACCTGACGGCGTCTCCTTTCTGGCCGCTGAATCCTTTTCGCCTAATAATCCGCAGGGCGCCTGTCCGGCGTGCCAGGGCATGGGCATGGTGCATCAGGTGAAGAGAGAAGCCCTGGTGCCGGACGCCTCCCTGAGCATCCGCGAAGGCGCTATCGCCGCCTGGCCGCATGGCTGGCAGGCGAAAAACCTGCGCTCTATCCTGGAAGCGCTGGATTACGATATCGACGCGCCCTGGGAAACGCTCTCTGAACGGGACAGAGAGTGGATCCTGATGACCGATGAACAGCCTTCGGTGCCCATCTTTATGGGGCTTAGCGCCGAACAGCGCAAAGCGGCGATAGCGGCAGAGGTTGAACCCGCCTATACCGGCACCTATACCAGCGCCAGTAAATATGTGCTGCAAAGCTATGCGGGAGGCAAAGAGAGCGTCAAAAAACGTCTTTCCCGCTTTGTCGCGGTGGCGCCCTGCGCGCTCTGCCGAGGGAAACGACTTAACCAGGAGGCGCTCTCCGTGACCTTCGCAGGTTACAACATTGCTGAAATGGGCGAGCTGACCATCGCTCAACTCAAGGCGCTGTTTTCCCCGCTGGCGGAAGGCGCTTCGGCATATCTTCCTGAAGAGACGGCGCTAAGAGAAGCGACGATACGTATGGCGACGGATATTTGCAGTCGTCTGGACCAGCTGGAAAACCTCGGTCTTGCCCATCTTTCCCTTGGCCGCAGGACGACGATACTCTCCTCCGGCGAGCTACAGCGCATCCGGCTGGCGACGCAGCTGATCTCGCAGCTTTTCGGCGTCATGTATGTGCTGGACGAACCGGCGGCCGGTCTGCATCCGGAAGATGTGCGCGCGCTGATCCGCTCGCTGCGTGCGCTGCTGGCGGCAGGCAACTCGCTGGTGATCGTCGAGCACAATCTTGACGTTATCGCCGAAGCGGACTGGCTGACGGAGATTGGACCAGGACCGGGCCGACTGGGCGGCGAAATCGTCTATAACGGCGCGCCCTCCGGCCTGGCGCGCAACGGCCGGTCAGCCACGGCAGGCTACCTCTCTGGCGATCGCTATGCCGGCCTGCGGCAGCGCAGGTTGCCTGAGCAGTGGCTGCAGTTTGAACAGGTGACCTGCAATAATTTACGTGCGCTCGATTTCTCGCTGCCGCTCGACAGAATGACGGTGATTACCGGCGTTTCCGGCTCAGGAAAATCGACGCTGCTGATCCGCGTGCTGCCCGCATTGCTCCAGCGGCTGGATAACACGCCGGCCGATGAGGGCGAGGATGAGGAGGATGCCGTCATGGCGGTTCAGGGCAACGTGGTTGCCGGCGGCGCGTCACTGAAGCGGCTGGTACGTATCGATCAGCGCCCTATCGGCCGAACGCCTCGTTCCAATCTTGCGACCTACACCGGCTTTTTCGACATCGTCAGGCGGCTGTTTGCCGAGACCGATGAGGCGAAGAGGCGCGGCTTTGACGCCAGCCGTTTTTCATTCAATCTGCCCGCCGGCCGCTGCCCGGCCTGCGAAGGACAGGGTCTTATCACCATTGAGCTGCTGTTTATGCCACAGGCGAGCGCGCCCTGCTCCACCTGCGGCGGCCGTCGCTATAATGCCGAGACGCTTGAAGTGCGCTGGAACGGCAAGACGATCGCCGACGTGCTGGCGCTGACGGTAGACGAAGCCGCCGAGTTTTTTCGCGACAATGAGAGTATTCAGCGCTCTCTCACCGCGCTCAAGGCGCTGGGTCTGGGCTACCTGACGCTAGGTCAGCCGGCGACGGAGCTGTCAGGCGGTGAGTGCCAGCGCATCAAGCTCGCCTGGGAGCTGCAGCGCGCGCAGCGCGGCAAAACCCTCTATCTGCTCGACGAACCCTCGACCGGCCTGCATCCCTCCGACATGGATAAGCTGATGCGGGTGCTGGATCAGCTGGTGAAACGGGGCGATAGCGTGGTGATGGCGGAACACGATATGAGAATTGCGTCTGAGGCTGACTGGATAATCGATCTTGGGCCGGGATCGGGAGAAAATGGCGGTCATATCGTGGCGGCCGGCACGCCGGAAGCGGTCAGCCGCGCAGAGAAGAGTGTGACCGCGCCCTATTTAGCCCGACGGCTTAAAAACAGGCGCGGCGATCCGCAGGCGTAACGCGGGGGACTATTTCGCGGTTAGCGAAAACCCAGCCCGCTAACAAGCAGGCAGCCGGAGGCGTTTTTTATCTGGCTGCCTGCAACACGCGAGATTAACATGCGTGGCCTGATTCGTTCCCCTCCAGCCGACAAAGAGCCTGACTTTTTTGCTGCCTGAAAAAAAACCGCACGATTACAGAGCGTGGTATATCGCCATTAAAGTATGTTGTAACTACAAACAGGCGCTGTTTTATTTTAGCTGTATCTGGTCAGGCGCCGCCTGCTGGCGCAACACAATGAACCTTGTCATAAATCAATATTAGATATTAATGCTATTGAAGCGGCATGAGGCAGATGCTATAACTGCGCTGTGTTTATTACTGGAGTACAATCCGTCCACCGATGAGAAGCAACAGCGTGGATGTCTTGTTTAAATTATGCGCGTAGCATTTATCAATCATTCTCTTTTTATCTGCTCTCTTCCCGTCTGGAATATCGCCGATCAGCACTGGCGTAGTGCCCTGTAGGCCCTCTCCTCGTTTCCGTTTGCCAAAATAAACTTGCGCCCGTGCGGTGCAGGTCGATTCAATAATTGCGACAGGAGTTAGCCATGTTGGCATGGGTTTTATTATTACTTGCTATTATCAGCGAAATTATTGGTACGCTGGCGATGAAGTGGTCAAGCGTCGACGAAAGCGGATCGGGTTATTTAATCATGCTGGTGATGA
This sequence comes from Pantoea sp. X-Soil-MYKO-1289, assembly GCF_059730625.1. Lineage (NCBI taxonomy): Bacteria > Pseudomonadati > Pseudomonadota > Gammaproteobacteria > Enterobacterales > Erwiniaceae > Pantoea > Pantoea sp. X-Soil-MYKO-1289. The sequence continues at coordinate 404,195 of NZ_AP036005.1, forward strand.
TCGCCTGCTCCTATATTTTCCTGAGTTTTGCCGTCAAAAAAATTGCGCTCGGCGTCGCCTACGCTTTGTGGGAAGGCATCGGCATCATATTAATTACGATATTTAGCGTACAGCTGTTTGGAGAGCCGCTGTCGCCGATGAAAATCGCCGGTCTGGCGGTGCTCATCGCCGGTATTATGCTGATTAAAACCGGTACCACGCAGAAAAAGGAGGTGCAGCATGTCATCAGCTGATATTACGCATCTGCTCTGGCTGGCGCTGGCGATCCTGCTGGAAATCGCCGCCAATATTTTCCTCAAATATTCCGACGGCTTTAAAAAACCGCTGCTGGGCATCGCCTCGGTAATTTCGGTGCTGCTGGCGTTCAGCGCGCTTTCTCAGGCGGTGAAAGGTATCGATCTGTCGGTCGCCTACGCGCTGTGGGGCGGTTTCGGTATTGCCGCGACGGTCGCGGCGGGCTGGGTGCTGTTTGGCCAGCGGCTCAACGCCCGAGGCTGGGCGGGGCTAAGTCTGCTGCTGGCGGGCATGATCTTAATCAAGCTCGCCTGATATTGCCTGATGTCCTGCCGTGGCAGGACGTCAGGGTCCGACCCGCGCGGGAAAGATTTCCTGCAGCCAGCTAATAAAGACCCGCAGTCGGTGCGTCACGTAGCGATTTTGCGGGTATACCACATGAAACGGATAGCGTGCCGGCCGCCACGGCGCGAGGATCTCCACCAGCCTTCCCGCCCGAATATGCGCCGCGGTGGCATAGGTAAAGGTCTGTACGATGCCCAGCCCCGCCAGCGCCGCCGCCAGATGCGCGTTGCTTTCATTTACCCCGACGCGATAGTCCGCCTTAATTTCCGTTTTTTCCCCGTCGCGCTCAAAGCGGAAGGGAAAGGCCCGTCCGCTCTGCGGCGAAAGGTAGCTGATCAGGCGATGGCCGTTTTTGAGTTCCTCAGGATAGGCCGGTACGCCATAGAGCTTGAGATAGGCGGGCGTGGCGCAGGTGATTAGGGTCGCAAAGCCGAGCTGGCGCGCGATCAGCGAGGAGTCATTTAGCGGGCCGCCGCGGATCACGCAGTCAACATTGTCGCTAATCAGATCGACGGCGCGGTCGGCGACGCCGAGATCGATACGAATATCGGGATAGCGCGTCATAAAATCGGGCAGCGCCGGGATCAGCACCTCGCTGGCGCTCGAGCCGCCGACGTCAATACGCAACACGCCGCGCGGCGAGCTGTGCGCCACGTTGAAAGAGGCGTCGATATCCTCAAGATCGTGCAGGACGCGCAGCGTTTTCTCATAATATTCCCGCCCTTCCGGCGTTACGGTGACGCGGCGCGTGGTGCGCTGCAGCAGACGGATGCCGAGATGCGCCTCCAGCTCCTGCACCAGCTTGCTGAGCGTGGCGTTCGGCATATCGAGCGAGTCCGCCGCGCGGGTAAAATTGCCCGCCTCCACCACGCGGGCGAATGCCCGAATCGCCATAAGCTGATCCATCGTCATCTCCTGAGATTCGTGATTATCCACACACAGAAATAGTGCTTTTCATTTTACAGGATTTTTCAACAAAGCCGGAAGGGATAGATTGTTCCTCAGCGCTGCAGTGACCTGTCGCAGCGACCCTAACCCACACGCTTAAGAGGAAACGATCATGACTCATGCACTTAACGGCAAAATCGCCCTGGTAACCGGCGGCACCAGCGGCATCGGCCTGGCGTCAGCGCAGCAGCTCGCCGCACAGGGCGCGCGCGTCTTTATTACCGGGCGCCGTCAGGAAGCGCTGGATGAAGCGGTAGCGCTTATTGGCTCCGCCGCTACTGGCATCCGCGCCGACGCCTCGCTTCTTAGCGATCTTGATGCGGTCTACGCCGAGATAGCGCGCAGCGTCGGACACCTGGATATTCTGTTCGCCAACGCGGGCGGGGGCGACATGCTGCCGCTGGGCGCGATTACGGAAGATCATTTCGACCGTATCTTCGCCACCAACGTGCGCGGCGTGCTCTTTACCGTGCAGAAAGCCCTGCCGCTGCTGGTGGACGGCGCATCGGTCATTTTAACCTCCTCTACCACCTCGGTGCAGGGCACCGCCGGATTCAGCGTATACAGCGCCAGCAAGGCGGCGGTGCGCAACTTCGCCCGCTCATGGGCGCTGGATCTCAAAGCGCGCGCTATCCGGGTTAATGTCGTCAGCCCCGGTCCGGTTCGCACGCCAGGCCTGGGAGGGCTGGTGGATGAAGCGAACCGTCAGGGATTGTTCGACGCGCTGGCGGCGCAGGTGCCGTTAGGTCGCCTGGGCGAACCGGAAGAGATTGGCAAGGTGGTTGCCTTCCTCGCCTCCGACGCGGCCAGCTTTATCAATGCCACCGAACTCTTTGTCGATGGCGGTATGGCGCAGGTATAAGGCAGATGCCCTGCAGAGAATTCGCTGCAGGGCATTGCTGTAAACAGAAGTTGTACAACCGTAAAAGAGTCTTAAAAATACTTGACGCAGGCCTCGCTTTCGCCACAATACAAAGGGTTAACAAAAGACAAACTCATTTGAGAGCATTTTTTGCAAAAAAGTTAACGCCTTTTTCAAGCATATTCTTGTACACCTTTTCTATAGATGTACAACTTGTCAGTTTTTTTAACTGATCATCGTTTAACTCATTTTGGGGTAAAATTATGCGTCAGAGCAGCAGCCTTCTCTCTTCATCTGAAGATATCGCACGTTATTTTCGTGAAGCCAGCCTGCCTTCCCAACAGGAAACGCTGGGCCAGATCGTTGTTGAGCTTCTCCGCGCAGGCAAAAACGTCAACCGTAAAGGTATTTGCACTAAGCTGGTAAGACGACTGGAAGTTGCCTCAACGGCCGAAGAAGAGAAACACTATCAGCGTCTTATCGGCTTGCTGTTGGGCCGCTAATTCCCGACTGTCATTACGATTTCCGTTTTTCCGGCACGGCCTTAAGATGTAAGCAGGCATTCGCTGGCTCCGGCCAGCACCAGCCAGGTGCGCTGGTTCTTTCTGTAGTCAACCGCACCTCAATCCTGCCCCAGTTTCCGGGGCGTGCAGCGGGACACAGAGCAAATGTTATGTATAAAAGTAATGAAGAAAGATTGACCGACATCGTTATTGGCGAGGCGACGCTGGAGCTGCTGCTGTCTGATAAAGCGGTCTCCAGCCGCGCGCTGATGGACGTCCTGCAGCGCATGGCGGCGGAAGAAGCTGATGAAGATCGGCAGCAGGTTATCGTTCGCGCCATGAACGAGGTGCAGCAGAACCTCACGACGCAATCCACCCAGTCTCGCGTGACGTTACGCGATCGCAACAACAATGAGCATCACTTTAAGGGCGATGCGATGCCGGGCGATAAACGCAGGCACTGACCCTTCCTTTCCGGTTTTCTTTTCAGGAGCACTCGATGAATATTGCCTGTTTAGGTTGGGGCTCGCTGATCTGGAAACCGGGCGATCTTCCCGTTGAAGGCGCGTGGCAGCAGGATGGCCCGCAATTTCCCATCGAGTTCTCCCGCACCAGCGACGGCGGCGAGCTGGCGACCGCGATCTGCATGAACGCGCCGCCGGTGCCGGTGCTGTGGGCCAGGCTGGCGACGCAGGATTTAGGGCAGGCCTGCCTGCAGCTGCGCGAGCGCGAAGGGATCCCTGATGAACGCATCGACGGCCTCGGCATTTTTTCCGTCACCGCGCAGACGCCCGGCGTGCTTGCCGAGTGGGCGCGCGCGCGCGAGCTGGATGCGGTTATCTGGACCGGACTGCCGCCGAAGTTGGGCAGCGTTGAAGGTTTAATTCCGACGCTGCCGCAGGCGATAAACTATCTGCAGCAGCTGGAAGGCGAAGAGGCAGATCACGCGCGCGCCTATATTTTGCAGGTGCCCGCGCAGATCGATACCCCTTATCGGCGCGCCATTACCGCCCATTTTGGCTGGGATCGATAACCTCTCTGGTCAGCGCGTAGTCATAAAGCCGCTGACTGGCGAGATTCTTCATTTTCACCTCGCACATGATATCAAAGGCGCTGAACGACAGCGCCCAGTCGTTCAGCGTCGAATTGAAATAGTAGTCCGAGTGCGCGCGCAGTTTCGTTTTCGCCACGCCCAGGCTCTGCTGATCGGGATAGCCCTGTTCCGGTATCAATCCTTCCTGCGAGATCGAATAGTGCAGCACCGGCCGAACGCCGCGCCATGACTCCTGAATCAGGGCGATGCGGCTATCATCCGGCTGAATAAAGGCGTTCTCTTTCACCCAGTGGTGGTGGATATCCAGCACGATGGGACAGAGCGCCCTCGCCTGCAGCACCTCATCCAGCGAACAGGAGATCTCATCGTTTTCCACCGTCAGCATATTGCGCGCTTCGGGCGTGAGCTGGCCAAAGGCCTGCTGAAATCCCGCGAAGCCTTTTTTGCCGTTCATATGAATGTTGATTTTGAAATCCTGAAACCTTTTGCCGTAGCCCATCAGCACGGCGCAGAGCGCATGGTACTCCACATCTTCGATCGCCCGCTGCACCACGTCGGGATTATCCGACGCCAGCACTGAATATTGTCCGGGGTGAAAAGAGAGGCGGATGCCGTGCTGACGCGCCAGCGCGCCGCAGCGCTCGAACAGCGGATAGAGATCGGGCAGAAATTCCCGGTAGAGCGGCATCGCTTCCGGCACGGTAAAGAGCGGCAGCAGATCGCTGCCGATACGCATCATGCGCAGGGTTTCCGGCTGGGTTGCCAGCGTTTCAAGCAGGCCGGCAAGATTCGTCAGGTTCAGGCGGGCAAGGCTGGCGATCAGCGCACTCTGCTCATCGCGCGGCAATCTGAGAAAACGGGTACGGGTTGTGCTCTTAAACGGGAAATGTTGTTTGCCGTCTGCATCCAGATATTTACACGCGAAGCCTAGTTTCATATTTCCCCCTGTTAAACACAAACAGTAAGTTTAACAGTTATTTGAAAACCGGCTGGCGGCGAGAGGCGACAATAAGCAATGCCTGCGCAGGCGGCGCAGGCATTGCGGTCAGGCACTCGCTTTTTTCGGCTTGTTGCTGCTGTAGATAAAGAACAGCGCAATCGCCAGGCAGACCACCGCCGCCAGCCGGCCCGGCGAGAAGGCGATCGCCGGATTGCCTAACCAGCCGAAATTATCGATCAGCATGCTCATGGCGAGCTGGCCGAAGATCACCGCAACGGTGGCTACGGCCGTCCCGATGCGCTGCACCGCCAGCACCATAATCACGATATAGGGAACGCCGCACAGCGCGCCCAGCAGCTGCCACTTCGGCACATCCATCAGGCTGTGCGCCTGCGGCGGCTCAAAAAAGAAAATCAGCAGCGCCGTCACCACCGCGCCCAGCGCGAAGGTCAGAAAGGCGCAGCGGAAGACGCCCACTTTACCGCCGAGCTGGCCGTTAATCGCCGCCTGAATACTCAGCAGCGCGCCGCCCAGAACCGCTAAACAGATCATTAAAATCGTCATATTAACCTCGAGCGACCAGCGCCAGTGCGATAACAATAAACACCAGCGCGATAATGCGCTTGCCATCGATTCTGCGATGCGGCGTTCCCAGCAGGCCGAAGTGGTCAATCACCAGACTCTTGAAGACCTGACCGGCGAGAATGCCGATCATCGTCATGGCGATGCCGATCACCGGCGTCGCCAGCGTCAGGATCACCACGTAGCCAGGGCCTAAAATCCCGCCGAGCAGCTGCCAGCCCGGCTGGGCGAAAAACGACGGGCTGTTGCGCGGACTAAAAAAGAGCATCAGCAAAAAGGTGAGCGCCGCGCCCACGCCAAAAATGCTGAACGTCGCCCAGAGATCCCCAACCTGCTGGCCCAATGGCCCGAGCAGCCCCGCCTCAACCGACAGTCCCATCCCGCCGGCGATCACCAGAAATAGAAAAATGAGTTGCATAATCGCTTCCTTTAAATCGAAGCGAAACAGCATAATGGAGTCGATTAAGATAAAAAACGCTATAGTGTAGCAAACACCTTTGCAGGAAATGCATTAATGGACAGCACCGGCTCGATTGATCTGCGCGCGCTACGCTTTTTCCTTAGCGTGTTCGATGCGCAAAACTTTTCCGTGGTGGCGCGGCGCGAAGGGGTATCCGCCTCGGTAGTGTCGCGCACCATTCTCCAGCTGGAGGATGCGCTGGGGCAGCAGCTTTTCTACCGCAACACGCGAGCGGTGATCCCCACCGAAGCGGGCCGGCTGTTTGTCGACTATGCGCGCGCCATCGACAGCCAGTTCAGCGACGCGCGGCAGGCGTTGCAGGAGCGATCGCTTCAGCCGTCAGGCCTGGTGCGGCTCAATGCGCCTGTTTTTTTTGGCCAGCGGCATATCGCGCCCTGGCTGGCGGGCCTGTCGGCGCGCTATCCGCTGCTGGAGATTGAGCTGACCTTGACTGACGACTATGTCGACCCGCACCGCACCGCGACCGATCTTATCTTTCGCATCGGCACGCTCACCGACTCCTCGTTTCACGCGCGGGTGCTGGGCAGTCAGCGCTACTATCTGGCTGCTGCGCCGGACTACCTCGCCAGGCATGGCGTTATCGCCAGTCCGGATGCGCTGAGCGAGCATCATTGTCTGGTCTATCGCGGCTCAGCGGGCGCCAACCGCTGGCTGTTCCGGCGCGACGGCGCGCCCTGGGTGCACTATCCGGTTATGCCGCTGCTGTCGTCGAACAACGCCGAAACCTTGCTGACCGCCGCGCTGGGCGGCATGGGAATGGTGCTTTTTCCGGACTGGCTGACGGGCGATCATCTGCGCACCGGCAGGCTGGTCAGGCTGCTGGAGGAGTATGAAGCGGGGATCAATCCCGTGCCGCAGCAAATTGCGGCCATTTATCCCAATACGCGCCATCCGCCGCTCAGCATACGCGCGGTGATCGATTACTTTATCGAGGTGTATGGCTCGCCACTCTACTGGCAGCGCGAGGCGTTAAACGACGCTGAGAAGTCATAAATCCTCCTCAGCGCCAGCGCGAGAAAAACGAGCGCGACGACAGCTAACGCTTTTCCAGTGACCTCCGGCGCTCTGGGCAAAAAACATTCCGGCTGAGGCGCAAAAAACAGGCGAGCCGTCCCGTGGCGATAATTTAAAGCGAAGCGGTTAATTCCGGGCGAAATTATCTCAGGGCCGCCAACGCGCCGCGCGCTGCCAGGCTTACAGATAAGATGTATTAGTCGAGCAACTTTATATAAACCAGAGCGCTATCGACGCCGGATATAATATGGTTTTCGAAAGACTATTATTTTCAATAACTTATAGTTTTCACCAGCACCTTTAATTAGCAGGCATAGCGGAGGATGGATTAAAGCGAACCGGCAAGGCTTTATCACTGCTTTTTTATAAAACAGCGTCTCGCCTACTTTTTTTTATTTCTAAAAAAAACCGCTAGACAATTGCTGCGTGACCTCTGTTAATGTGTGCCTCACAAAATCCATGACTGGAATTATCCATGCTGACAACAATAATCTATCGCAGCCATCTATCAGACGACGTGCCTGTAAAAACGCTGGATAATTTAGCCACACGCGCCAATAAAACCAACGAGACCTACGACGTTACCGGCATTTTGCTGTTTGACGGCACCCATTTTTTCCAGCTTCTGGAGGGTTCCGACGCGGCGGTTTGTGCAATTTACGAACGCATCTGCACGGATAAACGTCACCATAACCTGGTTGAGTTAATGTATGACTACTCGCCGTCGCGCCGCTTCGGCAACGTCGGCATGGAGCTGTTTGACCTGCGCAAGTATGACAAAGAGACGGTGCTGCAGGCGGTGCTCGATAAAGGCACCTCAAAATATCAGCTTACCTATGACGACCGCGCCTTGCAGTTCCTGCGCACCTTCGTCGAGGCGAGAGAAAAAGCCAACTACTTTGAAATCCCGCCGACCGATACCCTGCATTTTGTCGTAGAGGAGGCGCTGGAAAAAGCCATTGCGCCGCCGGACGCCGCTGACTGCAGCTTCGCCTTTCAACCGATTATCGATCCGCTGATGCAGCAAATCGTCTCGCTGGAGGCGCTGATCCGCACGCCGGACGGCAACGCGCCAACCGACTATTTCGCCCAGTTCTCCGGCGACGATATTTACGCTGCCGATATTAAAGCGAAAGGCGTCGCCTTCGCGCTGGCGAAAAAGCTCGATATTCAGGGCCAGACGTTATCGGTTAATTTACTGCCGATGTCGCTGGTGGTGGTGCCGAACGCGGTAGAGATTTTGCTGGATCAGATCAGGCAAAACGGGCTGGTGCCGGAACAGGTGGTGGTGGAGGTGACGGAAAACGAGGTGATTTCACGTCTTGATGAGTTCACCGTCGCCGTTAAGCAACTGCGCGCGGCAGGCATCAGCATTGCGCTGGATGATTTCGGCGCCGGTTTCGCCGGGCTGTCGCTGCTGTCGCGCTTCCAGCCGGACAAAATCAAAATCGACCGCAATCTCATTATCGATGTGCATAAAAGCGGGCCGAAACAGGCGATTGTGCATGCTATTTTAAAATGCTGCTCCTCGCTGGAGATCAGCGTTATCGCCGAAGGGGTCGAGAAGCCGGAAGAGTGGATGTGGCTGGAAGCCGCCGGTATCAGCAATTTCCAGGGTTATCTGTTCGCCCGCCCACAGCTGAACGGTATTCCGGCGGTCGCCTGGCCGGAGATTCAGTAAGGCTACCAGACGGGCCGCCTTCCGCGCGGCCTGTCTGTTATCACGCGGCCAGAGGTTAGATTCCGTCGTTCGGCGGAATCGCGTTTTTCCCCAGCTTCACCAGAAAACTGCCGTCAACGCGTTTAATTTTCGCGCCCCGATCGCCCCAGTACATCGCGATGCCGAAAAACTCATCGGCGGAAAGCTCATAGCCGATAACCACTGATTTATGCTCCCCGCTGCTGAGCAGTTCATTCAGCTCATCCAGATTGCTGGCGATAGCGTAATCCATGTTTCCCCCTGATGCTTCACGTTAACGAGTGCGGCCAAAGTTTAACCATACGCTATCCCGGCAAATCCGCCATCTAAAGCGCTTCGCCGCCAATCACCTGTCTGATGCGCTGCGCGATATAGTTCGCGTGGGTTTCCAGCGCAAAATGGCCGGTATCGAGCAGCTCAATCTGCGCCTGCGGGTTATCCCGCAAATAAGCCTGCGCGCCCGGCGGAATAAAGAAGGGATCGTGTTTGCCCCAGATAACCAGCGTCGGCAGCTGTTTTTCGCGGAAGAACCGCTGAAAATCCGGGTAGCGCGTCAGGTTATTGGCGTAGTCAAGGAAGAGATCCAGCTGAATCGCTTTGTTGCCGGGCCGTTCCATCAGCAGCGCATCAAGCATATAGCCTTCCGGCGCCACCAGCGTTTCGTCGCTGACGCCATGCAGATATTGCCAGCGGGTTCCTGCCAGATTAAGCACGTTGTCATGCACGACTTGGCGATTTTCCGGCGTCGGCTGCGCCCAGTAGCGCCGAATCGGCTCCCATGCGTCGCCCAGCCCTTCGAGATAGGCATTGCCGTTTTGCGACACCAGGCCGGTTACCCTGTCGGGATAAGCGAGCGCCAGTCGCAGCCCGCTCGGCGCACCATAGTCGAATACGTAAAGCGCGTACTGCTCGAGCCGTAACGCATCGACGAACGCGACAAGGGTTTCGCCCAGCGCGTCAAAGCTGTAGACGTAACGGCGCGCGTCTGGCACGTCGGTAAAACCAAAACCGGGCAGATCGGGCGCCACCAGATGGAATCTGTCGCTCAGCAAGGGAATAAGATCGCGAAACTGATGCGAGGAGCTGGGATAGCCATGCAGCAGCAGCAATGTGGGGAGTTCAGGATTGCCGGCTTCGCGATAGAACAGGCGCACGCCGTCAGCGTCGACAAAGCGATAGTGCACTGGATAGAGCGGATTGCTGATCATATTGGCCTCTCTTGTAACCGTTAAAGTTGTTTTTTACAGGTTCCACTCTACCCTGACATACTATTTAAACCTTTAAAAGTTATTTTTAACGGTTATTTGAATGCGCTGCCGTTGCAGAAAATAACCCTGTAACGTAATCTTTAACGGTTATCAGGAGAGTCGAATTTAATGAAAGAGAGAAACAGTGAAAACCTGCCCGCCGCGCCGTTGCTGATTGGCGATCATCTGGCGCTCGATTTTCTCAACACCGTGGCGCAGGTCGATGGCGCGCCGCATGATTTTTTTCAGCGCGACGAGGATGTGGTTCGCTGGCTAGAGGCGGCGGGATGTTTGTCAGGCGGGGGCGAAGTCAACGCGCGCGCGGGCACGCTGTTAACCGCGGCGCGTCAGCTGCGCGCCGTGATTCTGCATGCGGTACAGCAGAAAAAAAGAGAGTCGCTCTGGCAGCCGGAAGAGCTTAATCGCTTTCTGCGCAGCGCCTCCAGCCACTTTGAGCTGACGCTAAACCGCGATGGCCAGCCTGAGTATCGCCGCGTCTACGCGGCGGGCACGCCGGAGCAGCAGCTTGGCCCGGTGGCGGAGCAGGCTGCTGATTTGCTGGTGAACGGCGATTTCTCGCTGGTGCGCGAGTGCGAGCATCCCGACTGCACGCTCCTGTTTTACGATCGCACCAAAGCGCATCGCCGCCGCTGGTGCAGCATGGCGATCTGCGGCAACCGGGCCAAGGCGGCGCGCTTTCGCCGGATGACCCAGAGCTAAAGCGAGAGAGCCTGCGTCGGCGGGCGCGGATTACCCGCCCAACGTGCCTAGCGGCCAGGCGCTCAGCCCCTTTATCTCCTTCAGTACGAACATGCTCTGCATCTCTTTAATTCCCGGCAGGCGACGAATAACGCCCATGGCGAAATCGGCATAGCTGTCGAGATCGGCGGCCACGACCTGCAACAGGAAGTCGCTGTCGCCGCCGATACTGTAGCAGGCCACCACATTCTCCAGCGCGCTTACCTCCTGCTCGAATTTGCGCGCCTGCGCCTCGCTGTGGCTGTCGATAATTACCCGCACGAAAACCATCACGTTCAGGCCAATCTTTTTGCGGTTGAGCACTGCGCGATAGCCCTGAATCACCTCATCGCTCTCCAGCTTACGCACCATGCGCCAGCAGGGCGACGCCGACATGCCTGTCTTATCCGCCAGCTGCTGGTTAGTGATGCGCCCGTCCTGCTGCAGGCGCGCAAGGATTTTGACTTCTGCCTTACTCAACGACATATACGGCAACCTCTGCCTGATTTAGCATTAAATGGGGAATATTTTGCCCATATTAGCCGGTTTCCGCCCCTGATTCGACAGCACATTTCCGTTGCTGGCAGGCATACTTCTTACTCTTTCCCAAGACGATTTACTCAGAGGAACCTATGCGCTTCGATACCGAACAACACCGTTGCACCCTAATCGTCGCTCAGGATTTGCCGCCAGGGCTGGCGATGAACGCCGCCAGCGTGATCGGCGTCAGCTTTGGCCGCGCGCTGGAGAATCTGGTCGGCCCGGCGCTGAACAGCCGCGACGAAGTGATCTTTCCCGGCGTGATCGCCGCGCCGCTGCCGGTGCTGTTGGCCAGCGGTACGCATCTGCGCGAGCTGCATCAGCGCTGCGCCGCAGATGAGACGCTGCTGGTGCTGCCGTTCAGCGCGCTGGCGCAGTCGTGCAGAAGTTATGACGAGTATGAGGCGCGGCTGCGCGACGCCGCCAGCTCCGCTATCGAGCTGGTGGCGCTGGGGCTGGCGGGACCGAAAAAAGCCATTACCCGCCTGACGGGTAACCTTAAGCTTTATCGTTAGCGCGGCGCGTTAGGGTAGCGCAATGCGCACTACGCTGTCCGGCCCTTTGGTGGAGTTGTCTTTGTTGAAGTCCTGCTTCAGCGTAACGTAGAGCACCTCGCCGTCCGGGGAAAGCAGCAGGCTGTTGGGATGGCTGCTAAATGCCCAGCTGTTTTTCACCGCGTAGCTGGTGGCGTCAAGCTGCAGCACCCTCTTCGACTCGCGTTGGCTGATATAGATCTCATTGCGCGCCGGGTTGAACTTAATGCCCAGCGCATCGCCGTCGAGGCGCTTGATCACTTTGCCGGAACGCTCGTCAAACACCAGCGTGGCTTTCGCTTTTGAGTCGTCAGTGACAAACAGGCGGCCGGTAGCGGGATCCTCCGCCAGGTTGAGGAACAGATAGGCTTTGCCGTCATCCGGCGAGAAACGTTTCTCGATACGGTGAGTATGCGGGTTGATCACCAGAATTTCGCCGCCGCCGTTGGCGGTATAGACGCGGTCGGTCAGCGACGAGTAAATGATACCGGTCACCCATTTTCCAGCGTTGGGAATGCGCTTTTTCAGCGTCATGCGCTTCGCATCCACCACAGAAATGAAGCCGGGATCGGCCACGCCGCCGATGAAGAGTTCGTTATTGTGGAACAGCACTTCGCGCGCGCCGATGGGATCGCCATCTTTGTCTTTGCCTTTGAACATCAGACGCTGCAGCACCTTGCCGCTCTGCACATCCACCTGCGAGACGCCGCCGTCGAGCGTATTGGTAGCGTAAAAGCGATCTCCGCTGCTGTCCGCCGCCATGCCGAAGTTTTTCAGATCGGTGTGGGTGACGCCTTTGGTCGCCAGCGTAGTGGGATCAAGACGATAAATAACGCCACCGTTTACCGCATTAAAGCCCTGCGCGCTGGCGACAAACAGGGCGTTTGCCGCAGGCGCGTAAGCCATCTCGTAAAGCCCCTCGCCCAGCTCGCGCTGCGTCAGGTTAGCGGCGGCGGGCTTAGCTACAGCCGTCGCGGCGGGCGCAGCAGTGCGCGCCGGTGTCTGGCAGGCCGTCAGAACTGACGCTGCGAGGATGGCAACGGCAAGCGCGCGTCGGCGCGGGGTGAAGAGCGATTTCATGCAGGACTCCATCTATGGATAAGCCTCTCCCGTCAGGCGCTGCCGCAGCGGGGATAGCCAAATGAATGAGAATCATACTCATTAACATCAGAGGCGACAATCCGCCTGTCTGTGGTCAGGCCTGACGAGACCAGACGCCGTGCCACTCAGAGAGGCAATTGCGTGCGCTTTATGAACAACCTGTTGTGTTGCTGCTGCTGAGATTTCCCAGTTAGAGTTATAACATTATGATTAATATCATGTTTACATTTAATTACATTTATAGTGCAACTTCTGCACGACACATTAAAGCAAATGATTATCATTAACTTTCTCATTACAGTCCCACTCTCCTTTGCGCTTCGCTGCGACGAAGGCGAGCAAGGGCACCATAACAAGACTTCCTGATGGAAAAAATTATGTCTTTCAGCGGCAGGGAAACAGGCGCGACAGCGCGCGCACCACGATCGGTAAAAACCTTCACGCTCACACTGCTGGCGCTGGCGATCCACGCCGGCGCGCATTCCGCCTGGGCGGCGGAGAGCGACGATTCGCCCCAGCAGCTGGTGGTTGACGGCAGCGCGACGGACGCGACCCAGAGCAGCCATGATTATCAGGTCACCACCACGCGCGCCGGCACCAAAATGCTGCTGACGCCGCGCGACGTGCCGCAGTCGGTTACCGTCGTCACCCGCCAGCGCATAGACGACCAGGATCTTCAGGCGGTGGATGATGTGCTGACCAACGCCACCGGCGTCTCATCGCAGCAGGTTGACAGCGAGCGCAGCTATTACTACTCGCGCGGCTTTCAGATCACCGATTTCGCCTATGACAATATTCCCACCACCACGGGCGATGCCTGGAACTATGGCGACGCGGCAGAGGATACGGCGATTTACGATCGCATCGAGATTGTGCGCGGCGCCAACGGCCTGATGACCGGCGCGGGAGATCCAGGCGCCACGGTCAATATGGTGCGCAAGCGCGCCGACAGCAAAACCTTTACTGGCAGCCTCAGCGCCAGCTACGGCAGCTGGAACGCGCAGCGCTACGTGGCGGATCTCTCGGCTCCGCTGAACGCCGAGGGCAGCGTGCGAGGCCGCGTTATCGCCGGCTACCAGAACCAGGAGAGCTGGCTCGATCGCTACCAGAAAACCAAAAAATTCCTCTATGGCGTGGTGGATGCCGACCTGAGCGACCACACCACCCTGTCGCTGGGCTGGGATTATCAGCAGCAGCATACCGGCAACCCCACCTGGGGCGGCTTACCGAGCTTGTTCAGCAACGGATCGCGCACCCGCTACGACCGCAGCACCAATACCTCGACCGACTGGGCAAGCTATGCGGTGGAATCGCGTAAGGTCTTTGCCAACGTCACCCATAACTGGGACAACGGCTGGACCTTCCAGCTGAACGGCACCCACGGCGAACAGACCCTCAATGACAAGCTGCTCTACGTTATGGATAATCCGGACGAGGAAACCGGCCTCGGCGCCAGCGGCTTCGGCAGTCAGGATCGCGGCAAGCGCACGCTGGACTCCTGGGACGCCTGGGCCAGCGGCCCGTTTGAGCTGCTGGGACGTCAGCATCAGCTGATGGCGGGGCTGAGCTACAGCCGCCAGCACAACGCCTCCTGGAGCGCCAACGGCCCGGTCAGCAGCGAACAGCTTGGAGTATTTAACAGCAGCTGGGACGGCTCCCTTGCCGAGCCTGAATGGGGCGACTGGTATCTTAACAACGACGATATCGTGCGGCAGAAATCCGCCTACACCGCCGCGCGTTTCTCGCTGGCCGATCCGCTGTCGCTGATCCTCGGCGCGCGCTATACGCAGTACAGCACCGACGGCAGCAGCGGCGATATGCGCAAGAACAACGTGACGCCTTACGGCGGTCTGGTGTACGACCTGAGCGAGAGCCTCTCCGCATACGCCAGCTATACCTCGATTTTCTCGCCGCAAACCAAACGCAGCGCCGATGGCGCCTGGCTGTCGCCTGTTACCGGGAAAAACTACGAAACCGGCCTGAAAGCGGACTGGATGAATGGCCGTCTGACCAGCAATCTCGCTATTTTCCGCATCGAACAGCAGAACGCCGCCGAGGCGATTGACGGCGTCTTTGTCAACGGGTCGAGCGAACAGGCCTACCGCGCGACGCAGGGCGCGGTGAGCAAAGGCGCGGAGCTGGAGATGAATGGCGCCGTTACCGACAATCTGCAACTTACCTTTAGCGCCACGCGCTATGTGGCGCGCGACAGCAGCGGCCGCTACAACAGTTTTGCGCCGCAGACGCAGCTCAAGCTCTTTAGCCGCTATCGCCTGCCGATGCTGCCGGAGCTGACGCTGGGCGGCGGGATAAACTGGCAGAACCGCGTTTATCAGGATATCACCGGACCGAGCGGCGAGACGCAGCGCCTCTACCAGGGCAGCTACCCGCTGGTGGATCTCTTTGCCCGCTATCAGGTGACGAAGCAGCTGGCGGTGCAGGCGAATCTTCATAACCTGTTCGACCGCGAATACTACTCTTACCTCGACAGCTCCGCCGTCTACGGCGAGCCGCGTAATATGTCGGTCAGTCTGAACTACAGCTTCTGACGCTGCTCCCCGGCATCCGCCGGGGAGCATTACCGGTTTCCTTCCCCCTGCGTATTCATGCGCAGAATTCTAATGCCATCACATAACCGCTATCATCGCGTCATCTTTTTGTGACATCTCACTCAACCTTGCAACATGCCACTGCAGATAAAAGCCCATGCAGAGATAATGAGTTGTACTCTGTACATAACAGTTTTACACAGTAAAACAACCTACACCCGCAAGGTCGCGCTTTGCCGGGGACGACTTCTGTTAAGAGGTACATCATGTCTGAAAAGATGCACGCTTCACCTGCGCCCTCAGAGCTGGAAAGGCAAACCGTCAGGCGCGTTGTCTGGCGCATCCTGCCCTTTTTGATCGTCTGTTACCTGATTGCGATCATCGATCGGGGCAATATCGGCATGGCATCGCTGCAAATGAATGAGGATCTGGGATTATCGAAAGCGGTTTTCGGCCTGGCGAGCAGCCTGTTCTTTATCGGCTACTTTCTGTTTGAAGTGCCGAGCAACCTGGCGATGCAAAAGATCGGCGCAAAGATCTGGATCTCCCGCATCATGATCACCTGGGGCATCGTGTCGGTCTGCACCGCTTTTGTCGAGAGCAAGGAAATGCTGTATCTGCTGCGCTTTCTGCTGGGTGCTGCGGAAGCGGGTTTCTTTCCCGGCGTCATCCTCTATCTGACCTACTGGATCCCGGCGAAGTACCGCGCGCGCGTTATCGCCACCTTTATGGTGGCAATCCCGGCCGCTAACTTTATCGGCTCGCCGATTTCCGGCGCGATCCTGTCGCTGGACGGCTGGTTCGGCATGCGCGGCTGGCACTGGCTGTTTATTCTCGAAGGCATTCCCGCGGTGCTGCTGGGCGTGGCGGCCTTCTTCGTGCTGAGCAACCGGCCGGACAGCGCCAGCTGGCTCACCAGCGAGCAGCGTAACTGGCTCTCATCTACTCTGGCGGCGGAAAATGCCCAGCGCAAAGCCATCGGCCATATTTCCCTGTGGCAGCTGCTGCGCCACAAGCATATCTGGGTCATGGCGCTGATCTACGCCGGCGCTTCCGCCGCCGGATCCACGCTCAGCGTCTGGTCGCCGCAGCTGTTGAAGTCGTTTGGGCTGGATAACTTTACCACCGGTCTGGTGAACGCGATCCCTTACGGGCTGGCATCGGTGTTGATGATTGTCTGGGGTCGCAGTTCAGACCGCACCGGCGAACGCCGCTGGCATACCGCTCTGACGCTGTTCCTGATTGCAGGCGGCCTGCTTTCCGCGTTTATCAGCCAGTCCCTCACCGGCAGCGTGGTGATCCTGTCGCTGGTGTTGATTGGCGCCTATTCGATGAAAGGACCGTTCTGGGCGCTGGCGTCAGGCTGGTTATCCTCTTCGACAGTAGCGGCCGGGCTGGCGGCGATCGGCGCCGTCGCCAATTTGATCGGCGGCGGCCTGATGGTGAACGTGTACGGTATGATCAACCAGGCGACCGGCAGCCATACGCTGGCGATGATGCCGCTGGCGCTGCTCTGCGCGGCGGGCGGTATCGCGGTGCTGGTGATGGGCCGCAAGTCTCAGCTGCGCATTGAGGCTGAGGCTGAGGCTGAGGCGCAGCCGCGCTAAGCGATCGACAGACGAAAAAAAAGGCGCGATAAGCGCCTTTTTTATTGCCTGCGGCTTATACCGGCGATGGTGCCTCGGCAGCGTCTTCCTGCAGCACGCTCAGCACATTGCGCGCCGCCGCGCAGCCCATTTTCACGTAGGAGGTGTCGCTTACGCCGCCGATATGGGGAGAGAGGATCAGATTCTCCTGCTGCTGCCAGCGGTGCGGCGCGGTTAGCGGCTCCTGCGCAAAACTGTCCAGCGCGGCGCAGCGCAGCGTGCCGTTTTGCAGCGCCTCCGCCAGCGCCTCTTCCTCAATCAGACCGCCGCGCGCGGTGTTGATCAGTATGGCGCCCGGTTTAAACTGCGCCAGCGTCGCTGAATTGATCATACCCTGATTCTGCTCGGTGAGCGGGCAGTGGAGCGATACCACGTCGGCCCGACGCAGCAGCGTCGCCAGCTCGACCGATTCGCATCCGTCGGGCAGCTGTTTCGCCCAGGGATCGCAGGCGATGACCTGCATGCCGAAGGCCGCGCCCGCTTTCGCCACGCGGCCGCCGATGGCGCCAAGTCCAATCAGCCCCAGCGTGCGTCCCTCCAGCTCCAGCGATTTATGCCGCGCTTTATCCCAGTGCCCTTCGTGCATGCGCTTGTCCAGCGTAATGACCGACTTGGCGCAGGCGAGGATCAGCGCCCAGGTGTGCTCCGCGACGGCGGCGGCGTTGGCGCCCACCGCGGCCAGCACGCGAATACCACGCTGCGCCGCCGCAGCCTGGTCGATCACGTCAATTCCGCTGCCATGTTTAGCGATCACCCGCAGCGCGGGCGCGGCCTCCATAACGCGCGCGTTGATCTTGCCGTAGCGCACAATGATGGCGAGCGGATTATGCTGCTGGCACAGGGCGATCAGATCCGCTTCGTCAGGCTGGCGGCCGGCATAGACCAGCTGATAAGCGTGCAGCAGATCGACCGCCTCCTGCGCCAGATCGCTGCCGGTAACGATAATGGTCGGCTTATGGCTCATCACAGCGTCTCCCCGTCGTTCAGCATGCCCGCCGCGCGCAGCGCCTCTTCCAGCCAGGGCGCGCGAATATCGCCCTGACGAATGGCCTGAAGCCGGCGATTTTCGCCATCCAGCTTTTTCTGCGCCAGCTCCAGCAGCGCCGCGACCTCTTCCCGCGGCAGCACCACCACGCCGTCTGCGTCGCCGATAATCAGGTCGCCTGGCTGGATAGCCGCACCCGCCACCGATACCGGGTGATTAACGCGCCCGGCAATGGATTTAGTCGGGCCGCAGGGATTTAGCCCGGCGGAGAAAACCGGAAAAGCGCCCTGCGCCAGCGCATCGCTATCGCGCACTGCGCCATCGATAATGATTCCGGCGATACCGGCGGCATGCGCCTGGGTAGCCATGATTTCACCAATCAGGGCGCAGCTAAGATCCCCCTTGCCGTCAACGACAATGACATCGCCCGGCTGGGCAATCGCCAGCGCCGCATGAATGGCCAGGTTATCGCCGGGACGCACTTCTACGGTTACCGCCGATCCGGCGACTTTCATGGCTGGGTTTAGCGGTTTGATTCGCCCGTGCAGCGTGCCGCGTCTTCCCGCCACATCCGCGAGTATGGCCGCCTGAAATTCTGCGGCGCGTTTGACGAGGTCGGGTTCGACGCGCGTAATGGCGCGTTTTAATAGAGAAGATGAATGATTGATCATAGCCGTCGCTCCAGTTGTTTTACTCTGTAAAACTGTGTTTTACTACATACAACAACTATAGCCAGCCAGCCTCTGCTAAGGCTACTGTTAACGATTCATTTGTGATGTAAACACGATGTAAATCACAAATTGCAGGTTACAATCCCTGGCACCAAAATCAGGAGGAACAGGATGGGAAATGAAGGCGTAGTAGCCGTAGAGAAAGCGCTGGCGCTGCTCGACTGCTTTAAACCGGGCGAGGAGTCCATGACGCTGACCGCGCTGGCGCAGGCTTCTGGCCAGCATAAAACCACGGTCTATCGCCTGATGAATTCGCTGGAGCGAATGCATTATGTGATCCGCCGTGAGAACGGCAGCTACTCGCTTGGGCCGCGTCTGCTCTACCTCGGCAAGCTCTATGAACAATCTTTTCATCTGGCGAATATTGTTCAGCCAGAGCTGCACGCGCTGGCGGCCGCCACCGGCGAAAGCGCCTCCTGGTACGTTATTGAGGAGGGGCAACGGCTCTGCCTGTTCCGCGCCGAGTCGTCGGAAGAGCTGCGCGAAACGCGACTGGCGGGCAGCTCACTGCCGCTGGACAATTCCGCTATCGGCCAGGTGCTGCGCCACTGGGGTCTGCATGAGCCGCTGTTTGACCAGACACCTACGCTGCCGCTCTATACGTCCGGCATGCGGGATCCGCATATCGCCGCGTTTTCGCTGCCGGTATTCGGCGAGGGCGATACGCTGGCCGCCGCGCTGGCCATCACTGGCCCCTCATCACGTCTGACGCCGGAGCGCACCGACCGCGACGTCGCCCGCGCGATGCGGGATAGCGCTTATCGCCTGTCGACGCGGCTGGGCGCCAGCAAAGGATTTTGCGACCGCTTTTATCCGCGCTGACGAGCGCCGGAAAAAAGCAGGAAGATCGCGCACCGCCGTTTACTGAGCGGTGCTCGACGCTGTCTACGCCAGCAGCGGCGCGGTGCGCTGTTGTGACATTAGGACGCATTCGCCTTATGCAGCATGCTCATCGCCCGATCCAGCGCCTGCACCTCAAGCTGACCCGGCGCGGACGCCTCGTCCAGGGTGCCGAAGGTCAGATTGCTGCCGAAAACCTCACCCGACATGCGCGTCACCGCGCCCAGCCCACCCATCGCCATGGTCAGCAGCGGCCTGTCGCTGCGCTGGCGCATCTGCCAGGTCACGTCGCTCAGGCGGCTGACGTCGTGCGGCGTTTTCGGCATCACCGCTATCTTCAGAATGTCCGCGCCGTGCGCCTCCTGCCACGTCAGCCGCTGCAGCAGGTCGGCGTTATCCGGCGTCGCCTGGAAGTCGTGATAAGAGAGGATCACCGCGACGTGACGGCGGTGCGCCTGCGCCACCAGGCGATCCACCGCCGGCGCGCCGATGCGCATCTCAATATCGATAAGATCGGCGAAGCCTGCCTCGATCCACTGCTGATAAAGGGCGATATAGCTGGCGTCGTCCGGCGACAGGCTGCCGCCTTCGTTTTGGGTGCGCAGCGTCAGCAGCAGCGGCTTGCCCTGGAGTTCGCGGCGCATCTCTCGCCCGAGCTGCGCCACTTTGTCGACGTTAGTGGCGAAATCGAGCTTATCGACGCGCAGTTCGACCATCTGCACCTGCGACGTTTGCGCCGCCTGGCGCGCCAGCTTCAGCGCGCTCTCCGCATCCTCGCCCGTGGTCGAGACGATAATGGCCGGTTTGCCCTGCTGAATAGTGAGACTGCCCACCTGCAGCGGTCGTACATGCGGCGTCGGCGGTTCCGCAGCCGCTGCGGAAACCGCCACCATCAGTAGTGCTAACGGTGCTTTGAGCATAAACCCTCTCCCTGTGATGAATAAAACCCAGGGTTTAAGATCTAGCTCACACTTTTGCCGTCAGCAAGCGGGAACGCCTTCGGCGTCGCTAAACCTACTGCGCGCGCTGCTGCTGTGGCGCCGTCAGCGACGCGCCTTTTTTATGGAACAGCAGATAGGCGGCGCTGGTCACCACCAGGCTAATTACCCAGGAGATATCGGCGCCTGGGATCAGATGCGCGTAGGGTCCGGTAAAGAAAGCGTTCTCAACGAACGGGATCTGCACCACCACGCCGCCGAAATAGATCAGCAGCGCGTTGGCGTTCACCAGCCCGTAGCGACCGCCGTCGGCGCGGAAAATCGAAGGGATGTCATAGCGCTGCTGCTTCACCACATAAAAGTCGAGCAGGTTGATGACGCTCCAGGGGATCAGCACTCCAATCAGCGCCCAAATCAGGTTCAGGAAGAAAGAGACAAAGTTGGCCGATGCCGCCAGCGACACCAGCACGCCGCCCACCAGCACCACCGCCGAAAATATCACGCGCACGCGCGCCGCCGGCAGCCAGGCCGGGCGGAAGGTCTGCACGGCGGTAATCAGCGAGAGCACCGAACCATAAAGATTCATCGAGTTATGGCAGATGATATTCAGCAGGAACAGCACCATCAGGATCGGCCCGAGCCAGCCGGTCGCCTGGCGCACCGCCGCCATCGCATCCCCTTCGCCGCCGACTAAATTCACCGCCACCACGCCGAACAAAAAGGCGAGAATCGTGCCGCAGCAGGCGCCGAGCCAGGTGCAGATAAAAGGTTTGAACACCCCGATATTGGCGGGCAGATAGCGGGAATAGTCAGAGGTATAGGGCGAGAAGCTGATCTGCCACACCGCGCAGATGCAGAACGTGGCGAACCAGCCGTTCAGGCTGAAGCTGCCGCGCTGCCAGAAATCCACCGGTAGCGGGCGGTCGAGCATTACGATCAGTCCCACCACCAGCGCAATGCCCATCACCCAGGCGCCGACCTTGTTGATATGGTGGATAAAGCGATAGCCGACGATGCCGATCAGCGTCGCCGCCACCGCGCCGAGGATAGTGGCGCTGTGGACCGGCAGCGCCGGGATGACGTTATTGATCACCTTGCCGGAGAGCGTCACGTTGGAGATAAAAAAGCCGAGGTAGATCGCCGTGGTAAAGCAGATCACCAGCAGCGAGCCGTAGCGGCCGAACTGCGCGCGGCTCTGCACCATTTGCGGAATGCCGACGCGCGGCCCCTGCGCCGAGGTCAGCGCCAGAAACAGCCCGCCGAACAGATGACCAGCGATAATCGCCGAGATCGCCGAGAGGATATTGAGATGGTAAGTCTGGGTCGAGATGGCGCCGGTCACCACCGCCAGCGGCGCGATATTGGTGCAGAACCACAGAGTGAACAGGCTGCGCGCCTGGCCGTGCCGTTCGTTTTCCGGCACGTAGTCCACCGATTTATTTTCTATCACGTTGTTTTGAGACATTTTTATCCTCCGCACTGGGGATTTTTATTTTGTGATGTGTAGGGTTGTTTAGCTGAACTGCGGCAAAGCCCGGCCGGAGGCCGTCGTGGCCCCGACAACGATCGGGCTTCTGGATTCATCCTTTACGTCAGACGCGAAGCCGGTATCCGTGCGGCGCGCGCCTGCGGGTAACCTCGTCCGTGAGGTTTTTTCCTGGTGTGGAAACGCAATTAACGCATGATAAAGGGATCGCCGATGGGCTCATCGCTGGTGCGCAGCCACACCGTTTTGGTGGTGGTGAACTCCAGCGCCGCCTCCATGCCGCCTTCGCGGCCGTGGCCCGAGAGGCCGTAGCCGCCAAACGGCGCCAGCGGCGACACCATGCGGTAGGTATTGATCCAGACCACGCCGCTGCGCAGCGCCTTCGTCACGCGATGGGCGCGCGCCAGGTTCTGCGTAAAGACGCCCGCGGCCAGCCCATAGGCGGTATCGTTGGCGAGGCGAATGGCCTCCGCTTCGTCGCGAAAGCTCACTACCGACAGCACCGGACCGAACAGTTCGTTCACCACGGTTTCAGCCCGCGGCGCGGCAGAGCAGTCGAGAATGGTCGGCGGATAGTAGAAGCCGGGCCGGTCGATAACGTAGTGGCCGGTCAGCAGTCTCGCCCCCTGCTCCAGCGAGCGGGCGACCAGCGACTGAATGCGGGTTTTCTGCTGCTTGGTGCAGAGCGGGCCGAACTGCGTCGCCATTTCCTGCGGCGCGCCGATGAGGATGCGTTCGACGCGCGCCACCAGCGTCGCCAGAAAGCGTTCTTTGATGCTTTCCGCCACCAGCAGGCGCGAACCGGCGACGCAGCTCTGCCCCGACGCGGCAAAGATCGCCGCCACCTGCGCATTGGCCGCGCTCTCCAGGTCGGCGTCGTCAAACACGATAAACGGCGACTTGCCGCCCAGCTCCAGCGTGGTTTTGCTGAGATTCTCCGCGCTGTTGCGCACGATGTGGCGCGCAGTCTCCGGGCCGCCGGTAAAGGCGATATGCGCCACGTCGGGATGGGTGGTCAGCACCGTGCCGCAGCTCTCGCCGAAGCCGGTAATAACGTTGCAGACGCCCGCCGGGAAACCCGCCTCGGCAATCAGGCGAGCGAAGGCCAGCAGCGGCGTCGGCGCGCTTTCGGCCGCCTTCACCACCAGCGTACAGCCCGCCGCCAGCGCCGGGCCGATTTTCACCGCAGAGAGAAACAGCTGGCTGTTCCAGGGAACGATCGCCGCCACGACGCCTACCGGCTCGCGCCGCGTCCAGGCTTCGGTGTCGGCCTTGTCGATGCTGAGCACGCGCCCTTCCATCTTGTCGGCCAGCCCGGCGTAGTAGCGGTAATAGTCGGCGACATAGGCGATCTGCGCCCGGGTTTCACGGATGATTTTACCGGTGTCGAGCGTTTCCAGCCGCGCCAGCTCGTCGGCGTTCTGTTCGACCAGATCCGCCAGCCGCATCAGCAGCTTGCCGCGCATTGACGCGGTCAGATCGCGCCATTCCGGCGCGTTAAAAGCCTGATGCGCCGCCGCGACGGCGCGGTTGACCTCTTCCGCGCGCGCTTCGGCGATAGTCGCCCACGGCTGACCGGTGGCGGGATTCAGCGAGTCGAACGTTGCGGCGCCCGACTCAAACTGGCCGTTGATAAAGAGTTTGAACGATTCCATCTCGGCACCTGTTAGTGAAATTCGGGCATCACCTGGTTGATAAAGCGGGTCAGAGACGCTTTTTTACGTTCAAACGTCATGCCGCTGTCGATCCAGAGCGCAAATTCGTCATAGCCCAGCGCTTCGTAGTGCTTGAGGCGCGTAATCACCTCGTTGGCGCTGCCGATCGCCAGGTTCTTGCGCATCGCTGCGGCGGAGTAGTAGGTATTGGCGGCGATGTCGGCGTCGCTCAGCGGCTGGATTAGCCCCTGACTGACCGGACGTTCGTTTTTGAACCAGGCGCCGAAGTAGTTGTAGAAGCGGTTAAGCTCTTCCGCCGCCTGCTGCGCGTCCGCTTCGTCTTCCGCCACGTAGCCATGCTGCAGCAGCATGATCTTCAGCGGCTTCTCCGGCGCGAGACGCTGGCGTGTTTCGTGGAAGCACTGCGCCAGACGCACGATCTCTTCATCGCCCTGATGCAGCGGCGTAACCTGGACGTTGCAGCCGTTGGTCACGGCGAACTCGTGGCTGTTGGGATCGCGCGCGGCGATCCAGATGGGCGGATGGGGCTGCTGTTTCGGCTTAGGCGACGAGGTAGAGCGCGGGAACTGCCAGAACTCGCCGTCGTGGGCATAGTCCCCTTCCCACAGTTTTTTCACCGCGGGCACCAGCTCGCGCATGCGCTGACCGGCATCCCAGGCGGTCAGGCCCGGCATCATACGCTCATATTCGTAGCTGTACGCGCCGCGCGCGATGCCCAGCTCCAGGCGACCGCCGGTAATGATATCGGTCATCGCCGCCTCGCCCGCCAGCCGCAGCGGATGGTTGAAGGGCGCGATCACCGTGCCGGTGCCGAGCCGCACGTTTTTGGTACGGTTCGCCAGATCCGCCAGGTTGATTAACGGGTTAGGCGCGATGGTGAAGTTCATGCCGTGATGTTCGCCGGTCCAGATGGCGTGCATATTGGCCTGATCCGCCATCTCGCACAGCGCCATCATTTCCTGGTAGAGCTTGTCCTGCGGCTCATCGGGCGAGATGCGTTCCATATGGATAAAGAGTGACAGTTTCATAGGGTACCCCGGTACGAGTTTCAGCTGGCGAATTGTTTTATTGAACCGTTGATTTCATCGCCGTAATAGATGCTGTAATTGCCGACGCTATTCTCTCTGACGAAGCGATTCATCAGCGATTTCAGCGCCGAATCTTTGATGGAAAGCGCAGAAATTTTTTCCAGATCGAGCCATTCGCCCTGGCTGAGCGCCCCTGGCGTGCTGTCGGTCGGCAGCGCGCAGAGAAAAACGATGTGCTGCTTGTTGCTCTGGCGATCTTCGTAAACCGAATAGACGAAGCCGGGGCTGGCGTTGACGCCCAGCTCGGCCAGCAGCGCAGTAAGGGTCTCGCTGACGCTGCCGTCGGCGACATGGCGCGAAGGCAGGCTGGCCGCGCCCTCTTTCTGCACCATGATGGCGTGGCCGTTGCATTCGATCAGCGCGCTGACTTCGACGCTCAGGCGATTAATCAGGGTTTGCGCATTCTGGTACGGCGTGAAATAGGCGCCGCGGTAGTAGCCCAGGCCGGCGGTCGCCTGAGAGTCGAAGTTCTCGACCTTGCCGATCAGGATCGCATGGTCGCCCGCGTCTACTACCTGATGCAGCGCACAGTCGAACCAGGCGGAGCTGTGTTCCAGCAGCGGCGTGCCGTTATCGCTGGCGCGCCATTCCACCAGCGCGAAGCGATCCTCTACCTTCGAGGCGAAGATATTCGACGTCTCTTTCTGCTGCTCCGCCAGAATATTCACCGCGAAGTGCGCGCACTCGGTGAAGTTGGCGAAGTTGGCCGAGCGCTTGTCGATGCTCACCAGCAGCAGCGCCGGATCGAGCGACACCGAGGTAAAAGAGTTGGCGGTAAAGCCTATCGGCTGGCCCGCTTTGTCGCGGCTGGTCACCACGGTGACGCCGGTCATAAAGGCGCCGAACGCGTCGCGCAGCTGCCTGCGTTTATCTGTCTGCATGAGAAACTCCTGCCAGTGCGTTGATCTGTTTTTCCGCCGCGACGGGCGCGGTTAAGAAGGTCATCATCTCCTGACTGACGCGCTCCGCGTCCGTCAGGCTCACCATATGTCGCGCGTTGGCGATAACGATCGCCTGTCCTTGCGGCGCCGCTTCCGCCATGGCGCGCGCCATCTGCGGACTCGAATTGGCGTCCAGCTCGCCGGTCAGCACCAATACCGGGCACCGCATCTCATCCCAGCGACCGGCGTAAACCTCGTCGCCGCTGGCGAACGCCTGATAGGCGTCGGCGTACCCCTGAAGATTGACCTGCTGCAGCCAGCCGCCGACGCGCTCGCGCAGCGCGGTTTCACGTTCGCTATCGCTGAACCAGCGCGCCAGCGGCGAATCTAGCTGGGCATCCCCGGCCGCCAGCTCTTTGGCTCGCTGCAACACAGCCTGACGCGCCGCGTCGCTGCGGCGGTAGACGCCGCTCATCACGATGGCGTGGCTGACGCGTTCTGGGTAGTCGATCGCCAGTCCGGCGGCGATCAGCGCGCCCATCGAGTGCCCTGCCACGGCGAAGCGTGACTCCGGCCGCTGGTCGAGAAACTCTGCCAGCCAGGCGACATAGTCCGGCAGCGAGACCGGTCGGCTAAAGGCGTCGCTCTCGCCGTGCCCCGGCATATCGACCGCGATCACGTGGAAGCGCGCGCTCAGCGCCTCAATCTGCGGGCACCAGGCTTCGGCGTTCATCCCGACGCCGTGGATCAGCACCAGCGGCGCGCCTTGCCCGGCTTCGAGATAGCTGACGCGCATCTGGCTGCTAGAGAGCCGCTGGGTTTTTCGCATCATGGCCTAACTCTTTCAGGTCGGAGTAACGGTTGCCGATACGGTGATGCGGACGGCCGCCCAGCGCTGCGCCAAGCGCGATGACGATCTCGTCGTAGCGCGGCGCGTCGCCGATATTGAATTGCATGGTCAGGTAGTGTTCGCGGCTGCCTTCGTCGTTTTTATGCATCATCGGGATCAGCACCGGCGTATTGGCCGGACCGCGCGTGTTGTTAAACGCCAGATAGCTTTTGCTCTGCACCGCGCTGCGGTAGTGGTTGCCGAAGTGCAGCGTGTGGATCAGCGCTGAGGCGTGTTCCAGCTCGCCGTCCAGGCCAACCACGGCGCTTTTGCCGAAGGCTTCGACGTTTTCGCCGCTGCCCGCCTCTTTCAGGATCAGCCGGGTCAGCAGTTCGCCCAGCACCGGCGCGAACTCCCGGATCTGCGGGGCGAGATCTTCCACGTAGCCCCGATCGGCCCAGGGGTTTTTAATTACGGCGGCGGCGGCGATCATCACCAGCGGTTTAGCGGCGGCCTTTCCGCCGTCGACGTACAGCGTTTCGGTGGTCACCAGCGTTTTACGAATGGCGGGATGCATAGTCCTCTCCTGAAAGTTATCAAAATGCTAAATGAATGTTTCGTGAGTGGTATAGCATTGGGGAAATTGCCATGTCAAAATATGGTATACCATCATACGGAATGGCATTTAAACGCGCGCTGACGGGCGTTATTGCTGTTAGTGAGCTGATTTGAAACAGGATTTCCGCGAAGGATAATGCAGCGTTATTTCGCCGCTCGTTACTGACTGATGTAAAATTTGAAATCGAAAAAGCCACGCGCATCAAGGTATTGCGCGTCGCCAACCGCCGCGATGCACTATTTTTTAGCAGAATGCAAAAGTGTGAGGCGGGCCGAATTTAACGCCTGAAAGCGCATCTGCTGTCGCAGCGAGGGCATTGCGCGCGCCGATCGTTCGGTGTTAATAGTAAGTTATCTTCCGGCGCAGTCGGACCCGCGTCAGGTTTATTTATCTAATTGAATACAGAGGGATTTGATGGTTGATAACCATTCTCTGAGAATTGAAAACGCACCAGTGACCCTGCGCGAACTGGCGCTGAAGAAAGTGCGCCAGGCGATTATCGCTGGCTATTTCAAGGCGGGCGATCGGCTGGTGGAGCGCCAGCTCACCGAGCAACTCGGCGTCAGCCGCAGCGTGGTGCGTGAAGTGATCCGCTATCTGGAAGCGGAAGGCTTAATTGAGATCCTGCCGAAAAAAGGGCCGATCGTCGCTCTGCTGACGTGGGAGATCGCCGAGCAGATTTACAATATTCGCCTGCTGCTGGAGCAGGAAGCGGCCTATGACTGCGCGCAGCGCGCCGGCGAGGCCGATAAGGCGCGGCTGCGCCAGCAGCTGCAGCAGATTGCGCAGGCGTCGCGCGAGCACGACGATATCAAGCGCGTCGAGGCGTCGCAGGCGTTTTACGAAACGCTGTTCAGCGTGGCGCATCACACCATCGCCTGGGAGATCGTGCAGCGCATGAACAGCCGCATCAGCCGCCTTCGCGCGCTGACGCTTGCCTGGCCAGAGCGCGAGGTCGCGGGCTTTGAGCGCATGTCGCGCATCTGTCAGGCGATCGAGCAGAACGATGCGCCGCGCGCGAAACAGGCGGTTTATGAGCATCTTACCGAAGCCGCCAGCCTGGCGAAGCAGATCCTTTCCCAACCGGAGTAAAGCATGGCCGCATACTGGATTGCGCACGTCACCATTCACGATCCGACGCAGTATCAGCACTATATGGCGCTGGCGCCCGCCGCCTTTCAGGCATACAGGGCACGTTTCCTCGCGCGCGGCGGCGAAGCGACCTCGCTGGAGGGCGCCGCTTTTCAGAAGCATGTGTTGATCGAGTTCGACGACTATCAGAGCGCGCTTGACTGCTATCACTCCGAGGCCTATCAGCGCGCCCGCGCCGAGCGCGCCCAGGTAGCGGAAGCGATGATCACCATCGTGGACGGGCTATAAGGCGCCATTGAATTGCAGGCATAAAAAAACCGGTCAGCGACCGGTTTTAACATCAATGCGGCAAGCGTCAGGCGGCGACGCCTTTGGGCTGCGTAGCAACATGGCCCGCCCACAGGCTGGCGACCCACTTCACCCCTTTAGCGGTAAAGCGCGCCTGCGAAAACGCGTGCTGATTCTCTCCCACGCCTGAGCGCAGCGTGAAGTAGCCCGCCTGCATATGGTGATGCTGCGGCGTCAGCGTGCCTTTGTCGCGATACATGATATTGCGCTCCAGCAGGAACTGGCGAAACTCCGGCTCTTTCACCTTCAGCATTTTGCACAGCTGGCGAAAGCCGAGCGAGTCCGTCACCTCGACGAAGCGGTCAAAAAATTCCGCCTTTGGGGCGGAAAGCGCCAGCTGTTCTTCGGCGGCGCGACGCTGCTCGAACTGCTCCGCCCAGGCGCGCGCGGCTTCGGCGGGATTGGTGAAGTCGGGCAGATGCGCCACTTTCTCACGCTCCTGCCATTTATCGAGCAGATCGGCGGTAAACCCCGGCGACAGGCGCGCAACGGCTAGCAGCGAATCGCGCTTGTTCAGGCAGAACTCCTGACGCATCTCTCCTTCATGCTCGTAAAGGTTGATCGTCACCGGCTGCGAAAGCCGCTGCGCGGTTTCCAGGCTTTTGATCAAACGTTTTACTTCGCCGTGGGTAATGCCGGTCAGTCGGGCGATTTCACGGCTGCTCATCAGGACAGAAGCGTTGAGAGCAGAAAGATTTTCAGTAGAGAACATCATCAGCGTCACCTCATGCAAACGTACGCAGCCGTTTGGGCTGTTGAATAAGTATACAGGATACTGTTGTTATATCCAGTATTTTTTTTAAGCGTTTTACTAAGCGTTTGCCGTCTCGCCTGATTGCGCAACAGCCGCCGCGCTTGCTTTACCTCTATCTGCGGCCAGGCTTAAACCAATTCCGTCTTCTACGCCAGCCATCCCTGGAAAGTTTGGCAAGCGCACCCCCGGCGTGGAATTTCCGTGTTGCGTCATGACGACCGGCACACTCATCAGGAAAGGATGTTGTTATGAGAGCTCTGACCTATCATGGCCCGCACCGGGTTCGCGTTGAGACCGTTCCCGATCCTGTTCTGCAGGAGCCGGATGACATTATCTTGCGCGTGACGGCCACGGCGATTTGCGGCTCTGACCTGCACCTCTATCGCGGCAAGATCCCCGGTACCGAGCATGGCGAGATATTCGGCCATGAATTTATGGGCGAAGTGGTCGAGGCGGGATGGGCGGTGACCAGCGTCGCCGTCGGCGATCGCGTGGTGGTGCCCTTCGTCATCGCCTGCGGCGACTGCTTTTACTGCCATCTGCATCAGTATGCCGCCTGCGAAACCACCAACAGCGGGCGCGGCGCTATCCTGAACAAGAAGAACATTACGCCGCCGGCGGCGCTGTTCGGCTTTAGCAACCTCTACGGCGGCGTGCCTGGCGGTCAGGCGGAATATGTACGGGTGCCGAAAGCCAACGTCGGCCCGTTTAAAGTGCCGCTGACGCTGCCGGACGATAAGGTGCTGTTCCTCTCCGATATTTTGCCGACCGCCTGGCAGGCGGTGCAGAACGCCGGTCTGGATAAAGGCTCCAGCGTAGCGATTTTCGGCGCGGGTCCGGTAGGTCTGCTCAGCGCCGCCTGCGCCCGTCTGGTCGGCGCGGAAGAGATTTTTATGATCGATCATAACAATTATCGTCTGGCGTTCGCCCGTCAGCGTTACGGCGTCACGCCGATCAACTTTGACGATATCGACGATCCGGCGGCGTGGATTATCGAGCATACGAAAAATAACAGGGGCGTTGACGCGGTTATCGACGCGGTTGGCTTTGAAGCGAAAGGCAGCCTGACCGAAACGGTATTAAGCAACCTCAAGCTGGAAGGCAGCAGCGGCAAAGCGCTGCGCCAGTGCATCGCCGCCGTCAGGCGTGGCGGCGTGGTGAGCGTGCCGGGCGTGTATGCCGGCTTTATTCACGGCTTTATGTTCGGCGACGCCTTTGATAAAGGGCTGACGTTCAAGATGGGACAAACGCACGTGCAGGCCTATCTGCCGCGCCTGCTGTCGCTGATCGAGCAGGGATTGCTGACGCCGGAAGAGATTGTGACCCACCATATGCCGCTTGAAGATGCGGCGCACGGCTATGAGATCTTCGAAAAGCGTAAGGATGATTGCCGCAAGGTTATTCTGGTGCCGGGCATGGCGTCACAGCGCGCCGCCAGCTAACGCGGTCGTCCAGGCTGCCAACGGCAGCCTGGCGGCGGTTAACGCACAATACCTTCATCGCTGTCGTTAAGCTCCGACAGCGAAATTTCGCGCGACGGCGCATTATCGAGACGGTCGCCATATTCGCCGCGCACGTCCGGCAGGCTGGTGAACTGACCGTCGACAAATAAAAAGCTCAGGTGCCGGGCGACATCATTCAGCATCTCTTCAGCCTCATTTTCCGTGGTGCCTTTCGCCTCTTTGCCGTCAAGCTGCCAGCGCAGCTTACCGCCAACCAGCTCGGCGCCGCCGATATCGACCACATGGCCGTCGATATTTTCCACCAGCAGGCGAGACTGGCAGTAATAAAGTAAGTAAGGCATCAGGTCGCGTTTATTTTCAGACATCTCTTCTCCTGCGGCAGACTATTTCTGCGGTTAAAAATGGAAATAATAACGTAGCGCATAGATCGCCCAGTAAATGGCGTTTGCGCCCAGGTAAATCCAGCATCCCCAGTAGGCGACGGGTTCACGTTTGGTTCGGAGTTTGGGCAGAAAGGCGAGCAGATAACCGGCAGCGGCGATAAGCGAAACGAAATAGAAAAACTTCATCTTCCCTCCTGAAAGTCGTTTATTTCATAGAAGGATAGTCAGTTTTTGCGGTAATAGCGTGAGAGGAGCGTAAATAGATTTTGCGCTGGATTAGGCGCTGCGCTTAAGAGCAACTTCAGCACTAAGGTGCTCTATTTCGAACATTTCTGTAAAGTCGGTTTGTTTTTTGCGCTATGCCTTTACTCAAAGTTGAACTTTATCGCCATCGGTAAACTATTACGAAAATAATGCTTAATAGTGTGCGATTGCCAGTTATGCCCTTAGCGCTTTTGGAAAACGCTGCCGATACGGCGCAGCGTCTTTATCCTAAACCGCGCGTCAGGAGCCCTTTTTCAACAGTCGCGGCAGCTGATTATCAAGTTCCAGCAGACAGGCATCCATCATTTTCTCTGTCTCCTGCGTCACTTTCTGATAATTATTCGCCTGCCATTCAGCCAGCGGCGCGGTTTTCGCCGCAGGCTCGCAGCTTGCGACCGTAAAGGCGCTAAACACCGTGCCGCCTTCAGGGCGCTTATAGAAGATTACGCGGTAAGAAAGATCGTAATTGCTGTTGGCGGAGGATAAATCCGTATAGACCAGAGACCAGGTTGACGCGCCGATAATAAGCGCGTGCTGCCAGGCATAGCTTCCGCCGTTCTTATCTAAATATTGCGCGATTTTCGCTTCAGCCTTTGGTGCGAAGTAGCGGCTGGTCGGCTCCGGCAACGCGTCTACTGTCGTGCCCCGATACCCCTTTTTATCAAACATATCGGAGCTGATGCTGGCGCCGCCCAGCAACGCGCCTACCGCAGTCAGGCCCGCAACCACGCCGGTGGAGCCAGGTCCAACAACGCGCAGGTGAGCGTCGGCATAATGGTTGCCGTTCATATCGGTCTGCGCCAGAGTAGTCAGAACCTCCAGGCTGCTTCCGCCTGAGCCTTTAACTACCGTGGGTTTTTTGCCGCCTGCGCATCCTGCAAGGAGCGTGATAGCGAGCGTGCCTGCTGCAATAGTCTTAATGTTCACTGGCCTTTCCTTTTTTAACGTCCCTCATGCATCTCACGCCGCCTGCCTTCTTAAGTCAGCGCTGCGCAAGACAATCTGACACTATTAACGGACAAAGACCGGTAAGCTTTAGTAATGAATTCATCACGCCGCCTGGCAGACTATGCTTACAGCGGAGGTAACGTTTATGTGTGGACGCTTTGCGCAGTATCGCAGCCGGAACGACTATTTTGACGCGCTCGGCATCGAAGACGACGAGCTGATTTACGATCCCGAGCCGATTGGGCGCTACAACGTCGCGCCGGGCACCCGCGTGCTGTTGCTCAATATGCGCGACGAGCATCTGCATCTCGATCCGGTATTCTGGGGCTATGGCCCCGAGTGGTGGCATAAGCAGCCGCTGATTAACGCGCGCAGCGAAACCGCGCCCACCGGACGGATGTTCAAGCCGCTGTGGCATCATGGCCGCGCCGTGGTGCCCGCCGACGGCTGGTTCGAATGGAAAAAAGAGGGTAGCCGCAAGCAGCCCTTTTTATCTACCAGCAGCAGCGCGAGCCGCTGTTTTTCGCCGCCATCGGCAAGGCGCCCTTTGATCAAGAGCACGGGCATGAGGGATTTGTTATCGTGACCGCGGCCAGCAACAAAGGCATGGTGGATATTCACGATCGTCGTCCGCTGGTGCTGCGCGCCGACGCGGTCGAGGAGTGGCTCAGCGCGGAAACCTCGCCTGAACGGGCGCAAAAAATCGCCGAGCAGGCGGCGCTGCCAGAGACGGCGTTTCGCTGGCATCCGGTGACGAAGAAGGTCGGCAATATCCATCATCAGGGCGAAGAGATGATTGAGGAGAGGGTCGACGCGGAGTAGCCGCGTTAGGGATCAAATGATCTCAATGCAGGACGGAAAATGGCGATTGCAGTACACTTCAGCTCTCCTTTTCCGCAGTTGTGAATGACAGTGAATAACGAAACGCACTCCTCAGTTAACGTTCCTCAGTCGATCCCGGCGCGCAATCGCATGTTCCGGGCATTGCTTAACCGCGATAAAACCCCTGTCGCGGTGCTTATCTCCGCCGCGCTGGTCGGCGTCATCGTCGGGCTGGTCGGCAGCGCGTTCGCCAGCGCGGTCCGCTGGGTACAGCACTGGCGTCTATCGCTGGCCGATCCGACGCTGCTCAGCGGCTGGAAGCTCTACGCGCTGGCGTTTATGCTCTCCGCGCTGCTGGCGATGGCGGGCTATTTTCTTGTGCGCCGCTTTGCGCCGGAAGCCGCAGGCTCCGGCATCCCTGAAATCGAAGGCGCGCTGGAAGAGCTGCGTCCCGTACGCTGGTGGCGCGTTATTCCGGTGAAGTTTTTCGGCGGTATGGGCACGCTGGGCGCGGGCATGGTGCTCGGTCGCGAAGGGCCGACGGTACAGCTTGGCGGCAATATCGGCCGTATGGTGCTCGATCTGCTGCGTATCCGCAGCGACGAAGCGCGCCACTCGCTGCTGGCGACCGGCGCGGCGGCCGGGCTGGCGGCCGCCTTTAACGCGCCGCTGGCGGGCATACTGTTCATTATCGAAGAGATGCGGCCGCAGTTTCGCTACAACCTTATCTCTATCAAGGCGGTCTTTACCGGCGTCATTATGGCGAGCATTGTCTTTCGCCTGATCAACGGCGCGCATCCGGTGATCTCCGTCGGCAAACTGGCGGATGCGCCGGTAGAGACGCTGTGGCTCTATCTGGTGCTGGGTATGCTGTTCGGTATGGTGGGCGTGCTGCTTAACCGGTTGATTTTTCTCTGTCAGGACGCCTTCGCCCGCCTCTATGCCGGGCGGATCTGGCGCGCGGTCGCCACCGGCGGCGCGCTCGGCGGCGGCTGCGGTCTGCTGGCGCTGTGGTTCGCGCCGGGGGTAGGCGGTGGGTTCGAGCTGATCCCGCAGGCGACCAGCGGCCACTATACCTTCGGCGTGCTGCTGGTGATCTTTGCGGTGCGGTTGTTCACCACGCTGCTCTGCTTCAGCTCTGGCGCGCCAGGCGGCATTTTCGCGCCGATGCTGGCGCTGGGCACCGTGCTGGGCACCGCCTTCGGCGTGCTGATGGCGGATCTTTTCCCGCTCTACCATTTGCAGCCCGCCACCTTCGCCATCGCCGGCATGGGCGCGCTGCTGGCCGCTTCGGTGCGCGCGCCGCTGACCGGCATCGTGCTGGTGCTGGAGATGACCGATAACTATCAGCTGATCCTGCCGATGATCGTCACCGGGCTGGGCGCGACGCTGCTGGCGCAGTTCCTCGGCGGCAAGCCGCTCTACTCTTCTCTTCTGGCGCGCACCCTGGCGCGTCAGCAGCAAACCGAGAGCGGCAAGGCCTAGCGCACTTTGCCGCGGAATACCCAGAATGCCCAGCTGTGATAGAGCAGCGTCAGCGGCATCACGATGGCGGCGCCGATCAGCACAAAGCGTTGCGTCGCCGCCGGCGCCGCGCTGCGGTGCAGATCCTGCTGCCAGGGGATTAGCCAGGGGTAAAAACCGCAGGCAACGCCGGCAAACACTGCCGTAATCAGCCCAAGCGTCAGCGCCAGTTGCCAGGTCGCCCGTCCGCGCCACAGCGCCAGCAGCTGGGCCAGCCAGCAAAGTAAAATCAGCGCGGCGGCGATTTTGCCCGGCCAGCGCTGCCAGGCGGTCATCCAGATATCGCGGTTAAGCAGCAGCACCGACAAAAACAGCACCAGCGACAGCACCCAGCACAGCCAGGCCAGCGCGCTGGCGCGATCTTCGACATCCTCGCCGATGCGCCAGCGGATCCAGCAGCAGCCAAGCAGCAGATAGATCACCATCAGCCCCAGCCCGCACAGCAGCGGCGTCAGAGAGAAGCCGATCTCCAGGCCGCGCTGCGGCTCCGCGCTAAAGACCACGCCTGCGCACCAGCCCTGAAGAAAGGCTGCCAGCGCCGAGCTGGCGCACATCAGTCGATCCAGCCAGTGGCGAAAGGCTTCCTGCGCCTGCGCGCGATACTCCAGCGCCAGCCCGCGCAGAAACAGCGCCAGCACCATGGCGAAGACCGGGCCGCAGAGCGCATTGAACAAAAAGCTGTATACCGCCGGGAACAGCGCGAACATGCCGCCCGCCAGCAGCACCAGCCAGGTTTCGTTGGCATCCCAGACAGGCAGAATGCTGTTCACCATCCGCCTGCGCTGCGACTCCTCGCGGAAGCAGGGAAAAAGCATGCCGACGCCGAGATCGGTGCCGTCAAGCAGCACATAGATCAGCATCGAGAGCAGCAGCGCCAGCGCCGCGAAGTCGGCGAGCGTCATGGCGCTGTCCTGATCTCTTGAGTGACAACGTCACCTTTGCGCTGCAGCGGCGAGGAGACCAGCCGCAGCAGATAGCGCAGCCCTAACGCAAAACTCAGGCCGTAAATCACCACTATGGCGGCGAGTATCGCCACGGTGGTTGAGAGCGACAGCGCGGAAATGCTGTCAGCAGTGCGCAGCATGCCGTAGACCGTCCAGGGCTGGCGGCCGATTTCCGTCACCAGCCAGCCTGACAGCATGGCGATAAAGCCCGTCGGCGAGAGCCATACCAGCATGCGCAGCAGGCGGCGCGAGGTAATCAGCCGTCCGCGCCAGTGCTGCACGTTCGCCACCAGGCTGGCGATCAGCATCACCACGCCCAGCCCCACCATCAGGCGAAAGGCGAAAAAAACCGGCGCGACCGGCGGCAGGCTTTGCGCATCGAACTCGCTCAGGCTTTTAATATGGCCGGTGAGGTTATGGCGCAAATAGAGCGAGGCGACATCGGGGATCGCCACCTCCAGCCGGTTACGCTGCGCCTGCCGATCGGGCCAGGCGAACAGCCGCAGCGGCTCGCCCTGATTCGCCGCAGGCGGATGCCAGCTGCCTTCTATCGCCGCCAGCTTGGCGGGCTGATGCGCCAGCGTATTCTCTCCATGCAGATCGCCGACCACTACCTGAAGCGGCACCGCCACCAGCGTAAAGGTGAGCGCGGCCGTCAGCATGCGTCGCGCCGCCTGCTCCTGAACGTTAAGCAGCAGACGGCGCGCCGCTACGCCCGCGATCATAAAGGCCACGGCGATCAGCGAGGCCAGCAGCATATGGCTAAAGCGAAAGGGAAAGCTGGGCGCCGAGAGCACCATCGCCCAGCTCTCCGGCAGGAAGCGCCCGCTCTCGTCGCGCGTAAAGCCGGTCGGCGTCTGTAGCCAGGAGTTGGCGGCCAGGATCCAGAAGGCGCTCAGCAGCGCGCCGAGCGTGACAAAACAGGTGACGATAAAGTGCAGGCCCGGCTTGATTTTGCCCATGCCGAACAGCATGACGCCGGTCAGCCCCGATTCGAGAAAAAAGGCCACCAGCACTTCGTAGAACAGCAGCGGACCAATAACGCCGCCCACCTTTTGCGATAGCCCGGCCCAGTGCGTGCCGAACTGCACCTCCATGACTACGCCAGACACCGCGCCGATCGCCACCGTCAGCGCAAAGACCTTTAGCCAGAAGTGCAGCGCCTCGCGCGCGCCCGGCTGCTTTCCCCACAGCCAGCGCGCTTCGAACCAGAGCAAAAAAGGCGCCAGACCAAGCGTCAGCGCGGCCAGCGTAATGTGCATCCCCATGGTGAGCGCGAACTGTCCTCGCGACAGCAGCAGCACCCATTCCGCGTCACTCATTGCTCGGCTTTCCGCTATAGCGGGTGATCGGCTTCTCCTCCTCGCGCTGCATGCCTGCGGAAAACGCCTCCAGCGCGGCGAACAGTGGCCGCAATCCCTGCCATAGCTTTTCGTCGTTCAGCAGATGCAGCACGCCGCGGATCCCCGGCGCGGCGTTGGCCTCCTGCTGCGTGGCGTCGCTGGCGGGCTTCATCGCCATCGCCGCGTCGCGCAATGCCAGCAAAATATGGTTGAGCCGCTCCGGCGGAATGGTGCTCAGCGTCATCAGGATCAGCGATATATTCTGCAGCGCGCTCTGCGTGCCTGGTCGGTTCAGGCCGGCAACCAGAATTTTGCCGATATCGTTATTGGCTTTGATGGCGTCGTTCGCCAGCCGCAGAAAACCGTGCTCATGCAGGTTTTCCACCAGTTCATCCATCGCTTCCTGCGCGGTTTTCTCGGTGCGCGTCGGCGGCACGGTATAGGAAAGGCGTTCAGCCATTAGAATTTCTCCGGGTGTTCAACGTGTTCAGGCGGCTCAACGTAGCCTTCCTGCTGCCATTTCTGCTCAATGGGCAGATGATCCAGCGGCGTGCGCTGGCCGTGGCGGAAATTATGGCGGGGGATGGGGTTCGGCTGCGGCGTCCGCGTCAGTTTCGTCATGCTGACGGCAAGCTCTTTATAGGCCGGGGTATTGACGTCAGGGTCGTGATGCTCGCCCGTCAGGCCGTTGACGCCCGGCTTGCCATGATGGATCGGGATAAAGAGTACGTTGCCCGCCACGCGATCGGTCACCACCACCGGCACTTCTAAGGTGCCGCGGCGCGATGTGAGCGCGACCCACTCGCCCTCTTGCAGACCGCGCGCCTGCGCCAGCTGCGGCGAGATCTCCACAAACCAGTTAGGCGAGAGCGACATCATGCGGCCGCCCTGGCCGGTCTGGTTAGTGGACTGAAAATGCTCCAGCATGCGGCCGTTATCCAGCATCAGATCGTATTCCGCGTCCGCCTCTTCCATCGGCGGCTGCCAGCTCAGCGGATAGAGTCGCGCCTTGCCGTCCGGGAACTTGAATTTATCGGTATAGAGCAGCGGCGTGCTCTCGCCGTCCGGCGTGACCGGCCAGATCTGCGACTGCCAGCCTGCCAGCCGCTCATAGCTGACGCCGGCGAAGATCTCCGCGATGCTGGCCGCTTCCGCCATAATCGCCCCAGGATTAGGGTAGTTCCAGTGATGGCCGAGACGCGCGGCCAGATCGGTAAAGATGCGCCAGTCGGGCCGGCTGTCGCCCAGCGGCGCCATCGCCGGCGAGAAGTGCTGGATGCGGCGCTCGGTGTTGACGAAGGTGCCCTCTTTTTCCACGCTCGGCGAGCCGGGCAGCACCACGTCGGCGAACTCGGCGGTGCGGCTCATAAAAATATCCTGCACCACCATAAAATCGAGGCGGCTGAAGGCTTCATGCACGTTGGTGGAATCCGCGTCGGAGAAAGCGGTCTCTTCGCCGGTGATATACATGGCGCGCAGTTTCCCTTCGTGCGCGTGCTGCACCATCATAAAATTGTCCGCGCCGGGCTGGTCGGAAAGCGCCTCCGGGTTGACGCCCCAGGCGCGCGCCCATTTTTCGCGTATCAAGGGATCAGAGACTTTTTCATAACCGGGATAGACGTTGCTGAGGCAGCCGAAATCACTCGCGCCCTGCACGTTGTTGTGGCCGCGCATCGGATAGCCGCCGGTGCCTGGTCGCCCGTAGTTGCCGGTCACCAGCAGCAGATTCGACAGCGCCGTGCTGGTGTCCGCGCCGTGGCTGTGCTGGGTAATGCCCATCGCCCACAGCAGGCAAACGCTGCCCGCCTGGCCGATCATCTCCGCCGCGGTGGTAAGCTCTTCCACGCTCAGGCCGGTGACTTCGCTGGCGAACGCCAGGGTAAAAGGCGCCAGCGAGGCGCGATACTCCTCGACCTGATTGACGCGCTGCGCCAGGAATGCCTCGTCGGCATAGCCGTGATCGAACATATATTTCGCCATCGCCGAGGCCCACACCATATCGGTGCCCGGCTTGATGCGCAGGAACTGGTCGGCGCGCTCGGCCATCTCATGTTTGCGCGGATCCACCACCAGCAGCTTCTGCCCGCGATGCTTGTGGCTCTGCTTGATGTGCGAGGCGATAACCGGATGGTTCTCCGCCAGGTTGCTGCCGACGGTGATTATCAGATCGGTTTTTTGCAGGTCGCGAATAGTGCCCGCGTCGCCGCCGTAACCCACGGTGCGGAAGAGTCCTTCGGTCGCCGGGTTCTGGCAGTAGCGCGACGAGTTATCGACGTTATTGGTGCCGAAAATCAGGCGGGCGATTTTCTGGGTCAGGTAGGCCTCTTCGTTGCTGGCCTTACTGGAGCCGATAAAGCCGATAGCGTCGCCGCCATACTGACGCGCCACGTCGCGCAGCCCCTGCGCCACGCGATCCAGCGCTTCGTCCCAGCTGGCTGGACGGAAGCGGCCGTTTTCGCGGATCAGCGGCGTGGTCAGGCGCTGTGGGCTGTTAACGAAGTCCCAGCCGAATTTGCCTTTTACGCAGGTGGAAATGCCGTTGGCGGGCGCATCCGCGACCGGCTGCACCTTCAGGATATGGCGATCGCGCGTCCAGATTTCAAAGCTGCAACCCACGCCGCAGTAGGTGCAGACCGATTTGGTGCGCTTGATTTCCGCCTGACGCAGCGCGTCGTCGATCAGCGAGATGCCGGTGATCGGCTCCATGCCGATGCTGTTCTCCAGCGATTTAACGAAGTCGATCATCGGACGTTTCAGTCCTTCATCCATCGCGGTGAACGGCCCCGCGTCGGGCTGCATGGTCTTCTCCAGCAGCGCGTTGCAGGGACAGACCGTTACGCAGTGGCCGCAGCTGACGCAGCTCGATCCGGCGATCTGCGTGCCGCCGTCCCACAGTACGCGCGGATGCTCCTGGGTGTAATCGATGCTCAGCGTCTCATTCACCTCGACGTTCTGGCACGCCTCGACGCAGCGTCCGCAGAGAATGCACTGGTCGGGATCGTAGGT
Source organism: Pantoea sp. X-Soil-MYKO-1289 (assembly GCF_059730625.1). Classification (NCBI taxonomy): domain Bacteria; kingdom Pseudomonadati; phylum Pseudomonadota; class Gammaproteobacteria; order Enterobacterales; family Erwiniaceae; genus Pantoea; species Pantoea sp. X-Soil-MYKO-1289. The sequence continues at coordinate 444,175 of NZ_AP036005.1, forward strand.
GTAAAAGGGGTTCGAATGATCCTTGCTGGTGGGCTTGCGCTGGTAGGGATAATACTGAATAGGGATATGCATATCCGCGACGGTGTTATGCAGCGTACAGTCGCCGGTATTGTGCTCGCAGACCGTGCAGTAAAGCTCGTGGCGATTCAGGATGCGATCCATCCCTTCCTGCTGCGCGGCGCGCGGCCACTCCCCTTCGCTGTTGATTTCCAGCCCCTGGAAGGTGCGCAGCGTACAGCCGCGCACCTTTTCCCCGTTGGCTTCCACCCAGCAGACATCGCAGCTCTCCAGCGGCTGTAATGCCGGGTGGTAACAGACGTGAGGCAATTTTTTTCCCTGCTCGGTGAGAAAGTCGATCAAGGGCTGATTAACGGCGCCCACCAGGGGTTCGCCATTATAAATAATGGTACAGGTTTTCTCTGACATTTAACGCCTCGTTCTCGACATTGCAATTGGCATCTGCCAGCGTGCTTTATGTTTGTTATGTAAAGTTATGTCTTCAGCTTAGCGACTATTAAATTGCCTGCCATTGAACGGCTTCGTTTATTAACCACAGTCTGGTGAAAACAGCCGGATTTAATCTGAGGCTCGACGGTAAAAAGCGAATTATTTCAGCAAATTGAATTTATTTATGCGAGAGATCCCAAAAAGTGTTAAACATTGCTAACCGTCGCGCTTATTTATCTGTCGCGCAGGATTTCTGACGCTTTCTATACTTTTTAGTCTGGCTTTTTTCCAGCAAACGACATCTATGCGACAGAGGTGAATAATGAAGGCACTAGTCTGGCACGGCGTGGGAAATATCCAGCTGGATAACGTTCCCGATCCGCAAATCGAACAACCGGGCGATGCCGTCATTCGTATTACCGCTTCGGCGATCTGCGGCACGGATCTGCATTTTATTCGCGGCACCTTTAGCGATATGCAGCCCGGCACCATTCTCGGCCATGAGGCGGTCGGCATCGTTGAACAGGTTGGCGACGAGGTGCGCAACTTTAGTCCGGGCGATCGCGTGGTGGTCTGCTCCACCGTCTCCTGCGGCGTTTGTCCGCCCTGTCGCGCCGGACATACCGCACAGTGCGACAATGCGAATCCCAACGGCCCTGAGGCGGGCACCTGCTTTTTCGGCGGCCCCAAAGCTACCGGCCCGGTAAATGGTTTGCAGGCGGAGAAAGCCCGCATTCCTTACGCCGCCAATACGCTGGTAAAAATTCCTGACGGCGTGACCGACGATCAGGCCATCCTGATCAGCGATATCTTTCCCACCGCCTGGTTCGGCGCCGAGCTGGCCGATATCACCCGCGGCGATATCGTGGTGGTGTTCGGCTGCGGGCCGGTCGGGCAGTTCGCCATCGCCAGCGCCCTGCTGATGGGCGCGGCGCGGGTGATTGCGGTGGACTGTCACGAGGATCGACTGGCGATGGCGCGACAGCAGGGCGCGTTCCCGGTTAACTTTGAACGCGAAGATCCGGTGGAGGCGATCAAAATGCTGACCGGCGGCACCGGCGCCGACTGCGCCATCGACGCGGTAGGCGTTGACAGTCAGCACGCTCATCACGGCCCGGCCAGCGAGGAGGCCGAAGAGAAAGCGGAGAAATTCAGCGAAGAGGTGGCTCAGGTGGCGCCTGAAACTCATCCGCAGCATGGTAACTGGGTGCCGGGCGATGCGCCGACCCAGGCGCTGGAATGGGCGATCGCGGGGGTGAAAAAAGCAGGCCGCATCAGCATCATTGGCGTTTATCCTCCCGCAGCGGAGATCTTCCCTGTCGGCAAAGCGATGAACAAGAACCTGACCCTCAAAATGGGCAACTGCAACCACCATACCCACATCCCTTATTTGCTGGAGCTGACGCGCAGCGGCGTTATCGATCCTGCCAAAGTGCTGACCAGAGTCGAGCCGATTGAGGATGTGATTAAGGCTTATGAGGCGTTCGATAAACGTCAGCCGGGCTGGATTAAGGTGGAGCTGGAGACCTGAGCGGCTAATGGATCACTTTTTGCTGTATTCACGCTCTGACAAGGCCCCCTTCGGGGCGTTTTTCGTTTAACTGGCACAGGCTATTCACGGCGCGACGCTGCTGACGTCTGCAAAAACAGGCGTCGATACACCGCCGGCGTCATGCCGGTGCGTTTCGCGAAAGCGCGGCGCATCACGTCGCCGCTGCGATAGCCGCACGCTTCCGGAATCGCCTTGAGCGGCAGCCGCCCCGCTTCCAGCAGTTCGCGCGCCTTTTCAATTCGGGCGTCCTCCAGCCAGCTTCCCGGCTGCCTGTCCAGCTCCTGACGAAACAGGCGTCCGAGATGACGCACGCTGAGATCGATATGCGCCGCCAGATCCTGCACGCCGCCAATCTCTGGCAAATGGGCCAGCGCCCAGCGCTGCAGCTCCTGCAGCGCGGCGCGGCCGCTGAGCGATACGCTGTCGCGCCGGGCGAAGTGGCCCTGATTGACTGGCCGCCGGAAAAACATCACCAGATTCGCCGCTACCTCTTCCGCCACCGCGCGACCCAAATCCTCCTCCACCAGCCGCAGCGCCAGATCCAGCCCGGCGGTTACGCCCGCCGAGGTGCGCAGCGGCCCGTCGGCGATACAGAGCGCGTCCGGCTCGACCAGCGCCTCGGGGCAGCGCTGCGCCAGCAAATCGGCGCAGGCCCAGTGCGTCGTCACGCGTCGCTGTCGCAGCAGCCCGGTTTGCGCCAGCAGCAGCGCGCCGCTGCAAACGGAGCCGTAGCGCTGGCTGCGCGTGCAGATCGCGCTCAGCTGCTCGCACTGCGCCTTGCTTAAATAGCGCTGTTGCGCATCCGGCGCGCCCGCCACCAGCAGCGTATCGATCGCATGGCGCGCCGCCTCGTGCAGCAGGAAATCGGCGCTAAGCCGCACGCCGGAAGAGGCGGTAATGGCGCTGGCATCCGCCGCCATTACGCGCAGGCTGTAAAACTGGCGACGCAGCGCGCGATTCGCCTCGGCGAATACGTCGAGCGGGCCGGAAACGTCAAGCAGCTGCACGCCGGGCAGCGCGAACAGGGTAACGGAATGAGACATGATTATGGGGTGTCCTGAACTGCTGTTATGTCCTGAATCATCGTTATAAGACAATTTGAGACAACGATCATCCGTTTTATGCTCACTGGCAGCTAACCCAACGGAGAATCCTGATGAGCTTTCATATAAACGGCATTGCCATTCCTGACACACAGCTTGCCCGCGACGCGACCGCCTTTATCCGCGACAGCGAATCCGATTTGCTGTTTCACCACTCCAGCCGCGTTTACTACTGGGGGGCACTGGCGGGCCAGCAGCGCGGGCTGAAGGTCGATCGCGAACTGCTCTATGTCGGCTGCATGTTTCACGATATCGGTCTGACACACGAGCACTGCAGCTGCGACAAACGTTTCGAGGTAGACGGCGCAGACGCGGCGAAAGCCTTCCTGGCCGGTTACGGCATTGCGCAAAGCGATATCGACAAGGTCTGGACGGCGATCGCCCTGCACACCACGCCCGGCATTCCTGAATTTATGGCGGCGGAGATCGCGCTGGTGAACGCAGGCGTTGAAATGGACGTGCTGGGGATTCGCTACGACGAGTTTAGCGACGAGGCGCGCGAGGCGGTGGTAAGCCAGCATCCGCGCAGCGCCGCTTTTAAAGAGGAGATTATTCAGGCCTTCTATGACGGCATCCAACACAAACCGCAGACCACCTTCGGCAACGTCAAGGCGGATGTGATCGCGGACAAGCAGCCTGGCTTCGCGCCGCTTAATTTTTGCAGCATCATTCGGCAGTCGCGCTGGCAAGGCTAAGTGCCGGCAATATAAAAGCAGCCGTAAGGCTGCTTTTTTTTGCTTACGGAGACCTGAAGATCGGCCTCTTTTCCGCCCTTACGTCAAAAAATAACGTCGACCGCCAGAAGGAGCGATTTCACTGTTTACATATTAACCAGAAAAACCTTATATTTAGCATGGCCATAGGGTTACCCTTCCTTGTTTTGACGTGAAGCTCAGAGCTAAGGGAAGGTTAACCGAGGCGTTCCACAGCCAAAAGGAGAGGGCTATGTATTACAAGGATAACATTATCAGTTATTTGCAATCTAATAATATTCTTGCCTTAAAACTCGATCATGCAATAACAGGCGTTCGCCATGCCGTTTTAGATCAGATAGATACGACTGGAGCAGGTGCAAGACGCGCTCTTTATTATACGTCCTGTTTTACTGAGGAATATTACGATGTCTGTGAAAACCAGAAAAAAGAGGATTATCGATTTACTCTGGGCGTATTTCGCCTTTTACAGCACGAAGATATTATTAGTGAGATGCTGAGAATTTATTTCCAGGAAATTTTTAGACATAAGACTAACGATCAATTACAACATATAAAAACCTTATTAATGGATGTTAATATTCATATTGCTTCAAGTTCTCTAACAGTTACTGGTTTTGCACTAGCAACGGCATCTGCCGCCGCCGCAGGCATGAATATGAATGTTGAGTTGAGCGCATTAGTGGGAGGCCGCGCGTCCAGTATTATTAGCGGCATCGGAATCTATGGTATCATCCAGAAAGCGGCGAATAGCGCAAACCGCCTTAAATTTACCAATCCAGTCTATTACTCTGCTTTATATAGTCAGGATTTAGAGATGATGTATTTTTTGATAGAACCACTTTTCGAACGTGTTAATGGCACTCTAGAACAATGGATCTCAGATTCTGACGTTGCCGATATCATTTCAGGGATGATTCGCTAATGCTTCGGCACTTTATTTATAGAGTTCTCTACAGAACTTTCAGATCGTTACTATCTTTATACGGCCCATCATTGTTAACTATAGCATTTGCACTCATGCAAATTTGGCTATTTCCCAATGCACCACTCTGGACTATCCCTCTGTTTTTCTTCAGTGTCATTTTTTTGTTTAAATGGTGACATTCATGGAAATGATTATCGTAAATTTTTAAGGAAAAACATGTCTACTCCCGCACACCTCTGGCTTGAAGATGAAAACGGATCACCCGTTATTGGTGGTTGTACAATGCCACAGCGTTTAGGCTCTATCGAGTTAAAGTCTTTCTCTCACGGCGTGACTATTCCGGTTGATCCCAGCTGGGGTAAATTAACGGGAACGCGGATTCATCGGCCGATCACTATCGTCAAAGAATTTGATAATATTACACCTATTCTTTATCGCGCCGTATGTGAAGGCCGCGTAATGAAGAAAGCGACGATTAAAATGTATCGTATTCTGGAAGCGGGTATAGAAGTCGAATATTTTAATATTATTCTGGAAAATGTAAAAATCACTACCGTTTCGCCCTACCTGGCACCTAACGGCATGAGCAGCACACATCTGGAAACGCTGGAGATGCGTTATGAGGCTATTACATGGAAGTATGTCGACGGGAATGTTATTTACCGCGACACGTGGAATGAGCGCGCGATGGCCTGAAGAGGATTTCTACACCGCGCCCGACCTTCTGGCGTGTCGTAGCGGTTGAACACCAGCCTCTCGCTGCCGCGATTAGCCAGGGTCTGAGCCAGTTGAGACAATGAGATAAAAAAGCAGCCCTCAGGCTGCTTCTTCCTGTGGACTTAAGCAGGCTGCCCCTCCAGCCGGAACTGTTCGACCGACTGCGCCAGCAGCGAGGAATGATCCTCCATCGCGCTGGCGGCGGCGGAAATCTCCTGCACCAGCGCGGCATTCTGCTGCGTCACGCTGTCCATCTCGTTGACCGCCACGGAGACCTGGCTGATGCCGCGGCTCTGCTCGTCGGAAGCGGTGGCGATCTCGTCGATAATCGCCTGCACCGAGGTGACCGCCTGGGTGATCTCCTGCATGGTATCGCCCGCATCGCGCACCAGGCTGACGCCGCTGTCAACGCGCTGCGTCGACTCTTCGATCAGCGAGGCGATATCTTTTACCGCCGCGGCGCTGCGCTGCGCCAGGTTGCGCACTTCCGACGCCACCACGGCGAAACCGCGGCCCTGCTCGCCGGCGCGCGCCGCTTCCACCGCCGCGTTAAGCGCAAGGATATTGGTCTGAAACGCAATGCTGTTGATGATGGCGGTGATATCGCCGATCTTGCGCGCGCTGTCGTTGATTTGCGCCATGGTCTGCACCACCTCGCCCACCAGCGCCTCGCCTTTGCGCGCGGTCTGCGAGGCGTTTTCCGTCAGCGACGTCGCCTGATGCGCATTGGCGGCGTTGTGTTTCACCGTGGCCGTCAGTTGTTCCATGCTGGCGGCGGTCTCCTCCAGCGCGGCGGCCTGCTGCTCGGTGCGCGACGCCAGATTGATATTGCCTTTGGCGATCTCCTCCGCGCCGTCGCGCACCGAGGCGCTGGTCTCTTTAATATGGCCCACCATCGCGATCAGCCGCGCCTGCATAGTATGCAGCGCATAGAACAGGCTGCTCTGGTCGCCCGCCTTGAGCGGAATGCGCGTATTGAGCTGCCCATCCGCTACCGCCAGCGCAAAGGCGGCCGCATCGGCGGGCTCGCCGCCCAGCGGACGCAGCACGATGCGGCTGAAGACCACCCCCAGCAGCAGGCTCACCAGCACAATACTCGCCAGCATCATCCACAGGGCATTGTGCAGCTGCTGACGCGCGGCGCTCATCACTAAATCCAGCGGCGCGGCAACGCCCAGATACCAGACGTTGCTGCTGTTGCCGATGGCGATCGGCTGCCAGGTCATCAGCGTCGTCTCGCCGAGCAGCGCGTCCTCTTGCTCTGTCACCGCGGTGGTCAGGTGGCCTTTGTCGCCCTTCCACTGCTGGTTATTTTGCGCTTTATCGGGCGAAGAGACGATCTTACCGCCGCTGGAGAGCAGCATGGCGTAGCCCGCGCCCTGCCAGGGTTTGATCTCATTTACCCGTTGCTGCAGCTTCGCCAGCGAAATATCGGAGGTGACTACGCCCCAGAGTTTGCCGCGATCGATAATCGGCGTGGTGATCGAGGTCAATAGCGTCGGCACGCCGTTATAGGCGTAGCTGTAGGGTTCGGTCGGAAAGTCCTTGCGCGTGCGCTGCGCCACCAGATAGTAATCTCCCTGGCCGGGCGTCAGATAGGAGGTCAGGGGATGCATTTTATAATTGCCCGCTTGATCGACATCGACAAACCAGGCGTAACGCCCTTCCGGCGCCTGGCCGCTCTGCGCGGCGAACTCGGCGTCGCGTCCGTCGAAAACATCTTTTTCCAGGATGACGGAAATAGAGAGGTAGTCAGGGTTGCTGCGCAGCGCATATTCAGCCAGCTTGTCAACGACGTGGCGATCGTGCACGCCGGCATCCGGCAGCGCAATGATACTTTGTCCCAGGCTCTGCGCCACATCGCGCGCGTGGTTAAGGCTTTGCTCTACTTCCAGCGCCTTGCTGCGCGCAATCTGTTGCAGATACTTTTCCGCCAGCGTGCGCTGCGCCTGGCCCGACTGCCAGCTCAGCACGCCGATAGTAATGGCGAAGCCGGTGGCGATGGTCAGCGCGCCGGTCAGCAGCATCATGGCGCGGGTACTTAATCTTTTTTTCGGAACGCGATCCGCTTTCATTATTGGTTTCCCCAGTTTCAGGTGCAGGCGAATAAAACAGCAGCGCTGTCTTCACTCTTATCGGCGCAGGGGATTAAAACTTAAGCAGGCAACGCGGAGCGAGAAGGCGAACGCACAGGCGTTCGCCTCTGGGGGCGAGAAATCAGGCGAGTTTATTCAAGGCGTTAACCGCCAGCTGCGCCAGATACTGCGCGGTCGGAAAAAGCGCTTTATCGTCAACGCGGAACTTCGGATGGTGCAGCGCCCAGGGCCCGCCGGAGCCGACCATCATAAAAGTGCCGGGGATCTTCTGCTGATAGAAGGCGAAGTCCTCGCCAATCGGGCTGGCGTCGATGCGGCGCGCCTCAAAGCCGACGTCGCTCGCCTGCTCCAGCGCAAAATCGACCCACTCCGCGGTATTCACCACCGAAGGCGGGCCGGCGTGCCACAGGAACTCGATTTGCGCGCCAAACGCGGCGGCGAGACCGTCCAGCAGCGCCCGGAAGCGCTGTTCAATCAGCGCGCGCGCCTCGCTGCTAAAGGTGCGCACCGTGCCTTCCAGGTAGGCGGTATCGGGGATCACGTTCCAGGTGCTGCCGCTGTGGATCTGCGTGATTGAGACCACGGCGTTCTGATCTGACGGCACGTTGCGGCTGATTAGCGTCTGCACCGCGCTGATAATTTGCCCCACGATAATAATGGGATCGTTGCCCTCATGGGGTTTCGCCGCGTGCGCGCCTTTGGCCGCCACCTTAATTTCAAAGCGATCGACCCCCGCCGTCAGCGCGCCCTCTTTGCCGCCCACCACGCCCACCGGCAGCGTCGGATCGTTATGGATGCCGAAAATCACCGCCGCCTTGTCCAGCGCGCCGGTGGCGATCAGGTCGGGCGCGCCCAGGCCGGTCTCTTCAGCCGCCTGGAACAGGATGCGCACGCGCCCTTTCAGCGACGCCGCCTGCTGCTGCAGCAGAATGGCGGCGCCCAGCGCGGCCGAGGTGTGGAAATCGTGGCCGCAGGCGTGCATTACCCCGGCGTTTTCAGAACTAAACTCGACGCCGGATTCCTCTTCAATCGGCAGCGCGTCAATATCGGAACGCACCACCACCAGCGGCCCCGCCGCCTCGCCGACCTCGGCCACCAGGCCAGTTTTCAGCGGCAGATCGAGGATGCGGATGCCCGCCGCGGTCAGCGCCGCGCGGATTTTTTTAGTGGTTTCGAACTCCTGATTCGACAGTTCGGGAAAACGGTGCATATCGTGGCGAAACGCCTGGATCTGGCTGGCAAGCGCCCGATCCTGCTCGCGGATCTCTTTCATATTATTTCCTTCCAGTGCGACGGCCTGCGGCAAAGTATGCGGCGGCACGCTTAAATATTGAAATCATCATTGGTGTCGATGTTAGTCATCTGGCGCAAAAAGCGGCGCGTCACCGGGTTATCGGAGAAGCTGATTACCTGCTCCGCCGGGCCCTGTTCGACGATATGGCCATCCGCCATAAAGATGACGCGATCGGCCACCTCTTTGGCGAACTGCATCTCGTGGGTGACGATGACCATGGTGGTTTTCTGCTGCGCCAGGCTCTTCATCACCTGCAGCACCTCGTGCACGCGCTCGGGATCGAGCGCGGAGGTCGGCTCATCGAACAGGATGGCGCGCGGCTTAACCGCCAGCGCGCGCGCAATGCTGACGCGCTGCTGCTGGCCGCCGGAAAGGGTGATGGGATACTGATGCGCCTGCGGCGCCATGCCGACCAGCTCCAGCAGCTGCATGCCGGTCTCGCTGGCCTGCGCTTTCGGCATCTTCTTCACCATGATCAGCCCTTCGGTGATGTTCTCCAGCGCGGTTTTATTGCGGAACAGACTGTAGTTCTGGAACACCATCGCGGTCTGCCCGCGCAGCGCATGCTCTTCTTTCGCGCTGTAGCTGGCGGTGTCGAGCGCCACTTCGCCAATCTGGATCACGCCGGACTCCGGCTTTTCCAGCAGGTTGAGGCAGCGCAGCAGGGTCGACTTGCCGGAGCCGGAGGGCCCGATAATCGCCACCACTTCGCCTTCGCCGATGGTCAGGCTGATATCGTCCAGCACCACCTTGTCGCCGAAACGTTTATTGAGCTGTTTTACCGTGATCATAAGAGCCTTAGCGTTGCAGTGAGTGACTGAGTTTTTTCTCCAGCAGCGCCTGCAGGCGGGCGTAACCGATAATCACCAGCCAGTAAATCAGACCTACTACGAGGAAGGTTTCAAAGTAGCGCAGCGACTCCGCCGCGATCATCTTGCCTTCGGCGAACATCTCCGAGACGCCCAGCGCAAAGGCGACCGAGGTATCTTTGATCAGCGAGATAAAGGTGTTGCCGGTGGCGGGCAGCGCGTTGAGCAGCGCCTGCGGCAGAATGATGCGGCGATAGATCTGCGCCCGACGCATGCCGATAGAGAGCCCCGCTTCCATCTGCGTGGGATCCACCGACGCCAGACCCGCGCGGTAGATTTCCGCCATATAGGCTGAGGTCTTCAGGCTAAAGCCGATAATCGCGGCGGTGGTGGCGGACATGCCGGTCAGCGCCGGAAAGAGCTGCGGCAGGCCGAAGTAGATAATAAACAGCTGCACCAGCGACGGCATTCCGCGAAACAGCGAGATATAGAGTTCGACCAGCTTGCTCACCAGCGTAGATTTGCTGTTGCGCAGCAGCGACAGCCCCAGGCCGATCACCATGGCGCACGCCATCGACACCACCGCCAGCATCAGGGTGACCGGCAGATAACTAAGGATTTGCGGCGAGATTTTCAGCAGGTAATTAAAATCGAAATTCATAAAAAGCCCTTAACGACGTTTGCCACCCGGCGGTGGCAAACGTTGACAAGTAAACGCCAGGTTTAGTGAGACGGCTGCGCGGTGATATCTTCGCCGAAGTATTTTTCCGAGATCGCTTTCAGGCGGCCATCTTTGCGCATCGCATCGACCTCTTTGTCGAACGCGGCGCGCAGCTTGTCGCCCTTCTCATCTTTATGGAACGGGAAGCCGACCGACTCGATCACCAGCGGCTGGCCGACAAACTTCAGCGGCAGCCCTTTCTGGTTGATCTCCGCCAGCAGAATCGGCCCGGAGTTGACGTAGCCCTGAACGCGGTTGTTGATGGCGTCGTTCATCGCGCCGTCGCGGCTTTCGTAGGTGCGGATGGTGACGCCGTTATCGCCGAAGGCTTTTTTCAGGTTGACCAGGTGGTTGGAGCCGAGCACGCCGGCGATGGTTTTGCCGCGCAGGTCGTCCAGCGTGTTGATATCGGCATTGTTTTTATTGGTAACGATCTGGCTGCCGTAATAGCTGTAAGGGGTGGAGAAGTTATATTTCGCCTGGCGCGCCGGGGTGATCGCCACCACGTTGGCCACCGTATCAAGCTTGCCGCCCTCCAGCTGGCCCATCAGGCCGCTGAAGTCTGAGGTGACCCACTCGATTTTGTAGTTCAGATCTTTGGCGATCGCTTCGGTGACTTCAACGTCGAATCCTGTCAGCTTGCCATCTTTTTTGAACGCGCCGGGAAAGCTCAGACCGGTCGCGCCGACGCGGATAGTGGATGCGTCCGAGCCGCCCTGAGCCGATTTGTCGCTGTTGTCGCAGGCGCTAAGCAGTGAGGCCGCCATTACGACGGACAGTGCGATTAACCCTTTTTTCATGGTGATCTCCCTGGTTTCTTATCTGCAGCCGCGCTTAGCGGACGTGCTGTGAATGAAGGTTTTTTTGCATGTAAACGGTGATGTGGCCTTTGCCGAGGTCTTTTTTGCTGACCTTCTCAAACCCCATCGCCTCGTAAAGCTGAATCAGCCACGGATGGCTCTCGGCGGTGCCGAGGGAATAGGCCGGCGCCCGCAGCTGATCGCGCAGCACCGCCTGCTCCAGCCAGTCGAGCATCTTCACGCCCAGCCGCTGACCGCGACAGTGCGGCGCGGTGGCGAACCAGCCGATATGCGGCAGCCCGAACGGGCCAGGCAGCGGCCCCCAGGGATAGCGCAGCGTGACCGACGCCACCAGCTCGCTGTCGCGGAACATGCCGTAGACGCCGTGAGCGGCGATATGGCGCTGCATCTGCGCCGCATCGGCCGTGGCGGCGTCGAATTTAATGCCCAGATCGCGCGCGGACGCGTAGGCGGCATGCACCAGCGCGTAATAGGCCGCGGTATCGGCCTCGGTCAGCTGGCGGAAGCTGCCGCTCATGCTCGCGTCTCCAGCAGACCCGACGCCTGCGCGGCGGCGATCACCTCATCCACCTTGCGCGGCGCCGAACCGAGATAGTTCACCGGATCGAGCCAGCGGTTCAGTTCGTCGTCGCTGATGCTGTTGTCCATCTGCGGATGGGCGCGCAGCGTCTCTTTAAAGTCGCGCTGCTGTTCGTAGGCCTGCATGGCGCACTCGTACACCACGTGGTGCGCAGTCTGCTTGCCCATCTTTTTGCCCAGTTCGAACATCACTTTTTCCGACAGCAGCAAACCGCCCTGCATATCGAGATTGCGGCGCATGCGCGCTTCATTCACCGTCATGCCGCGCAGAATGGCGATGGCGTTTTGCAGCTGCGCCGAGAGGTAAATGCAAATTTCCGGCAGCGCGATCCACTCGGCGCGCCAGCTCATGGCGTCGCGCTCGTGCTCGACATGCATCGATTCATAAATCAGCGCGGCGCTTTTCAGCACCGGCGCGGTCAGGCTGGCCAGCCCTTCCAGCGCGGCGGGATTGCGCTTGTGCGGCATGGTGGTCGAGCCGATCTTGCCGGCGGAGAACGGCTCCTCAATCTCGTTGATCTCGGTGCGCATCAGGTTGTAAAGCTCGTTGCCGATTTTGCCCAGCGTGCCGCTGATCAGCACCGCCACGGAGGCGAACTCCGAGAAGCGGTCGCGCGCCGACTGCCAGCCGATATTCGGCGTCGCCAGCCCGAGGATATCGAGCGTGCGCTTTTCTACTTCCGGGCCTGACGGGCCGAAGGAGGCGTAGGTGGAGATGGCGCCGTTGATATTGCCAGTGAGCGTGCGCGGTTTGATCTCGTTCAGGCGGGTCAGATGGCGCAGGAACTCATCCAGCCAGACGGCCACTTTGAAACCGAAGGTGGTCGGCAGCGCCTGCATGCCATGGGTGCGGCCCACCATCGGCGTATGCTGATAGCGCCTGGCGACGACGGCGAGCTCGTTCGCCAGCTGGGTCGCGTCGCGCTGGATAATGGCGAAGGCGTCGCGCAGCTGCAGCACGGTTGCGGTGTCGACAATATCCTGGGTGGTGGCGCCGTAGTGGATAAACTCGCCCGCCTCGCCGCACTGTTTTTGCAGCGCAATCAGCGTCGGCATCAGGGAGTGTTTCATCTGCGCGCCCTGCTGCGCGATTTCGTCAATATTGAGCTTCGAGGGGTCGGCGCGTTCCATAATGGTTTTTGCCGCCTGCGCCGGAATGACGTCGAGTTCGCCTTCCGCCTGCGCCAGCGCAACTTCAACCTGCACCTGCTGCCGCAGTCGGTTTTGCTCCGACCAGACGTCGCGCATTTCTGGTGTACCAAAATTGTTGCCAATTAAAAGAAAATCAATAATATGTGACGCCATAGCTTTGTCACTTATGTTGTTTTACAGAGTTTTAAAATAACACCTCTAAACGGGCCTGGCCGATAATGGAAAGGCATATGTTATAGCGGTAAGTTATAACTCTGTGGCAAAAGCCTCTCTTCTCGCAGCGCTGCGCAATAGTGGGCAAAATAGCCTTAGCCCTTGCCAGACAAGGAAAGCACGCAGTGTTAACCGCCAGAATGTAAACAATGATCGATTTTCTTATTTCGTTTTTGTTATAAGTAGAGAGCTTTACTGCGCTTTTTTCAGAAAAGTTGCATCGCTGCAAACGTCCGCAGCCGCTTATCGGTAGCAGGCGTTTTGTTTCAACCGCACGTTGCTACCAGCAACAGCGTGACTGTTCAATACAGGTTCCGTTTTATATGATTCACAAACCTGAATCTTTGCTGAACAGATGCCCTTATGGAACAGATTACGATTGAACGCCTGACGGGCCTGATTGCATTTACGCGTGCGGCATCGCTCGGCAGTTTCTCTGCCGCCTCTAAAGCGCTGGGTATTTCTCCCTCAGCCGTCAGTAAAAGCATTGCGCGGCTTGAGAAGCAGATGAGCCTGACGCTTTTTACCCGCACAACGCGCTCTTTACATCTGACGCAGGAAGGCCGGGTACTGTATGAAAAGGCGCTCCAGCTGCTACAGGAAGCTGAAAATATTCAGCAGGCTGTCATCTCTACCCGAAGCCGTCCCTCTGGCCTGCTGCGAGTCACGGCGCCCTGGCCCATTGCCGTGCATATACTGGCGCCAGCGCTACCCGCCTTTCATGAACGCTACCCTGATATTTTTGTCGATATTCGTAGCAGCGATCAGGTCAGCGATATGGCGGCGGAAGGCATCGATATCGCCCTCCGGGTAGGGAGTATTCCAGATTCGCGTCTGATTGCTCGTCGGCTAGGTCATCATCGCGTCTGCGCTTTTGCTTCGCCCTCCTATCTCAACCGCAAAGGTATGCCCTCGCATCCTGACGAATTAAAGGATCACGACTGCGTTAATTTCCGCTTCCAAAGTACCGGGCAGGTATTTCGCTGGGCATTCAGTATCGATGATGAAATTGAGGAGTACCCGGTCAACGCCTGGATGATGGCGGACGCGAGCGAAATCGTCTCTGGCGTGATCGCGGCAGGCGGCGGCATTGGATTTTTACCCACCTATATGAGCGCCCATCATGTCAGAAATGGCGTTCTGGTGCCTGTGCTGCCGGCATACGCCTTCAATCGGGCCTGGATCACGGCGCTATGGCCTGAGAGCCGCCGCAACAGCCTTAACGTACGGGCATTTATTGATATGTTAAGCGAGGTGTTTACGTCGCCAACCGGCTGGGAACAGGAACTGATGGCTGTGAAAGAACCAATCTGAATCTTTGCCTGGGTGCGAGCCTGAATCTATAACCTGATTTGTTCCATAATGGCACTTACAAGGTGAGTATTAACGCCATTAAATCAGCAAATCAAATCGCCTAGTATGTCCGGGAAGAGTTAATAACCCACAACTGAATTCCCGGAGAAAAACATGAGCATCACCCAAGATCTTCCAGTTACAGACCAGGCGCAGGGCATCGCTGGCAGCCATATCGTGATTTTTGGCGGCAGTTCGGGCATCGGCCTGTCGGCTGCGCGCCAGGCGAAGGAAGCCGGCGCCCGCGTCACTATTATCGGGTCGGATGCGGCTCGCACAGCCAGTGTCGCTCTGCAGCACGGGTTCGACTGGCGCAGTGCGGATGTTACCGATACCGAAGCCGTTAACGTTGCCTTGTCTGACATCGGCGTCGTGGATCACCTGGTTCTGCTGGCAGGGTCCTTTGTGGCAGGGAAAATTATGGATGCGAACCCCGGCTATCTGCGCCGCGCGTTCGATGAGCGTATCTGGGCTTCAGTCGATATTCTTCGCGCGCTTGGCGAGCGGCTGAGCGAAACCGCATCCGTTACCTTTATCTCAGGCATTCTGGCCGATCGCCCCAACGCCATCGGAACGGCTGTTCTGGCTGCCGCCTCCTCAGCGATGGAAGGTTTTGCCCGAGGCCTTGCGCTGGAGTTAGCGCCGCGCCGTTTTAATACGCTGTCGCCCGGCACCACCAATACGGCCCTGCTGGGACGTACGCTGGGCGACGCGCGCGATGGCTACGTTGCATCCTTAAGCGCGCAGCTTCCCTTAAAGCAGATTGTTTCCGCTGATGCGGCGGGCGCCGCCGTGCTGTTTCTTATGCAGAACCCGTTTATGAATGGCGAGGTGCTGCACATCGATGGCGGACAACGCCTCGTTTGAGACGTCCGGCTTTTGACCTGGAGAAAAAAATAATGCGTAAACTTTTTGAACCCCTTCAGCTGGGCGCTATCGCCATGCCTAATCGTTTTATTATGGCGCCTATGACGCGCGCCCGCGGCACGCAGGATAATGTGCCAACGGCGATAATGGCGGAGTACTACGCTCAGCGAGCGTCTGCAGGCTTAATCATTAGCGAAGCTATCGGCATTTCCAGACAGGGCCTGGGCTGGCCCTATGCTACCGGCATATGGAGTGCAGAGCAGATAGCGGGCTGGCAGCGCGTTACCTCGGCGGTGCATGCGGCAGGCGGCAGGATAATTGCGCAGCTGTGGCATATGGGCCGCGTGGTTCATTCCAGCATGGGCGGCGCGCAGCCTGTATCGGCATCAGCAACCACCGCGCCGGGCCATGCTCATACCTACGCGGGAAAAACAGCTTATGAACAGGCGCGTCCGCTCGACCTCAGCGAGATCCCCGAGATTATCGAGCAGTATCGGCAAGCCGCCAGAAATGCCATCAATGCCGGTTTTGACGGCATACAGCTTCATGCCTCTAACGGTTATCTTATCGATCAGTTTCTACGCGACAGCGACAACCACAGAACCGATAACTATGGCGGCTCAAGGCACAATCGCATTCGTCTGCTGGCGGAAATTACCCAGGCGGTGTCAGATGAGATTGGCGCAAATCGGGTCGGCGTGCGCCTTTCTCCTAATGGTGAAACCCAGGGCATACGTGACTCCGATCCTGTGCCGCTTTTCCGCCTGGCGCTGGAGACGTTGTCAGATATAGGGATTGCTCACCTGGAGTTAAGAGAGCCACCCATTGATGGCACGTTTGGCGTGGGTGAACAGCCTCCGCTGGCGCAGGCGCTGAGAGGCTCTTTTCGCGGTCCCTTAATCCTGAACTCAGACTTCAGCGTAGCCCGTGCTGAGCAGGCGCTGCTGGAGGGAACCGGCGATGCGGTCAGTTTTGGCCGACCTTTTATAAGCAATCCGGACTTTCCCTATCGTGTCGCTCAAGGGCGGCCGCTCACGCCTGACGATCGCCACACCTGGTTTAGCCAGGGAAGAGAGGGTTATACCGATTACGCCTGAGGCGGCACTGATTAAATGGGCCTTGCTGAGCCGATATATACCTGGCCGTGGAGTCATCCTGAGATTATCAGACCAGGGTATTTCAATAATTTAGATCGCATCAACACGCAGTAAGGCTTATTGCGTGAGGGTGAGCCAGAAGCGGCCATAATCGTTGCAAATTGATGCTCACATGATGACGTGTGTGCTTAAAGGCAGAGGCCTGCTATTCGATGCCGGTTTTTATCAAACTTATACAATCAATTATTCCAGCCTAATTTAGGTAATGGCATAATCAGGCTGGCAAAAGTGAGGGTAAAGATGGATAAAACATCAAAAAATCAGATAATAGATAGCGACATTGCACGTTTATTGCTTAAACACCGAAAGGCTCGCAACTTGACTGTAACTGAGCTTGCTCAACGTTCGGGCGTCAGTCAGGCTATGATTAGCAAGGTTGAACGAGGTACTTCTAGCCCCAGTGCTACCATACTTAGTCGTTTAGCTAACGCGATGAATATTACCTTATCAAAGCTTTTCGCAGAGCTTGAACTACAACAGAACTCACTGGTTCTCTTTGCTCATCAGCAACAGCACTGGACGGATCAGCAGTCAGGTATTACTCGCTGGTCTCTTTCCCCGGCAGGGGCCTGCCCGGAACTGATAAGAGTTGAAATTCCTGCCATGGGTGAGCTGACGATACCCGCTTCGGCGAATGAACATCTTTCCGGGCAAACACTTTGGGTGCTGAGTGGCAGTCTTGATTTTCTGGTCAATAAACAGACTCATCATTTACGAGCCGGTGACTGTCTCGCCCTTACCTTTGCAAGCGAGTACCAAATGACTAACCCTGACAGTGAGCAGAGCTGTTCCTACATCGTCGCTTTTAGCCAAAAAGAATAATGAAATTTTCTCTGTCGCAAGGGTTACATCTTATTAGCTGCTCTTAGATGCAACAGGGGGTATGGCCTCCCCTGATTGTCCCGCTCGGAACGCCCTGATACCTGAAAACCCATATGCTGATAAACCCCTACAGCCTGCTGGTTTTGTTCATTTACATCGACGCTTAGCTGCGGATGCAGCGCCAGCGCATGTGAAATCAACCCTTTGCCAACGCCTAGTCCGCGAGCAGAAGCATCGACAAAAAGTGCCTCCAGATGACCATCATGCAAAAACATAAATCCCAGGGGTTGATCATCCCGATTTGTTGCAACCCATACAGGGGTTTCTGAAAAAAAGCGGACCACTTCTTTTTCGATTTCTTGTCGGTCATGAGCTGTCAGAAAATTGTGCGTAGCATCTACGGAATTCTTCCAGATTTGTATAATTTCTGACGCTTCAGAGGGTCGCGATATTCTGATTGCTAACATTTTTCAACCTTAAGGTGATTTTACCTGGTGCTTTAACGTACAAGATGAGCCTGGTTAAATTTACTATAGTGAAATTAAATTCACAATAGTAAATTTAAAGCGCATATCGTTTGTCTCTTATGAGTAGTGCAAACACTCTGCCTGGCCTGACTCTTTTTATCATCTGCGACAAAGATTCTGCTTTTGAACAAACGTCCATTGCTCGCTCATCGCGGCCCTCTAAGCCCTACGCATGAGCAGCTAAGTGCCACGTTTTTTGAATAAGCGAATGAAGGTTATAACCCGTAAAATCTTAGCCAGCCGAGGCCGCTTTCGCGGCCCTGAGTCATGCATTAAAACCCTGGCTTATTTGTTCAACTCAGCAGAGTTGTAGGCACCATTATTGAAACGTGCAGCTGTGATTTTGTATGAGGTTCCTGCCTGATGTGCCTGCACCTGGACGACGCTCCCCCGCTGGCTGCCGTCGTTTTTGGCAATGACAAGGTCCAGTCGGATGACGCCGAGCAGCTTATTACTGGCTGGATCGGTAACGGAGACCGTATTCGAAAACTGTTCTGCGGCATACACAGGGTCATGGTGGCTGAGCGGGATCTCGGAGGCTGCAGCACCAAAGGGAAGGAATTAATTGATATAACTTCATACGCATGCGTGCCTTTATTACAAAAAAGGAAAATGCGGCGTGAGGGTAAGAACAATTAAATAGCGTGGCCACCTCATGGTTAAATGAGGTGGCTAATATAGATGAACTACAACTTAATAAATTCCAGCAAATCCTGATTAAGTCGATCCTGATGCGTTGCCGCCAGACCGTGAGACGCACCTGGATAAATTTTCAGCTCGGCATGAGGAATAATGTCAGCAGAGAGCAGGCCAGCATGGCTGATGGGGACGATCTGATCATCATCGCCATGAATGACCAGCGCCGGCACGGTGATTTTTCGCAGATCTTCGGTGTAATCCACTTCTGAGAACGCCTGGATACAGGCGTACTGACCGACAATCGAGCCTGACATGCCCTGATTCCAGAAGCTCAGGCGCAGGCCTTCGTTGATCGCTACTCCCTCGCGATTCATCCCGTAGAAAGGGATAGCGAGGTTGAGATAAAAGTCTGACCGGTTATCAAAGACACCTTTGCGAATGTTGTCGAACACGGCCATATCGGCGCCGTCAGGCCACTCAGCCGATGAAATCATGATGGGCGGAACCGCGCCAACCAGCACCACTTTTGCGACGCGAGCTTCGCCATGTCGCCCGATGTAATGCGCGACTTCACCACCCCCGGTCGAGTGTCCAACCAGTACCGCATTTTTTACATCCAGCTCATTCAGCAGCACGGCGAGATCGTCGGCGTAGGTGTCCATATCATTGCCGTAAGACGGCTGGTCGGAGCGACCATGGCCGCGACGGTCAAGCGCTATCACTCGATATCCTTGCTGCAGCAGGAAAAGCATCTGTCCATCCCAGGCATCTGAACTTAGCGGCCAGCCGTGCGAGAAAACAACCGGCTGTGCATTTTTGTCACCCCAGTCTTTATAAAAAAGACGGGTTGAATCAGGCGTGGTAATAAAGCTCATTTCTTTTACTCCATTGATGATGTGCAGGTTATTGCTGGCCTGACGTCATACCCGAGTGAATAAACATCGTCTTTTACCACGACGTTTATTCATCGCTCTGATATGCATGGCGCAAGGCTAACTACCGGCAAAATGAATAATCATGCCGTCATTGTTATTAATAATTGATGAGGTCTGTCTGGTAGTGAATTAAATCTGCGCTAAGCCGCCGTCTACATATATTTCCGCAGCATTAATAAAGCTCGCATCATCAGACGCCAGGAATGCCACGGTTTTACCGATCTCTTCCGGTTCACCCAGGCGACCTAAAGGTACGCCAGCAGCGAGCGCATCAAATAACCCCTGGCGATGCTCTTCCGGTACAAGACCTCCCAGACCTGGCGTACGGACAGGGCCCGGGCTAACGACATTGACGCGGATGCCACGTTCCTTCAGATCAAGCGCCCAGGATCGCGCCAGATTTCGCACGGCGGCCTTGCTGGCGCTGTAAACGCTGAAGCTGGCCGTCCCTTTCGCCGCAGCGGTCGAACCGGTTAGAATGACGGAGGCGCCGTTGGTCAACAGCGGAAGCGCCTTCTGTACGGTGAACAGCACGCCACGCACGTTGGTGCCAAAAATACGGTCAAAATGCTCTTCAGTGATGGCGCCGAGCGGCATCATGTCACCGCCACCAGCATTCGCGAACAGCACATCAAGTTTCCCTGATTCGCCTGCAATGGTGGAAAACACCCTATCGAGATCGCCCAGCAGTGATGCATCCGCACGGATCCCTGTGGCTGATGGCCCGATTAGGGCTACTGCCGCATCAAGCTCTTCCTGGCGGCGGCCGGTGATGTAGACTTTCGCCCCCTGCTCCGCCAGCTCCTGCGCTGAGGCCAGACCGATACCTGAGCTGCCGCCCGTGACTAACGCGATTTTGCCTGACAGTTTTTTACTCATGGTGGAACTCCTTAATCAAAGTATGAATTAGCTCTTGAAGTCAGTAGGTTACAGTGAAGGCCAGACTACTGAGTTCGGTTAGCACTGTAACGTCATTGATGAGTGCGAAAAAATGCATGAATCCAGGAAACACTTTCCACGTGACTGGATAATCAAAAAATTACTAAAGAGCAGCGTTATTTATTAAGAAAGACCCGGGCGCTCGATAACTTACCCGCGCTGACCGTAAAGACATCTTCTCCCCGAACCAGATACGGATTCTCTTTTGGACCATAGCCCCAGGTCACACGGGCAATGCCGTGATTCCACTCGACAGCTGCCGGGGTGAAGATAAAGCCCGGATGCTGTGACTGAACTTTACTGATGGCGGCATTCACGCGCTCCACCCCTGCGTTCAGTCCGGCATAATCGGCAACGAAAAAGTCTGACGAGTAAACCGCAGTAAATGCTTTCTCTCGCTCAACAACATCGGTGTTATTCCAGATAGCAAAGTGGCGATCGATCAGCTTCTGTAAACCTGCGGGTGCGATCTGTGCCGTCGTGATATTCATGGTTGTGTTCTCCGCTAATACGTTATCTGACCCGACCAGCAGTGCCGCCAGCAGCAGGGACTGGATAAATACCTTTTTCATGTCTGTGACCTCTGTCAGCTTGCTGTTTTCGCTTTGCCAACCAGCTCAATCTGCGAGCCCCATGGCGTCAGAAAATAAAACCACTGAGTGCCGTCGGCGTTGGTCACCGGTTCATTCAGGGTTTTCAGTCCGGCTTTTTGAATCGCCTTAAAACTAACGGGTACATCATGCGTTTTCAGGGCGATATGCGTTGCCGCATCATCATCCTGATGAGGACGTGTATGGCCGATTTGCGCACCGCTGTACTGGAACAGCTCGACCCCAGTGCCATCAGGCAGACGCATCATGACAAAACGCTTGAGGTCACTGGACTGATGCCAGTTAAACGCGGCTTTCCATGCATCCGGGATAGCGCCGGGGGTGATGTCCGATTCAATCCTGGCGCCAAAAGTGGTCTGGAAAAACGCCATGGCTTCAGCCAGGTCAGGCACATTGATACCCGCGTGGTCAACGCCTGAAATAGTGACCAGCGGCGTGGGGTCCGCGCTAAAAGCCGGAGCAGAGAGACTGGCTGCGCCCAGCAGCAGAGAAGAGGCCAACAGTGTTGAAGCGATACGTTGAGATTTCATGTCTTATAGTCCTGTTATCGGTGAATCAGCTCATTGACGACAGCGGTTGTTGTCGCGATGGAATAAGCATATCGACGCACGACGCCTTTCAAAATAGAATGATTTGAAACTCATCATTGCAGATTTGAAATGAACAAATTTCCCGATTTCGAAGGACTCGCGATGTTTGCGAAAGTGGCAGAGGAAGGGTCTTTTGCGGCGGCAGCCAGAGTAATGGGGGTGTCCGTACCCACCGTGTCACGCGCAGTTGCTCGCCTGGAAGAGCGGCTGGGCGGCCGGCTGTTTAACCGGACGTCGCGCCAGCTGGCGTTAACGGAGTTCGGCCAAAGCATGGCGGCAAAGGCGTCAGAGATGTATCGCCAGGCAGAAGAAGTGGAAAGCGAAGCCCATGAACTGTCGGTTCAGCCGCGGGGACAGGTACGTTTGGCGGTGCCCATGTCGTTTGGCTTGCGCTGGGTAGCTCCCCTGATGCCAGAACTTATCCGCCAGTTCCCGGAGCTGAGTGTCGACCTGCATCTGTCCGATGCCTCGGTCGATCTGATTGCCGAAGGCTTCGATGCCGCGTTACGTATTGCCGCATTACCGGACTCGTCGCTGGTAGCACGCAGGCTGTGTACCGTGACGCAATATCTGGTGGCCTCACCGGCGTATCTCGCTGAGCAGGGTGTACCGCAGCATCCGCGTGAACTCACCTCTCGTCAGTGCTTCAGTTATGCCTATCGAGCCAAAAGCCAGGTATGGCGCTTTACGCATGATTCCGGCGCGCAGGAAGATATTGTCCCGAGCGGACCGCTGCGCGTCACCAACTCTGACGCACTGCTGCCGCCCCTGCTGGCGGGCCTGGGGATTGCAGAACTGCCGGAATTTATGGCCGCGGAGTATCTGAAAGATGGCCGCCTGATACATCTGCTGGATGAGTGGTCAATGACACAAGGCGGGCTCTATTTTGTTACGCCTACTTCGCGCAGCCGCCCGTTGAAGGTCAAGGTACTGTCGGATTTCTTCGCCAGACATCTCAGTGAACCTGAATGGCGCTGGCCTCAGTAATCCTGTTATCATTTCATTTATGAAATGATAAATTTCATTCTTTGTTATTTTGATTGCTCCTGAGTTTCATTATTGTGGCTTTACGCCGCCGACAGCCGTCCGGCATTGAAAACAGGAGCACTCTTCTCATGAAAACTGCCGTTCAATTACTTCAGAACTACCTGGACAGTATCCAGGATCCTAAAGCCGCCGCGGCGCTTTTTGCCGCAGACGGCGTGCTGGAACTCCCCTATCTGCAAACGCTTGGCCTGCCGCACAGAGTGCAGGGGCCAGCTGAAATCGAACGCTTCATCGCCGGACTGCTGGTGAAAATTCCAGATTTCCGCTTCCGCAATATCCAGTTCTTTATCGATACCCCAACACAGGCCTTTGGTGAATACAGCGTAAAAGCCGAACTGGCAGGCACCGGTCGGGTATACAGGCAGACCTATGCCGGAAGGTTGGTAGCAGAAGAGGGGAAAATCAAACTGCTGCGGGAATCGCTGGATACCCTCGCCGCGTGGCGTGCATTCAGTGGCGAGCAGTCCGCCTGATGCGGTTTTGGCATGCGATATAAAGATAACTGGGGATGAAAATCGACAAAAAACAGAAAATTTGAGGGTGATCCCGCTACTGTTGGGTCATAAAAAACGCGAAAGCCCCGTTCCTTACCCTGGCATTGAAGTCGATGATGCTCTGGAAATATCTGCGTCTGTTGAAATCTAAATTACGAGGGCTGCAACAGCAGCCCTGTACCAGAAGCGGACGCTGACGTTTCATACCCTTGAATCTTATTTCAGCGATTCCGTCAGCGTGACAATCCACAACTCACTGTCCGACTCTGGTTTCTTCAGCGGCTTCAGATCGATAGTCGTTGCAACCGGCTTATCATCTATCGTCAGCGTTCCCTGCTCGGTCAATCGGTAATCCTTGCGCTTCTTACCTTCAACCGGGTTTTTCATTACCGTTTTTACGCCAAAATCATTGTCATTAGTGACCGCCAGCGTTTTATCGTCGATCAGCGCCAGTCCTTCGGCCTTCTCCTGTTGCCAGCCGAGCTGCCGTAGATCGACCACCTGCGTTTTGGCGGCAAGCTTAATGCCGCGCTGGGCCATGGCTTTCTCGTCGTCAAACTCCGGATATTCGCCAGGCTTATCAAAGGGTGAAAGCTCGGTAGCCGGGCTGAGATCCACCTTATAAACAAGGTTGCGCATGGCGTCGTTTTTGTCGCTGCCCTGTTCTATCAGCAGGATATGCTGATTGTCGATCGCCACGATATCGCCAATTTTAGCGTCGCTGTTTTTACTGTAAGCCTCGCTGTCAATAGGGTAACCATACATCGCGGTTTTTCCGGTGGCTGGATCAAAGCTCACCAGGCGGGTAAAACGCGCCTGCTTTTTACTTTTACCGTCGATATCCAGGGTGCTCTGCACCGCAACCATGATGCGCCCATCCGGCATGCGGGTGATGCCCTCAAAGCCCCGATTGGGCTGACGCCATTTGAGTATGCTCGGCAGACCGCCCGCGATCGATCTCTCTCCCTCGGCAGCCTGCGGCCCGTGAATCGCCAGGATTTTGCCGCGTTCATCAACGTTAATCAGGAATGGGCCATACTCATCGCACAGCCAGTATCCGCCCTTCCCATCCGGCGTAATGCCTTCCGTATCCAGACCACGGTTGTCGCCCTGCAGCACTTTCAGCGTATCGCTTAACGCGACCTCATTGGTTGATCCGATGACGCCATCCTGCAACGGCAATCCGTTAACATTGCCCTTATCGTCATGCAGGGGTCTGGCATTCGTGGCCTCCGCTTTGCCGTTCTGCACCCGAATATTCATCAGCAATGGTGCAAAATCCGGCGTGACGAAAATTTTTGACTCTTTCTTTCCGGAATCAGGCGAATCAGCATTAGGCCCGCGATCGGTGACGGTCGCGAAGGTCAGCGCATCCCCCTGCTTGCCGGTAAACAGCAAACCAGAGCCGATCCCCACCGGCAGCCCCTGAGGAAATGCGCTGGCGAACGCACCCTTGTAGCTCACGCGCGTCCCGTCGGGGAAACTGACGATGTAACGTTCAGCCTTCGGCTGTGCCGCTAACGTTGATAAAGAGAGCGCACAACCAATAACCAGAGAAATAGTTTTTATTTTCATATTTTTATATCCATGAAGGAAAGCCACGAGCCTAAAGAATAAAAATGACAGAAAAATGAAATTATCGGGAAACACTGGCGGCTAACAGGTTGATTATTTCCTCATGAAGAAAATGAGATGAACCGGTCTGTTCAGATACAGCGATCAGATTCCGGAGGCAGTGAACGCAGGCGCTTCCGGTCAGCGATACTCATGATAAGGATGCGGCGGAGCGCGCAGAGTTCACCAAACGCCGTTGATTAACGCTGTTCTATCCCATAAAAGGTGTTTACATTTGTTCAGCAAAATTATCGGCCGCTCAGCAGAGCGTCGCTGACTGACACAGGGATTAATCGCAGGCAAGAACAGTGGTTAACGTCATTATCAAAATCACACCGCAACCAGTGGCAGGGAAAAAATGAGCCAGATTGCACCTGATAGCATAACCGGGATGCCGTCACGGGCGGCAGCGTATCTTTGCCGTCAGATCGCTGGCCTGGTTAAAGCAGGAAGCCTGAACCCGGAGAGCTGCCAGCGCATCTTTGCCTGCTGTGGTATCAGACCTTCAGATACTCAGTGGCGTCAGTTTCTTATCCCGGTTCTTTGCTTGCTGGGATTACTCTCTCTGGTTGCCGGAGCGCTGTTTTTTATTGCCTGGAACTGGGCCTGGCTACCGAAGATGGCGAAATTCGCCCTGGCAGAGTTGCTGATCGTCGCGCTGGCGGTGGTGGTCTGGTGGCGCTGGTACGGCAGGCTGGCACGCAGCGCATTGCTGGCGGCAGGGCTCAGTTTCGGCGCCCTGTTTGCGCTTTATGGGCAGATTTACCAGACCGGTGCGGACAGCTGGGAGCTATTCCGGGCCTGGTTATGCGTTCTTCTGCCGCTGGCGTTGATCGCCCGGCAAAACAGCCTGTGGTTTTGCAGCTGGCTGATCGCTAATCTGGCGTTCCAGCTCTACACCACCACGTTGCCGACCTCGCTGCTGAATGTCACCCTGTCTGACAGCGTCACCCGGCTTCCGACGACGATGCTTTACGGCTATCTGGCGCTGCTGGCAGCCTGCCTGATTATCAGGGAGGCCCTGGCCTGGCGGGCAATAACGCATCGCCCTAAGAGCTGGCTGGCAAGCCGCTGGTTCTCGCGGGTCATGGCCGGATTTTTACTGCTGATGCTGACCGCCATCGTGGCCGAAAACATCGCTGACTGGCATAGTGCTCATCACTTTACTTCGGTTACGGCCGGCTGGGCGATCGCCCTGCTGGCAGGCTACTACCTGTACCGTTATCGCTTTGTGGATCTCTGCATGCTGACGCTGGGCATCGCAAGTCTGACCGTTGTGGGCTGCGCGCTGATCGTGCAGTTATTTCTTTTAGCCTATGATACGGGTGCCCTGTTTTTGACCGGCATCCTGATGATTTTCTGGGTGGCGGCAAATGGTACGATCCTGCTGAAGTGGCAACGCAAGCTGGCTGAAAAGGGTCCTGTCGATCAGGCTCCGGCCGAGCTGACCTTACTGACTGATACCTTGTGTCAACAGGGCTTGCTGAGCGTCTCACAGGTTGAGGAGATTCAGCAACGCGGTCATGCTTCTGACCTGCCCTGGTATCTGCGGCTGGCGCTGAGCGTCGGAGGCTGGGTCGCCGCAATTATCATTCTGTTACTGATGGTACTGCTGCTCTATAGCACTGACCTGCTTGATGACCCGAACGCTGTTACTTTTATTCTTCCTTCACTGGTGCTCGCTGTTATCGCGCGCGGCCTGATGCGCAATGAGCGCGACGGTAAATATCACCTCGGGCTGGCATGGGCCATTGCGGCGACGTGCGGGCTGCTAGTCGGCGTTGCGCTGCAAATCCAGGGCAATGACGTGCACTTTATGATGCTGAGTTCACTCTGTGCGTTGCCGATCCTTGCCGCGATGGCGGTGGCGATGCCTGACCGCACCTACCGGCTTATGGCCATCACTGCCCTGACCTTTTTTCTGGTGCTGGCAGGCTATTTACTGGCCCAGCTTTACCTGTCGCCGACGGCGGGTCGCTTTGCTGTTTCCATACTGGTGGCGGCGGTCATGTTTTGGTGGCTCTGGCTTGTCACGCATCAGCTGAGGTTACAGGCAGGGCCCTGTGCTGACGCGGTACATCCCCTGCTGTATGGCATCCCGGCAGGTCTGATGTTGCTGAGTTTCCTCGGGATAAACGCGGCGTTTCTTACGGATTTCATCTGGTCTACTGCGCCTTTTTCTCTGCTTCAGACTGCGACAGGCACAGGGATAGCGGCAGGTTTAGTGCTGAGTGCGCTTAGTCAGAAAAAGAACAGTCAGCCGCTGTTTTCGATCATCACACTGCCCGCAGCCCTTATCTGCGGGGCTGTTGCCCTCTATGCACCGGGTATTGGGCTGGGCTTGTGGTTGATTCTGATGGCGCGATATCAGGGAAGTCTGGGACTACTGGTGGTCAGTGGCGGTTTCATGGTGCTGTATCTTATTGGCTGGTATTACTTCCTGGAGGTAATACTGCTGCACAAAGCGCTGCTACTGCTGGCTGGCGGTCTGTTTTTACTGGGGCTGGCATGGGGAGTCAGGCAAGTATTACCCGCACAGACTGGAGGTGCCAGTGAGAATGCGTAAACAGAGCCGATGGCTGGCCTGCGCGGTGATAGCGCTGGCGCTGGTGGCCGTCAATGTCAGCATCTGGCAAAAAGAACAATTGCTGAAACAGGGCGCGGTCATGATTTTACCTCTTGCGCCGGTTGACCCGCGCTCCCTGATGCAGGGTGATTACATGGCGCTCAATTATGCCCTCACCCGACCTCTGGAGCAGACATTTTATCAACAGGCTGTGGCCTGCCGCGCGCGCCTGTCAGCGCCATGCCTGCCCACCAGCGGGACCCTGATTGTTGATCTCAATGCGCAGCGTCATGCGACTCAGGCTCGGTTTGATCAGGGTGAGCCTCTGCAGGCGAATCAGCTAAGGGTGAAATATCATCACAATTCTGGCTCGCTGACCGTCGGAACCAATGCTTATTTCTTTCAGGAAGGTCATGGCGAGCGTTTCGCGCAGGCACGATACGGAGCATTTCGGGTGGGGAGTGATGGCACGGCACTGTTGACGAATTTGCTTGATGAACAGGGTAAGGTGATTCAGCCTTAGCTATATGATGCTCTCTGAGCTGGACAAAAACAGACTGACAGGCGGCCTTAATATCCTTAGTGAAAGGATTTTCGTAGCAGATCATCACGCTGGCTGCGCAGCTCTTCGTCTATCGTTCTGGCTTGTGTAGCTTAACTTGTTCTCGTCTCAGCGCTGCCATACGGGTAATCCCCTTTGAAAAACCATGCTGCTGACAAAGGGTAAACTGAAGGTCCGCGTTGTGCCAGATGCGGACCTGTAAAAGAACTTTAGGTACCCATACTGTGATGTTAAATATGAGAGCTGGGCATACCCCGGAGAAAGAGGCCGACTCATGCATCAGCGAGCAAATTACTCCAAAGGGGATACGGTTTGGACGTTATGCTGGAAAACGTAAGGATCGGATAGCAGCTGAAATTGCTCGTCATCCGCATAGGTAACTGCAATCTGGTATTGTTCGCCTGCGAATGCTTTCACTGCCTCAAGATCTTTCCAGTAAGTTGCCAGAAAGAAATGCTCCCATTCATCCTGCGTCTCTCTGCGTACATATGCCCCCAGATTTCCTGGTGTCCTCTCTGAATGTTCAACTCCAGTTTTTTGCAAATGGTTTGCAAAGTCTTCTGCATGCCTGACCGGTACGCATCCGTGCCATGTTCTGACTATCATGTTTCTACCCTCATGTTATGGAAGGGTTTTAAACATAACATAGTGTATGGGAAGGTGTGATTCATGAGCGAACTCTTATGTTAATTTCATCTCACCGGCAACCTGTAACGGAGAAAGCATCGTGCAATGGTTCAGCCCGGATAAA
This sequence comes from Pantoea sp. X-Soil-MYKO-1289, assembly GCF_059730625.1. Lineage (NCBI taxonomy): Bacteria > Pseudomonadati > Pseudomonadota > Gammaproteobacteria > Enterobacterales > Erwiniaceae > Pantoea > Pantoea sp. X-Soil-MYKO-1289. The sequence continues at coordinate 472,794 of NZ_AP036005.1, forward strand.
TATGGATTCGCCTTGAATGGGGCCTGTCTGCCGTAGAGCATCTTGCCAGGGAAGTCGACTGTGCTGTCACTGTTGACGTTATGTCGTTCTCAACGTGCGTCAGCCTGGCTGTCGATAATGGTGCCCGCATTTATCCGTATCCATGGAAATACGAGTCTGCCAGGAAAATCGGAGCGAAGACAGCCAGTCTGGCGTGTCAGCTGTATGGTGATTTTTATGCATCGGTTAAACGCATACATGATGGCTGGTAAGAATGTTACTGGCGTAGCGGTGAATCATTAATGCGGGTGGATCGCTTACAGGAGGAATATTTTCTGTTCCAAACCAGACTGGATTGGCCGGGCAGACGGAGCCACAGATATAAGCTGGAACGCCCGCGAACGTACCGGCTATCGGTCTGTGAACATGTCCAGCACAAATAGCCAGCAGTCTGGCCGGAGTACGTTTAATTAATTCTTCTAACTTACCCAGGCCTCTGCACATCGATTCATCCAGCGTAGGTATGCCTGATTTAAATACGTGATGATGCATAAACAGCAGTGATGGCAAGCTCTCAGCTTCCCTGAGTTGTTTATCCAGCCATTCAAGCCGATCAGTCACGCTGCCATAATCGTCAGTATCAACCGTCGAATCCAGACCTATTAATCGCAGACTGCCAACATCATGGATAAAGTGCAGGGTTTCCGCAGGAGTATCAGTCGCCCATTTATTCTCTCCCCAAACCGAACGCATCAAATGGCGATCGTCTGAATTGCCAGGAAGGACGAGCGACGAAAAACTCTGCTGGCTCAGGCGAACAGCTATCTGTTTATAACCTTCACACCAATTTCCGTCAGTCAGATCGCCCGTAAGCACCAACACGTCAGGTCGCAGATGCGTAAGCCACATTAGCACCCGGTCAAAAAGTAGTAAGTGATCGTTTTCAGGTGAAGCATGAATATCTGAAATCTGTGCTATCAACATAAAGTCCTCGACGATGAAGGTGCGGAGATCAACTCATGAGTTAACTCAAACACAAGGGTATTAATCAACATCATGACGCTGAAAATGATTCAGTTGATACTTCAACAGTACAGCAGACGACGAGCAAATTTTAATCCCAGCGAGCTGGACGGCTAAGATGTTCAGCATTAAGACTGAATCTCTGCCTTCAATTGCAACTGAGCCAGCCCAGTGCTGCCGGGGAAGTTTTTAGGAGGATGTAAGTCCGCTTTTGCTCATAGCAAACTTTGCTTTGCGCGCATGGCTGCTTTGTGCCAGTAGCTAACGTTGCTCACAGCGTGATAGGTTCAGTGGTAGAGGGAGAGCATCCTGCTATCCCCTTAACGCAAAAGGGAACGTCAGATGGATTTAGAAACTGCGCGTTTGAGGCTTGAACCCTTTCATGACTCACACTACGAGGGTTTGAGGATGATGGATAACGATCCCAGCGTGATGCGTTATATCAACAAAGGAATTGTTAAAACACCCGAAGAGACCTGGGAAAGTATAAGGCGCGTTCAGTCGCGTTGGGAGAGTTACGGGTATTCGTGGTGGGCTATTAAACAAAAGGCTTCTGAGATTGTCGTTGGCGCAGCATGCCTTCAGCATCTGGCAAACGTTGAGGGTGCACCTTTAGAGATTGGCTGGCGGCTCGTGCCGGAACATAATGGCAAAGGCTATGCAACAGAAGCGGCTAAAGCGATTATTGAATTCGCAGCAGTGCAGACAGGCGCGACGTATTTAGTGGCTGTTGCCGATCCTGAAAATATTCCCTCTCAAAAAGTGATGCAGCGGCTGGGGATGACTTACAAAGCTATAGAGCGGCATTACGACACACCCTGCGTCGTGTATGAACTTAACATTCGGCACGCTGATCAATTGCAATGAGACGCGGACATACAGTCCGCTTTTTGCCAGAAGCGGAGATTGAATACTGTTTTAGGGCAACGGCAGGTCCTGAGTATATTAGGACTATTATTTCAAGCTCTGGCTCTATGGATAGACGGGCAAACCCAAATGTCAGCAAAACTGCAGTTTTTGCGCTGAAGACAAGAGCAACAGATATTAACGACGTCGGTATCTGATTTAAGTCTGCGCCGCTTAAAACATGCTTAACAGAACCCTGGTGCTACATGTGATTCTGTTTTGCCAGCCATTGAATGGCCGTTGTCGTTGAAATTCCCTGACGGTGATTGTAAGTATTACGCTTACTCCAGGCTACGCCGTCTGGCCGTGCGAAAGCAAGTCGGTAATTTGCACCAACATCTTGCGGATTGTGCTGCACATCATCCTGAAGCTTTTGCCTGTCCAGTAATTTTCTGTTTACTTCAGTGCCCCAGTGTTCACTCATTAAATCAGCAAGCTCACTATAAGTCAGCGTATCACCTGCAATATAAACAATCTCGTTTCTGAAAGTGGGTTGATGAAAGAAAATGTCCGCAGTCAGCTGGCCGATATCTTCAGGTGTGGTTAGGGTTACCGCGTACTGCCAGTCTCCCAGAGCACAAACAGTTTTACTGTGCGCGTCAATCACACCAAAACTGGGCTCAAACAGATAGCTGGTAAAAATACCTGTAGATACAACGACCCAATCTGTCGCGCTTTGCTGGCGTAAAAGTTGGCGAACATCAAGTTGTTCATCCCAGACTTGTTGCCCACTGCCTTTGCCCACTACGTCATAGTCGACGCCAAACTGCCATGGGTAGTAGCGGGCTACAGCCGCTTTCAATACCGCCTGGGTAATTTTTATCTGTGTTCCCGGCCCGCCGACAAAACCACTGCAGTTGATGACGGCGTCAAAAGCAGCAAAGAGTTCACTCAGTTCATCAATACTGTCTTGCTGCAAATCGCCCTCTACTACAGCGATTCTAAGCTTCGTCAGTTCATCCAGGCGTGCCTTGCGCGAGCCAGAAACGGCATGAGCGGCTTCGCTTCTGAGTAACACGCTAATTTTTACATCGGTATGTTCCTGCGTTTTATTGCTCATCGCTCTCAATACCTGAATACCAAGCTCGCCAGCACCCAGTATTAGAACACTATTTTTCGGTTTTATTTCGGTATTCATTGTTGCTTCCTGTTGTATAAAAACCTCATCCTGACAGCTGAAATGGCCTGTTTCAATTAGGCACACGCATGATACCGGAGGTGGTATGGAGTCTGAGCGGAAAGCACTGTTACAATTTTCCAGAGAGTTTTGTGAGGAATTAAGCGACGATGATGAGGGGCTAAAACGTGAGATCCTGGCCCATGCAGGTAATCGCTGGTCGCTGGGCGTGCTGCATATTCTTGGTACCCATGGGCCTCTTCGCTACGGAGAGTTACGCCGCGACCTTACGAATGTCACTCAAAGAATGCTGACGCGAACACTGCGCCACCTGGAGCGGGACGGGCTTATATCCCGCTATGATTATGAGGAAAAATTGCCCCGGGTGGTTTATGCGATTACAGAAATGGGAAAAGAAATGCTTCTGCGGATGCTACCTTTATGGTCCTGGATTATCACATCCGCCAGTTATTTCCGGGAAACAAGAGCACAGTATGACGGTGAATGAATCTTCCCGTGACGACATGGCATAAATAAGCTTCAGGTATCCAGGCGTAATGAAACTCTCATCAGGCAGGATACCTGAAGCAGATATTTAATTCACTTCAGCAGCGTGTATAACCATAGAAATGGGAAAGTAATAAAGCCGCCAGCGGACGGCTTATGCGCAGAAAGATAAATTCAGTTGTATTCAATAATATCAAAACCTTCATCAGCCTTTGGTTCTGAAAAATAACGCGTTATAGTTTCAAATTGTTGATCTGAGGCCGAAAACTCATGCGCACCTTCCGCATTACGGGCGCGTAATCGGGATTTACATACTTCATCTGATACTTTCAGATAATGCAGCCTGTTACAGGCACTTGACTCTTTAATGATACTCATCATCCATTCACGATGGGTTTGGGTGTTTGCCGGAAAATCCAGAACGACGGATAAACCAGCTTTAAGTAGCGACACCAGATGAGGCTTCATAGCATTTCTGAGTCGTGAAGAATAGTGCACATAATCAGATATAGATTGCATTTCATCAGCAAAGAGGGCTGCCAGCCAGGTATCCTCACTGACAATTACAGTACCGGGTAATAAACCCAGTCTTGCTGACAATGTAGATTTTCCTGATGCAATTTTTCCACATAACAGGTGCAAAGTAGGTTTCTCTAACGCTGTTACTGTAGCAGTGTCCATTATTTACCTCACTGGATTATTACCGGTAAGGCCCGCCTTACCGGCGGGAAAATGGCGAACGCTATCCCACCTGAGTCAGACAGGTGATAATAAAAATTGAATGGAACAAGACAGAGTGTGTTTTCATTGTCCTTTAAGTTAACAAGGCTTGAATGCAAAATCAGCATTTATTTTACTTGTATACTGAATGCCCGCTTCTCGCTCATAGCGAACTCTATAAGCGCATACCCAGCGCAGGTTAAACCTCCCCTTATCAATCGCAAGGCGCACAAAAATATTTGCCTGACAATCGTTAGGTAGATGTTGACGCGCATCAAAACGCCCGCTAAGGTTTACCTAACTTACGTTAGTTAGACAACCCAGCCACCAACCTTCAGGATTAACCATGACGACTAAACTTCAGCTTTTTACCTCGCCTTCGGCCTTTCCCAATCCACAGCGTCTGCGTCTGTTCATGCACGAAAAAGGCATCGCTGAGCACTTTGCCGAGACCATCTATGACATGTCCCCTGTAGGCGAACAGCGTGGCTGGCGTCATTTGAATATGAACCCGTGGGGCGAAACCCCGACCCTTGAACTGGCTGACGGTAGTTACATTTCCGAAACGGCTGCCATCGTTCGTTATCTGGACCAGACCTATCCCGGCCGCAAGATCATGGGAGAGACTGCACTGGAACAGGGTCTGGATAACATGTGGGATAACCGGGTGTGGGTGCACATCCTGTATCGCATTGTTACAGCGTTCCACGTGTTGCACACCGGCCTCGGCTTCAAGCTTGAACTGACCAAAAATGAGGCCTGGGGCGAACACTGCCGTAAAGAAGCGCTGGCTCACGCCGCGCTGGTCAATCGTCATCTGTCAGACGGCCGTGAATGGCTGCTTGGCGGCGACGCCCCGACCTTCTCGGACATTACGCTGGCAACCGCGATCGCCTTCTCGAAATTCCCGGTCAATGCCACGCCGCTTGACGAGCGTTTTGAGTTCTTAGATGCGTACTGGCAGCGCTGGACAAAACGTCCAGCTTTCCAGGCCGCCTACGCCGATCGCAGCAGCGGCATTCCTGAGCTGGATTCGCCCGCCCAGTAACCGCTTCTTAATGGATATGCCAATAAGCAGTGCCTTGACAGAATAGCGGGAGAAAGCAAAAGCGATCCCCGCCAGACAAGCGCTAAAACGTCATGCACGCCGTCAATACATCTGAGTAAATCCTCCGCATGCAGGGCCGCGCTTTGCCCTGCGCTATCGCTCCATTACACTGTGCCCATCGCGTATCACCTTTATGGATAAAAGAAATGATAATTGAAAAAGCGGATGAGCCGTTTCTGCACACTTTTTTCGGCGAGCCGGTAGAGACGATCGAGCCTGGCTCCGCACAGGCGGAATCAATACGCCAGGCGCTGCAAAGCGCGCGGGCGCAGCGAACAGTTGAAGTAGAGAGCGACTGGAAGCGCAACGCGCTGTTCCTGGCGCTGTTCGTCTTTCTCTATGCGGCGCTGGGCGCTTCGCTGACGCTGGATCTCTCACGCACCACCGGTCATAAGAGCCTCGACTATGCGCTGCAGGCGGTGCCGGTGCTGCTCGCCTTCTCCGGCTTTTTTGTCTCGCTGCTGTTTCTGTTCGTAACCCGTAGCAGCGCCCGTCGGCAGCAAAACTGGGAGCGTTCCATCGTGCTGCTGGAGAAGTATGCCGGCGGCAATCTCTATAAGCAGATAATGGATCTCGGCGCGCGCACCACGCACTACTCGTTTTCCGCGATTAACGTCGCGCTGGCGCTGTTTATCTGCGTGACCTGGGTGGTGATGTACAACTTCTTTACCTTCACCACCAGCGGCGTTATCGGCAGCGTGATATCGCTGTTTATTACCACCATGACCTATGTGATTCTGGATATTCAATTGCTGAAGCCGCACAGGCTGGATCATGAAGTGCCGCTTGGGCTGGAGAAAGAGGAAGAGCGGGACGATAAATAAGCGAAAGCAGCACGTCGACACTGCGACGTGCTGCTTTTAGTAACAGAGGGCTGGCGTTTAAACGCGATCAGCGGCTCGGATGATTCACCTCGATCGGACGCAGATCGAACAGCAGTACTTCGGCATTATTGCCCTCGCTAAAGGTCAGGCTTGCCTCGTTACGCACGCGCGCGCCGTCGCCTGCATTGAAACGCATACCGTTCACCGTCACGCTGCCGCGCGCCACGTGGATATAGGCGTAGCGCGTCTCGTCCAGCGGGAAGGTCTGCTGCTCATCGCCATCAAACAGACCGGCGTAAAGGCGCATATCCTGACGCACCGACAAAGCATTATCCTCACCTTCAGGCGAAACGATCAGGCGCAGCTGACCGCGCTTTTCGCTTTCCGGCACCGAAATCTGCTGATAACCGGGCGGCGTTCCTTTTTCAGCCGGCACAATCCAGATCTGCAAAAAGTGCACGCCTTCGCTTTTCGAATGGTTGAACTCGCTGTGGGTCACGCCGCTGCCCGCGCTCATCAGCTGCACGTCGCCGGGAACGATAACCGAACCGGTGCCCATGGAATCTTTATGCTCCAGCGCCCCTTCCAGCACGTAAGAGAGGATCTCCATATTAGAGTGGGGATGCGCGCCGAAACCGCGCGAAGCCGCCACCCGGTCGTCGTTAATCACCAGCAGGTCGGAAAAGCCGCTCTGTTTTGGATCCCAGTAGTTCGCAAACGAAAAGGTGTGGCGTGAGTTCAGCCAGCCGTGGTCGCCATGGCCGCGTTGCTCTGACAGTCGTTGCTCAATCATGGTCTGCTCCTGTGTTGTTAAGGGGGAAGCGCCTGTGCCCTTCCGATGGAACAGACAATACCGTAAACTAAAATCCTTAAAAACGGGCTTAAATGGCAATCACTGTCACAGATAAGTGGACAATATGCAGACTGAAGATCTTCGTATTTACGTTGCCGTGATCCATGCGGGCAATTTTACCGCCGCGGCGGAACAGCTCATGCTCTCCAAGCAGTACGTCAGCCGCCGCATGGCCGCGCTGGAGGCGTCGCTCGGTTCGCAGCTGCTGATCCGCAATACGCGCAAGCTTTCGGTGACCGAAGCGGGCATGCTGTTTCTGACCCATGCGCAGCGCATTCTCGACGATATCCACGAAGCGGAGCAGGCGATGTCGACCCGACGCCAGGCGCTGCACGGCACGTTTCGCATCAGCATGCCGATGTCGTTCGGCATGAGCCATCTTTCGCCGCTTATCGCCCAGTTTCTGGCGCAGCATCCCGCCCTGCAGTTTCACATCGAGCTGGCGGATCGCTACGTAGATATGATCGGCGAAGGATTCGACATGGCGATTCGCATCGGCGCGCTGGCGGATTCGACCCTGATTGCGCGCCGCCTCGGCGAGCAGCGGCGCCTGATCTGCGCCAGCCCCGCTTACCTCGCGCGCGCGGGCACGCCCGCTACGCCGGACGACCTCGCTCAGCACGCCTGCCTGCGCTACGGCCGAGAAGCCCTGAGCGGCTGGGAGCTTCAGCAGGCGGGCAAAAGCAAGAGCGTGACGGTGCAGGGCCCGATGCTGAGCAATAACGGCGAGGTGCTGCGCGATGCGGCGATCGCCGGGCTGGGGCTGGTGCTGCTGCCGGGATTTATCGTCGAGCCGGCGCTAAAGCGCGGCGAACTGGTGAGCGTGCTTGAGGCGTATCAGCCCGCGCCGCTCTGCCTGAATGCGGTCTATCCGCAGCATCGCCAGCGCAGCGAGGTGAACCGCGTGCTGCTGAACTTTTTGCAGGAGCAGCTGGGAAATAAGGCGGGCTGAACAGCCCGCCTGAGATTACAGCGATACGTAAAGATGCAGCACGCGCACCAGCTGGGTCACGAAGCCATATTCGTTATCGTACCAGGAGACGGTTTTCACCAGCTGCAGGTCGCCTGCTTCGCTGATCTCCGTCTGGGTCGCGTCAAAGATCGAGCCGTAAGGCACGCCGATCACGTCGGTAGAGACGATCTGATCTTCCGTATATTTAAAAGATTCATTGTTTTCGCAGGCGCGCTTCAGCGCCGCGTTGATCTCGTCGACCGTGACCTTTTTCTCCAGAATCGACACCAGCTCGGTGACCGAACCGGTTTTGGTCGGCACACGCTGCGCATGGCCTTTTAGCTTGCCGGTCAACGCTGGGATCACCAGTCCGATCGCCTTCGCCGCGCCGGTGCTGTGCGGGATAATATTTTCCGCTGCGGCGCGCGAGGAGCGGAAATCTTTGCCGCGCGGTCCATCCACCAGCGCCTGCGTGCCGGTGTAGGCGTGGATAGTGGTCATGGTGCCGACCTTAATGCCGAAATTGTCGTGCAGGGCTTTCGCCATCGGCGCCAGGCAGTTCGTGGTGCAGGAGGCGACGGAGATGATCTTATCTTCGGCGCTGATGGTGTCGTGGTTAACGTTATAGACGATGGTCTTCATCTCGCCGGCCGGCGCGGAGATCAGCACCTTGCCCGCGCCCGCATCCAGGTGCGCCTGCGCTTTTTCCGCCGAGGTGTAGAAGCCGGTGCATTCGATAACCACGTCAACGCCCAGCGATCCCCACGGAATGTTTTTCGCCTCTTTCTCGGCGAAGACGGTAATTTTCTTGCCGTTAACCAGCAGCGCGTTGCCGTCCACGCTGACCTCGCCGTGGAATGCGCCGTAGTTGGAGTCATACTTCAGCAGGTAGGCGAGCATCTCAGGGGAGGTGAGATCGTTGATCGCCACCACCTCGACCGCTTCCTGCTGTTCCAGAATACGTCTTAATACCAGACGGCCAATGCGTCCAAAACCGTTGATGCCAATCTTCTTCATGGTGATCTCCCAGTGCCGGTAACACGGCGTGTTGAGGGTAAATTACGGGTGAATCTGCGCATCAAATCATTACTGCATAACACCATTGCACTGCGGTGAAGCAGAAAAGTATAGCCTGAGCGGGAGAGCGGAATTTGTCAGCAAGAGGCGCGAAGAAGAGGACGACAGGCAGAAAAAAACCGCCGCTGGCGGTTTAATCCTTGAAGCGTTTACGTCTGAACATAGCGTTCTGTTTACTGCGGTTCACCTTTCGTTTGGCGTAGGCCATGATAGTGGTCCAGTCGGGATCGGCGGTGTTTTTCATATAGTAGCTCAAGGCATCCGCCAGCTCGCTCCAGGCTTGCACCTGCTGCTGCGCGTCGCTGGTCAGCGCGGTTTTAAGCGTATCGATAAGCCCGTCGACCTTCTTTTTTACATCCGGCAATTTTTCGCCTGTCTGGTACCCTGCTGCGATGCGTCTTAATTCAAGCGCATAATGATCGACATCGACCTCTGTTATATACAAACCTACCTCTGCTCTTTTTGGCCTGATCCACAAGCATAGCGGTTCCAGCGGTATAGGCTACGCAAAACGGCAGAAAACTTTCTGCCGTTGTCGCTGAGGCTCTGTTGCAGGGTCAGAGCGTACGGAATACCGCGACCATATGGCGCAGTTGCCCGGCGCGTTCAGCCAGATCGTCCGCCGAAACCGCTGACTGCTCTACCAGCACCGCATTCTGCTGGGTCACCTGATCCATCTGATTAACCGCGATATTGACCTGCGAAACGCCGCTGCTCTGCTCTGCCGACGAAGAGGAGATATCGCGGATCAGCTGCGAGGTCTGCTCAATAGCGCTCAGGCTCTGCTTCACTTTATCCCCCGCGCTTTGCGCCATGTTCATTCCTTCCTGCGCCTGGCCAACCGACTCCTCAATCAGGCTTTTAATCTCTTTCGCCGCGCTGGCCGAACGCTGCGCCAGCGCGCGCACCTCCGTGGCGACCACCGCGAAGCCCTTGCCCGACTCGCCGGCGCGGGCGGCTTCTACTGCGGCGTTAAGCGCCAGGATATTGGTCTGGAAGGCGATGCTGTCGATAACTGAGGTAATCTCCTCGATCTTGCCTGAGCTGCCGCGGATCTTGCGCATCGACTCCATCACCGAATCCATCGCCTCGCCGCTCATCAGGGCCGCCTGGGTGGCGGAAACCGCTTTATCCGACGCATAGCGGGTATTGTCGGCGTTCTGCTGAATGATTGAAGCCAGCTGCTCCATGCTGGCGGCCGTTTGCGCCAGCGAGGCGGCCTGCTCTTCGGTGCGGGAAGAGAGATCGCCGTTGCCCTGAGCGATCTCTTCGGAAGAGGTCGCGATAGTGGCGGCGTGGCTTTTGATATCGGAAACCAGGCGGGCAAGATGCTGCTGCATCTTCATCAGCGCGTGCAGCAGCTCAGCCATTTCATTGCTGCCGCCGACATGCAGCGTCGAGGTCAAATCGCCTGCCGCAACCTGGCTGGCGAGGCGAACGGCGTCCTGCAGCGGGCGCGTCACCGAACGGCTGATCATCAGCGCCATGAAAATCGCCACCAGCGCGACCGCCAGCAGACCGGCCAGCAGCATATATTGCGCATAACGACGCGTATCGATCTGCTTTTGCAGCATCTGCGTCAGGCGGTCGCTGTTCTGCTCGCCGAGCGCGCTAAACTGGTTGATGGCCTGGGTAAAGGTCTGGACATATTCGACCGGCGCGACGCTGGCGCTTCTGCGGGCAAAAATACGCTCGGCCAGCTGCAGCGCGCCGAGCGCCTGGCGCTCCGCTTCCTGCGCGGCGGCGCTGAAATCCGCAGCCAGCGCCGGTTCGATAGCGTACACCTTCTCCAGATTGCCGTTAAACTGATCCAGCGCCGTTTTTCCCGCCTCTACCTGATAAGACATGCGGCTGTAATCGCTATCTGAGATGGCGCCGGAAGCGATCAGCGAAGCGCCGCCAGCGCGGATCTTCCCCAGCGTCTCGGTGAGCAGCGGCAGCCGGTTAAATATGCTGGTAATCAGCTGGTAGGTATTCAAATCGCTATCGAGCGACATGCCGTAATAGTCCAGCACGTCAAGGTTGGCGCTCAGCATGATCTGGATAAGCTGCGCATGTGCGGTCAGGCTGCTGGCGAATGAGAGCGCGCCGCCGTTGATATCGCTTTGTAGCTGTATCCACGCCTGTTCCATCTTCTCAAGACGCTGCAACGGCTGCGCGCTGGCGTCCTGCTGTCGCAGCTCCGACTGAATAACCTCGGAGAGCCGGTTGATCTCGGCCACCAGCGTCATACGCGGCGGGTTGTCTGGCTTCTTCAGCGCGATAGCGATAGCCGTTTCCGCGCGATGACGCTGCAGCAGATTCAGCAGCTTCAGCATCTGTTTTTCCACCGGAACGCCGCTCAGTTCGCGCTGCTTAGCATCGATAAGCTGGTTTCCGCTCTGGATAAAGAGCGTTGTCGGTAAAACAAATAAAATCAGGCCGAATAAGCCAAGGATAAGAAATTTAACGGGCAGGTTAATTTTATCAAGCAGGTTCTTCATCATTTTCCATCCTGGTAAGCTGACTGGTGGCATTGGCAATAAGTGTAAAAAATAAGCCGGGCTAATTTTTCAATAAATAATCAGGGCTGCGTCGCTAATGCTCGGCGACACCTTTTTTTAAAAACACACGGCAAAAATACTCAACGGAAATGGAGTATAGGTTGCTAACGGTGATTTACCACTGAGTGTACAGACGATATTTACTGCATAATGCAACTAAACCAAACTGATAAAAACTCTTTAAATACATCAAGTTAAAAAATTCACGCTCTTTACCATTTTCGACTCGGTAAGCCAGGCTGGAGGATAATGTTTTATTAGTATTTAAAGTTAAAGTTTAACGCATCCATGCCGATACCCCGCCGCCAGCGTTTATTTTCAGCGGAGCCTGATAAAAAAATAAGCGTCAAGGAGGCGAGAGCCGCTGCGCTGAATTAATACAGATTCCGCTTCGCCATCCCTATTGATTAATTTTCCTGCGAGCTGGGGTTTATGTTTCAGAGAGGATGATCGGTAGAGTGAGGTTTTTACTTTCACAAGTAGCAACAGAAAAAAGACGCCGACGCTGTTGTCTGGAGAGATCCTTGTTAACAAGCCTGCGCCGCATCAGGACAAAGATCACGGGCTGAGTTTGCTGCGCGCGAGCCACGCCTTCCAGCGATTTTCCACCAGATGGTAGCGATAGCCTCTGAAGCTGTCTCGTCTGAGCCAGCGCTCCTCAAAAAACTCATCGCTGCGGATCCAGCGCTCAAACAGCTGGCGTTCAGTCTCTTCGTCCATTGTCACCTCATCTTGCTGGCTGCTTCTCGCTTCGGTTACATCAAGTATAGACGACTGAAATCTCCCGCTGCGCTGCTGGCGCGCCAGCCGCCGCAAAAGCGGGCGCGCGATGCCTTCTCTGCCCACTGACCGGCAGCCGTAGCAGAGAGTAGTGCTGACTTCAGCGCAACCCGCTGGAAAGAGTCGCGATGGCGCTGTGATTCCCTTCACGAATTAGCCTTTACGGGAAACTTGTACAGCTGAGCTATAACCGTACAAAAGTGAAATTTAATTGATTTACTATGAATAAATTAGATGGCCACTATTTTTCATAACGATTAATCCTCCCTGTGAATTAAATATTTTCAACGCAATGCATTATTGAAATATTGCGACTCAGATTTCATAGTTAATTCGTCTCTGAACATTTTCCCCTGAGCGAGGTGACGATATGTTTCAACGACGCGGAGGACCGGGTATCGTGGCGGTAAGCCCGGAAAGGGCGCACGGGGCGGGACTCAAAGGCGGTCAGCTAAGCGGCGAGAAGGGTACAAACTGTCGCGAACGTGCGGTTGAAGCGGGTAGAACGGGCGGCAAAGTTAGCCGTCGACCGCAATCAGAAAAGACCGCGCAATAACTAAATCGCGCTCCCTAATATAATGGATAGTCTTTCTGGCTTTAATTGATCTCTTTTATTAACCGCTGAACCTGATGCCGTTACAGGAAGTGTCATTGCTACAACTTAAAACCAGCGTTGTTTACCGCCAGGCGGCGAAGCGCGTCTCCGGCGGTTAATCCGCCCACGTCGCGCAGCCCGATACCGGCCTGCGCGCGCTGCTCTTTTACTCCTGCGGATCGTTGCTGAAACGCCCCACCAGCGAGGCGGCGCCCAGCGCGTGCCCTTTCAGCTGCTTCACCAGCTCTTCATGCGTCAGACCCGCTTCGAGCTGTTCAGGCGGTAAATCAGTAGCGATGACGACAAAGTTATAGTGATGCATGCCGCTGCCGACCGGCGGGCATGGCCCATACCAGGCGTTGGTGCCAGGGGAATTTTTGCCGCCGGTATAGCCCTTGCCTTTGGTGAGATCGCCCTGGGCGAAAGCGGAAGTGGCGGCGGGAATGTTGTAGGCCACCATATGGGTAACGCCGAGGCCTTTGGCACCGACAGGATCGGTAACCAGCAGCGCGAAGCTTTTCGTGCCCTGCGGCGCGTTCGACCAGCTCAGCGCAGGCGAGACGTTGTCGCCGGTACAGGCGGGGCTGTTTTTGTTATTTCCGGCAAAGGATTTCGATAACAGGGCGTTGTCGCTAAAATCCTGCGATTGCAGCGTAAAAAGCGGCGCGGCGGCGAAACTCGCCGCCGGCAGTGCCGCCAGCAAAAGGGCGCTTGCTAATCTCATGAATGCTGTCTCCGTTTGGGTGGCTGAAACCTAAGTATGGAAGGCGCAGCGGGAACAGGCATGAAAATGCGAACACAACATAAAGGAAAACCTGAGGCCTCTTTTCACCGCGCAGCGCTTAGCGCCAGGGTCTACGCTTAGGCATTCCCTGCTAACACGGTGATTTCAATCTTATATGTCCGCTAAGGCTGCTGCGCTTTCACGCTTTTCTCCCGCGACTCAAGGCTGGTTCCAGCTCTCCTTCGCCGCGCCCACGCCAGTGCAGTCAGCGGCCTGGGACGCCATCGCCAGCGGCAAACATGCGCTGGTGATCGCGCCGACCGGCTCGGGAAAAACCCTCGCGGCGTTTTTACACGCCATCGACGCGCTGTTTCGCGAGCGCGAAGCGCAGGAGACGCCAGAGAAAGCCACGCGCACGCGCATTCTCTATATTTCGCCGGTTAAAGCGCTGGCGGCGGACGTGCAGCGCAATCTGCAGCTGCCGCTGGAGGGCGTTTACCAGCAGCGCCAGGCGGGCGGCGAAAAGGCGATTACGTTGACGGTGGGCATGCGTTCAGGCGATACCCCAGCTAATGAACGGGCAAAGCTTCAGCGCACGCCGCCCGATATCCTGATCACCACGCCGGAATCGCTGTTTTTGATGCTGACGTCGCGCGCCCGTGAAGCGCTGCGCGGCGTTACGACGCTGATTCTGGATGAGGTGCACGCGGTGGCGGGCGGCAAACGCGGCGCGCAGCTGGCGCTGAGCCTGGAGCGGCTGGATGCGCTGCTGCCTCAGCCGGCGCAGCGCATCGGTCTCTCGGCCACGGTGCGGCCTGTCGAGCGCATCGCGCAGTTTCTCGGCGGCGCGCAGGAGCCCCTGATCGTCAACCCGCCCGCTTCGCGCGCGCTGGAGATGCGCATCGCCGTGCCGGTCGAAGATATGACCGATATACCAGCACGCCCGGATAGCAGCGGCGCGCCCGACGCCAGCAGCGCGTCGGGCTCCATCTGGCCGCACATCGAACAGCGCATCCTTGAGCTGGTGCTGGCGCGCCGCGCCACTATCGTCTTCGCCAACTCTCGCGGCCTGGCGGAGAAGCTGACGGCGCGGCTTAACGAACGCTACGCCGCCAGCCTCAGCGACGAAGAGGCGCTGGCGAAACCCGCCCACGCCTACGGATCATTTAGCGGCGGCACCGAGAAACGCAGCGACGGCGCGTCAGCCGCCATCGCCCGCTCGCATCACGGCTCGGTTTCCAAAGAGCAGCGACGTGAAATCGAAGACGCCCTCAAAGCTGGCGAGCTGCGCTGCGTGGTTGCCACCTCTAGCCTGGAACTGGGTATTGATATGGGAAGCGTCGATCTGGTGATTCAGGTTGGCGCGCCGCCGTCGGTCGCCAGCGCGCTGCAGCGCGTCGGCCGCGCCAGCCATCAGGTCGGCGGCGTCTCCAGCGGCATCGTTTTTCCGCGCACGCGGCGCGATCTGCTCGACGCCACCGTGATTGTGCAGTGCATGCTGAGCGGCGAACTGGAGCCGGTCGCGCCGCCGCAGAATCCGCTCGACGTGCTGGCGCAGCAGACGGTCGCCGCCGTGGCGATGGACACCCTTTCGGTGGATGCGTGGTTCGCCGTCGTGCGGCGCGCCGATCCTTTTCGCAACCTGCCGCGCAGCCTGTTTGACGCCACGCTGGATATGCTGGCGGGCAAATATCCCGCCGATGAGTTCGCCCAGTTTCGTCCGCGCCTGATATGGGACCGCGCAGCGAATCTGCTGACGCCGCGTCCCGGCGCGCAACACCTCGCCGTCACCAGCGGCGGCACCATTCCCGATCGCGGCGCTTTCAGCGTGATGCTGCCGGAAGGCGAAGAGCAGGCGGGATCGCGCCGGGTCGGCGAGCTGGATGAAGAGATGGTCTACGAATCGCGGGTAAACGACATTATCACGCTCGGCGCCACCTCCTGGCGTATTCAGCAGATCACCCACGATCAGGTGGTGGTGGTGCCCGCGCCCGGCCGCTCGGCGCGTCTTCCCTTCTGGCGCGGCGACGGACTGGGGCGATCGGCGCTGCTGGGCGAAAGCATCGGCCGCTTTTTACGCACGCTCGACAGAGAGCAACAGGGCGGCGAGGTCAGCCAGATAGCGGGCCTCGACGCCAGCGCGCAGCATAATCTTCAGGCGCTGATAGCGGAGCAGCGCGAGGCGACAGGTCTGCTGCCGACCGACACCACGCTGCTGATCGAGCGCTGCCGCGATGAGACCGGCGACTGGCGCGTTATTCTTCATTCGCCCTGGGGCCAGCGCGTGCATGCGCCCTGGGCGCTGGCGGTCGCAGCGCGCATACGCCGCAGGATGGGGCTCGATCCCTCTGTGGTGGCGAGCGACGACGGCATTGTCGCGCGCTTTCCCGATATGGAGGGACGCGTGCCGGGCGCCGAGCTGTTTCAGTTCGACGCCGATGCCCTGCCGCGCGAGGTCACCGAAGCCATCGGTCATTCCGCGCTGTTTGCCGCGCGTTTCCGCGAATGCGCGGCGCGCGCCCTGCTGCTGCCGCGCCGCAATCCAGGCAAGCGCTCGCCGCTCTGGCAGCAGCGTCTGCGCGCCGGCGAGCTGCTGGCGGTTGCGCGCGACTACGCCGACTTCCCCATTCTGATCGAGACGGCGCGCGAGTGTCTGCAGGATGTGTACGATCTGCCTGCGCTGCATGAGCTGATGGCGCGTATTCAGAACGGCAGCGTGCAGTTTGCCGAGGTGACGACCGAGGCGCCGTCCCCTTTCGCCGCGCCCTTGCTGTTCGGTTACGTGGCTGAATTTATCTACGCCACCGATGCGCCGCTGGCGGAACGGCGCGCCTCGCTGCTGGCGCTCGACAGCGGCCTGCTGAACGAGCTGCTTGGCCAGGCCGATATGCGCGAACTGCTGGACGCCGGGGTGACGGCCCAGGTGGCGAAAGAGTTACAGCGCCTCGCCGCGCGCTACAGGGCCAGCGACAAAGAGGGCGTTGCCGATCTGCTGCGCGAGCTGGGCCCGCTGAGCGCAGCGGCGCTGGCAGCCCGCTTCGACGGTGACGCGCCCGAGCGCGCCATCGCTGAGCTGGTGGAGGCGCATCGCGCCTTCGTCGTCACCCTTGCCGGCGAACAGCGCTGGGCGGCGATTGAAGACGCCGCGCGCCTGCGCGACGCGCTGGGCGTCACACTGCCGCCAGATATTCCCGCCGCCTTTTTACAGCCGGCAACCGATCCGCTGCGCGATCTGTTCGGCCGCTACGCGCGCACCCATACGCCCTTTACCACTGGCGAGCTGGCGCGTCATTTCGGGCTGGGCCCGGCGGTAGTCAGCGAAACGCTGGAGCGCATGCGCGGGCAGGGCAAACTGCTTAAGGGCGATTTTGGCCACCCCGAGGAAGAGGCGGCGACCGGCTGGCGCGATCGGTGGGTGGCCGAAGAGGTTTTCAGGCGCCTGCGCATTCGCTCCTTGCAGGCCGCGCGCGAGGCGACGCGTCCGGTGCCGCCGGAAGCCTGGGTATCGCTGCTGCTGGAGCGGCAGGGATTAACCGGCGAGGCGCCGCATTCACCGGTGGCGCAGGGAAGTTACGAAGGGATAAACGGCGTGGCGCGCGTGGTGGAGCAGCTTGCCGGGCTGGCGCTGCCTGCGTCGATCTGGCAGTCGCAAATCCTGCCGTCGCGCGTGCACGACTATCAGCCCGCCATGCTGGACGAGCTGCTGTCGGCGGGCGAGGTTATCTGGGCAGGCGAGCGCTCGCTGGGCCATAACGACGGTCTGGTTTCGCTGCACCTGCGCGAGTTCGCGGCGGAAACGCTGCTGCCGCTGCCGCAGAGCAATGACGCGCTGCGTCTGACGCCGCTGCACGACGCTATTCTGGCGCGGCTGGATGACGGCGGCGCATGGTTCGCGCACCAGATCGCCGCCGCGGTCGCCGCCGAGCAGCCCGTCGATGAGGGGCAGATCCAGAACGCGCTGTGGGAGCTGGCGTGGGCCGGCTATGTCACCTCCGATACCTGGGCGGCGCTGCGCCAGCTGACCGGCATGGCGAACAGCGCGCGAGCGAAACCGACCCGTTCGCTGCGCACGCGACGCGGCCGCATTAGCCTGCCGCTGGGACGTCCGGTCACGCCCGCCCTGCCCGGACGCTGGTCGCGCCTGTATCGCTCGGTCGCGCCGCCGGCCCAGCTGGCGCTGGCGATTGCCGAAAATATGCTGGACCGCTGGGGCGTGGTGACGCGCGGCGCGGCGATCGCGGAGCAGGTGCCGGGCGGATTCCCGGCGCTGCAGCCGGTGATGCGTGGGCTGGAGGATGCCGGACGCGTGCTGCGCGGCCGCTTCGTCGCCGGGCTGGGCGGCGCGCAGTTCGCGGAGAACGCCACTATCGAGCGCCTGCGCATTATCGCGGAACGCGCCGCGCGCGATCCGCTGGCGGTGGCGCTTTCCGCCGCCGATCCCGCCTCTCCCTTTGGCGTAACGCTGCGCTGGCCCGCGCATAGCGCCGCTTCGCGTCCGGTTCGCCGCAGCGGCGCGCTGGTGGTGATCTGTCACGGTCAGCTGGCGCTCTATCTGGCGCAGGGCGGTAAAGAGCTGCTGAGCTATGGCGAAGAGAGCTGGCACGCCGCCGCGGTCGCGGCGCTGGCCGTCGCGCTGCGGCGAGAGAGAGCCTCTGGCTTTACGCTGGAAACGATTGACGGCAAACCCGCAGGCGAGTCGCCGCTGATCGACGCGCTGCGCCGTGCCGGCTTTTCACGCGAGCCGAAAGGGTATGGCTGGTATGGGTAAGAGAAAACGGATGAGGCGAGCCAGGCGACTGGCCGTCTCTTTTTACGCACTTCGTGCTGGGAAATGATCCAAAATAGTGATTAACTCTATTAAGCTTTGCGCTAGCCTCTGATTTTGGACGCTACATTCAGTCTTATTTTCAGATGAATGTTAAATTCAGCAGCTCATATTTATTTATGCAGAAAAGAAGCGTTAGATGATGCTGTAGCAATAAATCAAAGCGTCTGTTCTGCCTGAGAGATTGCCGATCGATCAGAAGCATCAAAATAACGGTTTTTTGAGATTTATAGTATGTCAGCCAGCGAACCAAATTAATTCGACTGGCTGACGCTTTCCCTGTGCTGCATTTTTAGCCAACCGATTACATGGTCAGGTTTATCGTTGTTTCCAGACTCACTATAGGCGCTACTTTTTCATTTCAAAACTGTACCAGGGCCCCCTTCCTGGCTGTACTTTGGTACAGGGCTTTGCAAAATATGGACATGATAAGCAAGGAGAAAAGATGTTCTCTTTTTTAGCGAATAATCCTTCGGCGCTGCAGACTCTGCGGGATTATATAGACAGAAAAATGGTTTCGCCCGAAGTGCATCAATACGCTTATTTGGTAATCAGCAAAAGCAATCCTTTCGAAAGCCTGCTTATTTCTACCTATCCTGATGAATGGATAAAAATTTATCAGGATAATCACTTCCAGTTTATCGACCCCGTCGTCCTGAAAGCGTTTAAACAATCCTCGCCTTTTGCATGGGACGAAAACATCACTTTTCTTACCGACAGAATATTCTCTCTGTCGCGCCGCTATAATATCCTTAATGGGTTCACCTTTGTGCTGCACGATCACCATAACAATCTTGCGCTGCTTTCGATTATTCCAAAAAGCGGCGATCCTGATGCGGCCGAATCGCCTTTCTGGCGTGATAAACAGCTTATGCAGATGCGGCTCATTGAATTCAATGCGCAAATGTACAGGCTGATCGAGCTGGCGGCGGGGGAGAGGCAGGCTTTGCGCCCTGACGCAACCAAAGCGATATTTACCCAGCGCGAACATGAGGTGCTCTACTGGGCCAGCCTGGGAAAGACCTATCCGGAGATAGCCGCTATTCTGGCTATTTCCGTCAGTACGGTAAAGTTCCACATGGGCAATATCGTCAATAAGCTTCAGGTAGCTAACGCGCGCCAGGCCATCAGGCGCTGCGCTGCGCTGAATCTGATTAGCTCGCCAGCCTCGGCTGAAAGTTAGCTCGGAATGCTGGCGCGACCTGCCCTGTTTCTCCTTCACGCTAAGCTTAACCGCCGATCACGGTCTACACTCCCCTATTGTCTTGTTGTAAGAGCTAAGGGAGAAAAGCATGTCAAAGAAAGCACTTATCGCCGGGATCAGCGGCGTGATCGGCACCGCATCGGCGGAGCGCCTGCTGGCGGACGGCTGGGAAGTCTACGGGCTGTCGCGCGGACGCACGCCGGTGCCGCAGGGCTGCCATGCTCTGACCGCCGATCTGACCTCGCCGGATTCGGTAAAAGAAGCGCTGAAAGATCTCCAGCCTGACGCGCTTTTCTTCAGCGTCTGGGCGCGCCAGGAAACGGAAAAAGAGAACATTCGCGTTAACGGCGGAATGGTGCGTAACGTCATAGAGGCGCTGGGCGACCGTCTTAACGGCAGCCATGTCGCGCTGGTAACCGGTCTTAAGCACTATCTCGGCCCGTTTGACGCTTACGGCAAAGGCGCGGTGCCGATGACGCCGTTTCGTGAAGAGCAGGGACGCCAGCCGGTTGATAACTTCTATTACGCGCAGGAAGACGAGCTGTTTGCCGGCGCGGAGAAATTTGGCTATCGCTGGAGCGTGCATCGCCCGCACACGGTGATCGGTTTTGCGCTGGGCAACGCGATGAATATGGGACAGACGCTGGCGGTCTACGCCTCGCTGTGCAAATTCCATAACCTGCCGTTTATCTTCCCCGGCTCGGCGGCGCAGTGGCATGGCGTCACCGACATGAGCAGCGCGACGCTGGTGGCGGAGCAGCTGGAATGGGCGACCAGCGCGCCAGGCGCGCAAAACGAAGATTTCAACACCGTAAACGGCGACGTGTTCCGCTGGAAATGGATGTGGGGCGAGATTGCCAGTTACTTCGGCATTGAGGCGCAGCCGATGCCGGATGAACCCCAGCCGCTGGAACAGCGTATGACCGACGCCGAGGCGCAGTGGAAAGCCGTCGCGCAGCACTATCAGCTACGCGAGGCGGATATCAATCGTCTGGTTTCCTGGTGGCACACCGATGCCGATCTGGGCCGCCCGATGGAGGTCTTCACCGATATGAGCAAGAGCCGCAAAGCGGGCTTTACCGGCTATCACAGCACGCGCGACGATCTTTTCGCGCTGTTTGATCGCCTGAAGCAGGAAAAGCTGATCCCGGCATAAAAAAAGGTCCCGCCTGCGGGCGGGACCGCTGTTTTACTCTTCGTCCTGCGCGACGCGCACCACGGTTTTGCCGAAGTTTTTCCCCTCCAGCATGTCAAAAAACGCCGCAGGCGCATTTTGTAATCCGTCGATCATGTGCTCGCGATAGCGAATCTCGCCCTGCTCAACCCAGGGCTCCATCGCCTCAAGGAACTCGCCGTAGCGATGGCCATAGTCGTCGAAAATGATAAAGCCCTGCACCCGCAAACGTTTCTTGAGAATATCGCCCATCAGCAGCGACAGGCGATCCGGGCCGTCCGGCAACTCGGTTGCGCTGTAGCCGGAGACCAGCCCGCACACCGGAATACGCGCTTTGGTATTCAGCAGCGGCAGCACCGCGTCGAATACCTTGCCGCCCACGTTTTCATAATAGATGTCGATGCCGTCCGGGCAGGCCTGTTCCAGCTGCGCCGCCAAATCATCCTGATGGTGATCCAGACAGAGATCGAACCCCAGCACCTCGACCGCATGGCGGCACTTCTCTTCCCCGCCGGCGATGCCCACGACGCGACAGCCTTTCTTCTTGCCGATCTGCCCTACCGTTGCGCCCACCGGTCCGGTCGCCGCTGCCACCACCAGCGTTTCGCCAGGCTGCGGTTCGCCGATATCCAGCAGGCCCATATAGGCGGTAAAGCCCGGCATACCCAGCACGCCCAGCGCCCAGGAAGGATTAGCGAGGTCGTTGCCCAGCTTTTTCACCGCAGAGGCGGGAGCGACCGAATAGGCCTGCCAGCCGCCGCTCGACAACACCCAGTCGCCTGGCTGGAAATCGCCATAGCGCGATTCCACGACGCGGCTCACCGTGCCGCCGACCATAACGTCGCCCAGCTTCACCGGTTCGGCATAGGATTTTGCGTCGCTCATCCGGCCGCGCATATAGGGATCGAGCGACAGATAGAGGGTGCGCAGCAGCAGATCGCCCTCTTCCAGCGCGGGCAGCGGGATTTCGCCGAATTCGAAGTTCTCCTGAACCGGTTTACCGTGCGGGCGCGAGGCCAGTCTCCAGCCGTAATTTTGCGGTTTCGCCATCATTTCCTCCGTTGGTTAAAGCTTTAATGCTCCCATTGAGGCTAACAGAGGATGAGAAACTTGCCTGGCCGTAATGGCTATACCTGCCGCGGAAAAAAACAGACCAGCGGCAAGTAACCGCTAATTTATTGATTTTCATCAACTGTACCCCGCAAGGAATGTGACGAAGCCAGCAGAAACGCAGCGCAGTTAAGCGGGAAGGTAGTGGGAATTTTGTTAAGCAAGGATGTGAAAATGACACAGCGTATGATTTTGAATGAGACCGCTTTTTTTGGCGCAGGCGCCATCCGCAATCTGCCGGATGAGGTCCGGCGGCGCGGCCTGGCGAAGGCGCTCATCGTCACCGATAAGGCGCTGGTCGCCGCTGGCGCCGTGAAGCGCGTCACCGACCTGATGGATGCCCATCAGCTTCTCTGGGCGCTCTACGACGAGGTGGTGCCGAACCCCACCATCGCCGTGGTGCAGCGCGGCGTCGAGATTTTTAAGCAGGTTGAGGCGGACTATCTGATCGCCATCGGCGGCGGCTCGCCGCAGGATACCAGCAAAGCGATCGGCATTATTATCAACAACCCCGAGTTCGCGGACGTGCGCAGCCTGGAAGGCTTCGCGCCGACGCGTAATCCCTGCGTTACCCTGATCGCCATCCCCACCACCGCGGGCACCGCGGCGGAAGTCACCATCAACTATGTGATTACCGACGAAGAAAAACGCCGTAAATTCGTCTGCATCGATCCGCACGATATTCCAAAGGTGGCGATCATCGACGCAGAGATGATGGCCAGCATGCCGCCGGCGCTGAAAGCCGCAACCGGCATCGACGCGCTGACGCACGCCATTGAAGGCTATATTACGCGCGGCGCCTGGAAGCTGACCGATATGCTGCATCTCAACGCCATTGAAATCATTAGCCAGTCGCTGCGCGACTCGGTGAAAGGCGATATGCAGGCGGTAGAGCAGATGGCGCTGGGCCAGTATGTCGCCGGTATGGGCTTCTCCAACGTCGGGCTCGGCCTGGTGCACGGTATGGCGCACCCGCTGGGCGCTTTTTATAACGTGCCGCACGGCGTCGCCAATGCGATCCTGCTGCCGAGGGTGATGGCATGGAATGCGGACTACACCGGCGAGAAATATCGCGATATCGCGCGCGCGATGGGGGTAAAAAGCGTCGATACGCTGTCGCTGGCGCAGGCGCGTCAGGCGGCTGTCGAGGCGGTAAAACAGCTCTGCCGCGACGTGGGCATTCCGGCTTCGCTGCGCGATGTCGGCCTCAACCCCGATGACGTGCCGGCGCTGGCCCAGGCCGCGCTGGATGATGTCTGCACCGGCGGCAATCCGCGCGAAGCCACACTGGAAGATATCAAAGCGCTCTATCTGCAAAGTTAAGCCTCTGTGCCGCCTTTCGGGGCGGCACTGTCCTCTCTTTTTCTTGCTTCCGGCACACCTCACAGTATTGAGTGATGGAACAGGCTTCAATTGCTTATTTAATAACCTGTTTGGCCGGCGTTTATCCAGAGACTACAAGCGGAGCCGCGCGACTGCTATTCTAGCCGCCTTGGCATGATGATTGACGAGGGGAAACCATGAAACGTATCGCCATTGAGATGGATGAAGTCATTATCGACTTGAACCACAAATTTAGCCCTGACGCCGCCTCTCACGAGGTTCAGACAGGTTCACTGGACTCAGCAAAACCACAACAGTCGCGCCCGGCGCTGTTTCAGGAGATTGAAGAACTGATCGGCGAAGAGAGTTTTTACGCCGGACTGCCAGCATTGCCAGACGCGCAGCGCGTGATTGAACGCCTGGCGCAGGAGTATGAAATTTTTATTACCACAGCAGCAGTGGAATTTCCGCGCTCGCTTACGGCGAAACTTGAATGGCTGAAAGCGAATTTTCCGTTTATCAGCCCGATGAATATCATTTGCTGCAGCAGCAAGGGCATTCTCAATGCGGACTATTTGATTGACGCTAATCCGCAGAATTTCGCTCAGTTCACCGGCGAAGGCGTGTTGTTCAGCACGGCGCAAAACCAGCAGGAAACCGGTTACGATCGCGTCGATAGCTGGCGTGACATTGAACAGCGCTTTCTCTGATTACCACCGGCTTCGCCACGCGCTTCTGCGCGTGCAGCCCCCGCGCCAGAAGGATTCGGCGCGTTTTCCCTGCCCAATTTCAGCCTGAAATCGCTGGCAGCCGTCGCTTCCTCGGCTCCAAATCAATTTCTTTAATTTCCGCTGTAGCTTTTTACTTGATCTGGATCACGATTTTCCGCATAGTGCGCAGCAAAACCACTATAACGATGCGGAGTTTTGATGAGCCTCTATCAACATATGCTGGTGTTCTATGCGGTTATGGCTTCGATCGCCACGCTAATCACCTTTTTTATCGCAAAGGATAAGCTGACGATTCGCGCGCTAAGCGCCTTTCTGGTCGGCGCCACCTGGCCGATGAGCTTTCCCGTCGCCCTGATGTTTGCTCTGTTCTGATCCTGAATGCCCTGCAAGCCGCCTTGCGGCTTCATCCTGATTTTTCGAACTTTTTCCTGCCGCCAGCTACACTTAGCAGTACGCCTCTGGTCACGCTGCTGACCAACGATGTTTGTTTGCTTACTTCATCTCATCACAAGGAGCGGATATGCGTTTTGTTGCCTTTGCCCTGTTTATTACTCTGCTGAGCGCCTGTCGGTCAGGCCCTATGGCGCCGGAAAAGCCCGTGCCTTCCGCTGAAACGCGACAGCAAACCTGCCAGCCAGGCACTACCGCCAGTCAGAACGACTGCGGCCATTTTCCTGAACCGGAATTTCATTAAGCGGACGTTGCGGTGAGCCTGTGCAGGCGCATCATTCAGAAAGGGGAATATCGCGTCAGTCAGCGCTGTGACTGACGCGTGAGGGACTCAGGAACGAGGTTTATCAGATTTGATCTGATTCGCTTCGCCCAGCGTCGAACCAAGCTCTGCACCCGTGGTCGGGTTCAGGCTGGGATCGGACGCGGTGCGGCTGGCCATATTGGCGAGATCGGTCGCCTGATCGGACGGCAGGGAGACCGACGCGCTACCGTCGCCGCCGTCAACGGCAGGCGCCGGATCGGCTACGAACTCAAAGTTCTCATCAGAGTTCCAGCTACCACGCATATCGCCCTCGCCCGCCGACATGTTGTAGTAGACGTTGGCGTACTGCTCAATCGGCGGTAATTTACCCGGTGGGAAATTGTTGCGAATCGAGTAGAGCGCTTTTTCAAACGAGATCTGGTGCGCAACTTCACGCGTCATCAAAAAGCCCAGCGCATCTTTTACGCCAACATCGTCGGTCATGTTGATCAGACGCTCATACAGGATTTTTGCCCGCGCTTCGGCAGCGATGTTTGAACGCAGGTCGGCGGTCACTTCGCCGATGGTATCAACATAGGCCGCAGTCCATGGCACGCCAGCCGAGTTAGTCAGCGGCGGCCCACCGCCATAAAGCAGCGAGGTCAAATGGCTGTCGTTACCGGCACCGGTGATATTGCGATAAATCTCGCCCTCTTCTTCTGTGCCTTCAGCCAGCTGACCTTTCGCGCCTTTGTTCAGCATACCCACCAGCGAGCCGATGATTTCCAGGTGGCTTAACTCTTCCGTCGCGATATCCATCAGCATATCTTTACGTCCTGGATCGTCATCGCCCAGCCCCTGGGTGAAGTAGCGACATGCCGCAGCGAGTTCGCCCTGAGGACCGCCAAACTGCTCAAGCAGCAGGTTAGCCAGTCCTGGATTGGGCTTTTCAACACGGACGGTATACTGCAGTTTCTTAACGTGTCTGAACATTGCTCATTCCTTTCCAGTTAGATTGTCGGCCCTGTGAAAAAAGGGCCTGGCTGTAGCGTTGTTATTTTTTCGCTTCAACGCCTTCAGCCGCATCACGCGTCATGAACTGCTGAGTCACATCCGGCAGGTGCGTCAGGCACCATTCCGCCATGGCGATCTCCTGCTCACGAATTTGTTCGAAAATACGCACGCCTTCATGGTCGCCCACCAGCTCCGCCGCAGCGATTAGCGAGGTGTAGTTAGCGATTTCGAACTGCTCAAAGACGTAACCGCTGATCGCCCCTTTCACCACTTCGTCGTCGGCCAGCATGCCGCCCATTGCCTGGCCCATCGCGGAGAGTTTGCCCAGCGCGTCTTTAAAGGCGGAATGCGAAGTGTCGTTACGGTCGATCACCGACTGTAATAAAGTCTGCTGCTGGCGCGTTTCTTCAATATGCTGCTGAATGCGCGCTTTTAAATCGGGATAGTGTTCGAGTCGAGACGCCATTTTTTCCAGCATGCTTTCCGCCTGCTTTTCCATAGCGTGCGCGTCTTTCAACCAGGCCAAATAATTCTCTTCATGTGACATAATTCACCTCTTTAAAATGTGAGTTCTGCAAATACAAATTTCATCACGTCAGATAATTAGCTGGTTTTCTCGGCAATCACATTGAGCTTTTCATCTGTGGCTTTTTCTTCCTGCAGCGTTTCCGCCAGTAATTTTGCCGCTTCGTCAAAACCCAAACGTTTCGCCATCGCAGTCAGCGTGCCGTAGGTGGCAATTTCATAATGTTCGACTTTCTGGGCGGCGCCAATTAAGCCAGCGTCCCGCACCGGGCCCGCCTCAACGGAGTCGATAATCTCCTGGGCCTCTTCCACTAAGCCTTCCAGCGCATGGCATTTCATACGGCGGATACGCAGTTCTTCTGTCTTTTCAACTATTTGGTCCAGACGCTCAATTTGTCCGCGTGTCTCTTCAAGGTGCGCTTCAAACGCCGCTTTCAACGATGCGTCTGTTGCGGCGCGCGCCATTTTCGGCAGTGCGCGAGTGATCTGCTTTTCTGCGCTGTAGACATCAGAAAGGTCATGAATAAAGAGATCCACCAGTGTTTTAATCGCCATTACAGGTTCCTCTTATCAAATCAGGTGATTGCTTTCCTGGCCAGGACGCTACAGAAATTAATATTAGTTGCTAAGTACAATTGCGCAAATTTAATAAAAGCGAAGCGCGGAATAAAAATAGGTTGATTATTAAGGAATAATCTTATTCTGGCTGGCACTGCCGCTTCAGTTAAATTGCGCGCGACTGGGTTTCGCTATTTAAAAAACACGTTTAGATTATCGGTTCGCTTATTTAGCGCGCACGTTATTTTTCTGGCGTAAATAAGGCGGTGCGTTTATTGCCGTCAGTATGTTATCGCGCGGCGTTATAAAACTTGCCCGCTGCGGGCAGGCTTTACAGCGGCGGCGTCAGCCTTTAAAGTAGCGCCCAGACACCGGATGCTCTTCTTCCTGGTGCGTAAGCGTTAACGTCAACCAACGCACCACAGCGGCTTTGCCGCACTTTGTGATGCGGATCTTATGACCCTTCGACCGGCTTCTGCGCAACGCGCTTCTCGCTTTACCCACTCTGGTTTTTTCCTGCTGGTATTGCTGCTGACCGCCGCAAACCTGCGCGCGCCCATCACCGCCGTCGGCCCGGTGCTGGAAAATATGCGCCACGCCTTCGGCCTGAGCGCCGCCGCCGCGGGCGTGTTTAATTTCATTCCGCTAATGCTGTTCGCCGCGCTGGCGCCGATCGCCGCCATGCTGGGCAATCGCTTTGGGCTGGAGCGCAGCCTCTGGGCGGCGCTGCTGCTGATAACGCTGGGATCGATGGTTCGCTGGCTGCCGCTCGAGGCGGCGCTCTGGAGCGGTACGGTGCTGCTTAGCGCCGGCATCGCCGCCGC
Source organism: Pantoea sp. X-Soil-MYKO-1289 (assembly GCF_059730625.1). Classification (NCBI taxonomy): domain Bacteria; kingdom Pseudomonadati; phylum Pseudomonadota; class Gammaproteobacteria; order Enterobacterales; family Erwiniaceae; genus Pantoea; species Pantoea sp. X-Soil-MYKO-1289. The sequence goes on from NZ_AP036005.1 coordinate 500,484, forward strand.
CAACGTGCTGCTGCCGCCGCTGATCAAACGCGACTTTACACAGCACACCGCAAAATATATCGGGCTTTATGCCGCCACCATGTCGCTGACCGCCAGCCTGGCGTCCGGGATCGCCGTGCCGCTCGCCGCTCTCTCCGACGCGGACTGGCGCCTGTCGCTTGGCGTCTGGGCAGTGCCGGGCCTTGTGGCGCTACTCGCCTGGCTGCCGCTGCTGAAGTCGCGCGCAGCAGGCCCGTCAGGCGCCGCGCCCTCTCTCGCCGCCGACGGCGCTACGCCCTGGCGGTCAACAATCGGCTGGCAGGTTTCGCTGTTTATGGCGCTGCAGTCGCTGGCTTTTTACACCCTGATCGACTGGTTCACGCCCTACGCGCAGAGCAAAGGCTACAGCCAGGCGGAAGCGGGCTGGCTGCTGTTTCTCTACCAGGCGATCGCGATTGTCGCCAACCTCGGCTGTATGGTGGCGCTAAAGCGGCTGCGCGACGCACGTCTTACGGCCTTTATCGCCTCTGCCGCCATTTTCTGCGGCGTGTTGGGTCTGCTGCTGCTGCCGCGTCTGGCTGCGCTGTGGTTGATTATCGCCGGCCTGGGTGCGGGCGCCTCGCTGGTGCTCTGCCTGTCGCTGTTTAATCTGCGCGCTCGCGATCACCGTCAGGCGTCGCAGCTTTCCGGCATGGCGCAGTGCGTAGGCTATGCGCTGGCGGCGCTCGGCCCGCTGTTTTTCGGCATTTTGCACCAGCGGAGCGGCGACTGGACGCTGCCGCTGACCCTGCTGGCGCTGCTGAGCTTTGCGCAAATGCTGCTCGCGCCGCTGGCCGGCAGCGCCAGGCAGATGGAGTGAGACGTTAGCTTTGCTCGTCTGGCGGCAGCTCGTAATGAACCGCCAGCCAGAGGGTCGGCTCGTCGCTGCTGGTCCAGTTCACGCGGTGGCGCGTCCGCGCAGGCAGATTGATGAAATCGCCTGCGCGCAGCACCCGCTCCTGCGCTTCATCTTCCAGCTGCAACCCCGCCGCGCCCTGCACCACCAGCACCCACTCTCCCTGCGGCTGGCTATACCAAAAGCCCGGCGGGCTCGCCTGGCCGGTAGAGACAATGCGCTCGATGCGCAGATCGGGTCGGCGCAGCAACGCCTCAAAAGTCTCTTGCTCGCCGCGCTCGGCGGCTGGCGGTAAAGCGTCAAACAGGCTGGTTATCATAGCGGCCTCGGGGTTGCGGTGAAGCGTTCAAAGATTTTGCACGCGCTGCATTGATTCAGCGGCGACTCGCGTTCATTATCCGGCGCCAGACGCCTCAGAAAAGGAGATTCCCTCGTGACCGAACTCAGCAATGCGCTACTGGAAGAGATTCTGGAGCAGGTGCGCCCGCTTACCTCGCGCGGCAGCGTCGCCAGCTATATTCCCGCGCTGGCCGAAGCGCCTGCGCACGCGCTCGGCATCGCCGTGGCTACGCCTGACGGTCAGAGCTGGCAGGCGGGCGACGCGCAGCAGCGCTTCTCGATCCAGTCCATCTCTAAAGTATTGTCGTTAAGCGTCGCGCTCACCCGCTATTCCGACGATGAAATCTGGCAGCGCGTCGGCAAAGAGCCCTCCGGCCAGCCGTTTAACTCGCTGGTGCAGCTGGAGCTGGAGCACGGCAAGCCGCGCAATCCTTTTATCAACGCCGGGGCGCTGGTGATTTGCGATATGCTGGAAACGCGCCTGACCGCGCCGCGCCAGCGCATGCTGGAGATTGTGCGCCAGCTAAGTGGCCAGCCCGATATCAACTATGACCGCCACGTTGCCCGCTCGGAATATGAGCACTCGGCGCGCAACGCCGCCATTGCCTGGCTGATGAAGTCATTCGGCAATTTTCATAACGACGTCAGCAAGGTTATGCAGACCTATTTCCACTACTGCTCGCTCTCGATGAACTGCGTCGAGCTGGCGCGCAGCTTCGTCTATCTGGCCAACCAGGGCAAAACGGCGGATGGCGCGCAGATAATTACTCCGCGCCAGGCGAGACAGATTAATGCGCTGATGATCACCAGCGGCATGTATGACGGCGCGGGCGAGTTCGCGTGGCGCGTCGGCATGCCGGGGAAGTCGGGCGTCGGCGGCGGCATTATCGCGGTTATTCCCCATAAAATGAGCATTGCGGTCTGGTCGCCAGGCCTGGACGCCATCGGCAACTCGCTGGCGGGCACCGCGGCGCTGGAGCTGCTCAGCGATCGCCTCGGCAGCTCAGTGTTCTAACGCACGCGCAGTGGACGTCAGGCTATACGCGTATAGCCTAAGAATTTTTACAGAATTAGCCCCGTTCAGAACCGTAACGCGGTAAAATAGCGCCTGACGTTTACCAGCCAGTGATGTTTTCATGACCTTTTTCACCCCGTTGCAACAGCGACTCAGCGCCTGCCTGGCTATCCTGGCAGTATTGCTGCTGTTCGTCGCGCCCGTGGTGTCGAAGGATCTGATGGCGCGCCACAGCAGCGCGATGCCCGCCCCGATGATGATGTCGCACAGCGCCGACGCCATGTCGACGATGCACCATATGGACGACGCCATGATGCCTTCCCGCCATATGATGTCGGGCGAAGAGGGCGTCGCCTGCGGCTACTGCGAGCTGCTGGTGCATGTGCCGCTGATGATCTGGGCTGCGCTGCCCCTTCTCTGGCTGATGATGCTGATTGCGCGCGCCCCGCCGCCGACGCCGCGCGCGGACCCGCCGCTGTGCCGACGCGAACGCCGCGTCTACCGGCCTCGCGCCCCACCTTCCCGCTGCGCTTTTTAATCAGAATGCCTGCCTTTCCGCCGTGTAAAGCGACGGAAACGGGTTCGTCTTTAACTGAATAAAAATGGATGTGCTATGTCATCACTTCGGGAAACGGCGCCGCCGCGCGGCTCGTTATTCAATTTGCTGCGCCGCCTGCACTTTTACATCGGGCTGTTTATCGCGCCTTTTATTTTTATTGCGGCGCTGACCGGCACGCTATACGTGCTGACGCCGCAGATTGAGAATGTTCTTTACGCTTCCGCGCTGACCACCGAGCCGCAGGGAACGGCGCAGCCGCTGTCGGCGCAGGTCGCCGCGGCGCGACGCTATATCGGCGAGGCGGCGCCTGTTTATGCGGTGCGACCGGCGCCTGGCGCGCAGGAAACCACGCGCGTGCAGTTCAGCCAGGGCGATCTTGGGCCGTCAGAATCGCGATCGGTGTTTATCGATCCCTATACCTTGCAGGTCAAGGGCGATATGACGGTTTACGGCACCAGCGGCGTGCTGCCGCTGCGCATGTGGCTGGATCAGCTGCATCGCGGCCTGCTGCTGGGCGACGTTGGCCGAATTTACAGCGAACTGGCCGCCTCCTGGCTCTGGGTCGCCGCGCTCGGCGGCCTGGTGCTGTGGCTCGGCACGCGACCGCGCAGAAAGATGAAAAAGCCTGCGTCAGGCTTCGCCTTCGCCCGCCACTGGCATATAACCCTTGGCCTGGCGCTGTCGCTGGGCCTGCTCTTCTTCTCGGTTACTGGCCTCACCTGGTCGCAGTGGGCGGGCGGCAATATTGATAAAATGCGCAGCGAACTGGGCTGGATGACGCCGCAGGTGCGCACCGCGCTCGACGCCAGCGCGCCTGCCGCCAGCACCGATCCCCATGCCGACCATCAGGCTATGCCGCAGATGGACGGCATGGATATGAGCGGCATGGCGATGCCAGCGAAACCGGCCAGAGCGGTAAACGCGCCGGACGCCGACTGGGACAGCGTGCTTAACGCCGCGCGCCGCAGCGGCATCCGCGCCGCAAAACTGGAGCTGCGCCAGCCGAAAGCAGAGGGCCAGGCCTGGACGGTAAGCGAGATCGACCGCCGCTGGCCGAGTCAGGTTGACGCCGTTTCGGTGGACCCCGCCACGTTCGCCATTGTTGACCGCGTGGAGTTCGCGCATTTTCCACTGGTGGCGAAGCTGACGCGCTGGGGCGTCGACGCCCATATGGGCGTGCTGTTCGGCTGGCCGAATCAGCTGCTGCTGGCCCTGTTCGGCTTTGGCCTGTGCGCCGCCATCGCGCTCGGCTACCGCATGTGGTGGATCCGTCGCCCGGCGCTGCCCGTGCATAATCCGGCGCAAACGCTTCTTGTCGCCTGGCTGGCGATGCCGCGCTATGCGCAGGCCGCCTCGCTGATCGTGGCGCTGACGCTGGGCTGGGCGCTGCCGGTTATGGGGGGCAGCCTGCTGGCGTTTATAGCCCTCGATCTGCTGCGCTGGCGCAAAGCGCAGCGCGCCGCCATGCCGCAGCCGGAAACGCCGCTGGAGCAGCAGTCTCCGCTGGGTATCGTGCGCGGGCGCTTCGCCGCAAAGCAGAAAGAGATGCGTTATTTCCTGCGCAGCGTGGTGATTTTATGGCTGATTGTCGGCACGGTGATGGGCAAAGCCATTATCAGCGGCGTTATCGAGCAGTATCAGATCGCCTTTAGCGACTGGTCGCTGATGATGTACGTCACCCAGGCGTTAATGGTGCTGCTCTATACCTCGGTCTTTACCGGCCTGATGTCGATTCCGCTGTGGTATTTCTTCCTCGGTGAGAGCGACGAACAGGGCAAATAAAGAGGCCTGCTGCCCGTCCACGGCGACGGGCAGCTTATTCAAAAAAGTTGAACTCTCTCAGCAAATCCCCCTCCTTCTCATCTTTCCCGATCGGTTTATCATCGTTTTATAAGCTCATCACGGGAGAAGATAATGAACGTTGTGCGTGCCCATCGCGGCCAGCTGTTTGAATATGGCCCCTTTACCATTCGCCGTCTGCGCCCGGGCGAACGCTTCGGGCCGCTGGCGATTGTCGATATGACGACGCTGAAGCTCGGCGCGCGCATTCCGATGCACGAGCATGTAAACGACGACATCCTCAGCTACGTCTGGCGCGGCTCGGTGCAGCATACCGACCTGCAAGGCGAACGCACGCCGCTGTCGGCGAAACGCGTGATGGTGGTGAATGCGGGCGAAGGGCTGCGGCACGAAGAGTCCGCGCCGCTGATTGAAGCCGAAGTGCTGCAGGCCTTTATCCGTCCGGCGCGCGCCGGCGGCGAAGCGAAAACCCAGCTGCTGGAGCGCGCTGACGGCGTCGCCCACAACGCCTGGACGTGGCTGGCGGGGCCGGAAGGCAGCGAAGCGCCGTTGACGCTGCGTCAGGCGGTGCATATTTACGACGTGCGGCTGGAGCGCGGCAACAGGCTGGAGGTGCCCGCGATTCCCGGCTTCGCGCCCTGGCTGGCGGTGCTGGACGGCGTAGTGAATCTGGAGGGGCAGCGCCTGCATAAAGGCGATGTGGCCGGCGATACCGAAGCGCTGCCGGCCGTCACCGCCGAGCGCGACGCCACGCTGATCTGCTTTCTGGTGGATGCGGAAGCGACCGGCGTGATGAGCGGAACCGTCAGCGGCAGTTAGAGCAAGGGAAGGTGAAAACCTTCCCTTTTCTTTACCCGTGGTGACGCATGCGCTGTAGCCTATGCCGGAACTGGCGCACCTGCTGGCGCGACCAGCAGCGTTCTCTGAATGTCGCGTTTTTCACCGGCTCGGGCAGCGGCACCCCGTCCAGCGATCCGCGATTGCAGTAGGCGCGCACCAGCCTCAGCGGAGAGACGCCCAGGTAGCATGCGAATTCAGACAGGGTCATTAACTCACTTTTCATATACGCCTCCTTTTGCGAATGGTTATCTGCATCTTCGAATCCTTTCACCGCTCGTTGTTTGATCTTACACATTGAATAAGTGATTAAGTTTTGAGCTAAGCGTAAAATTCACCTTTTACTGACTGGCGAAGCGGCAGATCTTCACCCAGGCTTGAGGCTCTCTCTTCTGCGTGTGAGGCTGCGTGAAACCCTACTCTCTGCTGCTTATCTGCCTGCTCTTTCCCGGCCTGGCCGCCGCGCACCGCGTGGAAACGGGCAAGTCCCTTCCGCCAGTCTTTATCGCCAACGAGGGCGAACTTGTGATGCAGCATGAGATGCTGGGCTATCAGCGCTGGAGCAGCCAGTCGCTGACCGGCAAAGTGCGGATGGTGCTCCACGTTGCCGGACGGCTTTCGGCCAAAGAGCAAAACGCGCCGCTTATCGCCGCCATTCAGCAGGCGAACTTTCCGCGCAGCCGCTTTCAGACCACCACCATCGTCAATACCGACGACGCGATCCCCGGCAGCGCGATTTTCGTCGAGCGCAGCATCAAATCGAGCAAGCGCGACGCCCCGTGGCAGCATTTTGTTATCGACAGCAGCGGCGTGGCGCGAAACAGCTGGCAGCTGACGCCGCACGGCTCTACGGTCATTCTGCTGGACGCGCAGGGCGTGGTTCGCTTCGCGAAAGATGGCGCGCTGACGGCACAGGAGGTTAAAGAGGCCGTCGCTTTGCTCAACCAGCTGCTTTCCGGGCAGCCCGCGTCATCTGACACCGCACTTAGTTCGTGAATAAAATTATTATTTTATTGCCACTTATCTCCGTTTCACCCGTCAGAGCGGCAATTCTCGTCTACGCTTTATTGCACCGCCGCGTCAAAACAAAACAATAACGCTCAGTTTACGGCGGTGCTAAAAATAACAGGCTGCACTTTTTTAGATGGCCCCTTCTGCGCCACTTTGTTCATTTGCAATTACGACAGGCCGACGCTCACCTGCAAGTAAGGACTGCCATCATGACCATTTTTGCTGAAAGAGATCCTACCCTCATTTACAGCGATCCCCTGATGTTACTCGCGAGTATCGAACAGCGCCTCGATCGACTGCTGCCGGTAGAAAGCGAACGCGACTGCGTGGGGCTCGCGATGCGCGAAGGGGCGCTGGCCCCGGGCAAACGCATCCGGCCGGTGCTGCTGATGCTGGCCGCGCACGACCTGGGCTACCGCGACGAACCCAGCGGCCTGCTCGATTTCGCCTGCGCCGTAGAGATGGTGCATGCCGCCTCGCTGATACTCGATGATATTCCCTGCATGGACGACGCCGAGCTGCGGCGCGGCCGCCCGACCATCCATCGCCAGTTCGGCGAGCCGGTGGCGATTCTGGCCGCCGTCGCCTTGCTGAGCCGCGCCTTCGGCGTTATCGCAATGGCGGACGGCATCAGCAGCCAGGCGAAAACCCAGGCGGTGGCAGAGCTTTCCCACTCCGTCGGCATTCAGGGGCTGGTGCAGGGGCAGTTTCTCGATTTGACCGAAGGCGGCCAGCCGCGCAGCGCCGACGCTATTCAGCTCACTAATCATTTCAAAACCAGCGCGCTGTTCAGCGCGGCAATGCAGATGGCCTCGGTGGCCGCCGGCGCGCCGCTGGCGTCGCGTGAAAAACTGCACCGCTTTGCGCGGGATCTTGGCCAGGCATTCCAGCTGCTGGACGACCTGACCGACGGTCAGAGCGACACCGGAAAAGACGCTCATCAGGACGTGGGGAAATCGACGCTGGTCAATATGCTGGGCAGCAAAGCGGTGGAAAAGCGGCTGCGCGACCATCTGCGCCGCGCCGATCGCCATCTGGCTTCCGCCTGCGACAGCGGCTACGCCACCCGGCATTTCGTTCAGGCCTGGTTCGACAAAAAACTCGCTATGGTCGGCTGACCGCGCGTTTCCCGTCTGAGTATATGGAGCAGCAATGAAGGACACGGACCTGACGAAACGCAAAAACGATCATCTGGACATTGTTCTGCGTAACACCACGCCTGCGTCGGGCAGCTTCGCCCGCTGGCAATTCACGCACTGCGCGCTGCCGGAGCTGCACCTGGATCAGATCGATCTGCGCACCCGGCTGTTCAATCGCCCCCTGCAGGCGCCTTTTCTGATTAGCTCAATGACCGGCGGCGCGGCGCGCGCCCTCTCTATTAATCACCATCTCGCTGAAGCGGCGCAGGCGCTTGGCCTGGCGCTGGGCGTGGGTTCACAGCGCGTGGCGCTGGAAAGCGACAACAATTTCGGCCTGACGCGCGACCTGCGCCGTATCGCCCCGGATATTCCGCTGCTGGCCAACCTGGGCGCCGCGCAGATCCTTGGCGAGCAGGGCCGCAGGCTGGCGCAGAACGCAATAAGCATGATTGAAGCGGATGCGCTGATCGTCCATCTTAATCCGCTGCAGGAAGCGCTGCAGCGCGGCGGCGATCGCGACTGGCGCGGCGTGCTGCAGGCGATTGCGCAGCTGGTAAAAACGCTGGACGTGCCGGTCATCGTGAAAGAGGTCGGCGCGGGCATCTCGCCCGATGTCGCGCAGCGGCTTGCCGAGGCGGGCGTCGGCATGATCGACATCGCCGGCGCGGGCGGCACCAGCTGGGCGGCGGTAGAAGGCGAACGCGCCAGCACGCCGCAGCAGCGCGCGGTGGCGATGGCCTTCGCCGACTGGGGCATTCCCACTGCTGAAGCGCTGCGCGCCGTGCGCCACAGGCTGCCCGCCATGCCGCTTATCGCCTCCGGCGGCATTCGCGACGGCATCGATGCGGCGAAAGCGCTGCGGCTGGGCGCGGACGTGGTCGGTCAGGCGGCGGCGGTGCTTAGCAGCGCCCTGCACTCTGCCGACGCGGTGGTGGCGCACTTTGAGACGCTGATCGAACAGCTGCGCGTCGCCTGTTTCTGCACCGGCAGCGCCAACCTGTGCCAGCTGCGCCTCGCGCCGCTGCAGCGCGTGGGAGAGCCAGAATGAGCCATTTCGCGGTGATCGCCCCGCCCTTTTACAGCCACGTACGCGCGCTTCAGGCGCTGGCGCAGAGGTTAATCGCGCGCGGCCATCGCATTACCTTTATTCAGCAGGCGGAGGTCGCCGCGCTGCTCAGCGATGCGGCCGTCGGCTTCCACGCCATCGGCCTGGGGTCGCATCCTGTCGGCACGCTCGATCGTACGCTGCGGCTGGCGGCCCATCCTGGCGGACCCGGCATCCTGCGCCTGATCCGCGATATGGCCAGCAGCACCGATATGCTGTGCCGGGAGCTGCCGGATGCGCTGCGGGCGCTGGCGGTAGACGGCGTTATTGTCGATCAGATGGCGCCGGCAGGCGGACTGGTGGCAGAGGCGTTGCGGCTGCCTTTCGTATCGGTCGCCTGCGCGCTGCCCGTGAACCGCGAAGCGCATTTCCCTTTGCCGGTGATGCCCTTTTTGTGGGGCACCAGCAGCGCCGCGCGCGAGCGCTTCGCCTCCAGCGAAAAAATTTACGACTGGCTGATGCGCAGCCACGATCGCGTGCTGGCGCGGCATGCCGACGCCTTCGGCCTCCCGGAACGCCGTCAGCCGCATCAGTGCCTGTCGCCGCTGGCGCAAATCAGCCAGCTGCCGCACGCACTCGACTTTCCACGCTGCCAGCTGCCCGCGCATTTCCACGCCACAGGCCCGCTGCGCGAGCCTGCCACCTGCGCTGAGCTGCCGCTGTTCAGCAATGGCGGTCAGCCGCGCGTTTTCGCCTCGCTCGGCACCTTGCAGGGCGGCCGCTATGGGCTGTTCAAAACCCTGGCGAAGGCCTGTCGCGAACTGCAGGCGGAGTTGCTGATCGTCCACTGCGGCGGTCTGAGCGATTATCAGGCGCGAAAACTGCTGCGCGCCGGCGCCGCCCAGGTCACGGACTTCGTCGACCAGCGCGCCGCGCTGGCGCAGGCGGACGTAGCCATTACCCACGGCGGCCTGAATACGGTGCTGGACGCCGTTGCGCAAAGCACGCCGCTGCTGGCAATCCCGCTGGCGTTCGATCAGCCCGGCATCGCCGCGCGGCTGGCGCACCATGGCCTGGGGATCCGCGCGTCGCGCTTCTCCACCAGCCATCAGATTGCACGCCGCCTGCGTCGCCTGCTGGACGATCGGGCGATCAAACAGCGCATGTCGTGTCTGCAGCCGCAGCTGGCGGCCTGCGGCGGCGTCGAGCGCGCGGCCGATATTACCGAACGCGCGCTGCTGACGCGCCAGCCGGTGCTCGCGGAGAAGTGCTATGACATCGCAGTATGATCTGCTGCTGCTCGGCGCCGGCCTGGCGAACGGACTGCTGGCGCTGCGGCTTAAACAGCAGCAGCCCGGTCTGCGCGTGCTGGTGCTTGAAGCCGACGCCCGCGCGGGTGGCAACCACACCTGGTGCTTCCACGAAGAGGATCTCAGCGCCGCGCAGCATCAGTGGATCGCGCCGCTGGTGGCGCACCGCTGGCCGTACTACGAAGTGCGCTTTCCTCAGCTGACGCGTCAGCTCGACAGCGGCTATTTCTGCATTTCCTCCGCGCGTTTTGACGAGGTACTGCGCGCGACGCTCGGCGACGCGCTGCGGCTTCACCAGACTATCGCCTGCAGCGGGCCTGACCACGTTCAGCTCGCCAGCGGCGAAGTGCTGCGCGCACGCGCCGTGATCGACGGCCGCGGCTATCAGCCCGACGCCGCTCTGCAGATCGGCTTTCAGGCTTTTCTCGGTCAGGAGTGGACCCTGAGCCAGCCGCATCGGCTTGAGGGTCCGATTCTGATGGATGCCGCCGTCGACCAGCAGGGCGGCTATCGCTTCGTCTATACCCTGCCGCTTTCGCCGACGCGCCTGCTGATCGAGGATACGCACTACATCGACGACGCCTCGCTGGCGGCGGCGCAGGCGCGGCAGAATATCTGCGACTACGCCGCGCGTCAGGGCTGGCAGCTGGAGACGCTGGTGCGCGAAGAGCGCGGCGCGCTGCCGATTACCCTGGCGGGCGACTTCGACCGCTTCTGGCATCAGCGACCGCCCAGCGTCGGGCTGCGCGCCGGGCTTTTCCACCCGACGACCGGCTATTCGCTGCCGCTGGCGGCGGCGCTGGCGGATGCACTCGCCGCAGAGGGCGACTTCTCCCCTGAGGCGCTCGCGCCGCGCATCCACCGCTTCGCGCAGACGGCATGGCGGGAGCAGGGCTTCTTTCGCATGCTCAACCGTATGCTGTTTCTGGCGGCCGACGGGGATCAGCGCTGGCGCGTGATGCAGCGCTTTTACGGGCTGCCCGAGGGGCTGATCGCCCGGTTTTACGCCGGACGGCTTACGCTGGCCGACCGCGCGCGCATTCTTAGCGGCAAGCCGCCCGTCCCGGTACTGGCGGCGCTGCAGGCTATTCTCACTCACCCTTCTGGACGAAGAGCATCACGATGAAGCACACCACGGTAATTGGCGCAGGATTTGGCGGACTGGCGCTGGCGATTCGCCTGCAGGCGGCGGGCATTCCAACGCGGCTGCTGGAGCAGCGCGACAAGCCGGGCGGCCGCGCTTATGTTTATCAGGATCAGGGCTTTACCTTTGATGCGGGCCCGACGGTGATTACCGATCCCTCCGCCATCGAAGAGCTGTTCGCCCTGGCGGGCAAATCGATGAGCGACTATGTCGAGCTGCTGCCGGTGACGCCCTTCTACCGCCTCTGCTGGGAGTCGGGCGAGGTGTTTAGCTATGACAACGATCAGGCGCGGCTGGAGGCGGAGATCCGCAAATTCAATCCAGACGACGTAGCGGGCTATCAGCGCTTCCTCGACTATTCGCGCGCCGTGTTCGCCGAAGGCTACCTCAAGCTCGGCACTGTCCCCTTTCTGTCGTTCCGCGATATGCTGCGCGCCGCGCCGCAGCTGGCGCGCCTGCAGGCGTGGCGCAGCGTCTACAGCAAGGTGGCGAGCTTTATCGAGGATGATAAGCTGCGTCAGGCGTTCTCTTTCCATTCGCTGCTGGTCGGCGGCAATCCCTTCGCCACCTCGTCGATCTATACCCTGATCCATGCGCTGGAGCGCGAATGGGGCGTCTGGTTTCCGCGCGGCGGCACTGGCGCGCTGGTGCAGGGCATGCTGAAGCTGTTTCAGGATCTAGGCGGCACGCTGGAGCTGAACGCGCGCGTCCGTCATATAGAGGCGAAAGACGCCGCGATTTCCGCCGTGCATCTGGAGGATGGCCGGGTATTCGAAACCCGCGCGGTCGCCTCCAACGCCGATGTGGTGCATACCTACGGCGACCTGCTCGGCAAACATCCCGCTGCCGCCGCGCAGGCCAAAAAGCTGAAAGGCAAGCGCATGAGCAATTCGCTGTTCGTGCTCTATTTCGGCCTGAACCACCATCACGATCAGCTGGCGCACCATACCGTCTGCTTCGGCCCGCGCTACCGCGAACTGATTGACGAAATATTTAACCGCGACGGACTGGCGGAGGATTTTTCTCTCTATCTCCATGCGCCCTGCGTCACCGATCCGTCGCTGGCGCCGCCGGGCTGCGGCAGCTACTACGTGCTGGCCCCGGTGCCCCACCTCGGCACTGCCGCTCTGGACTGGAATATTGAGGGGCCGCGCCTGCGCGATCGTATCTTCGCCTATCTGGAAGAGCACTATATGCCTGGCTTGCGCAGCCAGCTGGTGACCCACCGCATCTTTACGCCGTTTGATTTTCGCGACGAGCTTAACGCCTATCAGGGCTCCGCCTTTTCCGTCGAGCCGATTTTGCGCCAGAGCGCCTGGTTCCGGCCGCATAACCGCGACAGTCATATTCGCAATCTCTATCTGGTTGGCGCAGGCACGCACCCAGGCGCGGGCATTCCTGGCGTAATCGGTTCCGCCAAGGCCACCGCAAGCCTGATGCTGGAGGATCTGCATGAATAATCCGACGCTGCTGCACCATGCCGTGGAGACGATGGAGGTGGGATCGAAGAGTTTCGCTACCGCCGCTAAGCTGTTTGACGCCAAAACGCGCCGCAGCGTACTGATGCTCTACGCCTGGTGCCGCCACTGCGACGACGTGATCGACGATCAGCAGCTTGGCTTTCCCGGCGAGGTTCCCTCGGCGCAGACGCCCCAGCAGCGCCTGGCGAATCTTGAGTGTAAAACTCGCCAGGCCTACGCGGGCGCGCAAATGCACGAACCGGCGTTCGCCGCCTTTCAGGAGGTGGCGCTCGGTCACGACATTTCCCCTGCTTACGCCTTCGACCATCTGGAAGGGTTCGCCATGGACGTGCGCGGCGCGCGCTATGAAACGCTGCAGGATACGCTGCGCTACTGCTATCACGTCGCGGGCGTAGTCGGGCTGATGATGGCGCAAATTATGGGCGTGCGCGACGAGGCGGTGCTGGATCGCGCCTGCGATCTCGGCATCGCTTTTCAGCTCACCAATATTGCGCGCGATATCGTCGAGGATGCGCGGGTCGGCCGCTGCTATTTACCGGAGAGCTGGCTGGAAGAGGCCGGTCTCGATCGCCTTCACTTTGCCGACCGCGCCCATCGACCGGCGCTGGCGGGACTGGCGCGGCGGCTGGTAAGCGAAGCGGAGCCCTATTACGCTTCCGCTTCGGCGGGCCTGGCTGGGCTGCCGCTGCGATCCGCCTGGGCGATCGCCACGGCGAAAGAGGTTTATCGCCGCATTGGGGTCAAGGTCTATCGCGCGGGGGAAACTGCCTGGGATCGCCGCCAGTCCACCAGCAAACAGGAGAAGCTCCTGCTGCTGGCGGCGGGGGCGGCGCTGGCGATCAGGTCTCGGGCGGCCGCTTCGCCGCCGCGTCCGGCCGAGCTTTGGCAGCGTCCGCGTTAGGCTGGCGGCCGTGACGCTGGCGCAGCGTCGCCTGTAATTTCGCCAGCGGCGGCGCATAGAGGAAGCCGAAGGAGACGCAGTCCTCGCGGCCGCGCACCGCGTGGTGCAGACGATGCGCCATATAGAGTCGCTTAAAGTAGCCGCGACGCGGGATGTACTTAAAGGGCCAGCGCTGATGCACCAGCCCGTCATGCACAATAAAATAGAGCAGGCCGTAAAGCGTCATGCCTGCGCCTATCCACTGTAGCGGCCAGACGCCGCGACTGCCCAGGTAGATCAAAAGGATCGCCAGCAGAGCGAACACCACGGCGTACAGATCGTTGACCTCAAACCAGCCGCTATGCGGTTCATGATGCGACCGGTGCCAGCCCCATCCCCAGCCGTGCATAATATATTTGTGCGACAGCGCGGCGGTAATCTCCATCGCGACGACGGTCAGTAATACGATTCCAGCGTTCCACAACCACAGCATATTTTCTCCCGTCAGTGCATCCTGCCAGCCAGCTCAGGCTGGCTATCATCTGCTGCGGCACCCCGCAGGCGAACATTAAGTTTAGGCTATGGCCTGTAATTCGCCGCAGGGTTTCAACAGGCGACAGCTCTCCTGATTGAAAGAAGAGGCATTAATCCAGCCGGTTAGCACGAAAGGCAATGGCGCAAGCGGCCCGCGCTGCCGTAGACTGCGGCAGCAAAAAACAAAACAGGGATTACCACGACATGAAGCTGTTCTATAAAGCGGGCGCCTGCTCGCTGACTACCCACATCGTTCTGCACGAAACCGGATTGCCGCACACCTCCGTTGCCGTAGATCTAAAAACCAAACGCACCGCGGAAGGCGACGATTTCCTGGCGATCAACAGCAAAGGCTATGTGCCGGCGTTGCAGCTCGATAACGGGCATGTGCTGACCGAAGGCGCGGTTATTGCCCAGTATCTGGCGGATTTGAAGCCGGAAAGCCATTTGCTGGCGGCAGGCGGCGAAGCGCGCTATGCGGTGCTGGAGTGGATGAACTTTATTTCCACCGAACTGCATAAAGGCATAGGGGCATTTTTCAACCCGGCTATGACGCCGGAATGGAAGGCGGCTGCGACGGCGACGCTGACCAAACGTCTGGACTGGCTGGCAGAAGCGCTGGGGGATAATCGCTATCTATACGCTGACCGCTTCACCATCGCCGACGCCTATCTGTTCAACGTGCTGAGCTGGTTCCGCGTGGTTGATTTCAGCCTGGATCGCTGGCCGGCGCTGCAGCGCTTTGCGGCGAGCCATGCGCAGCGTCCGTCGGTGATCGCCGCGATGAAATCAGAAGGCCTGATGTCATAAACCAGCGCGCCCGAGGGCGCGCTGTTCGATCAGAAGTCCGCTTTCAGCACGATGCGGTAGTGCGCCTTGCCGGCGCGCAGGTGATCGAGGGCGTCGTTGATTTTCGACATCGGGAAATATTCCACGGTCGGCGCGACATCCGCACGCGACGCCAGACGGAGCAGCGAGCGCAGCTGACCCGGCGAACCGGTAGAGGAGCCGGTCACGCCGCGATCGCCGAGGATCAGGTTGAACGCCTGCACCTCGAACGGCTTCATCACCGCGCCAACGGTGTGGAAACGGCCATTGGCCGCCAGCGCCTGAAAATAGGGCTGCCAGTCAAGATCCACCGCGACGGTGCTGATGATCAGATCGAACTGACCGGCCAGCTTGTTCAGCGCCTCAGGATCGCGGCTGTTGACGACGTAATCCGCGCCCATCTGCTTAATGGTTTCGGTTTTGGCAGGCGACGAGCTGAACGCCGTCACTTCCGCGCCCAGCGCGCGCAGCAGTTTAATCGCCATATGGCCAAGACCGCCGATGCCGATCACGCCCACGCGGCTGGTGGCGGTGATGTTATGCATCAGCAGCGGTTTAAACACGGTGATGCCGCCGCACAGCAGCGGACCGGCGGTCGCCGCGTCCAGATTTTCCGGCAGCGGAATAACCCACTGCCAGTTGGCGCGTAAATGGCTGGCGAAGCCGCCATGGTTGCTGATGGTGGGAACGTTATTGTTGACGCAGTTAACCTGCTCGCCGTTGATGCAGGCGTCGCAATATTGACAGCTTTTCGCCGTCCAGCCGATGCCGACGCGCTGGCCCATGCTCAGACCTTTGCTTTTCGCGCTGTCGCCCAGCGCGACTACGCGGCCAATCACTTCATGACCGGCGATCAGCGGATAGGCCGAGATGCCCCACTCATTGTCGATCATCGAGAGATCGGAGTGGCACACGCCGCAGTAATCGACTTCAACTTCAACATCTTCCGCAGCCAGCGGGCCGGGATCGTACTCATAGGGTTGAAGCGCTTCTCCAGCCTTCATGGCCGCGTAACTTTTAAATTTCATGCTTTTCCTCGCTGAGATAGTGAATGCGCTCAAGGCATTTTGGCGCTGAAGCTGTCCGCAACCGTCACGAAAACTGCCCGCCGCCAAGATGATGCAACGTGTGCAGCGCGCGGTTTTCGGCGCTGAAATGCCAGCGGCCGTCATAAAAGACTCGACTGTCAGCTGCCGCCGCGACTACTTCGCCGAACAGGGTGTCGTAGTTTTGCTGCGCCTCTGTTGCGGGCAGCAGCCGACACTCCAGCCAGGCGACGCAGCTCTCTTCCAGCAGCGGCACGCCCAGCTCAGGCCCCTTAATGGCCTGGATATTCCAGGTGGCGAACTTATCTTCCTCGCGGCCCGATCGATTGCCAACAGCATAGGTCAGATCGGCGAAAGCGGCGGCAGGCACGCAGACGCCAAAGGCGCCGCTCGACTCAATCAGCTCGCGCGACCAGGTCGCCTTATCCACCACAATCGCCACCCGCGGCGGCGTAAACTCCACCGGCGTCGACCAGGCGGCGGCCATGACGTTGCGGCGCTGAGTTTGCGGATGCTGGCTGGTAATCAGAATGGTAGGACCGTGATTGAGCAGACGGCTGGCGTGCTGAAGCGCCACCGGACGGAAATGCGACATAGCGGTTCCTTACTGAGTTGACGCACGCTGCGTTGTACATCATAAATTACTGTAAACGTTTTACTTTACGCGTTTTCGCCAGCAGCGGTTTATCGCTGCGTGCCGAGCCGTTTTTATAATAGATCGTGATTCAACGGCGTGCGAAATGCGTGGCGGGCCGCGCTCATCAGCTGAGCGGCGGTAACGGTGGGCGGCAGTCGCGTCAGCACTTTGCTCGCCTGCCAGTAGCACAACACCATGACCTCATCGGTTTCGCTTTCAGCCAGCTCTTTCAGCCGCGCGCGCAGAGTCGGCACGCTGATTGTTTGCTGCTCGTCCAGCATCTCTTCGATGGTCTTGATAATAACGTCGTGAATAGTTTTCCAGGAAAGATTAGTAAGCAAAATCAACCTCTTCTAGCGCTTTCCAGCTCTGGAACAGTGATAACTTTTACCGCGCGGGCGAACCCTGCGCGGGCGAAATAATGTTAACATGGCATTAACTATAGCTGCATCGTCGGGCTTCCGGCGACTTTTACATAGTGGGATTATCACTGTGGAAGCGTTTTCAAAAAAGCCTCAGGTTTGGCCGTCAAAGCCCGCTTTTTGAGTCTGATTAAGGGGTATTGCGGCGTCATTGTAACGTGCTGAGGCAGAGCGATTTTTTGCATGGCAGAGGTTTGAGATTAACCAGGAGAGAAAGAATGGGCAGAGAAAATTTTACGGCTGATGCGCTGGTATGGGGTCAGGGACCACGGGTTTTCGAGATATTTCTGGAACCAACATGCCCTTTTTCCGTACGCGCCTTTAATAAGCTTGATGCGCTGCTGGACTATGTTGGCGAAAAGGAGATGACGCTGAAAATTCGTTTGCAGTCGCAGCCGTGGCATCTCTATTCAGGTCTGATTGTGCGCTATATCCTGGCGGCCTCAACCCTCCTTGATGGGAAACAGGCTGCCAGAGCGGTGATGAAGGCGGTAGCCGATCACCGCGAAGAGTTCGAGTTTGTCGATCACTGTCGCGGCCCCAATATGCAGACCACGCCTGAAGAACTCATAGAGCGTCTCATGCGCTACAGCGGCGTGGACGCTCGTGCCCCATTCGACCACGCAGAGCTGCAAAACGAGATAAAGTGGCACTGCAAATATGCGCGTCAGAATGGCGTGCACGTTTCACCGACCTTTATGATCAATGGGTTAATTCAACCGGATATGGGCAGTGGCGACGAGATAAGCGAGTGGGCAAAGCGTCTGATGGCGTAGCAGGCATGCGCCTGCAAAGGATGCAGGCGATGTGGATTACTGGTCGGTGTCGTCATCTTCGTAAGCAGGTATTTCCGCATCATCCGGCAGCGGTTCCGTATCGGGACGTTCAGACATAACAAAGCTCCTTCGGGCGGCTATGAAAAACCTGACATATCGCTGCAATAACGCTGATTTCAGATGCTTTTTAAACAAATAACAGCAGAGTGCACAAAACCGCCTTTAAGGCCTTGCGGCAACCTGCGGCAATGCCTGTGCAATCAGACCGTTAGCGAAACTGAAAACGAAACGCAGCGTGCGCTGAATTTTTGGTAACATCTGGCAATATAATAAACAGCTTAACATTGCGGCGATGCCGATAAATTGATGCGTGCAGACGGGGAGGTTGGCAGCGAGCCAACACCAGGGCAATCGCGTTGACTTCCCCGCTGCAGCTGTTCAGGTTCGCGCCTGACGACGGTTCGCCAGGCTGAACAGAACCTTATGGGCGTTTTAACAGAGGATCGACTTTATCCTTTTCATCAACGCCTGACACACCGCTGCGCTCAACGATGTCATCGTCTACGCCGGTGGTGCCGGTAGCGTTAAAAGCGCCTGCAGGTTTTGCCGTCGCGCTGCCGGTGCCCGTCAGCGGAGTATCCGCAGCGAGCTGGCTGTCGGCATGATCGATATCCACTTCCTGGCGACGAACGGAATCCGTGATGTTTTCAACGCGCTCGCTCTGATCTTTGCGCACCACCACTTCTTCTTTGATATGCGCGGTTTTGTTGATAACCGGCTGCTCGTGCGTTTCCGCGACTTCGATGGTTTTATCTTCCCAGTCGACATTGTCCGTGGCGGCCAAATCGTTGGTTGAACGACGGAAGATATCCGCATGCTGCTCCTGCAGCGAAATGTTTTCTGAAACCTGATCGGTCACGGTATAGCGACGGACGCGCGTGGTCCCTTCGCTGACCAGTCGTTTGCCGACTTCCAGACGCTCTTCCGCCAGGCGCAACACCTCTTCTTCGCTTTCATCGCCGGTGAGCGAGGTGCGAACCGGCTGCGTCAGATCGCTATCGGCGACGCTGTTAACGCCCGTCGCGCTCTGCGCAGTGGAAACGGTATAGCCGTCATCCTGCGACAGGCCGTTGCCGACCGGCAGTTCACCGGTGTCATGCGCATCCAGAATGCTGTAGGCGCGCGGCAGCTTATCCTCTTCAGCGCGCAGCGTCAGCACCACGCTGCCTGAGTTAATCGCATCTTCATACACGCCGCTCTGCTCTTCATCGAGCGTGCTGCCGAACAGTCGCTGCCAGAAGCCTGGGTGTCGGGCTTCATGTCCTTCCGATTTCAGACGCTCGCCAGAAATCACATCAATATCATGCTCGGCGAAACCCGACTTGATCAGGCTACGCTTAGCCCCTTCAGCCTGCGCCAGGGTACTGAACATTGTTACGATTTTTTCGTGTGCCATGATTTCCTCCTGCGTGATGGTGGCTTAGGTGTCGTCTTTTTTCCGGTTAATCTCGACATACTGTTTACGTAGTGAAACGGTCCCTTCCCAGGGAACCTCTTCATGCGTTCGCCGGATATGTAACTCCTCTTTCAAAACCAGCCTGCGAATGATTTCAACCTCTTCCTCAACCACCGGCACGATAAGGACGCCTTCCTCTTCCCTGACATCCGGCATAGACGCAATGCGCTCATTTTTCGGCACATGCGTCACCTCAACGTTTTCGCGGCGCAACAGTAGACTGACTGGCTCGCTGTGAGTTGAAGTCTGGCGTTTAACAGTGACATAGCCATCCAGCACTTCTTCTCGCGATACGCTCAGCTTTTCTTCAGCCAGATGCAGAATTTCCTCTTCTGCATTCGGATGTTCGTCATTGTTTGAAGAAGAAGCCATATTTCACCCTTAATGAAATGCCCGGTTGAAATAAACACCCTGATATAATCAAATCAAAAGCATTTACAACTAATGAAATTTAAGTCTGAATCAAAACCCAGCCGTTGCAAGCCAAACGGCAAAAAAAAGAAAATTAAATAAGAATTCGATAATGACGTCAAAAGCCCAGCGTTTTACGCAGCGGGAATTTATCCAGCAAAGCCAACGACTTATTGTGATATTGCTTATTCCCTGCGCGCGCTTTTAATTCAGGAAAATTCTTACCAGCAAAGATTTTAATTTTAGCTACGCCGCCTTTAATTTATTATTAACGTGCTGATATGCATTATGATTATATCGTTGTGAAAATCAGCAGACGAATAAGCATGTAAAAGTATGTCAGTGCGTGAATAATTACGACGACGGTCCGTCTGCCGCGACGCATCGCGGCAGAACAAGGTCGTTATTTCCCTTCAAAGAAATTTTCAGGCAACTGTCCCGGCGCGCGGTCAATAACGCTGTCGTTGTCCGGCCCTTCATTTTTCATATAGGTGACCTCGGCGAACTCGGGAATGATCACGTAAGGATAAGCGGGACCTTCATCTCTGAAGCGATGCATATCTTCGATAAACTCATTTTGATAGCAGATGGTTTTTTCAGGGTGCTGACCTTCCCCGGCAATCCACTGCGGGAAGAAGATGGTGCCATGCAGCAGTTTGCGGTTCAAATCAAACAGCAGGCTGACGCAGGTGCCGGTCGGCTCATGCCAGTCAACCTTAAAAATGCCGGGCGCGAACTGCACGGCATTCATCTTCTGATTGGTCACCCAGCGTCCGCCGACCAGCCCCTGATGAATACGGTAGTCGCAGGTGGTTTCATTACGTGCGTACCACTCATATTTCCAGCCGTTATCGTAGGTATAGACAAAATGTGTACCGACAAACTGCGAAAGATCGCGTGATGACTCATTAAGCGAAGCGATAGTCATGGCTTACCTCATGTTATCAGTAAGGAGGGCTCCGGCCTGTGGCGCAGAGCCGCATTCTCTTTTGATGCCGGACATTAATTTTTGCCGGCTCACTTATTATTGATGAGGATCGATTATTCACCACTACAGCAGCGATTAAAGATGCGCTGTGCGACGACATCAGGCATGTCGCGCACGGCTTTTCGCCCCCGCGTTGACGCAGGAGATCATCAGCGATAAAGGGGCGGCAGATCGGGAGATAAGACGAGCAACAAGCGGCCCTTATTAAATGCAATGCCTTTTAAAACGCGGTGAAGATATAAGCCACCAGCAAATCGCGCTGGCACGCTTTTTTATTAAACGCGGAAACTAAAATAAAGGCTTATTTGTCTGGCGCATTGCAAAACAGCATTCCCTGAAACCACCTGTTACATCAGGCATATATTTATGACAATTAAAATTTGCTGTTAAATTAATCAGAAGCGCGTTATTTACCTGCAAGCGGACGCCAGACAACGCCGGATATGATCGTAATCAACGCCTTTCGACGCCTCTCTTATTACCCTTAGTTAACGCTTTTACTAACCTAAAGAATAAAATGATAACGCTGCGAAAAATTAACGGTTTTGAATTAGAACGTGATATAGGCGAACTTAACCAGGCGATCGCTCAACACTATATCTGGTCCAGTCAGTTAACCACGACGGCGCTGTTTCATGACAGCCCCGATCCAGAGATGATGGACACGGAATCTCATCTGCACTGCCGCTTCAGCAAATGGCTGGCCATCCGTTTGCGTCTCAAAAACGTTGAAGACCCAGAGGTTAAACAGATTGAAGCGCGCCATGCGGCGATGCACGCCTCTATGCGCGAACTGCTGCTGGCGATGCAGCAAGGCACCCTAACCCGCATGCAGCTGCAGCATTACTACGCGACCCAGCGGACCTTTCTGGACGCCATCGATCGCTATAAAACCGAGCTGATCGCGCTACGCAATAATCATGATGCGCTGACGGGGCTGCCGCTGAGAAAACTGCTCTATCGCGATTTCCCTTTGCTGCAGCAGGCCGTTGGTCGTCATTCGGCGCCTTCGCTCTATCTGACGCTGATTGATATCGACCACTTCAAACAGGTCAACGACAAATATGGCCATACGACCGGCGACGCGGTGCTGAGAGAGCTTGGCAGCTTACTCTCCATGAACAGCCGCAGCCAGGACAAAACCTACCGCTTTGGCGGCGAAGAATTTATTCTGCTGCACGTTTGCGACAGCGATGCGGCCTTTAACGCTACGCTGGCGCGGCTGATGGCGCAAATACGCGCGCATAATTTCATTACGCCGACCGGCACGCTGCAAATCAGGGTAACCTGCGGCGCCGTGCACGCGAGGAGCGATGAGGCGTTGCAGACGCTGATCGAAAAAGCCGATCGGGCCATGTATCTGGGCAAACAGCAGGGTCGCGATCGCATTATCTTTTGTCCGCGCGAAAAGCAGACTTCGGGCAACGCTGGGGAAGTGCTCTGCTGGTAAGCGAAACCTAAACCCACCCTCAACGCAGCGTGACTTTCTGCCTCACGCTGCCGCCTTTCTCTGTTTTAAACACCGCAGCCCCTTGTCTGGCTGACCCGACCTCAGGATAATCGTTATTTACTTTACTTTATAACGAGAGTGCAGATGAAAAAGCTCAGACTTATCGCGTTGATAAGCGCCGTATTATGCAGCGCTTCCGCCATGGCGACGGATATTCGCGTCACCTACGCCGGTTCAATGGGCAAGGTTATGGATGAGAGCTTAGGCCCGGCATTCGCACAAGCGAACAACGGCAGCTATCAGGGACAGGGTCAGGGCGCCTACGGCATGGCGCGTCTGCTGGCGAGCAAAAAAATCACCGCTGACGTTTTCGTCTCTATTACGCCAGGTCCAATGCAGATCCTGAAAGAGGCGGGACTGATCGATAACGCGGTGCCGGTCGCCAGCACCAGCATGGTGATCGCCTACAGTCCGAAAGGTCCCTTCGCGCAGCAGTTCGCCGCCGCCGCGAAAGCGGGCGACGCCAGCTGGCTTAAGGTGCTGGCGACGCCGGGCGTGAAGTTTGGCCGCACCGATCCGGTTAACGATCCCAAAGGGCAAAATATTGTCTTTACCCTGCTGCTGGCGGAGAAGTATTACGGCAAGCCGGGCGCGGCCGACAGCATCATGGGCGGGGTGCAGAATCCGGCGCAGACGCATCTTGAAGGCGGCCTGCTGGCGCGGCTTGAGAGCGGCCAGGTGGATGCCGCGGCGGGTTATGAAAGCGAAGTCATCTCAGCGCATCTGCCCTATATCGCGCTGCCGGACGAGATCAATCTGAGCAACCCGGCGCAGGCTAAAAAGTGGTACGACACCGTCAGCTTTACCATTAAAGACAGCAAAGGCGAGGAGAAAACCCTGCACACTCAGCCGCTGGTTTACTACGCGGCAGTGCTGAAAAATGCGCCTCACGGCGAAAAAGCGGGGCAGGCTTTCGTCGATTTTATGCTGAGCAAAGCGGGCCAGGCACTCTATCAGCAAAATGGTTACGCCGCGCCTAAAGGCGACGCGCTCTACCCGCAATAATGCGCCGTCCCTCTTCGGCGCTCTGGCTATCGCTGCCCGCGCTGGTGCTGCTGGCCGTGCCTTTCCTGACGCTGATTGCCCTGACGCGCTGGCGCCATTTCCATCTTGCCTGGGGCGATGGCAACGCTATCGCGATATCAACCGGGCTGGGGGTGATTTCGCTGCTGCTGATCGTTATCACCGGCCTGCCTGTCGCCTGGTGGCTTTCGCAGGCGCGCGGCAAAGCGCGGACGGCGGTGGAGATACTGGTGTTGATCCCGCTGCTGACGCCGCCGCTGGCGATGGGCATTCTGCTGGTCAGCGCCTATGGTCCCTATGGGCCAGCTGGCTCGCTGCTGGCGCGCATGGGCGTGGAGCTGGTCAACAATCCGGCCGCCTTTGTGCTGGCGCAGTGGTATGGCGCGCTGCCCTGGTTTATTACGACGGCGCGATCGGCCTTCGCCGCGGTGCCCGTCGCCATCCTGGAGGCGGGCCGCACGCTGGGCGCGTCGCCGTGGCAGCGTTTTCGCCGACTGTCGCTGCCGCTCGCCGCGCCGGGCCTGGCGACAGCGGTGGCGCTCGCCTGGGTGCGCGCTATCGGCGAATTCGGCATCGTGATGATTTTTGCCTATTTCCCACAGGGCATTCCGGTTAAGCTCTACAACAATTTGCAGAATGACGGCGTCGATGCGGTTTATGTGCTGCTGTGGCTGCTGCTGTTGTTTACCTTACCTTTGCCGCTGGCCTGTTTTGCGTTTGTGCGTCGCTACGCACGCGAGAAAGGGGCGCGGCGCACCCGATCGGGAGTGATCTGATGTCTATTTCGCTGGAGCAGTTGATCGAGAAGTACCCACAGGCGCACGCATGGGCGTTCGGCGACTCGGCCGGGCTGGCCGACCGTCTGGTTACGCTGGTGATTGCCGGTAAAAAGATGGCGAGCTGCGGCTCGCTGCACGGATGGCAGGATGAGGAATCAAAGCCCGAGCCTGGCGGCTACAGCATTATCCTGGACGGCGTGGGGCAGCCGCGCTGCGTCATCCGCACCACCGGCCTCTTTTTAACCCGCTTCGACCGCGTGACGCCGGAGATGGCGATGCTGGAAGGCGAAGACGATCTCAGTCTGGAGAGCTGGCGCCGCGAGCATCAGCGCTTTTTCCAGAACGAAGGCACCTTTCACCCCGAGATGGAGCTGGTGTTCGAGACCTTCCAGCTGGTTGAGGTGGTGTAGCTCAGTCCAGCGCTAGCTCGCATTGCGCTGGAAGTGGCTGTTCACAAACGCGCGGCAGCGCGGCGAAACAGGGTCAAGAAACAGCTGCTCCGGCGCGCCCTCCTCTTCCACCATTCCCTGATGCAGAAACACCGCCTTATTCGACACGTCGCGCGCGAAGCCCATCTCGTGCGTCACGATAATCATCGTGCGCCCCTCTTCCGCCAGGCCGCGGATCACGCGCAGCACCTCGCCCACCAGTTCAGGATCGAGCGCAGAGGTCGGCTCATCGAACAGAATCGCCTTCGGCTGCTGCGCCAGCGCGCGCGCAATCGCCACGCGCTGCTGCTGGCCGCCTGACAGCTGCGATGGCCAGGCGTCGCGCTTCGCGTAAAGCCCCACCTTATGCAGCAGCGCCTCAGCTTCTTCCATCGCCTCTTTGACGTTGCGCTTCTGTACGTGCACCGGCGCTTCGATGATGTTCTGCATCACCGTCTTATGCGGCCAGAGATTAAAGCTCTGGAACACAAAGCCGAGCTGCATCCGCATCAGCTTAATGCGCTGGCGCTGCGCGCGACTCAGCTTTTCATCGGCGTTATCCAGCGTCACGCTGTTCTCACCCACGGCGATCGCGCCCGCCTGCGGCACTTCGAGAAAAGGAATGCAGCGCAGCAGCGTGCTTTTGCCCGATCCGCTGGCGCCGATCAGCGAGATGACATCGCCGTCCTGCGCCGTCAGGCTGATATCGTGCAGCACTTCATGTCCCGCGTAGCTTTTTCTGAGATGGCTCAGCATGATGGTGGGTTGGGTCATGAACGCGCTCCAAAATAGTAGGGGGAGAGGCGCCGCTCCAGCACGGAGACGCCTTTGCTCACCAGTATGCTGAGCAGCAGATAGATCGCCGCCGCGCTAAGGAAAACTTCCAGCGCGCGGAAAGTAGAGGAGACGATAGAGTCGGCGATGCCGGTCATCTCCATCAGGCTAATGGTGCTCACCAGCGAAGTAGACTTGAGCATAGAGATAATTTCATTGCTGTAGGCGGGCAGCGCCTGACGGATAGCAATAGGCAGCGTAATGCGGGTGAAGATCTTATGCGACGGCATGCCGCAGACCCTGGCCGCCTCCAGCGACTGCCGGCTCACCGCGTTGAGACCGCCGCGCAAAATCTCCGAGGTATAGGCCGCGTCGTTGAGGATCAGCGCCAGCAGCCCGCACCAGTAGGGATCGCGCAGCAGCGGCCAGAGCACGCTTTCACGCACCGCCGGCAAACTACCCAGGCCGTAGTAGATCATAAAAATTTGAATCAGCAGCGGCGTGCCGCGAAACAGCCAGACGTAAAACCGGGCGAAGTAGCCGCCGACGCGCGTCTGACGCAGCAGGTTCAGCCCCAGCGCCAGCAGGCCGCCGCCCAGCAGCGACAACACCGCCAGATTAAGGGTCAGCGGCAGGCCTTTAAGCAGCGCCAGCAGGGTTTCCTGCAAAAAAGGGAGGTCCATCGGCTGTCCTTAAACGTTAGCGCGCTGCTGGCCGCGCATAGCGAACTTCTCTACCGCGCGGAAAACCCAGTCGGAGCAGGTGGTGATAATCAGATAGATCACGGCGCCGACGCTGTAGAAGAAAAATGACATCTGCGTGGAGTTGGCGGCCGTGCTGATCTGATTCATGGTTTCCACCAGTCCGGTCACCGAAACCAGCGCCGACTCCTTGATTACCGACTGCCACTGATTGCCCATTCCCGGCAGCGCGGTGCGCAGCGCCTGGGGCACGATCATGCGGCGGAACAGCATCAGCCGCCCCATGCCCGTGACCGTCGCCGCCTCCAGCGTGCCGCGCGGAATCGCGTAGAACGCGCCGCGAAACACGCCGCTCTGGTAGGCGCCGGAGATCAGGCCGATGGCGATGGCGCCGGCAATAAAGCCGTTGATATCGAACGGCCCCTGCATGCCCAGCGCCGTCCCGACCGAAGAGAGCACCTGACGGCCGCCGAAGTAAAACAGGTAGATCACCAGCAGTTCCGGCACGCCGCGAAACACCGTGATATACCCTGCCGCCAGACGCCGCTGCCAGCGCGAGCCGGCAATCTGCATCCAGCACAGCAGGCTGCCCAGCGCCGCGCCCAGCAGCCACGCGCAGAGCGAAACGGTTACCGTGACCGTGGCTGCGCTCAGCAGCACGCCGCCCCAGCCTTCATCGCCGAAGCCGATTAGCTGCCAGTCGATTTGCGTCAGCATCGGCTATCAGGCTTTCGGCGCGACGTCTTCGCCGAACCATTTAATGGAGAGTTTGCTCAGCGTGCCGTCTTTAATCATCGCGGCAAGCGCGTCGTCCAGCGCCGCTTTCAGCTCAGCGTTGCCTTTGCGCAGGCCAATCGCCGATCCCGCGCCCAGCACGCCGCCGCTAAATCCATAGCCGCTGCTGCTGATGGCGTTCGCATGCTTTTTCACAAAAGCGTTAAGGTTGGTGCGCGACGCCATCACCGCATCTACGCGGCCGTTCATCAGATCGGCAAAGGTTTCCGGGCCCGCCTGATAGGTACGGATGGTGGCGACGTCGCCCAGATATTTTTGCAGGAAGTCCGCCTGAATAGTGGCGACCTGCACCGCGATGGTTTTGCCCTTGAAGCTGGCTTTCAGTTCATCGATCGCTTTCTGCATGCCGGCGGCGTCATCGGCCGTCACCACGGTGCCCGTGCCGGGCAGCGTTGCCAGCGGCGAGCTTTTGGCCGTCACGAAGCTGGAGACGCTGACGGTGTATTGCTGGGTAAAGTCGATCGCTTCAGCGCGCTTCGGCGTGACCGTCACCGCGTCGATAACCGCGTCATATTTGCCGTCGATCAGGCCGGGGATCATGCCTGACCACTTCTGAGCGCTGATCTCATATTTGAAGCCGACGCGCTTCGCCAGCTCCGCCACGATATCGGGCTCATAACCGACAATTTTGCCGTTCGGCGTGGTCTGGTTAAACGGAGGATAGCTGCCTTCGGTGGCGAATTTCAGGGTGCCGAAATCTTTTGCCAGGCTGAGCGCCGGTACGGCTGCCAGACCCAGAGCCAGGGTGGCCGCGAACAGCCCTTTGCGCATCATCATAGTGATATCCTCATTTATTATTGTCAGAAAGCAGATCGACAGCCAGACGTACCAGCGCCTGCGCGCCGGTGGCAATGCTGCGCTCATCCGGCTGATAGTCGGAGTTATGCAAGTGGTCGTCGCGGCCCGGCGTGCCGGAGCCGATATGGATCTGACAACCCGGCGCGCGCTCGGTAAACAGGGAAAAATCTTCCGCGCCGAAGCTGTCGCCTGGTTTCGCGACGATGGCTTTGCCGAACTGATGCGAAAGAATCTCCTCCAGCGCGTCAATCAGCCGGTCGTCATTCATCAGCGGCGGCACGCCGCGCAGATAGTCCACCTCGACGCGCACGTTCATCGCCAGCGCGACGCCTGCGCATATACGACGGAACGCGGTTTCCATATCGGCGCGCACCTGCGGCGATTTCGTGCGGATGGTGCCCTGAAGCAGACAGCTGTCGGGAATGATATTGTGCGTGGCGCCGCCCTGGATATGGCCGATGGTCAGCACAGCGGAATGGGCCGGGTCGCGCTCGCGCGAGATCAGCGTTTGCAGCTGGCCGATCAGAGAAGCCGCGGCAACGATGGGATCAACGCCCATATGGGGCCGCGCGGCGTGCGTCGAAACGCCATGCACCCGCACGTCGAACTCGTCGCTCGAGGCGGTGCTGCCGCCTCGCGTCAGCGCCACGTCGCCGGCCGCCAGCTCCGGTTTGTTGTGCAGCGTGACGGCCCAGTCTACGCCTTCAGCGGCGCCATCGGCGATCATCGCTTCCGCGCCGCTTTCCGGCGTTTCTTCCGCAGGCTGGAAGATAAGCCGCACTCGCCCTTTCAGCTGCTGACGGTAGTGCGGCAGGATCGCCGCGACGCCAAGCAGCGTGGCGGTATGGAGATCGTGTCCGCAGGCGTGCATTTTGCCGGGAAGCGTGCTGCTGAAGGAGAGACCAGTCTGCTCATGGATGGGCAGCGCGTCCATATCCGCGCGCAGCAGCAGCGTTTTACCCGGCTGCGCGCCGACAATGTCCACCAGCACGCCGGTACGGCCGACGCCTGTCTGGGGAGTGTGGCCATGGGCGCGCAACCAGCTGGCGACGATCTCTGCGGTGCGCACCGTATCGAAGCCGAGTTCGGGATGTGCATGAATATCCCGCCGGATGGCGATCAGTTGCGGCTCAAGATCGGCCACTCTGGCGCTTATTTCCCTGGCCAGGCGTGCTTTTTCGTCAGTCATATTTTCCCTGCAGAATGGCTTTACTTACGGCGTCAGGCGCAGCGGATCGGGCCGCTGACTCTATTGTTGTGTTTGCAGGCTTTATTTATTCACAGAGGAAAACAGAAAGCAACGCGCGGGGATCTCAGAAAAGCTATTTAAAATCATAGCATTAGAGACAACGGCTTTTAATATGCCTGAGAATGCAGCGGATCAGCAAGATTATTAATAATCCCCGATCGTTCATCACATCGTCTAATTATGTTATTGCACAAAGTGTGGTGGTGCCGATAAAAAAACGCCCTGCGAACAGGGCGTTTTTTAGCGTGGATCAGGCGCGGCGCCAGCGGCGCGTCAGCTGTTTTTCCAGCTCGACGACGACGAAGATCGCGGCGCCGACGATAAAGGCGATGACCCAGTATTTAAACGGCAGCGGACGCGTGCCGAACAGGGTATTCATCAGCGGCAGATAGATAATCAGCGCCTGCAGCAGCACCAGCACGCCGCTCACCAGCCAGATGCCGCGGTTTTTCAACATGCCGCTATCGAGCGAGAAGCTGTTGGCGCTGCGGCAGTTCAGCATATAAACCCACTGCGCGGTGACCAGCGTCTGCAACAGCACGGTGCGGATGAATTCCGGCTCATAGCCGCGCGTCTGCAGCCAGGCTTCGAGCACGAAGGCGCTGACGGAGATCAGCAGGCCGACGAAAAGCATACGCCAGACGGCGTAGCCATCCATCACCGAGGCGCTCACGTCGCGCGGCGGACGGCGCATCACATTCGCCTCGGCCGCCTCAAACGCCAGGCCGAATGAGAGCGTGGCGGAGGTCGCCATATTCATCCACAGGATCTGAACCGGCGTCAGCGGCAGCAGGTTGCCCATCAGGATGGCGATAATAATCAGCAGCCCCTGCGCCAGGCAGGTCGGCATAATAAACAGAATGGTTTTAATCAGGTTATCGTAGACCCGCCGCCCCTCTTTCACCGCGGCGGCGATGGTGGCGAAGTTGTCATCGGCGAGGATCATGTCGGCGGCCTCTTTGGTCACCTCCGTGCCTTTAATGCCCATCGCGATGCCGACGCTCGCCTGCTTCAGCGCAGGCGCGTCGTTCACGCCGTCGCCGGTCATGCCGACCACTTCGCCGCTGGCGGCCAGCGCCTTCACCAGACGCAGCTTATGCTCCGGGCTGGTGCGCGCGAAGATATCGTACTGACGCGCCGCCTCGGCAAGCTCGCTGTCGCTCATATGCTCCAGATCGCGCCCCGTCAGGGCTTTATCGCTGTTGCTGATGCCCAGCATTTTGCCGATCGCCATTGCCGTCTCCTGATGATCGCCGGTGATCATCTTGACGCGGATGCCGGCCTGCTGGCAGTCGTCGATAGCCGCGACCGCTTCCGGGCGCGGCGGATCCATCATGCAGGCGAGGCCCAGCAGCACCATCTCCTCGCGCAGATCCGCATGATCCAGCGAGTCGATCGCCTTCGGCACGCGTTTCCACGCCGCCGCGACGGTGCGCAACCCTTCGCTGGCGTAGCGGGTAATCGCCGCCTCCCAGTAGGCGCGATCCAGCGGCTGTGCGCCGTCGGCGCTCTGCTGATGGACGCAGAGCGACAGCAGCACGTCTGGCGCGCCGGTCATCAACACCCAGGCGTCGCCGTCCGCTCCGCCGCTGACCGCCATATATTTATAAAGCGAGTCGAACGGCAGCTTGCTGGCCAGCTTCGGCTGACCCGCCGTTGCGCCTCCTTTCGCCGCCAGCACTTTCAGCGCCCCCTCGGTCGGTCCGCCGACGATGCGCCAGCGCCCTGCCGCATCCTGCTGGATCTGGCTTTCGTTGCAAATATCGATGGCGGTCAGAAAGCGCGCCATGACCGGATCCTGCGCCGCGATAAGCCCGCAGTCAGGCCTCTCCGGCACGATCTCGCCCACCGGCTCGTAGCTGTCGCCGCTGACGCGCCAGCGGCTTTCCGCCAGCACCACCGCTTTTACCGTCATCTCGTTCATGGTGAGGGTGCCGGTTTTGTCAGAGCAGATCACCGACATGGCGCCCAGGGTTTCGACCGTCGGCAGCTTGCGAATAATCGCGTTTTTGCGCGCCATCGACTGCACGCCCAGCGAAAGAATAATCGAGATAATCGCCGGCAGACCTTCCGGCACCGCCGCCACTGCCAGACTGATCACCGACAGCGCCAGCGAGGGCAGCGGAATGTCGCGCAGCAGGTAGCCAAAGACAAAGAGTCCGGCCATCATCAGCAGGATCGCCGCGAATATGGCTTTGCCGAGCTTATCGATCTGGCGCAGCAGCGGGGTTTTGGCCGTTTCGATGTCGCTCATCATATCGTTGATATGACCCAGCTCGGTGTCGCGGCCGGTAGCGATCGCCACGCCCGAGGCGGTGCCGGAACTGACGGTGGTGCCGGAGAAGGCAAGATTGAGCCGGTCGCCCAGCGACTTATCGCCTTCAAGCGCCTCGCTGCTTTTCGACACCACGGTCGATTCGCCGGTCAGAATAGCCTCTTCCACGCGCAGATTGTGCACCTCGAACAGCCGCAAATCTGCCGGAATGCGATCGCCGGGCCGCAGCATCACCACGTCGCCAGGCACGAGGGTTTCGCCCGGCACCGTCATAATCTCGCCGCCGCGCACCACCACCGCTTCATTCGAGAGCATATTTTGTATGCCCTTTAATGACTTCTCGGCGTTGCTCTCCTGTATGAAGCCGATGAACGCGTTGATTACCGCCACGCCAAGAATGACAAACGTATCGACCCAGTGGCCCATGATCGCGGTAATCACCGCCGCCGCCAGCAGGATATAGATCAGCATATCGTTGAAGTGGGCCAGAAACTTCAGCCAGGCCGGCTGGGGTTTCTTTTGCGGCAGCGTGTTGGGGCCGGTTTTCGCCAGCCGCGCCTGGGCTTCGTCGACAGATAACCCTTGCGGGGAGCTATCAAGCTCAGCGAAAACGGCTTCGCTTCGATGCTGATACCACGGCCGCGCTTTTAAAGCGGCATTTTGCAATGTCTTGCGGTCGTTATTCATTTCTCACTCCGTGCAGGCAACCGGCGACTGGATCGCAGTTAATTTAAATGGGTCAGAATAGTGCGACAGCTTAAATAAGCCGATACTGATTCAGGTCATATTTTTGTTGTTTTAATTCAGTAAAACTGTTGCCGGGATAATTCTTTCATCACATCGGTTTTAGTCTGAACACAGTGAGCACACATCGTGGTAAATAACTTAAAAATCAAAGTAATAATATTCGTTTTTTTTGCCGTCGCCGCGACCAGCGCTGTAGGATGGCTGACCTATTACGTGGTTGATAATTTCTTGTAAGCGTTAACCTTTATGGCGAGCGCGGCTTATTTCACCGGCTCGCTTCTTACTCAATAAAAATAACCCCTTTTTCTCTGTGTATTTAAAGCGGGCGATAATCACTCTTTGCGGTAAATTAAACGGCAGCTAAACAGCAATATAAAAATCTGTTCCGCTTACACGATATTCTCAGCAAGGTTCTGCGCCGCCAGCTCTGTTGCGCGGCGTCTGACGGCGATAAAATCCGCCATCTGCGCGCGGGCGGCCTCGACCTGCTCAGGCAGAGCGGAATGCGGCGACCCAGCATTAAACGGCGGTTCAGGATCGTACTCCATCTGCAGCTGGATCGCCTGAGCGACCTCCTGACCCCGTATTTCCGCCACCAGCGTCAGCGCAAAATCGATCCCTGAGGTAACGCCCGCGCCGGTGAGCCGGTTGCGGTCGCGCACCACGCGCGCGTCGACCGGCTCCGCCCCTAACAGCGCCAGCTGATCGCGCGAACTCCAGTGCGAGGTCGCGCGATAGCCGCGCAGCAACCCGGCGGCGCCCAGCACCAGCGACCCGGTGCAAACGGAGGTAATAAACTGCGCCTGCTCTGCCTGGCGGCGCAAAAAGCGCAGCGTTTCACTGTCCGACATCAGCGCAATCTGGCCCGGCCCGCCCGGCACGCAAATCACGTCCAGCGGCGGGCAGTCGCTAAAATCGCAGCCCGGCAGCAGCATTAAGCCGCGATCCGAGCGCACCGGCTGTTTATCCTTCCAGACCAGATGACACACCACATCCGGCGTGCGGGCGAACACCTCGAAAGGCCCCGTGAGATCAAGCTGGGTGACATCCGGGAAAAGCAGTATGCCGATATGCAGCGGCGTTTTCATGGCGGCGATCCTTTATGAGTTGTGGATAAGGGCGACGCGTGCGTTACTGCGCGCCGGAGACGATTTTCAGCGTTGCCTCAAGCGAAGAGGAGAGCAGCTCGCCGTGCGTCTGACCAGGATAACGTATTTCATGCAGCCTGACCCCTTTATCGCGCAGCGTAGCGATCAGCGCCCGATCGGCGTCGTTAAGCTGCGCAGCGCGCTGCTCTTCATGACGATCGCTGCGCCCGTCCCCTTCGATCAAATAAAGGGTTTTACCGCTCAGCGCCTGCGGCGCGGCCTGCTGCGCCAGCTCGACGATGCGCTGATGGCGCCAGCCCAGCGACGGTGCCGCGCTGAAGTAATGTGTGAAAGCGGCGTCGCTATAGAGGGTATCCAGCACGAAGAGCCCGCCGTAAGAGTGGCCCCACAGCGCCCGCCGCTGCGGATCGCTTTTCGCCTGCTTCTCCGCCCAGGGCATAATCTGCTCCAGCAGCAGCGCGCGAAAGGCATGACTGCCTCCGCCTGGATAGCGTTCATGCCGCGCATCGCCCCGCTGCCCGCCAGGCGGGGTGTAGTCGAGCGCGCGCGCCTCGACGTCGAACGGCAATCGGGTGTCATATCCCACCGCCACCAGCACCGGCGGCTGCTGTCCCGCCAGCTGCTTCAGGCGATCTTCGCTGAGACGCGCCATCGCCGCGTTGCCATCCAGCAGGTAGAGCACGGCAAAGCCCGCTGTCGGCGCCGCCTGTTTCGGCACGCCGAGCCAGACTTTATAGCGGCGCAGGCCGTCGGCCGAGGTGAAGGTCTGGCTGGTAAAGCGATAAAACGCCGAGCCGCGATCGGCAACGTTGTCGCCCAGCGGCGCCATGTTCGGCCTGGCGTTCACCTGCGTCGCGAGCGTCAAACCAACGCTGAGCGCCAGCAGCGCCGTGGAGAAAATCTTCAGCGGGTGTTGCATGAAAAGCCTTCCTGACCTGACAAAAAGATTCGCCATCCTAACAAATCAAACGTGATAATGAGAAGCTTTCTCAATAAAACAGATTACATTGGTTTATGCCTGCTTATCAGAGCCGCTAGCTAAACTCTGATTTAGCGATACAGGGATTGCGAATCGACATCACAGATCGTTAAATTTCAGCATTCGACCAGACTTTTTTTATTTTGATGCCGTGCGTTTGTTACGACAAGCGCGCCGATGTCTCTTTCAACTGACGCCAGCAAAGCCATTAATCAGAGGTTGTTAAATGGATCGCCTTAAATACCAGATAAGGGTTGTACGCTTTTTATGTCTGTACGCCCTGTTTCGATTGAGATTATTCAAATTCAGCGACCTCGCCTATTCTGACAGCCATGAAAATGAGGCATTAGATGTTCTCACCAGACATGACAGCGAAAAAAGCGCTATCCCAAAAGTGATCTGGATGTACTGGGACAGTCCCAACCCGCCTGACCATATCATGGCCTTCCATAAAAAAATGAAGACGATTAATCAGGCGCATGAAATTATTCTGCTCGACCGCAACAGCCTGAGAAAATATCTGCCAGCGCTGCATTTCGATTTTCAGGGGATTGGACTGGCGCATAAAAGCGACGTCATCCGTCTCGCCCTGCTCAAGCGCTACGGCGGCATCTGGGTCGACTGCTCGACGCTGGTTTATCAGGATTTCAGCTGGGTGCATGAACGCTGCGGCTATGACATGGTGGGCTACTACAGCGACGCCAACACCCAGGACGCGCGTTTTCCGGTGATCGAAACCTGGTTTATGTGCGCGCCGCCTGAAAATCCGTTCGTCAGCCGCTGGCTGGAGCTGATCATGCCGCTGACCAAGATCAGCGTTGATGACTACTACCATCGCATCAAGGATCGTCCCGATTTTGAACGCATTAAACAGGGTATCCCGCGCGGCAGCTATTTAACCACGAACTACCTCTGCCAGATCGCCATGCGCGAAGCGGATAGCGTTAACCTTTATCTGAAAAAATGCGAAACCTCGGCCTTTTATTATCAGAACGTCTTTAAGTGGAATTGTCTGAAGATGTCGCTGTTTTTACTCTGTACCCGCCAGCCGACCACCCATCCGAAATTGATTAAGCTGACCAACAGCGACCGCCAGTTTTTACCCCTGGCCCGTAAGCTGCGGATTCTCGACGCAGAAAGTATTCTCGGGAAATTAATGCTGGAACAACAGCATCCTTAATCAACAGGCGGATAAACAAATGGAACAGCTGAAACGACATCTCAGAACGGCAAAATTTCTCCTGCTTTATGTTTTATATAAGCTGCGCCTTTTTCGCTTTCCCGATCTGGCCTATTCAGAGGCGCACGAAAACGACGTAAAAGATATCGGTCGGCGATCCTCTGCGGCGGCGCCCGCCATTCCAAAAGTGATCTGGATGTACTGGGACGACCTGACGCCGCCCGACTTTATTCAGGCGTTTTACGCCAAAATGAGGCAGATGAACCCGGACCATCAGATTCATCTGCTCAATCGCGAGTCGGTCAGGGAGTTTCTGCCGTGGCTGCGCTTTGACTACGCGCAGATCGGCATGTCCCATAAGGGCGACGTGATCCGCCTCGCTCTGCTGAAAAGCTACGGCGGCATCTGGGTCGACAGCTCAACGCTGGTCTATCAGGACTTCTCCTGGGTGCACCAGCGCAGCGGCTACGATATCGTCGGCTACTACAGCGACGGCACCACGGTGGACAAAGCCTTTCCGGTGGTGGAAGCCTGGTTCCTCGCCTCGCCGCCGGGCAACGCGTTTATCGCCCGCTGGCTGGAGCTGATTATGCCGCTGACCCAGATCGGCATCGACGACTACTACGCGCAAATTACCCGACGCAGCGATTTTGCCGAGATCCGTCAGGGCATCAACCGCGGCAGCTATATCATTATCAATTTTCTCTGCCAGATCGTGATGCGGGAGCAGCCCGGCTTTAGCTGCTATCTGAAGAAGTGCGAAAGCTCCGCCTTCTTCTATCAGGACGTATTCCAGTGGGACAGCCTGAAGATGTCGCTGTTTTTGCTCTGCGCGCGCGAGCCGGCGACGCATCCCAAACTGATTAAACTCACCAACGACGATCGCCGCTTTCTGCCGCTTGCGCGCAGGCTGAATATCCTTGAGCGCGACAGCGTAATGGGCAAGCTGCTGACGCCGCAGCGCGCGCCATAACGCCGCGCGTTAATCAGAGAGGAAAACCGGCTATGCTGGTGAGCGGATGGCCGCCGGTCATCGCCGCCACAGGGATCTGAACATGCAGTTGATTTCCGAACGTTTAGTGATGCGCCCCGTCGTCGCGCAGGACAGAGAAATGCTGATGCGTATTTATGGCGATCCCGCCACTAATACCTTCAACCCCGCCGGGCCGCTGGAGAATCTGGACGAGGCGCAGCAGCTGCTGGATCGCTGGATTGCGCACTGGCAGCGGCACGGCTTTGGCAATATGGCGCTGATCCAGCGCGAGGCCCCCGGTGAAATCCTGGGCTTCGGCGGTTACAGCCTGCGCGAATTTGGCGGCAGGCCGGTCAATAATCTGGGTTATCGTCTGGCGACCCACGCCTGGGGCCAGGGCCTGGCGACCGAATTTACGCGCACCATGGTACGCTATGGCTTTGAGGAGTGCGGGCTAGAGGTTATCGACGCGGCGGTGCGGGCAAACCATCTCGCCTCCCAGCGCGTGCTGGAGAAGGCGGGCTTTACGGTGAACGGGCACGTTTACGATGTGCCCGACGCGCCAGCCAGCCTCACTTTTGAGATAACGCGTGCGCAGTGGCGCGCCGCTCAGGGCACGCCGCAGTAGCGCAGCGCGGCCGTCATCACGGCGGCGCCGATGATCACGGCGATCAGCGGCGCCTTGCGCCAGGCGAGAAAGATGGCGAAGGCCACGCCCAGCACCCGCGCCATACCGGCAAAATGCAGGCCTTCGAACAGCGTGCTGGTAGAGGCGACCGCCAGCAGCAATATTGTCGCCGCGTCCGACAGCATGGTTTGGGTTCGTTCCGCGATCGGCAGCCGGTTGCCGAGCTTCACGCCCGCCAGCCGCATCAGATATGTCCCGGACGCCAGCAGCGCGATACCCGCGATAATCAGGGCCTGATGGCTCATTTACGCATCCTCCACGACAGTAATCCCAGCAGTGAAAACAGCACCGGCATGCCCGCCGGAACGAAAGGCGTCGCCAGAATCGACAACAGCGCGCCGCCGGACGCCGGGATCAGCGTGCGGCGCTGACGCAGCGCCGGGAATATCAGCGCGATAAGGATCGCTGGAAACACGGCGTCCAGGCCGATGGCGGAAACGTCGGGAATAAACTGGCCGATAGCGGCGCCGGTAATGACCGTCACCGGCCAGATCAGACCGATGCCGAGGCCGCACAGCCAGAACGCGGCCCGCCGCTGCGCCAGCGTCGACTGGGAAATGCCGAACACCACGCTTTCATCGTTCATGATGTGGCAGCCGAACAGGCCGCGCGCGCCGCTCCCTACCAGATCTTTCACTGCGATGCCGAACGGCAGGTGACGCGCATTGACCAGCAGACCGGCCAGCGCCGCGGTGAGCGGACTGCCGCCGCCCGCCACGATGCCGATAAACAGAAATTCCGAGGCGCCAGCCAGCACCAGCGTCGACAGCGCCACCGGCACCCAGAGCGGGAAGCCGTCAGCGATGGCCAGCGAGCCGTAGGATAAGCCGACGATGCCGTCGGCCAGACAGACCAGAATAATGGCTTTGACCACTTCCCGACTGATAGGGATGCGATGCCTCTGCATAACAAATCCTTCTTATAACGAACGAACTTTCCATTATAATGAACGCAGCAGAATCGTTTTACAATACGAACGATTCGTTCGTTTTAGAAAACAGGAGTGAACGTGACCCCGATCACAATTATTGCCAATGGCCTGGTGCGCGAGCGTCAGCGCGCCGGCCTTTCGCTGGCTGAAGTCGCGCGCCGCGCGGGTATCGCCAAGTCTACGCTGTCGCAGCTGGAAGCTGGCAACGGCAATCCCGGTATTGAAACGCTGTGGGCGCTGTGCGTCGCGCTGAATATTCCCTTTGCGCGCCTGATGGAGCCGGAAGAAAAACGGATGCAGATAATCCGGCGCGGCGAAGGCCCGACGGTCACCGCCGAACTGGCAGACTATCAGGCGGTGCTGCTGGCCACCTGTCCGCCCGGCGCGCGGCGCGACATCTATCTGCTGAATACGCAGCCCGGCAGCGAACGCGGCTCGCTGCCCCACTCGCCCGGTACTATCGAGCATATTATTGTCACCCAGGGCCGCGCGCTGGTCGGCCCGAAGGCATCGCCCGTTGAACTGCATCCGGGCGACTACATCTGCTACGCAGGCGATGAGGAGCACGTTTTTCGCGCGCTGGAGCCGGATACGCTGGCGGTGCTGGTGATGGAGCATAGTTGAGCCATCACTTTTTCCTATGACTCGCTCTGCTGCCGACAGGTTATCGCAGGTGTAGTATGACGCTACCAGTGTCGCTTACGAGGACGTTATGCGCATTCTTCCCGCTACAGCCCATCATATACCTGCGATTCAACATATCTACGCCTGGCATGTGCTGCACGGCAGCGCCACCTTTGAAACCGAGCCGCCTGGCGTCGAGGAGATGCAGAACCGGCTTAACGCGCTGCTGGAGAAAGGCGGGATCTGGCTGGTAGCCATGGAGGAGGATACCCTGATCGGCTACTGCTACCTTGCGCCCTATCGTCCCCGTTACGCCTATCGCTTCACGCTGGAAGATTCGATCTATCTCGATCCTGAGCATACCGGCCGCGGCGCAGGCCGCGCGCTGCTGACGGAGGCGATTCGTCTCGCCGAAGCGCGCGGTTTCCGGCAGATCGTCGCCGTGATCGCAGGCAACAGCAACCAGGCGTCGATTGGGTTGCACCGCGCGCTCGGCTTTCGCGCAACCGGCGTGCTGAAAGCGGTAGGATTTAAGCATGGCTGCTGGCTGGATACGCACCTTATGCAGCGCGAGCTTGGCGAAGGCGACGCCACTTCGCCGGAATAAAGCGGGTTTTCGCGTTTTGTATTTTATATATTCGCTCATCCTTTCAGCTTCTCTTTTTCAGCGGTGGGTTTGGGGTGAATGCAGATACAGGTTTACCGTTGTCTCTCCACGGCAATTTTTTGCGCCTGACTGCATAAAGAGAGTATTAACGCCGCACACTGCTTGCTCCCTTAAAATATCGCGCTTTTTATAAACCGCGTCCTCTTTATGAACCAGCTGGTCCGTTCTTATTGCTCTCGATTCATTATCAAATTAATCATTGGTTTAACTAAATAACACGTTAGTCAGCGCGTATTTAATTAAGGAGTAAGCCGGCAAGGCCGATATACCGGCTAACCTTAGTAAACTGGAAATTTGTTATGTCGCTGAAAAAATCTTCGCTGCTCGTGTTTTCATTGATGATAATCCTCTTCCTGACCAGCGTTGCGGTTAGCATCTGGTTGCTGGTCCGCAGCAATGAATCGCTTAATGCGGTAAATAAAGAGATTCGCGTCGTGCTCTCCGTTATCGATCCCATCAACCACAGCCGCACCCTGCGCGTCCGGTTAATGGAATATATGAAAGAGATTGAGGTTAATGACGGCCAGTCGGCCGCGTCGCTGGAGGGAGTGAAGGCGGCCGCAGAGAAAGCGGACGCGGCGTTTAACGCCTATCTCAACAGCCCTCGACTACAGGGCGAAGAAGCGGAGGCTGAGGCCTACCGGCAGGCTTATCTGGCATACAGAAATCAGGGGATTCAGCCGCTGATAGAGGCTGCTGAAGCCCGCGATCAGGCGCGCTTCAGGGACCGCCTGCCGGATGTTATTCGTCTGGATCGCGCCTACGAAATCATTCTGGATAAAGTGCTGGCGCAGCATGAAGCCTACGCGAAAAAACTGAATGAAGATGCCCAAAGCCATTTCAGCTCAGGCGTTATGTTACTGCTGTTAACCGGGAGTTTATTTGGCCTGGTGGTGATCGCTATATCGATACTGATGCATCGCTTTGTGCTTACGCCTTTAATCAACGCCGGAAAACACTGCAATTTAATTGCTGAAGGCCATCTTGATACACCCGTTCCGGTTAAGTCGGCTTCGCGCAGCGAAATTCAGAGCCTGATGCGTTCTCTCGAGGCGATGCGGTTGTCGCTGACGACGATAATTATGCAGGTGCGCGATTCCGCCCATTCCGTTTCTTCCGCCTCCAGCGAAATAGCGGCCGGTAACGTCGATCTGGCTTCCCGTACCGAGCAGCAGGCGGCGGCCTTAACGCAAACGGCCGCCAGCATGGAAGAGCTTGGCGCGACGGTAAAACAGAATACAGATAATGTGTATGAAGCCTGTCGTCTTACCGGTGAAGCGGTTGAAAATGCGCATAAAGGGGAAAATGTTTCGCGCGAGGTGATTATTTCAATGGACCTGATTAATTCAAGCTCAAAGAAAATTGAAGATATTATCAGCGTGATTAACGGCATTGCCTTTCAGACCAATATTCTGGCGCTGAACGCAGCGGTAGAAGCCGCCCGCGCCGGCGAGCAGGGACGAGGATTCGCCGTTGTCGCCGGTGAGGTGCGCAACCTCGCGCAGCGCAGCGCCGTCGCGGCGAAGGAAATCGAAAGCCTGATTGCCGAGTCGGTAAATATCATCGGCAAAGGCTCTGAGCAAGTGAGTCGGACAGGCGAAGCGATGAATGCCATCATCTCCTCTGTCAGTCGCGTAAACGTTCTGATGGAGCATATTTCAACCGCATCAGACGAGCAGAGTCGCGGTATCGCGCAAATTGAAAAAGCGGTCACTGAAATGGATTCCGTTACCCAGCAAAACGCGGCGCTTGTACAGGAGTCGGCTGCGGCTGCGGCATCGCTTGAAGATCAGGTGCAACATCTGACCCACTCGGTTTCAACCTTCCGGCTTTCAACGGGCTAAGGTCGGCCAGACCGCCCCCCTCGCCTGCGCCAGGTCTGGCTGACTACAGCCAGACTTTTCAAGCCGTCGCCTGGCAAACGCCTCCCTGTCAGCTACCAGCCCACGGATATCATCAATACTTAAAGCGCTGCTGATACGCGGCGGCGGCTTGCTGTCGATCGCAGCCATCAGCCGGGATGATTAAAGATTGTGGGCCCGTTAGCCGATAATCACAGACTCATACTTCTGATCCTGCATCACGTCACCGAGAGATTGCCGCGCATCTGTACGCGCAAAAGGGCGCGACAGGAAAGCGCTCTGACAAGCCGCAGTACAGCACGCCTTTAACGCATGGCCTGGTTTGCGATCGCTGTAAACAGGGCGATTGAGAGGTTTGTCACGACGGGTATTGAGGTTATCCAGTATTGTCAGCCAACAATGGAGCCGACCGCTATGAATCCTGTGATCCGACCTACCTTTTCCGCTGTCTGGACCACAGACGCCCGAGGCATTTGCATCCTCAGTCAGGAATGCCCTGCAGGCCTGATTCCCGCGCTGAAAGGCGTCACTTTGAGCGAATGGCTGAGATTCGCCCAGGCTGATGATGATGCACAAATCGCGCTGCAGCTTACTGCGGCGCTGGAGTGCGTGACCCCTTTTCATATCGAACTGCCGATTCAGTGCCTTGACGGCACGACGCGGCGCGTGCTGGTGTCAGGCTTGCCGGATGGCCAGCCTGCGGCTTCCCGCCTGCAGTACAACGGGTTCATTCTTGATATCACCGGGCAGCGCAAAGCGCTGGAAGATGCGCTGCGCACGGCGGCGGAGTACCGTCTGCTGATCGAAAACAGCACTGACCTTATCGCCCATTGCGACGCAGAGGGCAGATACGTTTCGATCTCCCCTTCCTACAGTGAAATGATCGGCTGGTCTGCCGAAGAGGTGATTGGCCAACGGGTGGTGGATTTCCTGCATCCCGATGACCGCGCGCCTGCCGTCGAGGCGCTGGCAAGCCTGTTTAAAGGCGGCGTGCTGCCGGACGTGGTCGAAGTGCGCAAGCTTCATCGCGACGGCCACTATATAACGCTTGGCACCAAAGCCTGCGGCGTCAGCGATCCCTCTACGGGCAACAATATCGGCGCGGTGCTGGTTTCGCGCGACATCACGCGTGACAAGGAAAAAATACGTCTGCTTGAGACGCTGGCGACCCGCGATGCCTTGACCGGTTTGCCTAATCGCGCCTGGATCAACGATCAGATTCGCTGCATGCTCGCGCAGAGCGACGATCCGGCCTACACCGCCGTGCTGTTTATCGATCTTAACGGATTTAAGGCGGTGAATGATTCGATGGGGCACGCCACAGGGGATGCCCTGCTGCAGCAGGTAGGCGAACGGCTTCAACGCTGCATGCGTCCGGGCGACGCGGTGGCGCGGCTGGGCGGAGACGAATTTGTGGTTGCCGCGAAGTGCGGCCATCGCGAGGCTGCGTCCGCTATCGCTCAGCGCATCATAGACAGCCTGAAAGAGCCGTTCGTTATCAACAGCATGGATGTATGGATCGGCGCAGCTATCGGCATCAGTCTCGCACGATTTGGTTCAGCATCGGCTGAAACGCTATTTGAAAACGCCGATATCGCGATGTACCAGGCGAAAGCGCGACGTGATGGTTCATACCAGTTTTTCTAGCGCTTTCGTCCTCGCCGACAGGAAAGCAGAAGAGCGTATGACGCGCTCTTCTGCTGACATTTAGTTTTTCAGGTTGTCCGGAAAATTGTCGGGCAGTTCGCTGGCCGGGCAATCAATCACGCTGTCGTTGTTTTCTCCTGCGTCGCGCACAAAGGTCAGCGTCGCGAACTCATCAATCACTTCGGTGGGATAGGCCGGGCCCGCTTCGCGATAGCTGGCCATCTCTTCCAGGTGATCGTTCTGGAAACAGACGGTTTTTTCCGGATTGTTCATCACCCAGCGTGGGAAGAAAATGGTGCCGTGGAACACCTTATCGGCCATATTAACGGCCAGGCTGACGTCGGTGCCGGTAGGCTCGGTCCAGGAGACTTTATAGACATCTTCTGCCAGGCGGACGATAAAAGCGCGCTGATTTTTGACCCAGCGGTTGCCCACCATACCGCTGTGAATGCGGTAATCGACAGTGTTGGCATTTTTGATATACAGCTCGTAATTCCAGCCGTTGTCATAGGTGTAGACCAGGTGTTTGCCGACCAGACCAGACAGATTGTGTTTATCGAAAGTGCTCATTGTGGCCTCCTCATTTATTTGCCTTGAGAAGATTATTACTCGTTGCAAAAACGATTAATAACGCTATTTTTAGCGCTTAATCATCCAATTTTTAGATGAATGGTCATGCACAAGACAACGCTCGAACAGTGGTATTTGCTGGATGCCGTCGTAAAAGAAGGCAGCTTCGCGCTGGCGGCGGAAAAGAACAATCGCAGCCAGTCTTCATTAAGCTATCAGCTTGGTCTGCTGCAGCAGCGTCTGGGCATGACGTTGCTGAAGCAGGAAGGACGTCGCGCCGTTCTCAGTGCGGAGGGGCACCAGCTTCTCGCGCAGGCGCGTCCGCTGCTGGAGGGGTTCAGCGCGCTTGAAGCCCGGGCGAATGCGCTGCAGCGGGGCGAACGCTCGCGCATTGATCTGATGGTTGATGCCATTATGCCGAAACCGCTGCTTTTCGATGTGCTGCATGCGTTTCAGCAGCACTATCCCCATGTGCGTATCTGGCTTAGCGAAATCGTCCGTAGCGAGACGGCTGACAGGCTGGCCGAACAGCAGGCCGATCTCTGGCTGGTGGCGCAGTATGGCGATGAGCAAATAGCGGGAGAAAGTCTTCTGAGCGTCGATTTCATCGCCGTCGCTCATCGCGATCATCCACTGCACAGCGAGCCGGCGCCGCTAAGCGCTGCCACACTCGCGCGCTGGCCCTGCATAACGATCCTGGATCGTCAGCAGCAGCAACAGTCGGAATTGAACGGCGAGCAGGCTGAAAGCTGGTCCTTCACCACGCTTTCGGCCGCCATTGAGGCGGTTCAGCATCAGTTAGGCTATGGCTGGCTGCCGGAGCTGAATATTGATCCCTTACTAAAGAGCGGCGAACTTCGTCCCCTGCCGTTGCTGCAGGGCAGACGACGCTCAACCTCGCTTATGTTACGCATTAACGAGCAGAGGCTGCCGGGCAACAGGGCGATTTCTGCGCTGGCTGACATGTTTATCGAGCGAGTCGGGCTGGGCAAATAAGCCTGTTTTGTCGTGCGGCGGCGAAACAGAGGCTTACACTCTCCTTCAAACCGGAAATCTACTCAGCGAAGCGCGAATTAAGCGCCTCAGCGCAGCATGGCGCCTTTAAACGACAAAAGCGAGGGACCATGCCCTCGCTTCTCTTGTCGTTGTGTAGCAGGCCTTAGCGGCGGTTTTTCCAGACGGTCTGAATGTTGCAGAACTCATGCACGCCGAAATGGGAGAGTTCACGTCCATAGCCGCTCTTTTTAACGCCGCCGATGGTGACGCGCGGATCCGACGCGCCGTTGCCGTTAATAAACACGGCACCGGTTTCGATCCGATCCGCCAGACGATCCGCCGTCGCGCTGTCGCCGCTCCAGACCGTGGCGCTCAAACCGAATTCGCTGTCGTTGGCGATCGCCAGCGCATGATCGGCGTCGCGAGCGATAGCGATCGCCGCTACCGGGCCAAACAGCTCTTCACGAAACGC
Source organism: Pantoea sp. X-Soil-MYKO-1289 (assembly GCF_059730625.1). NCBI lineage: Bacteria > Pseudomonadati > Pseudomonadota > Gammaproteobacteria > Enterobacterales > Erwiniaceae > Pantoea > Pantoea sp. X-Soil-MYKO-1289. The sequence goes on from NZ_AP036005.1 coordinate 544,853, forward strand.
CGTCATCTCGCTAGTGACGTCTGACAGGATCGTCGGCGCATAGTAGTTGCCCTCGCCTGCGATCTTTTCGCCGCCCAGCACCAGACGCGCGCCTTCGCGCAGCGACTGTTGAACCTGATTATGCAGCTCATCGCGCAGATCGAAGCGCGCCATAGGGCCGAGATAATTTTTTTCATCCAGCGGATCGCCCATGGTTAACGCCTGGACCGCAGCACTGAAGCGCGCCTCAAATTCCTCTGCAATGGACGCCTCGACGATAAAGCGTTTAGCGGCCATGCAGACCTGCCCGGTATTTTGATAGCGGCCAGCCACGGCTGATTTTACCGCTTCGTCCAGATCGGCGTCGGCCAGCACGATAAAAGGATCCGATCCGCCCAGTTCAAGAACGGTTTTTTTCAGCGCCGCGCCCGCCTGGGCAGCGATAGCGGAGCCGGCGCGCACGCTGCCGGTTACGGCGACGGCGGCGATGCGCGGATCCTTAATGGCGGCGGAGACGCCGTCATTATCGACATTCACGGAAGCGAAGGCCCCTTTAGGCAGATCGGTCGCGTCAAACAGCTCTGCCATCAGCGTGGCGCAGCCCATTACGTTCGGCGCGTGCTTAAGCACGTAGGTATTTCCAGCGAGCAGCATGCCAACAGCGCCGCGCAGCACCTGCCAGAACGGGAAGTTCCACGGCATCACCGCCAGAATGGTGCCGACAGGTTTAAAACGCTGCCAGGCGTCCGGTACCTGTGTAGGTTGATCTTCCAGCATCGCCGGGCCGTGCTCGGCGTACCAGTCGCTGAGAGTGGCGCATTTAAGGATCTCGGCGCGCGCCTGCGCCAGAGGTTTGCCCATTTCCAGCGTGACTGAACGCGACAGCTCCGGTTCGCGCTGACGCAGTTGTTCAGCCAGCTGACGCAGCACCTTCACGCGCGACGCCATATCGGTTTCGCGCCATTGCTTAAAAGCCGCAGCGCTGGCGGCAAGGGTGTTTTCCAGCTCACTCAGCGACTGCATAGGGTAGCGAGCCAGAATGTCGCCGTTGGCGGGATTTTTTGAAACAGCGTAATCGGTCATGGTGCCTCTCAGAATGTCTGTGGACGATGGGCTTACCCTACGCTTCTGCATTAGTGATGAAAAATGAATAATAGTGAGTAAGTTGTTTTCATATTATGAAGAGAGCATCTGTTCAGCGCGCAGGGTATTCGCCTCTTCTGTTTCAGTCGGCATCGCTCAGGCATCATGGCGACGATCGGTTATCCACATATACAGAGAGAAGATCCTAATAAACGATCATAAAGAGATCTAAAAGAGATCCTAAGAGATCCCCGATCGTCGCAGGCCGCACGCCACAAGGGCTCAGAAGGTGATCGTGTTCACTATAATCAGTAAAGAATTCACTGTAATCAGTACTTTATTCACTACACACTGTAGAATGTTCACTGTAAACAGTGATAGTGTTCACTGTAGT
>NZ_AP036006.1:0-191904 GCF_059730625.1 Pantoea sp. X-Soil-MYKO-1289
AATCTTGCACATAGCAGGACACTCTGTACACTGTCCTGAAATATTGCCAACGGAGCGGAGTGATGAAGAGCAATTATGGTGGAGTAGACGAAACAGCGCGCAGGGCAAACGCCATGTTGCGTAGTATGAGTGATGACATAATCGATAAGCGTCACGAATTTGGCCTCGATCAGTATTACCAGACCTTCACCCGCAATTCGGTTGCTAATTTGCCCAAACTCAGCCGTCGAGCCGTTGAGCAGGCGATTGAAGAAATGGAATCAAAAGGGCACGTCTTCGGCAAAAAGGATGCTGGCAATACTAAGCACTATGCGCTGACGGTGCAGGATGTCGTCGATATTTATGCACATCGTAAAGTGCCTAAATATCGCGATATTCATAAAGGGGAAGGGCCGTTCGTCATTTTTGTGGTTAACCTCAAGGGCGGTGTCTCCAAGACGGTCAGTACCGTTACCCTGGCGCACGGTCTGCGTGTTCATCCGGACCTGCTGCAGTACGATCTGCGCAATCTGGTTATCGATCTCGATCCCCAGGCCTCCAGCACCATGTTTCTCAATCATGCAAACAGCATCGGTTCTATCATGGAAACCGCGGCGCAGGCGATGCTTAACGATCTGGATGCCGAACAGCTTCATAAAGAGATTATCCAGCCAACGATTATCCCTGGCGTAGACATTATCCCGGCCTCAATTGACGACGGCTTCGTCGCCAGCCAGTGGAACGATCTGGTTCGCGAACATCTGCCGGGCGTGCTGCCGTCGGAAGTGTTGCGCCGCAACATCATCGATCGCGTTGGCGATGACTATGACTTTATCTTTATCGATACCGGCCCGCATCTCGACGCCTTTATGCTTAACGCTATCGCCGCCAGCGATCTGCTGCTCACGCCGACGCCGCCCGCGCAGGTAGATTTTCACTCCACGCTCAAATATCTGACTCGTCTTCCGGAAATGCTGGAGCAGCTGGAAGAGGAGGGCATTAATCCGCGCATTAAGGGTAATATCGGATTTATGTCGAAAATGACCTCCAAGCGGGATCACGAGATGACGCACGGTTTAGCGCGTGACGTATTTACCTCTTACATTCTTGATGCTGCCTTACCGCGGCTGGATGGCTTCGAGCGCTGCGGAGAGACGTTTGACACCATTGTCAGCGCCGATCCTCAGTCTTACCCGGGCAGCACAGAAGCGCTCAAAAATGCCAAGCGCGAGGCGGAGCGCTTTACTCAGGCCGTGTTTAAACGCATTGAATTTGTCAGGAGTTCGCAGTCATGAAAGAAATGAAAAAAATGGGCCGCACGCTGGGTAATTCCAGCTTTTCTCGCATGCTGAGCGAAACGGAGAGCACCCGCGTTTTTATTCTCAAATCCGGCGCCGAAGCGCGTTTCGCCCTGACAAAAATTCTGCATGATGATATTGAAACGCAGACTTATGTGGATGCCGCGGTAAACGGCCGCGACCAGGCTTTTCTTACGCCGGAGTCGGTCAGCGATATTTCCCGTACCATTAAACTTCAGCAGTTCTTTCCGGCTATCGGCCGCGAAGTGGACGGTCGCATTGAAGTGCTTGATGGTTCGCGCCGCCGCGCCGCCTGCCTCTATAACGGCACGCCATTCGAGGTGCTGGTCACTAAAGATGATCTTTCGCTGTCTGACGCGCGCCAGCTCGCTGTCGATATCCAGACCGCGAAAGAGCACACGCTGCGCGAACTGGGTAAACGTCTGATGCTGATGTATCCAGAGAGCATGAATCAGTCAGATATCGCCAGAGCAGAAGGGCTGTCGGCTGCGAAAATCAGCCGGGCCTTTCAGGCCGCTTCAGTACCTGATGAACTGATTGGCCTGTTTCCCTCAGTAAGCGATCTCTCGATCAATGATTATCAGACGCTGCTTGATATCGCTGAGAAAGTCGAAGCAAGACAGGGCAGCCTTGATGAACTGGTAGAGAGAGTACGCGAGCGTATAGAAGGGGATGTAACACTGGATCCGCACGATCCTGGATCGAAATCCCGCATCATTGGCTTTATTCGTTCGGTAAACAGTAGTGCGAAAAGCACGAAAGCTGACAAAAAAGTCGTAACGGAAAAGATGGCGGAGTTTACGGATAAAAAGCAGTTCGCCCGTAAAAAGACCGATGCGGAAAAACGTCTGGTTACCTATGAGTTTTCCCGCATACCTGCGCACTATCAGGCCGAACTCGATACTGCAGTAAAAACGATACTGGAAAAAATGCAGGCCGAGGGTATAGCCCGCTAGCAGCAAGGCCCTGAGTGATGTTTCCTCAGGGCCCCATCCTGAATCGACTCTGTCAGACTCTCACCTCACCTTACCCACGAAAAAAACGAGCTAACCTTCTGTTTTATTGAAATTTGCGTCGAATATTTCAAGCTGAAATTCCCGTCGATTACCGTCATAAAATCCCCTTTTAAGACGCAACAGACCCCTTCTGCACAGCAGAAAGTGACGCTGTGTCTTTTCACGGCGTTCTGATGAAATGTTCCTTATAAATCTGGCCCATCATAAGCAATTGCCCCGTTCAGCACGGTATCAGACAGCAGATGGAGTTTGCTGAGGGCGACTGGCTTACCACCAGACAGGGGACTGATTTTCACTCTTTCGCGGGCACTATCCACTCGGCTTGAAGACTGTCAGGCACGACAGACAAAGGCACACTATGAAGTCTCTCTACATTAGCTCTGGAGAGTGGGTTCCCGCTCAACCATCATTCGTTCCACCCATCTCTTTAAAGCAGCGCGTAGTAAGTAGCTGTTCTGACTCTGGCCGAACGCTGGAATGAGATATTCCTCTGTCATTAGCAGGAGAGAGGAGAGATATAAGCTGTAATGAGTAAACTGCTCTCCACAGCTTATGATACTCACTACAGCTTATATATAAGCTGTAGTGAGTAAAAGGGTCTTTTGGGGCCTTATATAAGCTGTAGTGAGTAAGTTGCTCAGCTAACGTTATCAGCAACAATCAGAGTAAAGGTGCTGAATACTAAGTCACACAACAAAAAGGTCAGGGTAGGGCAGGTGACGAGAGGGCTCAGAGCAAGGGATGTAACTGGAGACGCTGTGATAAAGCATAGAAAAAAAGTATATAAGCTGTAGTGAGTAAGTTACTCACTACAGCTTATGTTTGTGACGCGCGTTCCAGATGAAAGGTTTTGCGAAGCTGGTTATCCGACTGTTTTTTAATGCTAATTCCAGGTTTACTCTATGTAGCACGACATTGTGCTTCCCGTTTTGACCTGTAGAGCAGCCGCAATAACCCCCTTTACTCACCAGAGACTATATAAGCTATAGTGAGTAAATTAACCAACAACCCACGTTTTTAAACGCTTATTCGCGCGAAAAACAAAATGCAATCACTTGTTTTTAAATAATTTTTCCAGATCGTCCATTGAAATCCCCAGCTTCTCGAGAATTTCGAGCTTTTTCGTCAGTTCAGGATCGGGGCTGGCCGGCACAGCAGGTGCTGTCGGGATAATTTCTTCGCTCTCATTTTTAGGCGCTTTCAGCTTGGGCCGGCGATAGTGGACGTTAAAAAAGACCGCACGGCCTCGCTGAACTTCGGTGTAGTCCAGGTAGCCTATCTCCTTCAGCTGCTCCATAGCGCGCCGTACGGTCTGGTTTTGAGAGAATACGGGAGATTTAAGGTTAAGCCTGGCGCGAAGACGTGCAAGTGAAATTGGAGCCGGATTTTTGGGCAGGCTCTCGATAAAGGTATAGATCGCCTGCGCCGACTCGCGCCGCTTGAGCACATTGATCGCTTTAAGCTGCAAAAGAACTTTACGATCAAACTGATACAGTTCAAATAAGCGAGGATCGGCCTGCAGGATAACAATATCTTTTGCGGTATCGTAGTAAGCTGACTGCACAAGGTGCGTAACGTACTCTTTGGAATGCTCTTTCGTGTTCGCGGTGAAAGAGATGACCGTACCTGCTATACGCTTCAAAGAAGGACTTATGCGCTCTCTGAGCTTCTTAGATGAGCGATTCGACGGTATGCCGCAAAGTTTGGCAAACTCGACAAAGGGAAGCTTTACCTTATCGCCAATCACTTTATGTTTGGCGAACGAGTGGATAATCCCCACCCAGGTTTTGAAATCGTTATCCATATCCAGTCGCGGGCCGACAATTTCAACCTTGTCGAAACCTTCTGCCTTGGCCAGCGAAAGCCGGGAGAGCTCTTCGGTCGCGTCCGTTACGGACATGGTGTTTTTTTTGCTGTTTTTTAACGACTTAAGCGTAGGGACAAAAACGCCGAGCCGCATAAGCGCGACCGGTTGCACCGTATTGTTGGCGTTTGGCGTGAGCGTAACAAGTTCGCCAGTGGACTTATCCATCTCCTGGAAAAGGGTATCAAGATCTATGCTTTCGTTATCCAAAACAGGCTCCGGATCCTAATATTAACAATATAACGTGTTAATTTAACTGTCAAAAATCGTTAAGGGCAAAGCACGCGAGTGGTTCTGCAGGCACTTTCAGATCCGCTGAGTCTGTGGATCAAACTTGTATGATCCAGACAGAACTAACAGGACAGCGAATAGCAGCATGAAATTAAAGATAAAAATTATCCACAGTTAAACAGAAAAAACCGTGAGTGAACTCACTATAGCTTATCTTCTTTGCCAGTTACAGCTTATACTTTACGCCTTACAGCTTATGGTTTACTGACTCTAGCTTATATTTTACTGACTACAGCTTATGCGATCACCCTTTCAGGCCAGAACTGGCAAGGGTTACAGCGATCGGGGATCTCTTTAGGATCTTATTGGGATCATATTAGGATCGCATTGTTGGGATCTATTCAGTGGATAACTCTGATCATCAGGCCACTCTGATGGAACCGTTCACTCTTTTTCCTCGCCGGGCAGATTGCACGAACAGCAACACCTCTGCCACCGTTTCACAATGAATACGCCAGGCACGCGCTATTTATGACGCACTTAAACAGAAAGAAAATCGTCGCTTTCTCGCGTCTCAGCTATCTGATGAACACTTTTTAGTGTGCTATTCTTCTGTTTTCACGACGTTATTATTTGATTAGGCAACAGACTGACTGAGTAAGGCTGGATTGAGATAACCTTGCATGGCTAAAGAAATAGTGAAAATCTATTTATACATGAATGATTTACATAATCGATGAAAGTATTGCTTACAATGCAGACGACTGCTCGCTATGTCATCTGCCTACTCAGGAAACGCTAAGCCTCAGTATCTCTGCAGGCCGGTTGTTTGAGCGTCTGCTGAATTCAGACGGCGAGATCCTGCCGCGCGAAACGCTGCTGACTGAAGTCTGGGATAAATATGGACTGCGTGGATCTAACAGTAATCTCAATCAGTATCTGAGCATCCTGAGAAGAGCGCTGGCAGCCTACGGCTGTGAGAACCTCATCGTTACCATTCCAAAAGTAGGTATCCGGCTTAACACTGAAATAGCAATAACGCGCGAATCCGTCTCTTCAGAGGTCGTACCGGATGAAACACCCGTCGTCATGGCTAAACCGGCAATCGATAATCCCGAGAGTGAGCGGACAGAGAAAAAGCAAAAAGGCCGCGAATGGCGAAGCAGCAGATTAGTGAAAACAGCTATTCTGGCTATAGTGCTTAGTGTCATCGCATGGAGCATGTGGAGATCGGAATCCAGCGAGCAGGAGATATCGCCCGTTTCCATTAGCCTGCCGGGCGGATGCAAAGCGGTATTTATCGCCGGGCTGGACCCGAATGAACGAGGATCGGTAACAAAACAGATCCTGCAAATGCTCAGCGAGAATCATCAGTCCTGCGATGCCAGCCGTCGTTTCTATTTCGACAGGAATACCTCCTTTAATCCACAGAACTACGGACGAACGATCCTTTCCTCCTGTAAGCTCAACGATAGCGGTCATGTTATTTCCTGCGATAATTTTTACTATCTTGACTGGAGACTGGATTGAAACGAAGTATTAGCATTGCATTTATTGTTGTGCTGGCAGCCCTGGTTATGCTGTTAATCGGCACTCAATACATTCGCAATACAGCCGATAGCTTTCCCTTTCGTTGCGCGACCTTTACGCGTTACGATCTCAGCCGAAAAGAGGGCAACCGTCTCGATTTTAACGTCACGCAGGATCTGCGTTTCCAGAATCGAAACTCAGGCTATCTCTTGCTTAATGGCCAGGTGATCAGCGGCGATAACACCACGCTGCTTAACAGAAGGCTTATTCTTACTACAGGCGATAAAATTGATTACGATACCTATCGCTATAAAATCAGCCAGATCATCACTTCAGCAACAGATACTACGCCCGATGCCATCTTTAATATTCTCAAGGCAGAGCTGACGCTGGATCCCTCCTACCTGCAGCTTGACGTCGTTAAGGTTGACGAAAAATCTTATCTGATAGGCGGCCCGCTTTCTTATCTGTTCACCTGTCAGCGCTATTAATGCTGGCTGCTTTTGCATCAACATAATATGATTGCGTGCCTGATCCAGCAGGTGTCTTTGCCGATCGTTCTTAAGTATGAAAACAGGGCTTGAATAACATTTTATGCAAAATTAATTTCATGTGGTTACGTAAAGAACTACACATAGCGATATTACGGAATTTCTGCAGCGATGGCGACCGGATCAAAATAACGAAAGCCGTTAAGTCGCGTAAAATGGTCAAATCTTCCGTAAAAAAACGGAAAAAAGGATCGATATATTCTGTATCCTGGTCATGAGAGATAACGCGAAAGGTAATTTAAGCGTAAGGATAAAAACAGGCATTTCGGGGAATAACATCCGCCCTGGAATAAGCGTTGCGATCTCCCGAGGAAGGGTGCCTGCAGCCTTTATCCAGCAGGGCTGCAGACCAGCCCCGGCGTTAACCGGGGATAGCGATCAGGAGTCGATTTGGAAGCTTTTCAGTATTTCGTTAAAACGCTTGACCTCCTCCTCTGTTAGCGGAGAAGCTTTGGACAGAGAGAAAATCAGCAGATCTTCCATATTCAGGGTAAAGATTGCCTGCTTTTGGTAAAGCCGCATACCTTCGCCTCGTTTGAAATCATAGTTAATCAATACGCCTGACGTCAGATTATCACCCAGAACAGCCTGCTCGTAGGGGCCCTGTTTCCAGTCTTTCATCTGTTTTTTCAAAATAGCGAGCTGGCTCTCAATATATTCTTCCACATTGTTATGATTGCCTAACTTATCGCGTGAAATAGTCATCGGCGGCAAAACCGAGCGAGGATCGGCCAGCGTATTCAACGTGCGCTCGCAGTAGCCTTCAGGTAGAGTGATCATTCCTTCGCTAAAGCGGCAAATATGCTTATTCATGTGTCATCTCCATTGCTTTATTATCTTCTCTACGGGCGAACAGCTGCTCGGCCGTAACTTCGCTGACCTTACCGTTATGCAACATAACGATCTTATCCGCGCTCCGGATGGTTTCCGGGCGGTGTGCGATAAGGATGCGGATAATATTCATCCGCTTAATAGCGGTATTGATTTGCGCTTCATTGTAAATGTCCAGATGACTGGTCGCCTCATCCAGCACCAGGATCTGCGGCTCGCGATAAAGGGCGCGCGCCAGCAAAATGCGCTGCAGCTGGCCGCCGGAAAGAAAGGAGCCCATGTCGCCCACCAGACTCTGGTAATTCATCGGCATTTTCATGATATCGCCGTGAATCTGCGCCAGCCGCGCGACGCGGGTAATTTTTGCGTGATCGGGTTCGTTATCGAAAAAGCTGATGTTTTCGCTGATTGAGCCTGAAAACAGAATATCGTCCTGCATCACGCAGCCGATGCGATTACGGTGATGCTGCAGCCCCGTCTGAGTAATATCCATGCCGCCAACGGTGATGGTGCCGCTTTCCGGGTGCAGCAGGCCCAGAATAATTTTCGCCAGCGTGGTTTTTCCCTGACCGGAGGGACCTACAATTGCAATACTTTCACCCGCTTTGATGGTGAGGCTGACACCGTCAATAACCCAGGGTTCGGCAGGCGCATAGCGGAAGCGAATATCGTTTAGCACGATATCCTGCGCTGGCTGTGCGTCATCGCTTTTATGAAGCAACGTCGGGCTCGCCTCTGAGCTCGGTTCGGTTTCTGACAGCACGATATCCGCCAGACGTTCGCCATGCATGCGCAGCATGCGAAAGTCAATAATCGCATTAATCAGGCCCGCGCCGCGGCTCATAAACTGATCGGCAAAGCTGATAAACGCCGTAAGCATCCCCGCCGAGAAGTTACCGTCAAGCACCTGTAGCGCCGCCAGCCATACCAGCACAACCCGGCCGACGGAAGTCAGTAATCCCTGAGCCGAGCCGAACAGGATATTGAGCTTTTGCATTACGATGCCTTTATTGGTGCTGTCCACCAGAAAGTTCATATAGGCAGCAAGGCGCGGCATTTGCTTGTTATTGGTTTTCACTGCCTGAATGCCGCGCAGCGTTTCCAGCAGCGAAGACTGGGTGCGCGCTGAGCTGATAATCTGCTCTTCATTGGCGCGACGCACCGGATCATACGCCATAAAGCGCAGCAGGGCATAAGCCAGGAACAGGGCAATTACCAGCCAGGCGAGTTTTGCATTGTAGATAAACAGCATTGCTACGGTAATGATCGACATAACGCCATCCAGTACCGTGCTGATAAAGCGGGTAGTGAGAGTGCTCTGTATGGTATTTAGCGAGCCGTAGCGGGAGAGAATATCGCCTACATGGCGTGACTCGAACCATTCAAGCGGCAGTTTCAACATATGGTGGCAGACATTGATGGTCCACTGCACGCTCAACTGGCTGGAGAACCAGCTCATTACCCAGGAGCGCAGGGCGGTAATCATGGTCTGAAACAGCGCGATCATGATAAATCCGACGCCAAGCAGGGTAAGCAGGGAGTAGTCGGCGGAAACCAGCACCATATCCATAACCCATTGCATAAAGAACGGCGAGAGCACGCCGAACAGCTCCAGCGCTACCGACAAAATCAGCACCTGTATAAATGCGGACTTTACGCCAGTTACGCTGCCCACCAGCTTACGCATCGAGATGCGCGCTTTTTCTTCTTTAACTTCAAAGGTAGAGGAGGGGATCAGCTCCAGCGCGACGCCGGTGAAGGCGGTGGAGACCTCCTTCAGCGTCATTACCCGAATGCCGCGCGCAGGATCGTGAAGCGTGACCTTATGGCCCTGCACCTTTTTTAGCACGACAAAGTGGTTGAGCTCCCAGTGCAAAATGCAGGGTGTACGCAATTTGGGTAGCTCTTCGAGATCGATGCGCAGCGCACGCGAGCTCATGTTGAGCTGCTGCGCCATCGCAATAACGTCGGCCAGCGTGGCGCCCTTCAGCGAGGTGGCAAACTGGCGACGCAGAGTGATCATGTCGATCTCGTGCCCGTAATAGTTGGCGATCATGCCCAGGCAGGCCAGACCGCACTCGGTCGCCTGGGACTGACGGATCAGCGGCAGGCGGTTAAACCATTTGAAATTGAGTTTCTCTAATAACAACACAGCGCAGACCTTTTAATCAGAGAGAAATTTTGTGACCCAGCGCGAATAACGGCTCCAGCACCCACTCGTAGAGATGACGCTGGTCGACGATAAAGTCGGCATCCAGCGCCATGCCCGGTTTGAGCGGCTCGTCCTGCGAATAGGCTTTGATTGTTTGCTTATCCAGCGCTACCAGCACCCGGTATTGCTGTTCCTGAACATTGTTTTTACCGGTTAAGGCCGTCACTTCCTGCGGCGAAAGGGCGGTGCGAGAAACCTCAATCACTTTGCCGTATTGTTGACCGAACTTCTGGTAGGGAAAGGCTTTATAACGCAGCACCACACGCTGACCAGCCTGAATAAAACCTATGGACTGGGTATTCACCATAATGCGCGCCACCAGCTCGCTGTCGCTGGGCAATATGGCTATGGCCGACTGGCCGGCGTTAACCATCTGGCCGTTTTTGACCATAATCATGCCGACATAGCCGCTTTTCGGTGCGCGCAGCTCAACAGAGCGACGCGCCTCGTTTTCCGCCATCGACTGCCGGTTGTCCGCCAGCTGGCGTTCGATATCATTGCGTTTTTTTTCATCGTCCAGCGGTTTTTCATGCAGCTGCTGCTGTGCCTGAACGATTTTCTGCTTGATATCCAGCAGCTGGCGCTGATACTCCTGATAGCGCGCCTGATTATCGAGCAGCGTAGATTCCTGCTCTTCCAGCTGGCGATTAGACGCGTAACCCTGTTTTTGCATCGCCTTCAGTTTATCGAGCTGTAACCGCGCAAGGGCAACCTGCTTGTTGCGATGCGCCAGCTGCAGCTTTAACTGCTCTTGCTGAAGCTTCCGGCTGTTGACCGTTGCGCGCAGTCCTTCCATTTCAACCTCATGCAACTTGCTGAGGTTGAGCAAATCCTGCTGCAGGCGTTCGCGCTGCGCGGCGAGGTTTTCAGCGATGACCTGGCGTGTCTGTCCCAGCTGCGTGGAAACTTCTGACGACAACACCATCACGACGTCGCCTTTCTTCACATGCTGACCCTCTTTGACCGGAATATCGATCACGGTGGCGCTGACCGGCGGCGGAATAATCAGCATGCCGTTTTTAGGCAGCAGTTCGCCGGTTGAGGATTCATATTTGGTGTAACTGCCAAAAATAAAGAAGAGGGCAGTAGCCGCAGTGATAACGATCACCACGGAAATGACCAACCAGCGATAGGGCGGGCAATAGAGCGCCACGGTGCCCAGACTGCCGCGGTTGGCCGCATCAAGGGCTTCCTGGCGGAATAGCGACTGTTCCATTTACATATTCATCATGAGTTGGGGAATTAACGGCACTGAAAATAACTCAGCATATTGAGTGACAAAGAGCCGGTGCTTTGCGCCAGACCGATCAGCGCGTTAAGGTAGTTCAGACGCGCTTCCGCCTGATCTTTCAGGGCGCTGTAGTATTTTTGCTGGGCATCCAGTTCGTCATTGACCGTACGAAATCCCATCTCGCGGCCGTACTGCACAGACAGCACTTTTTCGCGCGCTGACACCACGGCATTTTTTTCCGCCTGCAGCAGCGCTTTGCCGTTGGTCAGGCTGAGCCAGGCGGAACGCGTGTCCTGAATCGCCTTGCGCTGCGCCTCTACGGTAGAATATTTTGCGGCTTCGCGACGATAAGCGGCTTCAAACGACTGTGAAATCTGACTGCCGCCGGCAAACAGCGGAACAGAGACGTTCACGCCGTACTGAAGATTGCTGCTTTTAGCGTTAGTGCCGAAAATCGCGTCATACAGCACGTTATCTTCGTTGTCATTCCGGCTCCAGTTTTTGCCGTAGCTGGCGTAAAGCGATACGACCGGCATATGCGCGCCGGTTGCTGCCAGCACATCCGCATCAGCCTGATCGTTCTGAAACAGCGCTACCTTGATCTCGGTGTTGCGCTGCTGGCTGGCACCGATCGCTTCGGCTAAAGATGAATAAGGCGTGGACTTCAGACACTGAAAATTCACTGGCTCAATAGTGTCGGGATCAATGCCCGATAAGCGACGAACGGCTTCGCCCGCCAGCAGCAGCTGGTTGCTCGCTTCAATCTCTTTCGCCTGCGCTATCGCGAAGTTCGCTTTCGCTTCATCCACTTCGGTACGGGTGTTCTGACCGTTGCGGAGACCGGCCTGAAGCTTTTCCATCTGCTGTTTGAAGTTATGACTGGCCGCCTGAGCCGCCTGCAGAACCTCTTGCTGATAGAGCACTGAGAAATAGGCGTTGGCGAGAGCGTTCAGCAGTTTTTCTTCAGCCAGACGCGCTTGCGCCTCGGCGGTATTAGCGATAGCGACACCCTTACGCCAGCCGGCATATTTGCTCATATCAAACAGGGGTTGCCTGAGGCGCACGTCATAGCTATGCGTTGTGACGCCGCTCTGATATTTTCGGTTGGGTTGTTCCTGACGATCCCAGCTTCCTTCCAGCGTTAGCGTCGGCAACATACCTGCCATGCCTTGCCAGTATTTTTGCCGATCGGCTTCGCTGGTTTTTTTACTGGACTGCAAAGCAGAGTCGTAGGTTAATGCCGCCTGTGCGGCCTGCTGTAAATTTGTAGCGTAAGCGCTGGATGGCGCGCAACAAAGCGCCACCAGCGCATAGCAGGTTTTATGATTTTTCATGATTTTCGCTGTTTCGGACAATAAAATGATGCCTGGATTAAATTAATTCCTGGGCAAATACATATTTGATTAAATCAGTATTAGAATGCAGCTGAAGCTTGCGCATCGCATTATATTTCTGCGTCGCGACAGTGCTGACGCTGCGCTTACGCAATTTAGCTATCTCCATTAAGTTGTAACCTATGGCAAAAAGCCGGATTACTTCAACTTCTGACGGCGATAACAGACTTTTTGTCGGGCCTGAAAAATTATCACGCGCCAGATGTTTCAGCTGTTCTGAGTAATAAATGCCTGCATTGACGGAACATACCCATTTAAAGGCCTGTACCAGTTCTCGCTGGTCGTCGCGTTTGCTGACGATGGCGTGAACAGGAATTTGCAACACTCTTTTCAAAATAGCGCTGTTATTCTGCGCCGTAAAGATGATGATCTTCAGCCCAGGCATCTGATTATGAATTTCTTCAATTTTTGTTACGCCGTTTAAATCATTGCGTTCAAAGCTAAAGCTAAAATCTGTAATCAAAATGTCAGGTTTTTTCTCCTTTATGCGTATTAACAAATTTTCTGCATCTACGGGATAAGCGCAAATCTCCTGATGATTAAATTCCGCCGCCAGTATTGACTGGATTGAATAAACAATAAACGGGCTTTCATCAGATACACCAACCCCAAGTATCCTTTGTTTTAGTGGCATATCGTCTGATAAATCCTTTAATCAGGTGGATAAGATAAAACAGGGCTCCGCAGAGCCCTGCAGGTTACTGATAGCTGATGGTATAAGACGCTACCGCATTGGCTGTTCCCGGGCTGACCGTTGACGCGGTCTGGTAATAACGTGCATATAGCGGTACGGTAACGAGCGCATCAGAGAGCGGATATGAGGCTACGGCAAAGGGCGTCGCCAGAGCGATCGGTTGCTGATTGCCATTCAGGATTTGCACGCCGACGCCGGTAGCGGTTGACGCGGAATTTAACGCCACTACGCCTGAATCCGACAAACCGCTGACCGCGTCGCCATTGAATTGCATCATCACATCAAATGTACCCGATAAGAGTGCTTCGCAATTCAGCTTAATAGCAAAAGGGATCGCGCTGGTGGTTTGTCCGATACCCGAACCAAATCCACTACTTTTACTAACGGAATAGCTTCCTAACGACACGTTCTGATTTCTATTACCGGCTACGTCACAGGTTTCATCAATTACTGTGGCTGCATATTTAAGGTTTGACGCAACAAAGTTTTCATCACTTCCCTCAACCTGAGAACCAACCCTAAACAGGTTCAAATTAGAACGGCCTGCAATCGCTGTCATCGAAGAAGATGTCCGTACGATTTTAAAAGGTACGTTCAGCATGATCGCTGTATAATTATTTAGCGAACCACCAGTAGCAATGCCTGCATAAGTGTCCACCAAATGCCCAGTAGGGATACTTCCCGCTTCGTTGGAGTATTGTCCGCCATAGCCCAGATACAGACTTAATCCATAACCCAGAGAGTCTTCCGGAATTGAATATGGTTTGAAATAAACTTCTGCAGTCAGTCCATCTTTCCATTGGGTAAAATTAATGCCACAGTCAACATTGACTGTCATAGTACCTTCATACACTGTGGATCCAATTGGTACAGCGCTTGAAATATTTATCCCCAGCGTTTTTAAATCTATAGCAGCAGTTGTCACTGGCGCTTTGCAGGTTATTTTAGTATCTGCGTCAGCGTAGGCCCTGGTTGTTATTATTAACGCAGCATCAACTGCCAATAATGCCAGAGAAAAAACTCTGGCCGCGCTCTTAATTTTTTTAAACAATGTCATAACGTTTCACCTGATTAACCCTGATTCTTATTGTCGGTTACGCTGTTTGAAACGTAGCGAACAGATTGACTCTGATCGCTACTACATGTCGTGGTAAGTCTTGCCAGCGATTTATTTTCACTGGACAGAATATCCCCCGACTCAAGGTTAACCAGACATTTATCCATTGGTGTTTGTCCCCAGGAGACATGCAGGCGATTCACATCCTTATTCAGCCTTACGTAAATTTGTCCGCCTTGTGAAACGGTAGTAATCAGGTTGCCGTTCTCGTCAGCGACGGACGCGCCAAAGGGCAGAGCATTTCCGTTCAGCTGATTGGCGCGAATGAGCAGCGGCTTACCCTTACTGGTTTTGTAGTCCAGTCTGACAACCGCGCCCTCAACCGGGATCACGCGCTGCTGCGTCGCTTCCAGCTCGACGTCAAGCGGAATACCTTTCGGATCGATTGCCAGTTCGTTTATGCGGTAAGGGTTAAGATTCGGCACAATGGCCTTCCCGCTGCCGTTAAGAACAATATTGGGATAACCCAACACCCGCGCACCGCCTGCATCCTCTGCACTTACCACGGCATAGGTCGATGACTGGTACGCGCTGAATATCAGACTGTCAGGTAAAGCCACTACGGTGCCGCTGGCGCCGCCTGATGCTGAATAATAATTTTCCCCTTTAGTGTAAGACGCTGTCAGCGTACTGTATGGCGAACGATATTGTCCGCTCAACGAACCAGACTTATTGTTTTCAACGTCGCGCGAAACGCCAACGCTATAATTATATTGGTTACTATCGCCCACAACGCCGTTAACTGCCGTTTGCGCACTAACGCCTTCTTTAGTATGCGTGGCGCTTCCGCTTATATAGTGCCTGTTATCGCTATCTAAAGGCACTGAAAAGTCAAGCGACAATTGTGTATCATGTCCGCCGGTTGAGTATATTAATCGGTTCGCGGAAAATGTATAGGATACGCGCCCAATCATATTATTGTAGCCGAGCTGGAACTGCGTATTGGTACCGGTATCATTCCAGTAACTTTGAATGAAACCAGTAAGATAGAGATTCCCAAATGAGTCTCCAAAATTTTGGCTGGCTGTCATGGAAAAACGCTGCTTGGGACGTGAAAGATAATTACCACTTCCATTATTACCATGTTTTTTATAAAAATTGTTAATTTGGAGGGCGTTGTCAAAGCTATAATAGCCGGATGACGAAAAGCGATAGGTAGCCAGGGTAAAGTTGGTATTGGTCTGAGAGACTTTCTTACTGTAAGTCGCCCGATAACTGACGCCTTGCTTTTTCTCATCGCCATATTTTGTCTGGGCGCCCGTAATATCAAAGGAAATAGCGCCGACAGGCAGGCCAAACGCGCCGCCTAACAATACGGAGGTATAATTATTCGAACCCAGAATACCGGTGTAGCCAGTCAGGCTATTAGTAAAACCATGTTGAATCGTACCCTGATAGATGGACGGCGTATAAACCATATTATCGCGTCGAGACACACCGCCGGTCAGGGAGTAATAGGTCATGCCAGGGCGTTTCAGTCTCGCCATCGCCGCGTAAGGCACAGAGAAATGCGTTTCGCTGCCGTCAGCTTCTTTGATGGTTTCGTAAATCTTGCTACCGTTCTGGCTCACCATGACCTGAGCATTCGTACGCGCAACGCCGCGGATTTCCGGGGCGTATCCACGCTGGGAATCTGGCCACATCTGTTCGACCGTGTAAATCTGCGCGCCACGAAAGGAGAGGGTGTCAAATATTTCACCGCTGGTATTGCCTTCACCCAGCAGCAAGCGTGATTTCAGCTGTGGAATATCGCGCATGACGTAAGTGTTAATATCATCGTAATGATGATATTCATTGCCCTGCTGACGACGCCAGCTTAGCGCGCCATCGTGACGAAACATCCAGCCGCCCAGATTAAAACCCGCCAGCGCTCGGCCATAGAAGGAGTCATATTCACGTCCGCCACTGTAAACGGAGCGATAATAGTTAGTGTTATAATTCAGCGTAAAAGCAGTTTCACCTTTGTCCCAGAACTCTGGGGCAACATAGCCGCGCGCCGATCGCAGCAGGTAGATTTGCGGAATAGAGATATCCATCTGCATATCAGCGCTGTTAATGGCTGCGTGGCTGTTCTCAATAACCTCCTCAAGGGCAACGCACTGCTTGCCAGAACGTAATTCTTCCGCCTGCTGCGAATTAAAAACGCTGTCTTTGATGGCCAGATTTTTTACCAGATCATAAGAGAGACAGGCTTTAGTTCCGCTCCCTTCACGTATTACACGAACGTTATCACGACCAATCTGGCGACCATTAAGAAAAATATCCAGGGTATAGACGCCTGGATCTATGGGGTTGCCATTTGCATAACGGGAAACATCGACTTTGACCCCTGGTAAATTTTTCACAAAGGATTCGTCGAACTCATAATTCGTTTCAGCCCAGGCTGAAGCTGTCGTAGCAATAAGAAAAAGTGCTAAAAAAGAGCGACAAAAATGTCTGCCCGATGACTTATTTACAGAGACTGTCCTTGCCATCATATCTACCCCTAAATATCAGCATCGAAAATCACTGGCTGATTTGGCCTTCTACATCTCGCGCTGCGCCAAAATCATCCAGATACTGGTAATGAAACGTTGATTTTATTTGGTTTACGTTCTCGACTTTTAAAGTGAAATCCTTGCTTGCGCCTGGTGCCAGCATGTCACCTTTTTCGCTCGTAAGTTTGCGGCCAGCAGTATCCTCTGCGCTGATTTGCGCCACGTTGACGTAGTAAGGTGAGTTGTTGACGGCCGTCAGTTGATTGCTTTTGCTGCCTTTTTTCCAGACGAGACCAGCTGCTGCGGTTTCCGCGCCTTTGGCATTCAGCGCTGCGGGGCGATAAAAGAGTTTAATCCGGCTACGAATAGCCATTTGTAGCTGATTTTTATTAGCCAGGCTTTTATCTTTGGGAGGTATGTCCAGCACGTTTAGCCAGAAGATAGACTCTTTACTGGTGGGCAGGTTACTGCCGGTATAAACGATACGCAGCGTCTGCCCTTTATTAGCTTCCATCCGGAATACTGGTGGCAGCATAACGAAGGGAACATTAATTTTATCTACTGGCTGATTGGGGTCGCCATCGTCGATCCATGCCTGAACCAGAGCGGGCTGGTCACCGCGGTTATCTAACCGCACTGTGACCTCTTTCTCAGTAGCAGGATAGATTACCCGAGTGCCGATAATTGTCACACTGGCGAGAGCCGACGAAGAAAAAATGCATGCGAGCAGCAATGAGGTTATAAAGTTAACGCTTTTTTTTTTCATGATATGACTGAGTTGATGGAGAGAAGGGAGAAGGTGGGGGAGCAAGCCCCCACCAGAATCAGTTATAAGAGATTGAGTAAGTCACTCTGGAGTTGACAGTACCTGAAGTTGCTGCAGCGGTAGCGTAGTTACTGAGCGATATAAGTCAGCGTTGCTGCACCAGAGGACAGTTTTGCTTTGAGCGGTGCAGTCATCTGGTCAGTGCTGCCAACGTTCAGCGCGTTGTTTCCGCTATCCAGCAGCTGCAGATCAACATTGGTTGCAGTACCGGTGTTGCTCAGTCGGCCATCAGCGTTGACGCCAGTTACTTGCTCAAAGTAAGCGAAAACGTCGCCAGTCTGGGTAGAGCAGTTACTCAGATCGATAGTGAAACGGGTGTCGCCTGCGGTCTGGCCAGCCGTTTTCAGCAGGCTGGAAGCGACAGTCGGCAACACCACCGGTGCGTCGCTGCCGTTAACCTTAACGGTACAGGTCTGGCTTGCGATGTTACCTGAGAAGTCGATAGTGCCGTCAGATGCTGCATTAACCTGAGTTGCTGCCAGCAGCAGACCAAGAGAAACCATAGCTACCTTTTTCATATACTTTCCTTTGTATTAATCTAAAGTTATTTATCACATCAGCTATTGAGAGGGATTTATTACCTGAAATCACTCAATGGTATATTTTCAGGGGGGAATCATTCTCCCTGAAAAATTAGAAAATCAGCAGGCCGAAGGCGACAGCGGCAACGATGCCAACAATACCCATACCAAACGCTTCGCCACTAACAGGGTTCGCCGCTGGAATATTTTCCGGACGCGTCCATTCGGTGGTTTCCTCCTGAGAGGAAGAGGAGTTCAAATTTTTGAAGAAATTGAGAATTAGCGAGGTTAATGAACCGCCGCTAACATTTGAGATCTCACTAACTTTAAGCTCACGCATAACTCATCCTTCTTACGCAGTAACTGGTTTAACGTTCAGATCAAACTGATTTTCAACAACTTCGTTGAACCAGGCCGCGGTTGTATCCCATCCGTTCATTGCACCATATAATACGCCATCG
This sequence comes from Pantoea sp. X-Soil-MYKO-1289, assembly GCF_059730625.1. NCBI lineage: Bacteria > Pseudomonadati > Pseudomonadota > Gammaproteobacteria > Enterobacterales > Erwiniaceae > Pantoea > Pantoea sp. X-Soil-MYKO-1289. Next base: position 18,255 of record NZ_AP036006.1, read on the forward strand.
ACCAGGCCGACAACGGCGCCAATAACTAAACCACCAGCACCGGAAACTAAACCTACGCCCAGCACGCCGCCAGCGCTACCGCCGCTCATTGCCCACTTAAGACCAAAAGCGGTAATACCCGTTACGGCGCCAACTACAACCGCACCGATGAAATCAAAAAAACCAGCGCCTGAAACGTTCTGCATTTCAAAAGACGTTAACTCTCTCACTAATACCTCCTCCATATTGTTTTCAACCCGCATTAAGTGGGAAGCGCTATTAAATGGATTAAATTTGCTAAATTAAATAGTAAAAAATCCATAATTTATTTTTTTAAATATTCTTTTTGGTAAAGAGCATGTTTTTGTTAACATATTTTTAACTCCCCTTTCTATACAGGAGTTGAAGTGGATTCTTCAATTGTTCTGTATGCATGATTAAGGCATCGCTAAGCGCCGGGCGCTTAAATATAATCAAGGGGCAGAAATATGGCGGGAACGGAAAATCATATGAAGGAATAACGTATGGTGTAACGTCTCAAAAATGGTCAGGCGAGAGCGATCAACGTTGAGAATTTGCAAAAAACAGCGGAGTATAGAAGAAGAAGCCTGTATGCAAGGTGAAGGATAAATGCCTTCTTTTGGTTTTTTATTCCATTTATTTCATAAATAACAAAACAAAAATCTATATATATCGATTTTGTATAATTAATTATCTGCTTTTGGGAGGCTGTGTTTTAATTTTTCTCAGGAGACATCAGGGCCGAAGCTATTTTTTTAAGTAGAAATTAACATTGATTCCATAATGGTTTTTTTTATTGCAGACCTGATCATATCTTTAATGATTTTTATATTTATTTATTTTTTATGGAGGAAGGAATAACATTAAACTTCAAATGACAATAAATAATCCTTTTTTTCAGAAAAAAGTTATAACACCAACAGGTTATCTCTGTTTGTAGGTGTTATTGGCTGATTTAGGTTATTTATATGGTGTTATGTGTGGCTTTTTTGTCATGGCGCAGTGTTCAGGTCTTCCTTTTGCCTTGTTTATGGGATTGAGTTTTATGGATGGAATTTTATTATAGCAAAATCGCTAAAGGACATTTTGGAAGGCAAAAAGGAGGTGCAGAAACGCATACGCAGTACGCCAGGAGAAAGTACACCGACCATAACAAACTGACTTCTAATTTTATATTAATCACTGAACACGAAGCGCAGCTACGTGCTATCAGTTAGATTGAGCTAATCGATATGTATAGAGTGATTGAGAATCATGAGCGAATCATCGACGCATTGGCGGGTTATACGCAGATTGCAAACCCAGATGAAATTTCGCGCGGTAAGCGCCGTTATCATTTAATTAAAGATAATGTGCGTCGGGTTATGTTCATTCTTGATGGCGATTTTTTACTAAAGCTAAAAAGCGAACATAAAGTGCTAAATATCCTGTCAGCACCTTTCGTAGTAGGCGTGACGCCTGCGCTTGATGAACCTCCTGTTTATCTGGAAAGGGTAGACTATGGAAAGGTGAGCTTTATCGACTATGAAACATTCTGGCGGCTGGTTTTTGAAAAAGATCTCTTCCATGACGCTATGTCGGTTTTGTCAGGCCAGTATTCTGACTTAATGAATTATATACAGTTGCCCAAAAGTAACTCTTACGATGAGGTCATTTCCTTGATCGATCGCTGGAAAAAGCTTCCGCCGCATTTGAAAAAAAGATTTTCAGCGCTGTACCTGATTGAGAATAGCTCTCACCTTTCTAAAAGCTCGATTTGTCGAGTCCTTAAGGAGCTGAAAGACAAAGGGAAGCTGGAGCTGACCAACGGAAAATTTGTCTAGCTGTAAATTCGTATCCGATAATTTGGGATGCTAAAGGGAAAGTGTATGGATGTTAAGGTGATTTTCACGGACGATGATTGTTATTTCAAACTTGGCATCTCTAAGATTATCGAAGAAGCGCTTTTATCCTGCGTCGCCATTGAATTTTTATCGGGAATTGACGGTGAAAACTTACGCCAGGCAGATATTATTCTGGTTAATGTTTCACTCTGGCGTCTGCTTATGTGTCAGCCAGTATATCGTTGCCGTAAACCGGGTAGCATACTTCTGGTTTTTGCGAATTACACTGACAGTGTTGCTTCAGACCTGCTGCCAGTGTGCTATCAATCTCTAACTTTGATTACCCGCAATGATACGGTGAAAAAAGTGAGAGAGAAAATCGCGGCAGCCTGGCTGCTTGCAAATGAAGAAAAGACGAACACTTTTGAGCCAAAAGACTGTAAGGATTGTAACTATTCACGGATCTCGCTAATACAGTTGCAGGTAATGAGTTTGCTGAAAAGGGGACATTCAGTTAGTCAAGCGGCTAAAATTCTTGGAATCTCAATTAAGACAATCTATGCGCATAAATACAATGTAATGCGCAAGTTCGGCCTTAAGGGAGACACCAATTTTATTTCTTTTCTCAATGATTTGTCTTTAGTTGAACTCTATAAGGGGGTTGTAAATGAGAAAAAGAATTGAGCAGCATGCATTTGATGGTTTCAGACTGGTTAAATAATCCTTATAATTTTTCACGCTTATCTCTTTATCAGTTCAATAGTTTGTTCCTCGTAAGATGAACAGGATGTTTTTTGATTTTTCATTATTCTGTTTCTGTTTGCCAGAGGAAATTATGAACAACCAATGTCAAAAGAACACCGCTAACCTGGTTATTTCTTATAACGTTGTAATGGGAATGATTATTGGTATTGTGGTTGTTTTAGCAATCTATCTATTTGATAATTATGCTATTGTCGCTCCTTTGCAACATGCTCCTGTGCTATCACAGTCCGAGCATTTGACTGCGGAGCAAGACCGCTTTCAGTCACTCGATACGCATGCTCATGTTATCGTCTATCGAGATGACACGGCTTTCTTGCCTTCTAAAAAGATACTCAATATTTTCGTTAATAATCAATATAAAAATAGTTTTTTACCTCTGGATAGAGCGCTGAAGGTGGTTTTATGTCCCGGGAAAAAGGCGATAAATGTTTCACTTAGCCAAATTTCCCAACACCACTTTGCGCGGTTGTCAGAATTTGCAGGAGAATCACCAGCGCTACAGGCTGGAAAGCGCTATTACTTTCGAGTGGCCTTAAGCAGCAAGGGCAAGATTGCTGCACGATGGACAGCGGAAAAAGAAGCGCAATCTGCCCTTACCGGCTTTAAACTGCAAACCCGAACCTTATCACAACGCGTGCTACAAGAACGTGATTGCCCTGGGATTACATATTTTAGCAATTCGATGGCTATCTTCACGACCGATAAAAATCCTGTCTCACTAAGCACCGAGGTTAAGAGCGTAATGCCGGTATTGGCGAAAATATCAAAAGAGATGTCAAAGAAGTTGAGCGAGTTATTGTGAAAATTACAGCGATATAAATGATAAAATATCAGTGATCGTCTCTTTTCATAAATGCAATATTATGACGGCGAGGTTAGTCAACTCAGGTTTTTCATCGCTTTCATTTTAGCACAGGGGAGAGAATTTAATTGCGCGGCAAGTCCAGTCAGGAGGTTTAACGATCAAACGTATTTTCCTTTTAAAGGAAGTATAAGTATTGATGTTTATGGCGTAAGAAAAACAGCACGCACCATCTCTTGCTGTTATTGGCCAGGATGATTTCGAACGGCGAGAAGATCTTATTTCAGTATCTGCTGCGTCCGCAGCTTCGTGTTCAGGAAGCCTTCCGCGAGAAGGAAGTAATTAACGACATAGACTGAGCCAGTGAGCCATACAGAAAAAAAAGCCAGCGTCAGCGCTGGCTTTTTCCATTAACCGAAGGACTTATTTGAGAATATAGACATGGTCGACATCGATCTCGCATTGGCCATCGTCGCGATCGATTTCACCCGTTACCCGCACCTTTTTACCGATCAGGTAGCGGCCGTCATCGTCATCATCGTCATCGTCGACATCAATGCGGATACGGCCGGTAGCGTCCTGCAGCCAGTAGTGATCGTCATCCGCCCGGCCGCTGATGGTGCCGGTTATCGCCACGTGTCGATCGTCGCGCATTTTTTTCGCCTCTGCTACTGTGGCCTCCTGCCGGGCAAATGCCGACGATGAACAGAGCAATGCGAGCATGATCCATAAAGTTTTTTTCATTTACTGCTCCTTAGATGAAGAAAAAGACTGCTTTACCCGAAGTTAAAAGCTAATGCGATAACCCGCGTTAACCTGGCGCTGGTTGAAGCGATTGCCGTCCACCATATCGGCCTCGAGGAAGAGGGTGTGATTGCTCATCTGCGCACTGACACCGACGCCGTTATTCCAGCCATTCCCCTGGAAAGAGAGGTGTTCCTGTGAGCCATTCAGCTTATAGGATGCATCGCCGGCATATTCGTGCAGCATGCCCGTTTTAACGTAGGCGTTAAGGTTGTAATCGCGCTGGTTAACTTCATAACCCACCAACATGCTGGCCCGACCCCGCAGCGATTTATAGCTGGCGAGGTCGATATTCAGTCCATTCGAGGCGCGCAGTGAGGTGCCATCCTGATGACCCGCCGTCAGCTGTAACTGCGGCTCCAGATAAAAACCCGCTGCTCCGTCAGAGAAACTGATTTTTTTACCCGCTTCCAGTGACGCGCTGAGGCCCGATGAGACGCCGTAGCCGCTGACACGATTATTCTGGGTATCAAAGACGTTGAACTGATTTCTGACACGGTTGAATTTCATAACGCCATCCACGTAGAAACCGGTATCGTTCAGCCAGGTGCCGTAAAAACCGAAGCTTTCGGATTTGGTGTTGCCGTCGCCATTTTTGTAGTGCGGCGATCCTTCTGTGACACCCATAAAGAGCCCCAGATAGACTGGCATCTCTTCGGACAGGCGTTTGTCGGCGCCGAACTGATAGCCGGTGTAGTTCATGCTGAAATTGCTCAGCTTGCCGTTGTTGAAACCGCTGAGGCGGCCATCCATTCCGCGCAGCCAGACATTCCCGCCGTTTTTTCCCTGACGAACATTGCCCATACGCTGCAGCAGCGTCTGGGTTTCGGCGTAGTCCATCAGATAGCCAATATTAAGGAAGTTCGCGCCGGCGTTGGCGGTTCTGGTAATCGCGGGCTTGCCGCCGGTTGCGGCAGAAGCACTGCCCGAATTGCCTGAAGTGGGCGTCGTGGGAGACGCGCCGGAGCCGTCCGCAGGCGCGGACGCTGGGTCTTCAGCCGGCACGTCAGGTCTCGGCGAGGAGAGCACCCAGTTGTTGCCCTGTTTGTTGACGGTATAAACATAACCGCCCAGCTCCACGTCCGAATTGCCCCGGAAGGTAGCGACGCCATCAGGGGTTTCCACTACGGTCAGCACTTCGTTGCCGGTGGTCACGGCGCTGCCGCGGTTCTGAATCTTCAGGCCGTAGTCGCCGGCGCTGCTGTTGGTCACGACAATTTTGTCGCCGATGTTATTTACGCCGTCGCCCACCAGATCGGTGCGTAGCGCAAAATCGCCGCTGCCACTCAGGTTGGCGATGGTCAGGGTTGAGTAGGTTTCATTGTCCGTGGCTGCGGTGAGATCGACCAGCGCGTTGCGCATTTGCAAATTATCGAGGTTAGAGCTTTGCGAGACGTTCCAGGTGCTGTCGATGAGGCTGACGTTAAGATGGCCGCTGTTGACGTTATCGCTTTTGGCGGCGCCGGACCAGAGAGAACCTGTAGCGAAGCTCAGATCGATTAGGCCGTCCACTGATACTACACTGCCGGTGATATTCATTTTCCCGTCGGCGCTGATAATGCCTGGCGCATTGCCCTCAACATAGGGCGTGACCATCGCGATTCCATCGGGCGAGTTCATCTTGATGGTAAGATCGCCGGTCAGGTTAACCTTGCCGTCAGCCAGGGCATAAATGCCGTAAGAATTAGCGGAACCGGTAATCGTCAACCCGTCGCCGTTAATTAAGCCGCCATCCGTTGCCCAAAGCCCTCTGCCTGTTACGCTCATACTGTTTATCGCAATATCTGTGTTCTGCATATTAATGACCGCGCCTGCAGACTGTGCGGATGCTGCGTATGAGCCCGCCGATTTCAGCGTATTGCGTTCTTCTTCGCTGCCAAGAAAATTGATCGTCGCGGTGTCGCCCTTCGTTGCAATCGCGCCGGCCTGGGCGGAGGAGATCACGCTACCCGCGCCGATAGTAGCCACACCGGTGTCGAGAACAGATATGCCATTTGAGGTGGCGCCGGAGGTGCTGATGGCCAGATGATCGGCGGTTAGCTCGCCCAGGCTCCAGATGCCCGCCGAGGTATCGCCGCTCGTGATAATGGTTGAGTTACTGCCCAGATCGGCCGTGCCGTTAGTCTGAATATTAAGACCCTGGGAGCCTGCGCCAAGGGTAGTAATGGTCAAGTCGTTCGCCTTCAGGCTGGCCGCGCCGTTATCCGCTGTTCCGGTTAGCGCGTCGACCTGGATGCCATGACTGTTAGTGCCGTTGGTATTAATACTGCTGCCGCCGCCAAGACTGGCGCTGCTGCCGTAGCTGTTGACATGCAGGGCAATAATGCTATTGCCCTGAGTGGTGATATTGAGCTTATCAGCCTGCAGCGAAGAGGCATTTTTCACCACTATGCCCTCAAAACCCGAGCCTACGATATTGACTAAAGAGCCGGATCCTAAATCGGCGCTGACCTTATTGCCGCTCAGCTCCATGCCGACGGCGGTTTTGCCTGACACATTAAGAATCAATCTATCTGCGGTAAAGCTGCTGCTATCAGCCTTTATAAAAATGCCTTTAGCATAATGGTCGGCGTCCTTAACGCTTATGGTCGAACCGCTGCCGGCCGCCACCGTGCCTGGCGCTCCTGCCGGAACCAGGATGCCGTAAAGGCCGTCATCCAATAATTTGTCACCAATCAGCGTGGCTCCATCCTCTAAAGTAATATTGCTGCCCGTCTGGCTGCCAACCATAACCGCCGCGAGCGCCATGCCCGGCACGATACCCATGCCGCTGGCAAGCAGTAACGCTTTTGCAATCCGACTCAGTTCAAATTTGTTATTCATACCAGTAACTCTTCCATAAGATTTAAGTGAGGCTTTAGCACTGGCGAATTGCTTTTGCTTCTGAAAAAAGCGAGTCACCAGTTTTTAACGGGCACATGTAAATGTTCTTTAATAGTTCCAGTAAGAACAGGGTAGTGTTAAAGATCAGCAGAATTATGCAGGTCGAATTTTAATGATGTAAAGATGGCGAAAAGGTTATGTACTGCGTTTATCACCTGAAGGGAAATCAGTGTAAAAATAATTTCCATTAAAAATGAAGGCGCTGCGGCTATTGTAATGGCGGGGAAGATGTTAATTTTCATTACACCTGTTGTTTTTTGAGGATATCTATTTAGGCGATTGATTGTTGCCAGGGAGATAACAATCAGATGAGAGTAATATTGAGAGGCGGTTTAACAGAAGCCAGCTAAAATAAAACGTTGTCAGCATATTGCCATTATCATGATGAACAGGGGAATATAACGTCAGGTATTCAAGACGTTTCAGAACACTTAGCGAGTTTTCCTGTTTCATGCAGGCATACAGCCTGTTTAAGGCACTTAACCTATGCTTTATAAAAACAGACTCAGGAGTTAACGTGATGAAAATCAGTAAAACAGCCGTCACGCTGCTGGTGGCCGGGCTTCAACTTGCCGCCTGTGCGCAGCGCGCGCCGGCACCGCAGCGCCTCGACATGCACAATCCGGCTACCGACTGGTGTCTTCATGTCGGCGGAAAACCTTCGCAGGTAAAAAGCGAGGCGGGCGTTACAGGCTATTGCACGCTGCCGTCGGGTGAACAAATAGATGAGTGGGCGCTTTATCACCGGGATCATCCAAAGTAAGCGATCCTGTCGGCCTGTCACATCAATTCTGACCATATAATGGGCTTCACTACGATGTGAAGCCCTTTCTCCTTTAGCAATATTTCCGATTCACTCCTCCTGCTAATTCACCAGCCTCCAGACATCCACCGGAATATCGTTGAGCATTTCATTCATTATCAGCTCAGCCTTACGGTGATCGTAAGCCCCTTCAAAAGAGCATATGTCTTGTGAAGGGACTTTCTTGCGCATATAACTGGTTACGATATCGAGAATATCTTTTGAAGGGCAGCGCCTTAATTCACTTAAATAATCATTTTTGTTCATAAATTCTTTCCTGTATCTGACAGTAAAATAAATGGAACCCTTAGCGCGTTCGGCATCGTCTGCGCCAGTGACGCTGTTTTCCGCTGCTCTTTCCCTGCTCTGGTACGCTGGCGAAAAGGATGGGTGATATACCTCTGCTGAAATGAGGCTGCCCCGATTCCAGAATAATGCATCTGTCATGTGGATAATGACTATCAGTATGCTGAGAAGAGGGCTCAATTTTCAATTTAGTTAACTCCCTGGCTAATAATAAAAAGCGAGCAATGCTGGCGGAAATCGCTGTCATATCCCTTCGCTGTGAGGCATTTATAGTTATTAACCTTTTCAAGATCAAGCCTGATAAAACCGGGAGATTCACGCCTTCACGGCCATTATTATTTTTCAAATATAACATTTTGATAAAAGTATCTCTGTCGCCAGCGGTTTTTTTCTTTGAAAAAGAACGTTTTTCCACAAATTTCATAAACAGAGATGCGGTGCGCATTGAGGATGAGTTAACAACCGGCAAGCAAATTTGTAACCATGAGGGTCATGGCGATCGGATAATTCCGCGCTGGTTTAATTACGGTTAAGGCAGGCGACAGGAAATCATTATACCGAAGAAATAATAAATTGATGCCGGTCGCGCGTGAGGGTAGCCAGACAGAATGCGAACATTTAGCCAGCGCTTTTGTAGAGGCGATCCCGGGCCAAATCCCATACAAGATTAAATACCAGGGTATAGGCAAGAAAAAACAACACCAGACCAGTTTCCAGCCGTATCGCCGCTAACAGGGTTATCTCCAGCCACCATGCGGCAAAGGGAACCAGAACCAGCAGCAGCCCCGTCTCGAACAAAAGCGCATGTAAGCTGCGTACCCCTAACCCCTTTTTAAAGCCCGTGCGCTGTTGCGCGAAATCAAACAGCACATTAAAAAAATAATTCCATGCCATCGCCACGGCGGAGGAAACCAGGGTCAGTACCCCTGACTGCGCGGGCGCGGCGGAAGAGAAGGCAATCAAAATAATAAACACCAGAATATTAGCGATAACTTCAAACAAAATGGCGTGCATCATTCGTTCGAATGGCGTCCGGTTTAATATAGCGAGTTGGCTCACGAATGAATCTCTGACAGGCGACAACGAAGGAGGAGAATGATGACACAAAAAAAGAGAGAAAAACACCACGGCTACACAGGTGATAAAAAACAACATCCATTCCCAAATGACAATAATGGATGAGGGGTTACTATAGTAAAAAAATAAATCCGCCTCTTTTATTTGATATGTATCAAGTCTGACGCTGACGATAATGGCATTGTTGACAAAGGATTTAGCTGCATCATTTTAAACTCTTTATGCGTGATGCATCTTTTTGCCACGGGGCAAAGTATATCGGCCTGATTACATTAGGGTAGCGAAGATGAAAAACAGCATTGCAGATTATTCAAGTAGTGATGCCTGGCGGGTTATTTTATTGTTGAGCCTCGGCTTTTGGGGAAGCATCACTATTTTAGCCATTGCGTTATTGAAAGGTGGTTTCCCCTGGGTTGCATGACGTAAAAAAGGCGCTTTTCGCTGTTTATTTTTACTGCCAAGCCGCGGCATTGATTGTCAGGGCTGGCGTACGCAGCGCCAGCCGCTTATTTATTTTTAATGTAAGGATCCTGTTCGAGACGCGATATATGGCAGACATCATTGATGAGGCGATGGAGGCAATCTCCCTTACCGAAAACGCTGAAGTCGAGGCGATTCGTCGTCGGCTGGCACGCCCCGGCCGGACCACCTGTGTGAACTGTGGCGAGGATATTCCGGCTGAGCGGCGCGAGCTGCTGCCCTCGGTCACGACCTGCATCAGCTGTCAGGAAATCCTGGAACTTCGTGAGCGAACCGGTCAACTGGGCCCGGACCTCTGTTAGCACTCTGGCGCAAGCCTGTCTGCCGGGCAGGCCGCAAAGATAATGCGACCTGCGTGCGGTTATCATTCTGCTGACGCGCAGGTTAATCTCCTCTCTCTGCTCCAGAAACCGCTCACCCCATCCTTAACCCGTCTGGATAACGCACCGTTACCCTGTCGGATCACTTTATGCCTCTGGCTTTGCGCTAAAGAAAGTTAACCGCACAGGGTTGCGGGAGCCCGGCGCATAATAAAAACAGCGTTTTTTGCTTAAAAAAAGTCGCTCTGTGATTAATCCATTGCCGCTGTATGAGCGGTAAAGACGCAATCAAATCAGATAAGCCGCTTTCAGACGGCTGGATATGAATAATTACTCATCTTTTTTACCCATATTGTGCTGCATACTTATGCATTGATTCAGCGTCTGTTTTGCATAAAAGCCATTTTCGCCAATTTTTTCAGATCTTTGAAAGGGTTCAAAAAGTGAATAGAATGGGTTGGGTGTGTATTGACTTTGTTACAGGTGGCGACCAGTATGAGTCTCACTGAAACAGACGGTAGGGCTTTCATTAATCAGTAACGACGCGAATCGAGACTGCTCTCACTATTTTATGCAAAACAAAGAGTGCGATAAATATATTTATTGCGCGGTTTAATTGCGCCAGTTAATTACCGGCGCAGGGACTTCTGTAAATCGTCACGTTATTCCGCCTGTTGCGACAGGAGAAATAAATATGGCGTCGAACAGGTACAGGATGCCCGGCTTTTCGCGTGCGGTCCTCCTGCCAGGGCGACACCTATTCCGCGCTGAAAAACGGGCGGCGACTCTCAGAGGCGCTCCGGGTTTGAGGGCGAACCGGCGCTGAAGCTGAATCGAGTTCCCTAATTTAGAAAGAATTGCCATGACTGAAAAAGAACCGCACGCGCCGTCGCCTCACTCCTCTTCATCGCAGCTTGAGCGCGGGCTTAGCGAGCGCCATATTCAGATGATTGCGCTGGGCGGCGCCATCGGCACCGGGCTGTTTATGGGCGCCGGAAAGAATATCGCCGTGGCGGGCACCTCGATTCTCATCATCTACGCGCTAGTGGGCTTCTTTATGTATATGGTGATGCGCGCCATGGGCGAGGTGCTGTTATCGAAACTCGACTATCGCTCTTTCGCCGACTTCGTCGCCGATTATCTCGGCCCTAAAGCCAGCTTTTATCTGGGATGGTCCTACTGGCTGAGCTGGGTCGTGACCTGCATTGCCGACGTGGTGGTCTGCGGCGGCTATATGCAGTACTGGTTTCCCGAGATGTCCGCCTGGATACCGGCACTTATTACGCTGGGCATTCTCTGTCTGTTCAATCTGCTGTCGGTAAAGATGTTCGGCGAGGCGGAATTCTGGTTTGCCTTAATCAAAGTCATCACCATTGTTGCGCTGATTTTTACCGGCCTGTGGATGGTCGCCACCGGCTGGACCTCGCCCGACGGCGTGCAGGCCTCGCTGCATCACCTGTCAGATCCGGCCGTTTTTTTGCCCCATGGCGTGACGGGCTTCCTCGCGGGTTTTCAGATCGCCATCTTTTCCTATACCGGCATTGAACTGCTCGGCACCATGACTGCCGAAACACGCGAGCCCGAGAAAATCTTGCCGAAGGCGATTAACGCGATCCCGCTGCGCATCATCATTTTCTATATGCTCTCTATGGTCGTGATTATCGCCGTTACCTCCTGGGCGGCGATCTCTCCCGACGTCAGCCCGTTCGTAACCCTGTTTGCCAAAGCGGGCCTGCCTGCCGCCGCCGCGATTATCAACTTTGTGGCCCTTACCTCTGCGATGTCTTCTGCCAACAGCGGCGTCTATTCCAGCACCCGGATGCTCTACGGCCTGTCGGTAGAAAAACATGCGCACTGGCAGTTTCGCATTCTGTCGAGAAGCACGCGCATTCCCGTGCGCAGTCTGCTTTTCTCCTGCTTTTGCATGCTGAGCGGCACGCTGCTGCTGTTTCTTGTGCCGAACGTTATGACGTTGTTTACCATCGTCTCCACGCTTGCGGCGATACTGGTGATCTACAGCTGGGGCATGATCCTGGTAGCCTATCTGGCCTACCGTAAGCAGCGTCCGGAACTGCATGCCCAGTCGCGGTTTAAAATGCCGGCGGGCATCGTAATGAGCTGGATAAGCCTGCTGTTCTTCGCCTTTTCGGTCGTGATTATGGTATTCGATCCCGATACGCTAGCCGCGCTTTGTGCTATGCCGCTCTGGTTTGGGTTGCTGTGGATCGTCTGGCGAGTGAAGGCGCGCAAAGCGCAAACGCTCAAGGCCATTCGCAGCGCCTGACGTCTGCGTCGACCTGCCGGCCGTCATCGCCTAAGGAGCGCTCTTTAACGGCGGCTGTATGTGATGAGAACAAGCGCTCCTCCGAAGGAGCGCAGTTAATCATCAGCTTTGAGTATAAAAATCAGGTCTGGATGAGGTCATCAAAATATCGCGGCATGAAATAAAAGACCAAAGCGCTGACGCTTTGCTTTTGCCTTTTTATAAGCTCGCCTGAGCTAAAAATAAAAAAGCGCCCGGCAAGGGGCAAAAACAACAAAAGTTACATAAATCATCCGTCTCGTGATGTGTGACGTGCAGACACCTCAGCGATAACGTTATTCTTCTCATGATAAACCCTGACTCAACACCCCGTCGTAAGACATTTTCCGCAGCGCATTTATTTATGAATAATTTCATCGCGGGCGGTGCCTGCGATCCTGAAATGCCTGATGCCGATTGTCGTGCTCAAAGGGTGAGAACATTCTTAGCTGGTAAGATTAAGCGTTGAAGGGTGATTTATGATCCCAGTCTGATAATGAACGCTGATTAAAGCATGATTTGTTAAATGAGGCATTTATGAAATCTGTCATTTTTACGGAAGTCTTTTGATGAAGCTGGAAAGGATGCTAATGCGATTCTCGGACAAACTGGCAGGCCTGCTACTTTTTTTAATCTTTTACTGCTCGGCTGGATTTCTGGTCTGGTTATTTTTGGTTAAATGGCACCTGTTGTTTCGTTTTCTTTTTCATTAGTTTTTATTTGTGTTGATACTGTTAACGATAATCATGATCGCAGGTTTCAAAGATTGTCCTGTAAATAAATTGTGATATGTGCGTTAACCAGTCAAAATAGTTTTCGAAACTTTTATGATAAAGGCATTCTGCCGTTTGAAAAATGGCTTTGGCGTGAACTTTGTAAGTAATAAATAACAAGAAAAGGATGCCAGCCAGACCCCAGGCGAACATAATAGCGCTTAATTTTCTGGATGAGTGATACATTTTATGATATTTCAATAGTAACTGGTAAGAACAATAACAAAAATATTACCATTCTATCGAAAAACCACCTAGCGCTATGTCTTCCGCGCATTGACACTATTATTCCATTTTGAGAACAGGCATAAAGAAATATATCTGTTTTCCCTTAATATTAACTATCTTCCTATGTTTACTGAGAGGTCATTACTTTTATTTCCCCCTGACCGCGCGACAGGCGCGCGGCGAGTCATCTGTTCAGATCTCAGGAGATTTCGCGCGATGAGCTACCCTTACTGCTTACCCACGAAGGAGAACAAGATGAGTGATGCAACCCTGATCGAAACGCTGCAGTTCGGCCCTGACGACGCCCCTGAGCAGAAATATGAAATTTACGGCGATGACGAAAACACGCCGACCTATGCGCTGATCTACCGTCAGCACGACGGCGACTGGGAAAAACTGGACGAGAAGCTCACTTTCGCGGCCAGAGACGAACAAAAAGAGGTGGCCGTCGCGATGGATTACGGCTCAGGCGACAGCCTGCCCGAGCTGCGAGATTTACTTGCAGAAGCGCGTGAACACTGCGAACGTCACTGGCAGAACAGCCAGCAATAGTGCGGCCGGGGAAGGTCCCCGGCTTTTTTTTCGATCCTCGCATGCCCCTCTTCCTCTGCGGTTACGCTCGCAATATCCGATCCTCTGAACTTAACTCAAACTGTGTTCATCGCCTGTTTGCGCCTTACGGGAGGATCCTTTGGCCAAAAACTCACAACCTGAAGCTGCGGCTGATGTGCTCACGCTGCGGCGCTGGATAACCGTCGGACGTCCCGCCGAAGAGCTGTTCGCGCTCTGGCTGGCGCCCGACACCTTACCGCGCATCATGAGCCATTTCGCCACCGTCACGCCCATTAACAAAAGCGACGCGCGGTGGCAGATAGACGGGCCGCTCGGCAAACATTACGCATGGGAGAGCCGCATCGTCGAGGCGCAGCCGGGCGACATCATCGCCTGGCAGTCGCTGGAGGGCGCAGACATCCCCAACGAGGGCGAGCTGCTGCTGCGCCCGGCGCCCGGCGAGTGGGGAACCGAACTGGCGCTGACGCTGCGCTTTACGCCGCCGGGCGGTACGCTGGGCAAAAAGGTCACCACCTTTTTCGATCTCCTGCCTAAAGAGATTGTCAGCAAGGCGCTGCACCGCTTTAAAAGTCTGGCCGAAACCGGCGAAATTCCAACCCTTGACGGCCAGCCTGCTGGCCGCCATGCCGACCGCCAGGATAAGGAGAAATAGATGCGCGCACTCTGCTGGAACGGCGTAAACGATCTCAGCGTTGAAACGGTGGCCGATCCCGGCCTGCTCAATCCCCATGATGCGATTATCCGCGTTCGTCTGACCACCACCTGCGGCTCCGATCTTCACGTCATCGACGGGCTCATCCCCAGCATGCGCGAGGGCGATATTCTCGGGCATGAATTTATGGGTGAGGTGGTCGAGGTCGGCAGCGCGGTGAAAAATATTCGCCGCGGCGATCGCGTCGTGGTGCCCTCATTTATCTCGTGCGGCTCCTGCTGGTACTGTCAGCATCAGCTGCCTTCCTGCTGCGACAACACCAACCCGCAGTGGGAGAAGGGCGAAACGGTGCTGGGCCATCCAACCGGCGGCATTTACGCCTACAGCCACGCCTTTGGCGGCTACGCCGGCTCGCACGCCGAATATGTCCGTGTCCCCTTCGCCGACAACGACTGCTTTGTGGTGCCGGAAGGGGTAACCGACGAGCAGGCGCTGTTTCTCTCCGACGCGGCGCCGACCGGCTATATGGGCGCGGATTTTTGCAATATTCATCCCGGCGACACCGTGGTGGTGTGGGGCTGCGGCGGCGTGGGCCTGATGGCGCAGCAAAGCGCATGGCTGATGGGCGCGCATCAGGTCATCGGCATCGACCGCTACCCGGAGCGGCTGGCGATGGCGCGGGACTATGCCGGCAGCATAGCGCTCGACTATACCCAGGTCGATATCAACGAGGCGCTGCTGGAGCTGACCGGCGGTCGCGGCCCGGACAGCTGTATCGACGCCGTCGGCATGGAGGCGCGCGGCGAAGGGCTGAGCCAGGTTTACGATAAAACCAAACAGCTGCTGCATCTGGAAACCGACGTCGGCGCCGCGCTGCGTCAGGCGCTCTACGCCTGCCGCAAAGGCGGCAACATCGCGATTCTGGGGGTCTACGGCGTGATGGACAAATTCCCGCTCGGGCTGATGATCAACAAAAGCCTGACGATCCGCACCGCGCAGCAGCACGGGCAGCGCTATATGCATCGGCTGCTGGATCACGTGGCGAAGAACGAGCTGAATCCCGCCTTTATGGCGACGCACCGCTTCTCGCTGGAAGAGGCGCCGCGCGGCTATGAGATGTTCAAGCATAAAGAGGATGGCTGCGTGCGCGCGGTATTCGCGCCCTGAACAGACCGTCGGGATAGCGCAGCGTCACGTTTTTGTAGTAAAAAAGTCGCAACGTGACGCAACAGAAGGGAAAACGATGATCAAGCTTACCGGTCGGCTAATTTGTAAAAACCCGGAGGAGACGGCGCGGGTGCGCCGTTATCTTCCCGAGCATATCAGGCTGACGAAAGAAGAGTCAGGCTGCCTTAGCTTCGAGGTAAAGGAGACGGCGGATCCGCTGATCTGGTCAGTAGAAGAGCTGTTCACCAGCCAGCAAACTTTCGATATGCATCAGTCCAGAACCAAAGCCTCGGCGTGGGGGCGGGAAACGGCGGCGATTGCCCGCGAGTATGCTATCACGCAGCTCGCCTGACGCCTGCGAAACGCACCGCCAGCAAGGAACCCGCCGCCGCGGCCGGTTCCCTTTTATAACCTCCGTTTACCCTTTTCAAATCGCTACCTGGACAATCAGGCAACAGATTTCCAGAAACAGGCAACCCCGCTTTCGCTTAGCCGTCTAGACTTAACGGATTGCACACCACAATAGCCTCCCTCATAACGTGCATAACACCCCATTTTAAAACCCGTTAAATACTGGAAACGAGCTATGTCTGAAAATCTACAACTACAGCTGGAGATCAACGGGCAACCGCATACGATGCAGGTGGATCCCCGCGTCACTCTGCTTGACGCGCTGCGCGAGCACCTGACGCTTACCGGCACCAAAAAAGGGTGCGATCAGGGACAGTGCGGCGCCTGTACGGTGCTTATCAATGGCAAACGCGTGCTGAGCTGCCTGACGCTGGCGGCCCAGGCTAACGGCCAGTCGGTCACCACTATTGAAGGCCTGGCGCAGGCCGACGGCACCCTGCATCCGGTGCAGACGCGCTTTCTGGAACACGACGCCTTTCAGTGCGGCTACTGCACGCCAGGGCAGATTATGTCCGCCGTGGCCTGCATCGACGAAGGGCACGCCGGCTCGGCGGACGAAATCCGTGAATATATGAGCGGCAATCTCTGCCGCTGCGGCGCCTATCCCCATATCGTCGAGGCGATCCAGCAGGCGGCCGCCGATCTCAGCAAGGAGGCGACATGAATCCCTTCGACTACGTCAGCGTCAGCGACGCGGACGACGCGCTGCGCCAGAAGCAGCGCGCAGGCAGCCGCTTCCTGGCAGGCGGCACCACCCAGATCGACCTGATGAAATGCGACGTCGAGCAGCCCGCCGCGCTCATTGACATCAACCTGCTTCCGGAGATGCGCGAAATCGCCTTTACGGCGGATACGCTGCGCATCGGCGCGCTGGCGCGTATGAGCGAGGTCGAAAATCATCCTGAATGCCAGCTAAAGGCGCCCGCGATTTATGACAGCCTGTGGCAGGCGGCGTCGCCGCAGCTGCGCAACATGGCGTCGATCGGCGGCAATCTGCTGCAGCGCACCCGCTGCGTCTATTTCCGCGATCCCCATACCTTTTCCGCCTGCAATAAACGCCGGCCGGGATCCGGCTGCGCCGCGCGCGACGGCGTCAACGGCAACCATGCCATTCTGGGCACCAGCGCAAGCTGCATCGCGGTCTATCCCGGCGACCTGGCGGTGGCGCTGACCGCCTTCGAAGCGGTAGTGATCGTGCGCAACGCCGCACAGCGCGAACGCCGCATTCCCATTGATGAGTTCTACCTGCTGCCGGGCGATACGCCGCATCTGGAGCACGATCTGGCCCCGGACGAGATGATCGTGGCGGTGGAGCTGCCGTTAACGCCGGCGCTGCGCCAGTCCCATTATCTGAAAGTGCGCGATCGCAGCTCGTATGAGTTCGCCGCCGCCAGCGCGGCGGTCGGCATCGAGCTTGATGGCGACCGCATCCGCGATCTGCGCATCGCCGTCGGCGGCGTGGCGACGAAGCCATGGCGCGCGCGGCACGTTGAAGGCGCGCTGCGCGGGCAGCCGTTCAACGAGCAGACCCTGCGTCGCGCCGCCGAGCTGGTGGTGCAGGACGCCGAGCTGCTGCCGCAGAACCAGCACAAGAAACTGCTGGCGCCGCGCGCCATCGCACGCGCGCTGATGAAAGCGGGCGGCATGGCTTAACAGGCCGAACAGAGAGGATTAACAATGGATACGGCAGAAAAGAGTTATCAGGCGCTGGGCGAAAAGCGCGAGCGCGGCGACGGCGTCGCTAAGGTGACGGGCGAAGCGCGTTATGCAGTTGAGCATCAGCCGGAAAATGCGGCGTACGGTGTGGTGATCCAGTCCACCGTTGCCAGTGGACGCATCACCCGTATGGATACCGAAAAGGCGCGTCAGGCGCCGGGCGTGCTGGCGGTTTACACCCACCTCAACAGCCTGAAAATCAATAAGCCGACCGCCATCGCCGACGGCGGCGCGGCGCAGTCCACCTATACGCCGATTCAGGACGATAAGATCATCCATAACGGCCAGAATATCGGCCTTGTGGTGGCAGAGACCTTCGAGCAGGCGACCTGGGCCGCCACCCTGGTGGAAGTGGAGTATGAGACGGAACCGGCGCTGATCTACCCGGACGATCCGCGCGCCGCGCGTAAAGAGAGCAGCGGCACCAATATCGATCTCGGCGATGCCCATCAGGCGATGGCGCAGGCGGAAGTCAAAATCAAAAGCCGTTACGCGACGCCGCGCGAATACAACATGCCGATGGAGCCGCACGCCTGCGTCGCCTCCTGGCAGGATGAGCGTATGACGGTCTGGGAACCGAGCCAGTGGGTGATGGGCGCACAGACCGAGATCGCCGAATGGCTGGGCATCGGGGTTGACCAGGTGCGCATCATCTCCCCCTACGTGGGCGGCGGTTTCGGCTCTAAGCCGGTGCCCTATACCCATGTGGCGCTCGCCTGCGTCGCCTCGCGCGCGCTGGGGCGGCCGGTCAAAGTCTCTTTAACCCGGCCGCAAACCTTTACCGGCCTCGGCGGTCGTCCGGCGACGATTCAAAACCTTGAGATGGGCGCCTCGCGCGACGGTAAAATTCTGGCCATTATCCATGACGGCCTGAGCGACACCTCGCTGATCGATACCTTCGCCGAGGGCACCAACAAAGTCACGGGCCGTCTCTACGCCGTGCCGAACGTCTATTCGCGTCACTACGTGGCGGCGATCAACACCGTTACGCCTGGCTGGATGCGCGCGCCGGGCGAGAACCCGAGCGCCTTTGGACTGGAAGTGGCGATGGATGAGATGGCCTGTGCGCTGGGAATCGATCCGCTGGAGTTCCGCCTGCGCAACTGGGCCGATCATGACTATCAGCTGAACGCGCCCTGGAGCACGCGCCGGTTGAAAGAGGCCTATGCCGCCGCCGCTGACGCCTTCGGCTGGGACAGGCGCAGCATGGCGCCGCGCTCGATGCGCGAAGGGCGCGAGCTGATTGGCTGGGGCATGGCGACGGCGACCTATCCGGTCAGCCGCTCGCCCGCCGAAGCGAAGCTGATTTTCCACAGCGACGGCAGCCTGGTGGTGCAGAGCGCCGGGGCGGATATCGGCACCGGCACCTATACCATACTGGCGCAGACTGCCGCCGAGGTGCTGCAGATCCCGTCGCGCCAGATCCGCGTCGAGCTGGGCGATACCGATTTGCCGCGCGCTGGCGTAGCAGGCGGCTCGCAGCTGGCGGGCAATCTCACCGCGGCGGTGCACAAGACGGCGGAAGCGATGCGCGAGAAACTCTTTACGCTGGCGACTGAATCGCCCGGTTTGCCGCTGTTTCAGGTGGCGCGCGAGCAGCTGGTGCTGCGCGACGGAGCCGTATGCGTGAAAAATCAGCCCGACCGCGCCATTCGCTACGACAAACTGGTGCAGCTGAACGACTCGCTGACGCTTTCCGTGCTCTCTGGCACCTTCTCTGAGGAGGATAGCGAAGAGGATCGCGATGAGGCGGTGCATTCGATGGCGAAAATGACGCGTCCGGAAGCCTTTTCCGCGCACAGCTGGGGCGCGCAGTTCGTTGA
The DNA here is from genome assembly GCF_059730625.1 of Pantoea sp. X-Soil-MYKO-1289. Classification (NCBI taxonomy): domain Bacteria; kingdom Pseudomonadati; phylum Pseudomonadota; class Gammaproteobacteria; order Enterobacterales; family Erwiniaceae; genus Pantoea; species Pantoea sp. X-Soil-MYKO-1289. Next base: position 37,962 of record NZ_AP036006.1, read on the forward strand.
GGTGCGCGTCGACGAAGATTTCGGCACCGTGCGGGTTAAGCGGATGGTCTCCGCCTTTGACAGCGGCCGTCTCTACAACCCGCAGCTGGCGCGCAGCCAGTGGATCGGCGGCATGGTGATGGGGCTGGGCCAGGCGCTGCTGGAAGGGGGCGTCATCGATCCGCGCAACGCCCGCGTCATCAATAACAACCTGGCGGACTACCTGATCGCCGTGAATGCGGACGTGCCGGAGATCGTCACCATCGACGTCGGCGAGCCGGATCACCACGCCACCCTGATGGGCGGCAAAGCGGTCGGCGAGCTAGGTATTGTGGGCATGGCGGCGGCCATCAGCAACGCCGTCTACCACGCGACCGGCAAGCGCATTCGCGATCTGCCGCTCTCTCTGGATAAGCTGATCGACTAAAGCGCAACGGCGATGTCGGAGAGGCATCGCCGTTTCTTTCACGCCAGAGACATCCCTTCTTAAATGACAGGCGGCTTTTCATCTTTGTGAATATACTGTTACTCACAGTGCCAGTGATAACAAGAGTCACGCTCTGCCATTCAATGCCATAACGGATCGCATTATCCCTTTCACGGACGAACTTCCCAGAGGAGTCTGTTGATGACATCGTCCGCTGCAAAAGTGAGTGCTGGTCTTGGTCTGACCTTTCTAATGCTGTTTAATTCCGCTTTCGCCGCGCCCCTGACGTCAGGCGGTTCTCTGACGTTTAGCGGCGCGATCTCGCAGAATCCCTGCCAGTTAACCCCAGCCGCCAGCCGCATCACCTTCACCTGCCAGAACAACAACGGCGTTCATACGCAGCAAATCGGCATTCAGCAGGTGGCGCAAGGCGATGTGGTTTTGCCTGGCGTGGACCACGTCAGCCTGAGTTACCTGAACCCGCAAAAGTCGAAGGCGGTGGTTCGGGTCGACTATAACTGATTCGCGCTGTTGCAGGACCTGCGAGGCCCTGCAACAGCTCACGCTGGCCGCGAGCAAAGGAAATTTTGATTAATCAGAGATTTCTCTCTGGCTGGTAGGTTGACATCAATTTAATTTGATTCAATATTATCACGGCCTCACAGGATGACGCAGTGCCGTCCTCTATCGATCAGATAATAAGCAGCAATACCATGAATGAAGAATTACCAGAAACCTGCGGCGGCGCTTCGCAAGGCAGCGCGCCTGTTACCGTCGATCAGTTTCTCTGCTTCGCGCTCTACTCGGCCTCGCTGGCGATGACCAAGCTCTATCAGTCGCGTCTGAAGCCGCTGGGGCTGACCTATCCTCAGTATCTGGTTCTGCTGGCGCTGTGGGAAACCGACAATGTCACCGTCTCTGAACTGGGGGCGCGCGTCCATCTTGATTCGGGCACGCTGAGCCAGCTGCTGAAAAGGCTGGAGCAGGCGGGCCTGATCAGCAGACGGCGCGATACGGGACATGATGAGCGTCGCGTGCTGATTACGCTGACGCCAGCGGGAACCGCGCTGAAATCCGAGGCCGCTGGCGTGCCGGCGGATATGATCTCAGTGATGGATACGCCGCTTGAGGAGTTATCCGATCTGACCAGCCGGGTCGCGGCCCTGCGGCAGAAACTGATCAAGGCGATTCCCTGATCGTCCGAATGTAGACATTTACCCAGGCGCAGCTGTCAGGGACTAAGAACGATAATGACCAGCATGGACAAAGGCGTTGTGAGCACTGAAAAAGCAGAAGATGCAGACGATATTCATGCGGCGATCGGAGAGATAGCGTCGCTGCTGTTAAAAGCGGGAAAGCCGCTTGAGCTGGCGGGGCTGAGCACGCTGCTCGAACAACAAGCTGAACAGACAGCGGATGCGCTGCTGCAAAAAAAATATCGTGATGCGGCACGCTTTGTCGCTAAAAAAATCAGGCCATAGCGGCGGCGATCAGTGAAGGGTGGGCTCGCTCTCCTGCCAGTCGTCGTAGCGAGAAGCGGCGCCGTGCTGGCCCGCGGCGCCGAGTAGCTCGGCAATCGCGTGCTGAAAGGCTCGCAGCCTGATGGGATCGCGCTCAGAGGCCGCCATCGCCTGAAGCTGCGCCACGACGTGCTCGGCAAAAACGGGCGAATCCTGCGCCAGTAGCGCCATCACGGCCTCGCCTGTCAAAATATCAACCAGCTTTTCGTCGTCATTTTTACTCATATTGCCATCATGTCATTAAGTTTGATCTGGACGCAGGCGAAAACGCTACCCTGAGTGATTGCGTCTCGGGCAGGCGTTGCGCACTGCGCATCGTCACGGTTGCACAGAAACTGGCTTTGCGCCTGATTAGCTTATCAAGTTTATAACATTTTGCCTTTTGATTTTCATGTCACAAAATAAATAGATGTTTTTGAAGAAGAATTTATTAGAAAAGCGTCTCATTCTTATTCTGTCGCAGGGCGGATAGCCGCTCCGCCCCGCGTAATGCTTTGCCGCCTTCGCCAGAGGCGAGGTCAGGGCGCGTTAAGCGCTTTGCTGCCCGCGTCGGCAATGGCGATCTCCGCTGGATTTGCCGCTCCGCTCACGCCCACTGCGCCCGTCACCTCGCCGTTAACCGTCACGATCGCGCCGCCGCCCAGCGGCACCATATTGGGCAGCGTGGCTATCGCTGGCTCTGTGCCGTTGGCTCGCGCCATATATTTGTCGGTCGAGGTGCGATAAAGCGCCGCCGCGCGTCCTTTTTGCATTGACGAGTCGATACAGCCCGGCGGCGCGTTATCCATGCGTTTAAAGGCCAGCAGCTGTCCGGCGCGATCGAGCACGGCAATGCAAACCTGCGCCTTCAGCGACTGCGCCTCTTTTTCCGCGCGCGAAATTATGCGCTGCGCATCCTCGGCGCTCAGGATGGTTTGGGTCTGCGTAGCGCTGACCGTGACGCTCCACAACGCGGCGAGGGCGCAGAGTGCGCTACAGAGAGGTGCTTTCATGGTGACTCCTTTTATGCGTTCGATAGCGCCATATCCCCAGACAGATCAGTAGCGCCAGCAGGCCTGCTCCCGCCCACGGCGCGCGCTGCAGCCAGAGCGAATGCCTGGGATGGCGCAGGGTGTGATTAACCTGCTCTTCGGTGATGTGCCGTCCGGCCGTGCCGAACTGCGTTGAGACATAGTCCAGCAGACGCGCCAGCTCGGCGCTGCTCATCTGGCTGGAGAAGGGTGGCATAAAGGCGTGGCCTGAGCCGGTGGTGCGGTCTACCCCCTCTGCGACGGTCATAATCAGGTTGGCGGGATCGGCGTTGAGCACCGCCGAGGTGCCGGTTAGCCGGGGAAAAGTTTGCGGCGCGTCACGGCTGCCTTCGCCCTGCGCGCCGTGGCAGCTTGCGCAGGCGGCGTTATAGAGCTGCGCGCCGTTCATCTGCTCGCCGCCGATGGCGCCGCGCAGCGTCGCGGACGGTCCGGTCTCGAACGCTGCAATAGCGCGCGGAGGGGGCGTCGGCGCAGCATGCGCATCGGCCGGCGCCTGACCCAGCGTCAGCAGATAGCGGGCGACAGAGCGTCGATCGCTGTCGGTCAGGCGGGAAAAAGAGTTTTCCACTACGGTGGCCATCTCGCCCGCCGCGCTGGCTTTGCCCGGCAGCGAGCCGGTTTTAAGGTAGGTCGCCAGTTCCGATTCCGACCAGGCGTAAAGGCGCGCCTGAGTCAGATCGGGCGCCTGCCAGCTGCCGACGGCTCCGCCGCGCAGGAAACTCGCGCTTTTCTCCGCCATCAGCACGTTGCGCGGCGTGTGACAGCTGCCGCAGTGTCCCAGCGTTTTCACCAGATACTCGCCGCGCGCGTTGCCGATCGCTTCAGCGCTGCCGCTGGCGAGGGGCTGCGGCGACAAAAACAGGCCGTTCCACAGCGCCATCATCGCGCGCCAGGAGAAAGGAAAAGGGAGCTGCGTAGCGGGCACCTGATGATCTTCGGCGGGAACGCCCGTCATCAACCAGGCGTAGAGCGCCGCGATATCCTCATCGGTCAGCGAGGCGAAGGCGGTATAGGGCATCGCGGGATAGAGATAGCTACCATCCCGCCGCCGCCCCTCGCGCATGACGCGGCGGAAATCCGCCAGAGAGTAGTTTCCGATGCCGTTAACGCGCGACGGCGTGATATTGGTGGCGATAATGTCTCCCAGCGGCGAGGAGATGCGATAGCCGCCGGAAAAGGGGTGGCCATTATCCGGGTTGCGATGGCAGGCGGAGCAGTCGCCCGCGATAGCCAGATATTCGCCGCGCTTCAGGGTGGCGCTGTCGGGCTGCGCCAGCGCCAGCGCCAGCGCGGGGAGAAACAGCAGAAGAAAGGTTGCCGTTCGCATCTTCACAGCTCCTGAATCAGCGTATCGGCCAGACGGAGCGCCAGCGCGATGCCCGTCAGGGTAGGATTCACGGTGGCGGAGGTGGGCATCACGCCGGTAGAGGCGATAAACAGGTTGGCGTGATCCCAGCTGCGGCAGTGCGCATCAACCACCGAGTCGCGCGGATCGTCGCCCATTATCGTGGTGCCCATGATGTGATACTGATTGCGCCAGCCGGTGGGCGGCTCCACCATCTCGCCGTTAAACGCCATCAGGAAATTGGCGAAGTCGCGATAGGCCTGCGGTCGCATGCCGCGCACATAGCTGTCCAGCTGATAGTTAACCTGCAGGGTCGGCAGGCCAGCGCCGTCGCGCCGCGTCGGGTGAGGGATCACCCGGTTCGTGGGGCTCGGCAGGGTTTCGCTCATGGTGCTGATATTCATAATGCGCGAGGCGCGGTCGCGTATCGCCGCGTCCAGCTCGCGGCCCGCCAGCCCCTGCCTGAGCAGCGCGGGCGTCACATCGCTGTTCGGCACCAGATTGCGCAGCGCGTAGCGGATGGCGGAGTGTTGCGCGCGGCTGGGTTCATCACGTCGGGTGGCGATGCTGCCGTGCTGCACCGAGCCGCGTCCGGTCCAGAGCGGTTCGTCGGCAAGAAAGGTCATGCTCAGCCCGGTGTGATCCATCAGGTTGCGGCCGACCTGATCGGAACTGTTTGCCACCTCGGACATCAGCAGCAGCTTCGGGGATTCCAGCCCGTGCGCCGCCACCACAAACGCCCTGGCGCTCAGGCGCACGTCGCGGCCGTCAGGTTTGCGGTAGTGCACCGCGACGATGCGGTTTTTCGGCCCCTTCTCCAGCTTCCAGGCGACCGACTCGGTGCGCAGATCGACCCCCAGCGCCACCGCTTTATCAACGTGCATATCCCCTGAGTACATCGCCCCGATAGGGCAAACGGGTTCACAGTTATTGTTGCCGGCGCAGGCGGGACGGCCGTCATAAGGGCGGGAAACGCGCGCGTGCGGCTCATGGATCACCTGATAGCCTAACGGTCCGAGCTTCGCCTGCATGCGCTGCACCATGTAGGGCTTCGCTTCCGGCGGCAGGGGATAGGGCGCGGAGCGCGGCGGCCAGGCGTCGCGTCCCTGACCGCTCTGATCTTCCTCTGCGGTGCCGACCACGCCCACCTCGCGCTCCGCGCGCAGATACCAGGATTCCAGATCGTCATAGGCGATCGGCCAGTCACGCCCGACGCCGTACACGCTTTTTAGTTTGAAGTCGTTGGGCAGCAGCCGCCAGCAGGCAGAGGCCCAGTGACGCGTGCTGCCGCCCGCCACCTTGAGAAAGCTGGTGACATAGTTGAAATCGTCATCGCCCTGCGCCTCGATATAGCCGTCGCTGTAGCTGTTCGGCGCCCAGGGCAGGTTGGGATAGGGTGCGCACCAGTTGCGTTTGCTGGGGCTGTTGCGGTAGTTGTCGACCACTTTCCAGCGCGGAATATAGGGGCCGGCCTCCAGCATGATCACCGACTTGCCCGCTTTCGCCAGCTGATATGCCGCGTTTGCCCCTAACGCGCCCGATCCAATAATCACCACGTCGGCGTCATAGTGCGTCATGAGCGATCTCCGGCGCTGTCGGTGAGGCGCAAAGCCTCCGCATAGGTTCTGGCGCGTCCTTCCACCATTGCCAGCCAGGCCGGTTGCGGCTGCGCGACGCGGGATGCCGCGCGCGGCGACGCTTTTCCCCAGGCGCGAATATTCGCCGGCATCGGCGGCGCGCTGACGCCGTCCGGCACCGCCTGCCAGTAGTCGCTGCCGCGCTGCGAGTAAGAAGGACGCGGCGTAACGTCGGCGGTGGGCTCGTACATCAGGGCGGAGAGAAAACTGACAAAGTGCGCGTCGTCAGTGGCGCGCGTGGTGGCGGGATTGCCGGTATAGCCAAGGTACCAGGGCGTGATGATGGCCAGCGCAGTGTCGACCTCCTCCTCGGACAGCGACGCCAGCAGCGCCTCAGGCGCGCGGGAGTCGCTGCGGTCAAGGCGCTCGGCCAGCTGCGACAGACGCTGAGGAAAAAGCGGGTTCTGGCGCGTTAACAGCGCGTACAAACGCTGGCCGATCGCCGGATCCAGCTGCTGTCGTCCGGTTAGCGCCAGGCTAACGCTGTGAAAGCGGTTTTCGGGTTCAGCGGCGTGAGCGGCCGGCGAGCCGGTAATGGGCATGCGGATGATGATGCCTGATGCGAGCATCAGACGCAGAAAGTGACGCCTGTTCATTTATTCTCCGGGGACGAGTCAGGTACGGAAATAAGGATTATTTTTTTAAAATGAGACGCGCTTATTATTTTTAAAATATATTTCGATGCAGTTATCCAGGCTCCAGCTGCCTGCGCCATGAATAAATAGCAGTAAAAAACCCGCGCAGCAGGAGATGTTTTTTAACCAGATCATAAGATGTACATGCGAATAGCCGGGGTAGAACAAAAAGCCGGACAACAGCGACAGCGCCACCATGAATATGCAGGTGAAACGCGTTAAAAATCCAGCGGTTATTGCTACGCTGCCCGCCACCTCCAGTAAAATAACCCAGGGGAGAAAATAACCTGATACCTGATGTTCACGCATCAGAATAATATTCTCGTTATAATGAATTATTTTATCGAGGCCGGAAATAAAAAAGAGTCCGACCGCAAACAGGCGCGACAGCGCCCATATGCCGTTTTTAACATTACGCATTTTTTTATTAATTCAGGTTAGCACTCTTATTTTTAAAATAGGCTGCGTAATAAATTGTTTTTTTGACTTTTCGTGCGGTGGCGATATTTACCGCAGGGTAAAGGCGATTACCACTGCCAGCGTTTTTCCGCCAACTCCACCAGCAGGCGCGCCGCGGGGGTCAGTTCGCTCAGGGAGCGGAATTGCCAGCCAAAGGTGCGCGGCATCATCACCAGCGGCAGGGGAATTTCCACCAGCGCGTGCTGCGTCATATCCTCATGCAACAGTCGGCGCGAGAGAAAACTCAGCAGCTGGGTCTGGGCCAGCACCTGGCGCAGCGGCGACAGCGTATTGCTCTCCATCTGCACGCGCGGCGGGGCATATCCGCCGCTGCGCAGGCGCTGTTCAAGCCACTGTCGCGTGGCGACCTGCGGCGACGGCAGCAGCCACTGAAACTGATTCAGCTGTTCTGGCGTAGGATGCACCCCCGCCAGCGGATGAAGGCTGCTGGCCGCCACCACCACCGGATCTTCCGTCAGCGGTCGGATGGCAAACTCATGATTTTCCTCGGGCAGAAATCCCAGAATCAGATCGAGCCTGTTCTCACGCAGTCGCGACTGCAGCAGATCGTTCATCCCGACCTGTACCTCGAGCACCACCGTCGGCGCGCGCTGCAGCAGTTCGCGCGTCAGGTGTGGCAGGATAAATTCGGCGGCGGTGGCGGCCACGCCCAGACGAATCACGCCCGCTGCCCCGGATCCCAGCGCGTTTAAATCCTGCTGAGTGACCTGCATCAGGTGCAGCACTTTTTGAGCGCGTTCACAAAGTAGCAATCCCGCCTCGGTCAGTTTGATGCCGCGCCCCACCTTCAAAATCAGCCGCGTGGCGCACGATTTTTCCAGCCGCTGAATGCATTTCGTCAGCGCAGGCTGCGTGATGCCAAGGGCTTGCGCGGCGTTGCCCAGGTGCGCCGTTTCGCGCACCACCAGCAGGTAACTGAGATCTTTTAGCTCCATCCATTCCTCACAGGAATCAATTAATAAAAAAAGCGGAATACTTTTTATCGTTCCATCCTGCCAGGCTAGATGAAAATTAACAAGGGAGTAACACATGAGCTGGACCATTCTGATGACCGCGCCTGTGCTGGGCGCCGGAGGAGAGCGCGTGCTGGCAGAAGCGGGCTGCGAAGTGCACTACCTGCGCGGCAGCCAGGATGCGGCGGAGGTCGAGGCGCTGATGGCGCAGATTCCGTTCGACGCGGTGATTTCGCGTACCGTCACGCTAAGCCGCACGGCCATCGCCGCCTGCCCGACGCTAAAAGTGATCTGCAAACATGGCGTCGGCGTCACCAATATCGACGTCGAGGCGGCGACCTCATTCGGCATCCCGGTGCTGACTACGCCCGGCACCAACGCGCAATCGGTGGCCGAGCTGACGCTGGGGCTGATGCTTAACGCCGCGCGCCGCATCAGCTGGCAGCAGCAGGAGATTGCCGAAGGGCGCTGGACGCGCAACGGCAGCAGCATGGAGCTGAGCGGTAAAACGCTGGGGCTGGTGGGCATGGGAGAGATCGGCCAGCGCGTCGCGCGCGCGGCGCGCGCCATGGGCATGCGGGTGCGCTTTTACGATCCCGCCCTGCGCGACCCGCAGGCGATTGATCCTGAAGAACAGCTGGCGTCGCTCGACGCGCTGCTGGCGCAAAGCCACGTCTTGAGCCTGCACTGCCCCGTCAATGCCGCCACGCGTCAGATGCTCAACGGCCGCACGCTTGCGCTGCTTCCGGCAGGCGCGCTGGTGATCAACACCTCGCGCGGCGAGCTGATTGACGAGGCGGCGCTGGATGAGGCGCTGCGCAGCGGCCATCTGTTCGCCGCCGGGCTGGATACCGTGGCGACGGAGCCGCTGCCGGGCGATCACCCTTTTCGCGCCCTGAAAAACCTGACGATCACCCCGCATATCGGCGGCTCCACGCCGGAAGCGCTGGATAAGGTCGCCCGCTTCGCGGCCCTTCAGTGTCTCGATTTTCTCAAGGGTCTGGCGGTAAATCCGCTGACCTGTGTCAACCGCGCAGTACTTAAGGAACCCTCATGACCCCCTCTTCGACCTGGCCTGCCGGCTACTTTATTGGGCAACGCGATCGTCTGCCTGACGCTGATACCATCGACGCCTTTCGCCGCTTACCGGTGCCCAATATCGGTGACTGTATGGGGCGCTCCTGCGGCGCGCTGGGCCTGCTGCCCTGGCATAACGATCCCACGCTGGTGCTGTGCGGCCCGGCGCTGACGGTAAAAGTGCGGCCCGGCGACAACCTGATGATCCATAAAGCGATAGAGATGGCGCAGCCCGGCGACGTGCTGGTGATCGACGGCGCGGGCGATATGACCCAGGCGCTGATCGGCGGCCTGATGCGCACCTCCGCCCTGACCAAAAAAATCGCCGGTTTTGTCATTGATGGCGCCATTCGCGATGTCAACGAGTGGGCCGAGGGCGGCGTCGCGCTCTGGGCGCGCGGCAATACGCTGCGCGGTCCGAGTAAAGAGGGGCCGGGCGAAATCAACGTCACTATCCAGTGCGCCGGACTGGTGGTGAATCCGGGCGACCTGATTGTCGCCGACGCCGATGGGGTGATCAGCATTCCCGTGGCGCAGCTGGCTTCGCTCTTGCCTCGCGTGCGGGAGCATGAGCAGCGCGAAGCGCGCATCCGCGAAACCAACCGGCAGGGCAGCGCCGATCCCGAGCGCTTCAATGCCATTCTGCGCGCGAAAGGGTGTCCGCTGTGACTGAAAGACAAGGAGGAAACATGAAAAGCACCGCAAAATTGTTGTCGCTGCTGGCGACGCTGGCGGCGGCGCCGCTCTGGGCGCAGGATCGGCTGCCGGTTGAGCTGCCGACCCAACAGGACAGCCGCCTGCAGCAGGTGGAAACCTCGCCGCGCGTCTGGAACGGCGTCACGGTAAGCCCGGAGGGGCGCATATTCGCCTCGCTGACGCAGTCCGAGGGCGCGGGGCCGCAGCTGGTCGAAGTTAAAAACGGCGCGCTGGAGGCCTGGCCGAATGCGGAGTGGAACCGCTGGGAGAGCCAGGATCCCGCTCATCACTTTTTACACGTCAACGCGCTGCGCTTCGGCCCGGAGGGCGATCTCTGGGTGATGGATGCCGGCAATAAAGGCATCGGCACCGGTGATAAGGCGGTCGAGCAGGGCGCGAAGCTGGTGCGCATCGACATTCACAGCCGCAAAGTGGTGGCGAGCTACCTGTTCACGGCGCCGACGTTAAAAGCGGAAAGCTATCTTGACGACGTGCGCTTCAACGGCGATTTCGCCTATATCACCGATCCCGGCGCGGTGGGGCTGGTGGTGTTGAATCTGAAAACGGGCAAAAGCTGGCGGGTGCTGGATAACCATCCGCTCTCTATTGACCATCTGCCTATCTACGCCGACGGGAAAAAGCTCTTTTTGCGCGACGGGCGTGAAAAGCGCGTCGGGCTGGATCAGCTGGAGGTTTCGCCGGACGGTAAATGGCTTTATTACCAGGCGATCCCCGGCCCGATGGCGCGTATCGAAACGCGCTACCTCAACGACGCCGCGCTCTCGCCGGAAGAGGTCGCGCGCCACGCGGAGAAGTTTATCGATACCTGGAGCACGGGCGGCACCGCCATCGACGCCGAGGGCAATATCTATGCCTCGGACATCAATACCCGCGCCGTAAAACGGATCACGCCGCAGGGGGAAGTGAGTACCGTGGTGCAGGATCCCCGACTGGTGTGGATTGATGCGATGTGGATTGCCGACGGGCAGCTCTGGATGCCGTCGGCGCAGATTAACCGCACGCCCGCCACCACCGGCGGCAAGCCCTCAACCGTTGAGTACCCGGTCAAACTTTATCGTCTGGATTTGCCGGTGCGCCCGTCGCCCCGCGATCATCGATAATTTCAGCGTCGCCTGACTGGCGCTGTAAATAACCGCGGGCGTGAAGCGCGATACGATTTTCACCCTGGAGTTTCACGCCCGATTATTATCACCTGGCGCAATTTTAAATTTATAAGAAATATGAAATAGCGCACGTTACCACTCCTTTTAAAGATTGTATTAGCTGTTGATATTAAAAATAATTATCTAATAAAAATTTATTTTAAATGCCGATACGTTCTCGTTTGTCGCTGACAAGCGCGCCTTAACCCTGCAACAGGATAATATTATGCTGCTGACGATCAGCCTGCTTATGCTCGCCCTTTTTATTGGTTTATTAATGACCAAAAAACTGTCTGCGCTGACAGCATTAATTGTGGTGCCGACCTTTTTTGCATTAATAGCCGGCTTTGGCGCCGAGACGGGCGATATGGTGATTAAGGGATTACGCACCGTGGCGCCCACCGGCGTCATGCTGATTTTCGCCATGCTCTATTTTATGAGCGTCACCGATGCCGGCATGTTCGATCCGGTGATTAAGCGTATCGTTTCCGTCGTGGATGGCGATCCGGTTAAAATCTTCACCGGAACCGCGCTGCTGGGATTTATTGTGGCGCTGGATGGCGATGGCGCGACGGTATATATGATCGTGCTCTCCGCTTTTCTGCCGATTTACGAGCGCGTCGGCCTGTCGAAATTAAAAGCTGCCTGTCTGCTGCTACAGTGTACGGGGCTGGGCAATATGCTTCCCTGGGGCGGCCCGACGGCGCGCGCGGCAACGGCGGTTCACGTTGAAACCAGCACGCTGTTTATTCCGCTGCTGCTGCCCCTGCTTGCCGCGATTGTCTGGACGTTCGTGATGGCATGGATTCTGGGTCGTCAGGAGCGTAAGCGTCTCGGCTGGCAGCGCGACACCGCCGCCCACCACAATATTCTTTTCGAAGAGAGACTCTGCGTCGCCTGGCGTTTCTGGACCAACTGGCTGCTGACTATCGCTTTAATTGCCCTGCTGGTGCTCGATATCGTGCCGATGGCCTATCTGTTTATGCTGGCGACGGCCATTATTTTTCTGGTCAACTTTCCGCAGCTTAATCAACAGCAGGCGCAGCTGGCGCGCCATGCGCCCGCCATTCTCTCCGTCGCCAGCCTGATTTTCGCCGCTGCGGTATTCACCGGCATTTTTGCAGAAACCGGCATGGCGAATGCGCTGGCGCAGGCGATCGTTAATATCATTCCGCCCGCGCTGGGCCCCTATTTAGCCGCCATTACCGCGCTGATTAGCGTGCCGGTGACCTGGCTGGTCTCCAATGACGTTTTCTATTTCGGCATGCTGCCGGTGCTGGTGCAGGCCGCCGGTCATTACGGCATTGCGCCGGTTGAAATGGCGCGCGCCGCGCTGGTCGGACAGCCGGTGCATATTCTCAGCCCGCTGGTCGCCTCCACCTATTTGCTGGTGGGGATGCTCAAGCTGGATTATGCGCAGACGCAGCGCGGCACCCTGCGCTGGTCGTTTATCACCAGCATGGTGCTTTTCGCCAGCTGCCTGCTACTCGGCGCCTTTCCGTTTTATCAGAGCCCGTCATAAGGCTGTCATCTTCAGGCGCAGTTTTTTCAGCTATCGGGCGCAGTTCCGGCCGCGCCCGCCTTTTTAAGGGATCAGCCTGCTGCTGCGCATCGCCTCCAGATGCGCGATCAGCACCTCGTCGGAGCGTTTAGTCATCGCGTCGAAGCCGTGCTGGCGCGCTTTGGTCACGTCGAATATCGCATCTTTCTCGACGTGAAAAATAAAATCGCCAAAGCCGCCCAGCGCCAGGCGATCGATATCGCGCTCCTGCAGCTGCGCTTTATCGGCAATCGAAGCCCAGAGCGGCTTCAGGGCGTGGAGACGCTCGCTCAGCGAGATCGGCTGCGCCTCGCCGACAGGCACGCCGAACCAGTCCGCCAGCTTCGGCCAGACGTGGCTCCAGCGAAAGACGTCGCCGTTGGTGATATTGAACGCGCCATATTTGTCATGTTCAGCGGCCCAGAGCGCGCTCTGGCCGAGAATGCGGCTGTCGGTGATATTGACCAGCGTATTGCGCCAGGCCGCGTCAGGGCCGGGAAAGTGCAGGGCGGTGCCGGTTTCGCGGCACAGCGTGCCGTAGACGCCAAGCAGATTGCCCAGATTCATCGGCGAGCCGAAAGAGTGGCCGATAACAATGTCCGGGCGCAGCGCCGTCCAGCCGATACCCGTTTCATCGCCCAGTGTCCGGGCATAGTCCTCATGGCGGAAATAGAGATTAGGCGGAAAATGACGGCTGTCCTCTTCCCGCGCCGGCGTGCGATAGACCCCCAGGTGCGCGCCGTAGACCTTGCCGCCCTGCACGAAGATGATCTGTTTTAACGCCGAACCTGACGCGCGTACCGCCGCGATCAGGTTTTCAAACATCAGCGCGTTGACGTCCGCCTCCACGCCCGGGTCGGGATCCTGGCGCAGCGCGGCATAGAAAATATGGGTAACGGACTCCAGCGCCTTGCGGTGCCGGCTGAGATCCTCCGCCGAGGTGAGATCCGCGCTGAGGTGAGGAGAGGCGTGAGGGCTCTGCGGCGATCGTCCGAGCGTGGTGATCTGCCAGCCTGCCTGATGAAAGGCATCGTGAGCGGCAAAGCCGACGACGCCGCTGGCGCCCGCTAAAAGTAGGTGCTTGTGCTGCATAGGTCTCTCCGTAAGGTTGCGAAAAAGGGGAAAGCCGCAGGCTATCCCCCTTTAAAGCGTAGAAGCTGGCCGCCGCCTCATCGAAAAAACCGGTCAGGCATCCTCAATGCCGCGCCGACTCATCGGCGCGGCAAAAAGGCCTCGGTTAACCGCACCCAATAGGTGGCGCCGGTTGAAATGCAGGCGTCGTTGAACTGATACAGGGGGTGATGCACGGCATAGTCGTTCTCGCCTGTGCCGGTTCCCAGCCAGAGATAGCAGCCCGGGCGCGCCTCCAGCATAAACGCGAAATCCTCGCTGCCCATCACGCTTTTCACCTGCTGCGGATCGGCAACGCTGTCGGCGCCGAACGCGTCGCGCGCCACCTGTAACGCGAATTCCGTCTCCTTCGCATGGTTAACCGTCACCGGATAGCCAAAGTCAGGCTCAATGCGCGCGGTGAGGCCGAAACTTTCCGCCTGCGCCTGGACCAGCGTCTGGATCCGCGCCTTCACCGACTCGCGTACCTGCTGGCTGAAGGTGCGCATATTGAGCTTCAGCTCCGCCTTATCGGGAATGATGTTATGGGTCGCGCCGCTCTGCAGGCTGCCTACCGTAACCACCGCCGCCTCCTGAGGATCGACATTGCGCGAAACAATGGTCTGCAGCGCCATAATCATCGCCGCGCCCGCGACGATAGGATCGCGGCAGTTCTCCGGCGTTGAACCATGCCCGCCCTTGCCCTGCAGCGTAATGGTCATGCTGTCAGAGGAGGCCATCAGCGCGCCGGGTTTGGTGACGAACGTGCCGGCGGGCAGCAGCGGCATATTGTGCAGGCCAAATATGGCATCGCAGGGAAACAGGGTGAAAAGGCCATCCTCTATCATCCGCCGCGCGCCGCCGACCGACTCTTCAGACGGCTGGAAAATCAGATGCAGGGTGCCGGAGAAAGGGCGCTTTTCCGCCAGATAGCGCGCCGCCGACAGCAGGATAGCGCAGTGTCCGTCGTGCCCGCAGGCATGCATTTTCCCGGCGACCGCGCTGCGCCACGGCACCTCGGTCAGCTCCTGCATCGGCAGGGCGTCCATATCGGCCCGGAGGGCGAGACGTTTTTCGCCGTTGCCCACCTTCAGGGTGCCCACGACGCCGGTGCCGCCCAGGCCCCGGTGTACCTCGTATCCCCACTCGGTCAGAAGCTCGGCGATGCGCTGGCTGGTGCGAAACTCTTCAAATCCTAACTCTGGATGCTGATGAAAATCGCGGCGAATGGCGATCATCTCCGCTTCATATTCCAGGATTTCAGTGATCAACATACTCTCTCCTTCAGGGTCAGTCGTCGGCAAGCGGGGCCTGTTCACGCCAGGCCATCAGGGCGGTCAGCGAAACGACCGCGCTAAACAGAAGATACCAGGCCGGCGCCATCGCCTCGCCGGTGACGTTCAGCAGCCAGGTCACGTTGAACTGGGCGAAGCCGCCGAACAGCGTCACGCCGATGGCATACACCAGCGCCATGCCCGATGCGCGCACCTGGCGCGGAAAGGCTTCAAGGATCAAAAGAAAGAACGCCACCGCGCTGATATTGGCCAGTACCTGATCGACCGCGATAAGCAGCAGCACCAGCAGCATCGACGCGCCCTGCTGCAGGGCCGCGAAAATGGGCCATATCAGCAGCATCGAGCCGAGCGCGCAGGCGAGCAGGATCGGTTTGCGCCGCGGTAGCTTGTCCGCGAGCTTACCGGCGAAAAAGGGCACAACCAGGGTCAGCAGCACGGCAAGAATACTGATCCAGTATGAGGCGGCGGCAGGCTGGTGCAGGGCATTCACCATATAAGCCGGCATGTAGTAGACGATAAGATAAAATGTCGTCGTGCTTTTCATCACCAGCAGAATGCCCAGCAGCAGTTTGCGGCGATGCGTGCGCCAGATTTCGCGCGCCGGATTTCCCTGCCGCGCCGCCTGCGTGACGGGCGGCTCGTGAAGATGGCGGCGGATATAGATCCCCACCGGCATGATCGCCAGCCCGAGAATAAACGGAATGCGCCAGCCCCAGGCGTAGAGCGCTTCGCTGCTCAGCGTGTGGGTGAGCAGCGCGCCCAGCGCCGCGCCCGTGAGCGCCGCGCCGCCCTGGCTGGCCATCTGCCAGCTCACGCGCACGCCGCGCTGCGATTGATCGCCCGCCTCCATCAGCCAGCTGGTTGCCGCGCCGACTTCGCCTCCCGCTGAAAATCCCTGCAGCATCCGCCCGATCACCAGCAGCAGCGGCGCCCAGAGGCCGATCTGCGCGTAAACAGGCGCAAAGGCCACCATCATCACCCCCAGCGCCATCAGCCCCATTATCAGGGTAAGCGCCGCTTTGCGGCCGTGCCTGTCGGCATACTGCCCCAGCAGCAGGCTGCCGAGCGGACGCATAATAAACCCTACGGCGAAGGTCGCAACCGCCAGCAGCAGCGAGGCGGAATCGCTGCCGGCAGGAAAAAAAAGATGGCCGATGATGACGGAGAAAAAGCTGTAAACGGTGAAATCATAAATCTCCAGGCCATTTCCCAGCGTCACCGCCAGCAGCGACCTCGTCTGTTGACTGCGCGGCTGGGAGAGAGCCGCGTCAGGACAGGAGAGCGAGGCGGAAAGCTCGGTTTCCGCAGAGGCATATCGGACGGTCTGTTTCATACGCTGATCTTTACGGGTAATGACGCAGAGAAAGGCGAGAAACAGCACTATTGCCATAAAATAAATGCATATCAACCATGAGTAATTTTTATGGGTCAGGTTATATTGGCTGACCTTTTATAGCGCGCTTTTTGCACCATTCAGGTACGGCGCGGGAGAGAGACGAAATGAAACTAAAGCTGAACCAGCTTGACGTGCTGCTGGAGGTCGCGGCGCAAGGCAGCCTCAGCAAAGCCGCCCGGACGCTGCATCTGACGCAGCCCGCCATCAGCAAAACCATTCAGGAGATAGAGGCGGAGATCGGCATGCCCATTCTGGAGCGCTCTTCGCGCGGCGCCACGCTGAATGCGTATGGTCAGGTGCTGCTGCGCCATGCGCGCGATATCGATCAGTCCCTGAGCCAGGCGCGTGAGGAGATCGATAACCTGCTGGGCAAGTCGATGAGCCAGTTGCGCATCGGCTTTACCTCCGCCGCCGCCTGGGGGCCGTTTACCACCACTCTGCTGCGCTTCCAGCAGCGCCTGCCGGGGGTAAAAATCATTGCGATGGAGGCCCGCACGCATCAGCTCTACGAGGCGCTGGAAAATAATCGCATCGACCTGGCGGTCATCTCCGCTACGGCCGGCATGGGCACCGCACCGATGTACCAGGAAACCCTGTACGCCTTGAGCAATACCCTTATCGCCGGCGAGGATCATCCGGTGACGCACAGGGTCGCTTTGCGTAATCTGCTGGATTATCACTGGCTGGACTGGGATGAGCCGGGCGAGCACTCCATTCTGGCGCAGGTCTTTCGCCGCTATAACTTGCCGATGCCGTCCCGCATTACGCACTGCTCATCGCCCTGGATAATGGCGCGCATGATGGACGAGGCGCCGATGGTGAGCATGTGGACCTCTGTCCGCCTGCGCTTTCCCGGCTATCACGACCGGCTGCGTCCGCTAAGGGTAAAAGAGGTATTGCCAGCCACCCGCATCGGTATCCTTTGTCCGAATATCGGCCGTCTTTCCAGCGCGGGGCACGCCTTTATCGAAATGCTGCGCGTCAACAGCCGCGACTGGCTGCAGCAAAGCGAAGCGCACGAAATGGTGGCGCTCGACGACGCCGGCGACTAATCGCGGCGAGCGGCAAAACGCCTCGCGTCTTTATACGCGCTGCTGCTTCGACGGCAGCGTTGCTTCGGCATAGCCGAAAGCGGGGTGGGTCTGCATCAGCGCCGTAATGGCTTTAAGCTGCTCGCGCAGCAGCCGGTGCAGCTCGCGGATCGCCGGGGAGAACTGCTTGCGATGCGGACAGATCAGGTTAAGCGGGGCCGCCTCGCCGGGCCGATCGGGCAGCAGGATCTCAAGCCGGCCGGCGAGCACGTCGGCGCTGACGTCGATCCAGGATTTATAGACGATCCCCATGCCGGCCACCGCCCAGCGGCGCGCCACGTCTGCGTCATCGCACAGCATACGGCTGTTCACCGTCAGCTGACGCCTGACGCCGTTTTCCGGAAAGGACCACTTGTCGTAGACGTGCCCGTTAAGGCTATAGAGCAGACAGTGATGGCGCAGCAAATCCTCCAGCTGCTGCGGTCTGCCGTGCTGCTGGAGATAGGCGGGCGAGGCCGCCAGCACGCGGCGATTATCTTCCGCCAGCGGCAGCGCGACATAGCTGCTGTTCTCCAGCACGCCGTAGCGAATGGCCACGTCCACCGGGTCGCGGAAAACGTCGCTGACGTGGTCGGAGAGAGAGATGCGCAGCGACAGTTTGGGGTGTTTTTCGCAAAAGGCAGTAATAACCGGCAGCACGACGTTACGTCCGATGTCGGAAGGCACGGCGATCCGCAGCTCGCCCTGCATCTCATCTTCTTCTCCCTGCAGCTGCTCGGCGCCGGCCTGCAAAATAGCCAGCATCTCCTGCGCGTAGGGCAGCCAGGCTTCGCCGTCGGCGGTCAGGCGCAGGCTGCGGGTCGATCGCGCAAACAGCCGTTTATTCAGGTCGCGCTCCAGCCGGTTGACCGCGGCGCTGACCTGACCGGGAAGGATATCGGCTTCGCGGGCCGCGCGGGAAAAGCTGCCCAGCGCGGCGGAACGGACGAACAAGGTGACATCTTCAAGACGTATCATGCAGGCTTCCCTGATCAAGACTTACCTGAATCGCCGCTCAGGCTTTGCGGTCAACCGAATCACGCGCCTCAGGAGTGCTTGAGCACGCCCGGCGCGTTGGATATACGGGCTGGTTTTGTACCAGAAAACGCGTCATTTTTCTGCTGAACGCTTTGACAGAGGGTGTTTTTGAGCCAGTCCGTCGAGCTTTTTTTCCCGCTGCGCTTGTGAGAGTAAATTTTTACGGTAAAGCGCGGCACGGCGAAAGGCAGCGGAAAGGTTTTCACGTTAGCGAGCTGCGCCAGCCGACGCGCCACGGAAGAGGGGATCGCCATCAGCAGTGCGCTCTCGGCGACGATAAAAGGGGAGCTTAGCATTGACGGGGTTTTTAGCGTGATGCGCCGCGTCAGCCCGATGCGCGCCAGGTGCGTGTCCAGCAGCCCTTTCTTTTCGTTCCAGGGCGTCACCACCAGATGGCCGGCGGCGAGATACTCCTCCAGCGTCAGAGTCGCGCGCGCCACATGGCTGAGCACCACAAATTCGTCGCTGAAAAGGTCGATCTCCTCCAGATCGGGATGCCTGACCTCATCGGGTTCGCTGAAGCTCAGCGCCAGATCCACTTCGCCCGCCAGCAGCTCATTCAGCGCCGGATTATGGGGCAGGTAGCAGAGTTCGAAATTGATGCCCGGCGCCGTTTCCTGAATGCTGTTCATCAGCCCGGGAAAAACGCTGAAGGCCGTGTAATCAGTCACCGCGATGCGAAACGCCTCCTGACTGCTGAGCGGATCGAAAGGCTGCACCGGGCTGAGGTGTTGATTAAGGGCGCACAGCGCGTCGGCGATGCAGGGCGCCAGCTGACAAGCATAAACGCTGGGACACATCTTATGCCCCTCGCGATAAAAAAGCGGATCCTGAAGGAAATCGCGCAGCCGGGTCAGGGCATGGCTGAGCGCCGAGGTGCTCATAGAGAGTTCCGCCGCCGCCAGCCTGACGGATCGATGCCGGAAAACCGCATCGAAGATGGGCAACAGGTTAAGATCGAGCCGCCGCAGCACATGATGCATGGAATTCACCTTTAATTGATTTTATTGCACTTAATTCATTGAACGATACCGATTATCCTTATCGCCATCAAACTCTTTGGTTAAGGGAAAATTTATGCGTGTTACGATCCGGCAGGCCAGCCTCGACGATACTGACGCCATTTATAATATGATCAACGGCTTATCCGTTTACCGCGAGGCGCCGCAGGCGTCTGTTCCCGATATTGAAGAGGTCAGAAAGTCGCTGTTTTCACCGGAAACCACCGCGGAAGCCTATATCTGCGAAATTGATGGCATAATTGCAGGTTATTCAGTAATTTCCATGAGCTATTCCGCCTGGCTGGGACGCAGCAGCCTCAATATGGAGGATTTATACTTTACCCCTGACTATCGGGGACGCGGCGCGGGCAAGTCGATGCTGCAGTATATCGCTCAGCTGGCGGTCAGGCGGCAGTGCAGCCGGATTGAGTGGAACGTGCTGGAGTGGGATAAGTCTGCCAAAGAGTTTTACCACAGTATCGATGCGCTTCCTCTGAGTGAATGGGTGCGCTATCGGCTTGACGGCCCTGCGCTGGAGAAGTTCGCCGCGCGCGATACGCTCTGACGCTTTTCTCGCGCACAGCGCACCTTAATGTCTAAGTCCGCCAGCGCGGTTGCGCTATTTTTAGCCTTCCTGCGTCGACATCCCGGACTGTAAAACATGACCGATCTCTTTTCTCTTCTTGCCACCGGCTCGGCACGCGCTATCGGCGCGGCCATCGCGGCGGGCGAAATGACCTCTCTCGAAGCGACCGAATGGTACCTGAACCGCATCGAACAGTTTGACAGCGACATTAACTGCGTCAGAAGTCTCTCTCCCGCTGCCCGTGAAGAGGCGAGGCGCGCAGATGCCGAGCGCGCGGCCGGCCGCTCCAGAGGGCCGCTGCACGGCGTGCCCTTTCTGGTTAAAGACAATATTTTTACGCTGGACGGCTGCTCTGCCTCTGCCGGCGCCCGCGCGCTGGCGACCTTTCGCCCGCCCTTTGAGGCCAGCCTGATTACCCGTCTGCGCGACGCCGGTGCCGTGCTGCTGGGCAAAACCAACCTGACGGAGTTCGCCGACTTCGTCTCAGAGATCATGCCTGCAGAATTCAGCGGCGCGGGTGGCGTGGTGCGTAATCCGCTCGGCCTGCAATATGGCCGGGGCCAGGGGTCGAGCGTCGGTTCGGCAGCGGCGGTGGCCGCCGGCTTTTGCGCCTTCGCCATCGGCTCGGAAACGCAAAACTCTCTGCAGGCGCCAGCCGTGCACAGCTCGATCGCCAGCTTTAAGCCCTCGGTGGGCCGCGTCAGCCGCTACGGTGTGATCCCACTGGTGCCCAGTCAGGATTCGCCGGGGCCGCTGACGCGCACCATTGAGGATGCGCTATTGGTGTATCAGGCGATAGCGGGCGCGGATATGCAGGATACGGCAACGCTGGCCGATTTTGCGCAGGCATCCGGCGGCGCATCGCTGCAGGGGCTGCGCATCGGCGTGCCGCGGCGCTTTATCGCCGACAGCGTACTGACAGAGCGTCGACAGGCGCTGTTTGAACGGCTGCTGGAGGCGCTGGCGCAGGCGGGCGCCGTCATCGTCGATCCCTGCGATCTGCCCGCGGCGGAGCAGCTGAATGCGGTGCGATCCTGCGTGTTTCGCAGCGAATTCGGCGCAAGCCTTAACGGGCTGCTCGGCACGCTTGCGCCCTGCGGCATCACCTCTCTGAACGATCTTATCCAGTGGAATCGCGCGCATCCGGATGCGATCCCCTACGGACAGGCGCTGCTCGAGGCGGCTGAGGCCGCGCCGGATATCCGCTCTGAGCAGTACCGCCGCGATCGTCGTGCCGATATCGCGCTGAGCCTGGATGCCGGCATTCTGGCGGCGCTCCGGGCCGGTCGCGCTGATCTGCTGCTCTCGCCGATGGCGGCGGCGGCGAAATGCACCGGCAAAGCGGGCGCGCCCGTCGCCGCGATCCCGGCCGGGCAGGATGCGGAAGGCTTACCCTTCGGCGTTACCCTCTATGCCGCGCCCGGG
The DNA here is from genome assembly GCF_059730625.1 of Pantoea sp. X-Soil-MYKO-1289. NCBI lineage: Bacteria > Pseudomonadati > Pseudomonadota > Gammaproteobacteria > Enterobacterales > Erwiniaceae > Pantoea > Pantoea sp. X-Soil-MYKO-1289. Next base: position 59,366 of record NZ_AP036006.1, read on the forward strand.
CATGATCTTCTGGTGCTGCAGGCCGCCGCGGCGGTGGAGCGCGTCATCGGCAAACGTATCGTGCCGTCCCTCGGCGACAGCCGACGCGGCTAAAGCGCAAAAGAAAAGGGGCCGCCCGCAGGCGACCCCTTTTCTCTGTTTTCAGCGCGGTTATTTGGTCAGGCGAGCGGTCATATGCACCTGGTTGCCTGCGTAGGCCTCCGTGATGCTGTAACCGGTGCCCGCCAGTTTGGCTTGTGCGGCGATCTGCGCTTCGGCGCCGTCCAGAGTAGAGGCGGTAGCGGTAACCGTCTGGGCAAAGCTGGCGGAAGATAGCAGGGCGAACAGGGCAACAGCAACGAAAGTTTTGATGCTTTTCATGGTCGATTCCTCAGAGATATTTTTAAGCTGTGAGGCGTTCTGCCTCGATGGAATCAATAATAGAGATTCGGCCAGGGCGTGAAAATCCCTGTTTCTTGCTGAATAAAGTCAAAATATTTGATGATAAAAAAATCGTGCCGGACGCCCTTGAAAATTCTCTGGAAAACTCTATAACTGTCACTGGACAGGCGAGACGCCTGTTCCCCCGATGAGCTTTTGAATGAACGATTAATTCAGGAGGTTATCACTATGGCTTCACGTACTTTCCCCGTATTTCCCTTACTCAGCGACGCGCTGTTTTCCGATCGCTTCAGCCGCATTGACCGCCTCTTTAGCCAGCTGACCGGCGATACGCCTGTCGCCGTCACGCCCCCTTACAACCTCAGGCAGCTCGACGATGAGCGCTATGCGCTGACCCTGAGCGTGCCCGGCTGGAAAGAGAGCGAGCTGGAAATCGAGGTGGCGGGCGGCCGTCTGACGGTGACCGGCCGGAAAGAGGAGCGCACGGAAAACGAGGCGAACGCGGACGGCGAGCGCAGCGACGGCGGCTGGCTGCACCGCGGCATCAGCCGCACCGATTTCCGCCTGAGCTACAGCGTGCCGGAACAGATGAAAGTGACCGAGGCGAGACTGCAGGACGGGCTGCTCAGCGTCGGCCTGCATCTGGAGATACCGGAAAGCGAAAAACCGCGCCGCATACCTATTGCGCACCATACGGCAGACGTGATTGAACATCAGGCGTAAGCGCAGCCCGATCGTACCGGGGAGGGCGCCGGTTCCGGCTCCCTCCCGCTATGCATCTATCTGGACAGCAGGAGGTGTGTCATGAAGCGCATTATCGTGCCGGCAGACAGGCAGCTTTATCCGTCAGTAGCGGATGAGAGCGTCATGGCGGTCAGGATGAAACTGGGCAATTCGCGGCTGCAGGTCAACTACCAGCGCGTGCCGGGCGGCATTATGCCGGTGGTCGCCGCGGATTTTTTCAATGAGAAAGGGAAACTCTATACCCTGCACTACCATCTGCCGCCCGATACGCCGGAGCGAACCGATCGCCGCATTTCGCTGCTGATGCGGCTGATTGAAAAAGAGGCGAGTCAGACGTCGGCGGCGGCCGCTTACTGAGACAGGCTCTGCGCGGTGTTACCTGACAGCGAAACAGGGGGGAGAAGATGCTGACCGCCTTACTGGTAAATGCGTCCTTTACGTCGACGCTTCTGGTCATGACGGCGTTTGCGCTGAAAGATATTGATAAGTGACAGCGTTACATTCGCCGGTTTAAAGCCGCCCGGCGTTAATGCAGGGCGGCTTTTGTCAGCGCGAAAAACGCATTCAGAGAGCGTTCAGGAACGCCAGCAGATCCGCATTCAGCCGATCGGAGTGGGTCACCGCAAAGCCGTGCGGCGCATTGTCGTACACCTTCAGCTGCGCGCCTTCGATCATCGACGCCGCCAGCTTGCCGGTGGTTTCGAACGGCACCACCTGGTCGTTGCTGCCGTGGATCACCAGCGCAGGCACGTCGATTTTCGCCATGTCTGGACGGAAATCGGTGGTGGAAAACGCCTTCACGCACTCCAGCGTGCCTTTGAGCGACGCCAGCAGCGCCACGTTCAGGGTCTGCGTCAGCACGCCTTCAGAGACGGTCTGTCCGGCGTTGGTGCCGTAGAAAGGCACGGCAAAGTCGCTGATAAACTGCGCGCGATCCTTGCGTAAGCCGGCCAGAATGCCCTCAAACACCGACGGCTCGACGCCCTGCGGGAAGCCTTCCAGCTGTCCGAAGGCCGGCGTCACCGCGCCCAGCAACACCAGGCCAGCCACGCGCGCGGAGCCGTAGTTGTTGATGTAGCGCGTTACGTCGCCGCCGCCCATCGAGAAGCCCACCAGCGTAACGTCCTGCAGGTCGAGGCAGGTGATCAGGTCGTTGATATCCGATGCGAAGGTATTGTAGTCGTAGCCGGTCCACGGCTGATCGGAGCGGCCAAAGCCGCGGCGATCGAACGCGATAACGCGATAGCCGTTCTCCGCCAGGAAGTTCAGCTGGTTATCCCACATATCCGCGTCCAGCGGCCAGCCGTGGCTGAAGAGAACGGGTTTGCCGTTGCCCCAGTCTTTAAAATAGATCTGCGTGCCGTCGGCGGTGTTAATTGTGCTCATGGTCTGTTCCTTGCGATGGTGAATGAAAAAAGCCGTTATTCAGGCGCAACCAGATAGCGTGCGACCGGCATCTGTTCGCCCTGATGGAATGCATAAACGCGGTTCTCGATTTTCTTGTCGTTCATGGTGTAGCGCTCAAGCTGACGCAGATGCTCCATCCAGGATCCCACCACAAAGGTCTCGACGAAGATGCCCGGCTGAAGAATATCTTCGTAGACCGCCCAGTTGATGGCGCCGCCGCGACGGCGCACGCGTCTCATGTCCTGCATACAGACCGTAAAGGCGTGAGCGTCCGCCTGGCGGATCTGGTACTCGTAGCTCACGCGCACCGGACCGCGGTCGTGATGGATCGCCAGCGTTGGCACCGGCTCGGCGATCTCGCTGACGTCGAGATTGAGGTCAGGATCCTGATCAAGCCGCCAGCGCAGTACCGTCAGGCAGGCCAGCGCCATGCCCAGGGTGGCGACGCAGAGCGAGGCCGGGATGCCGTAACGCGACGCCAGCTGTCCCCAGATAGCGCTGCCCACCGTCATCGAGCCGAAGAACACGGTGAGATAGACCGCCAGCGCGCGCGCTTTCACCCAGCGTGCCGCGCTGCGCTGCGCGCCCAGGTTAAGCGTCGACAGCACGGCAATCCAGGCGAAGCCGGTGAAGAACTCAAAGGCGTTCAGCAGCCAGAAGTGCCGGATAAAGGCGAGCGCCAGCATGGTGGCGGCGAACATCAGGCTCGCCAGCACCATCAGCCGATCGGGGTTGAAGCGCTTACGCAGCCGGGGCAGCAGCACCGCGCCGCTGATGGCGCCCACGCCGATAAAGGCGAGCATAATGCCGTAGCCGCCTGGACCCAGCCCCAGCTCGCGGCGCGCGACCAGCGGCAGCAGCGCCCAGCCGGCGCTGCCGAACACGAAGAAGGCGACGGTGCGCACCAGCACGTTGCGCAGCACCGGCGCGGCGTGCACGTAGCGCAGACCGGCGCGCACCGCTGAAAAGAAGTGCTCCGGCGGCAGCCGCTGGACGCTCGGCGCCTCTTTCCAGCGATAGAGCACCCACGCCACGCCGAGCACCGAGAGGGCGTTGAGCATAAAGACCACCCACGGCCCCGCGAACGACAGGATCAGGCCGCCAAGCGCCGGACCGATGGCGCGGCTGATGTTGATACCAAGCGAGTTCAGCGCGATGGCCGGGCCCAGCTCACTCTTGCTGACCAGATCCGGCACGATCGCCTGGAACGGCGGCGAGCTCATCGCCGCGCCGGTGCTCATCAGGAAGGCGGCAATCAGCAGCGCCAGCGGCGTGACGTGCCCGGTGAAAGAGAGCAGCGTCAGACCGGCGGCGGCGATAAAGACCCACAGCTGCGAGAACAGCAGGTATTTACGCCGATCGATAATATCGGCCAGCACGCCGGAGGGCAGCGCGAACAGGAACATCGGCAGGCTGCTCGCCGCCTGCACCAGCGCCACGCTCAGCGGATCGGCGCTCAGCGTCAGCATGGTCCAGTTAACGCCGACGTCGTTCATCCAGGAGCCGATGTTGGAGACCACCGTCGCGATCCACAGCATGCGGAACAGCGGCTGACGCAGCGGCTGCCAGGGCGATGCGGCAGCCACGGCGGGCGCCGCCGCGTCACCCTGGGCGACGTCATGGATATCGTTAACCTGCGCCATAGCGAACCTCTCTGCGCGTGCCGGCGCCGAGGCGCCACTGGCCCGGGCCGGTAATCGCCAGGGTAGTGAAGATAATCAGCAGCAGCCAGCCGAACTGTCCTTCGGCGATGCTCCAGCCGGGATGGACAAACAGCATCGCCACCAGCAGCACACCGATAATCGGCAGGCAGGCGAGGCGGGCGAACACGCCGACCAGAATAAATAACGGGCAGATGACTTCGGCGAAAATCGCCGGCAGCAGGCTCATCCAGGGACCGAGGCCGAAAGGATCCTCGATACGCGTCAGTTCTTCGCTGAAGTAAAACACCTTCGGCAATCCGTGCACGTAGAGCAGCAGCAGGCAGCCGGTGAGGCGCAGGAAGAACAGCCCCGCGTTAATGCGGGGCGGCTGAGAAAAGGAGGTCGTCATGATGATCAGAACGCGAAGCAGCTGCAGCCGAGCGCGCCCCAGAAGGCGTTCTCCTCGGAGACCGGCAGATTAGCGCCGCGCGCGACGTCATGGGCGTGGCTGTGCACGCCGCACGGGCCGCTGCACTGGTGCGGCATCTGCTGCATGCCCACGCGGGTGGCGGCGGTCGGCGGCGCGCTGCGGTAGTGACCCGGCACCCTGACCACCGGCGACCACTCAGGCAGAACCGGAATCGACGGCGGCGCCTCGCTGCTGAAGGATCCGGCGGCATAAACGATGTTGCCGTCCACCAGCGTCAGCACCGATTCGATGCCTTTGATCTCCTCTTCCGGCACGCTGAAGTAGTCTTTGCTCAGCACCACCATATCCGCCAGCTGGCCCGCTTTGATCTGGCCCTTTTTGCCCTGCTCGCTGGAGAACCAGGCGCTGCCCTGGGTCCAGAGCATCAGCGCGGTGTCGCGATCGAGGCGCGCGTTGACGTCATACATCTGCATGCCGCCGACGGTGCGGCCGGACACCAGCCAGTAGAGCGCTGTCCAGGGGTTATAGCTGGCGACGCGCGTGGCGTCGGTGCCGAGACCCACCGGCACGCCGGTCTCCAGCATGCGCGCGACCGGCGGCGTGTGGCGGGTCGCTTCGATGCCGTAGCGCTCGGCGAAGTATTCGCCCTGGAACGCCATGCGGTGCTGCACCGCGATGCCGCCGCCCAGCTCTTTAATGCGGTCAATATTGCGCTGGGTAACGGTTTCGGCGTGGTCGAAGAACCAGTGCAGACCGTTAAAGGGAATGTCGCGGTTCACCTTTTCAAACACGTCGAGCATGCGGCTGATCGATTCGTCGTAGGTGGCGTGCAGGCGGAATGGCCAGCGGTGCTCAACCAGATGACGCACCACGCGCTCCAGCTCATCTTCCATGCCCGGCGCCAGATCGGGGCGCGGCTCAAGGAAGTCTTCGAAGTCGGCGGCGGAGAAGACCAGCATCTCGCCTGCGCCGTTGTGGCGGAAGTAGTCGCTGCCCTGGCCCGGCGTCAGCATATCGGTCCACTTCTCAAAATCTTCCAGCTCGTGCCCAGGACGCTGGGTAAAGAGGTTATAGGCGATGCGGATCGTCATCTGCTTCTTCTCATGCAGCTCGGCGATCACTTCATAATCTTCCGGGTAGTTCTGGAAGCCGCCGCCGGCGTCGATGGCGCTGGTGAGGCCGAGACGGTTCAGCTCGCGCATAAACTGGCGGGTAGAGTTGACCTGCTGCTCCAGCGGCAGCTTCGGCCCTTTCGCCAGCGTGGCGTAGAGGATCATGGCGTTAGGACGGGCAATCAGCATGCCGGTCGGGTTGCCGTTGCTGTCGCGCTGGATCTCGCCGCCCGGCGGGTTCGGCGTATCTTTGGTGTAGCCCACCACGTTGAGCGCGGCGCGGTTGAGCAGGGCGCGGTCGTAGAGGTGCAGCACGAACACCGGGGTATCCGGCGCGGCTTCGTTGATTTCGTCCAGCGTCGGCATGCGGCGTTCGGCGAACTGAAACTCGGTCCAGCCGCCCACCACGCGCACCCACTGCGGCGTCGGCGTGCGCAGCGCCTGCTCTTTCAGCATGCGCAGCGCGTCGGCAACCGACGGCACGCCTTCCCAGCGCAGCTCCAGGTTGTAGTTCAGGCCGCCGCGGATCAGGTGCAGGTGCGAATCGTTGAGGCCGGGGATCGCGGTATGGCCCTTCAGGTCGATGACTTTGGTGCCTTCGCAGTGGTGCTGCATCACCTCAGCCAGGCTGCCCACTTCCAGAAACTTGCCGTCGCGAATGGCGACGGCATCGGCGATCGGGTTGCCGCGATCGACGGTATGAAACCGGCCATTGGTGAGAATGACGTCTGCTTTACCAAGGGTAACCATAGAATCTCCTGAATTGAGTTGTCCGACGCGACACGGACGGCCGCAGACAGAGCATTGTCCTGCCGCAAGCGCAGGCTACTGGAATGGCGGGATTATGATCGGGAGGTCTGGAAAGCGTCTAGTTATACAAAAGGATAGGTATACGTTCGTATAGTTATACCTAAAGATAATAGTTTGAAAAAAGAATGCTTCCTACACTGCGCTCAGACAGTGACCCACCGGTTCAGCGACGTAACGCCATCGGGGTAGCAGGGAGACTGTCCATTTACGCCGTTACTCTTTCCACGGTACTTAGCAATATAACCTCAATGGGCAAAGACATGACCAATCGCAAACTTGAAGTACTGACGCCGCAGAACTGCCAGATCATCTTTATCGACCAGCAGCCGCAGATGGCGTTTGGCGTTCAGTCAATCGATCGTCAGGTGCTGAAAAACAACGTTGTGGCGCTGGCGAAAGCGGCGAAAGTCTTCAACATTCCGACCGTACTGACGACCGTTGAGACGGAAAGCTTCTCCGGCAACACCTTCCCGGAGCTGCTGGACGTCTTCCCTGGTCAGGACATTCTTGAGCGTACCTCGATGAACTCCTGGGACGATCAGAAAGTGCGCGAAGCGCTGGCGGCAAACGGCAAGAAAAAAGTTGTCGTGTCAGGTCTGTGGACCGAAGTGTGCAACAACACCTTCGCGCTGTGCGCCATGCTGGAAGGCGATTATGAGATTTATATGGTGGCCGACGCGTCAGGCGGCACCACGAAAGAAGCGCACGACTACGCGATGCAGCGCATGATTCAGGCTGGCGTGATCCCGGTCACCTGGCAGCAGGTGATGCTGGAGTGGCAGCGCGACTGGGCGCACAAAGAGACCTATAACGCCGTGATGGATATCGCCAAAGAGCATTCAGGCGCCTACGGCATCGGCGTTGATTACGCCTACACCATGGTGCACAAAGCGCCTTCTCGCCAGAAGAGCGAACACCGTACGCTGGCCCCGGTGCCTGCGAACGTTCGTTAATCTGTCCAGCGGGCCGCCCTTCGCCGGGCCGGCCCGCCATGCCAACAAGGAGGACCTGTGAGTCCTTTATTGATCTCTCTGGGCGCGGGCGTATTGATCGGCCTGGTTTACGCGCTGCTTAAAGTCCAGTCTCCGGCGCCGCCGGCCGTCGCGCTGGTGGGACTGCTCGGCATGATCGTCGGCAGCTCCCTCGGCGGGCAGCTGTTTCACCACGACGCCACCGCGCAGGCGCCGTCAACGGCGCAGCCGCAGGTCGCCGCCGACGCGCGCCCGGCCGCCTGTTCATCCATTGCCAACCACGCAGGCTGACCATGCTGAAAACCTATTCTGTCTCGCTGGCGGTCGGCATGCTGGCCGGCCTGATTTATGCCGCGCTCGGCGTGAACTCGCCCGCGCCGCCGATTATCGCGCTGCTGGGCCTGTTCGGCATGCAGGTGGGCGAACATCTTATTCCGCTGGCGAAAAGCGTGATTAAGCGCGAGCCGGTGAAGCTGCGCTGGTTTCGCCACGAGTATCACCATAAAATCGGCGACACGCCCCCGCCCTCAGGTGACAAAGCCTCCTAAGGAAGCGCCTCTCGCAGGCCTGAGTTTCATGTAAGGAAAACAGCATGCAGCTGTCGCAGCGCATTGTCGTCGTCGATGATGAACGTTCTGTCCGCAGTGGTCTTACCAACCTGCTCCAGTCTGAAGGTTATCTCACCCAGGCTTTCGAGTCGGCAGAATCTCTTCTCTGTGATGAAGCAGCGATGGCGAGTGCCGCGCTTTTTATCATTGATGTGCAACTGAAAGGCATGAATGGTTTCGAGCTTTACGTCAATCTGACCCGGCGGCTGATGAATCCGCCGGGCATCATCATTTCCGGCAACGGCGATGACAGCATGCTGCGGTATGCCATTAACCTTGGCGCGGTCGCCTTTTTGCCAAAGCCTATCGAAATTGATACGTTGTTTGAACATATCCGTCAGGTGTTCTCCTCAAGGGCTGCCCGCCAATGAGCATACATCCGCAGGCGTTAGAGACCGCAGAAACCGATGGCGTCGCGCTATCAGACGACATCTCTTTTACTCCCCTGGCGCAGGAGGGCAATGTCGACTGGCTGCTCTGCCGGCATGGGGTCACCGGCGAAACCTTCGTGCTGGCGACCGCAGGCACGGAAGAGTCGATTTTTCAGGTGACGCAGCTGCTGAAAAATGAGTACGCGCTGCGCGCGCGCCTCTCCGAACACTGGGCGTTGACGCCCCTGGGCCACACCCTTTATCAGGGACGATACGCCCTGATTTACCGGCTGTTCAATTACCGTACGCTGGCGGATGTTTTATGCAGGCCTCCGGGCAGCGTGCCTGAATTTCTCGCCAGCGCCGCGATGCTCTGCAGCGCCCTGAGCCTGATGCATCAGCAGGGCCTGGTGCACGGCGATATCAAACCGGCGAATTTTTTCTATGCTGAAGATGGACGAATTCTGCTGGGCGGCTTCGGCCTGTCGTCGGTCGACAGCGATCTGCTGCAGCAGACTCGCCTGCCGGTCGCGGGCGGCACGCTCGCCTATATGTCGCCCGAGCACACCTCCCGCTCGGCGCATCCCGTCAGTCGCGTTAGCGATTTGTACAGCCTGGGCATTGTGCTGTATGAGCTGCTCACCGGCAGGCTGCCCTACGGCAGCGCCGAAGGCGGCCACGCCGAATGGGTGCACCACCATATTGCGTCGGAAGCGCTGCCGCCGCATCTGATACGTCAGGAGATCCCGATGATCCTCTCCTCCGTTATCCTGCGGCTGCTGGCGAAATCGCCGGAATACCGTTATCAGACGGCGGAAGGGGTGCTGGCCGATCTGCGGCGCTGCGCGTCGACCCTGATGCCGGACGGCATGATCGAATCCTTTGCTCTCGGCATGCAGGACTCTCAGGCCGCGAATTTATCGCCCGACGCGCTCTGCGCCGATCATCCCCAGGCGACCGATATTCTGGCGGCGTTCGACGAGGTCAGCAAAAGCGGCAAGCACAGTCTGGTGGCGATCGGCGGCGCGCCGGGCGCCGGCAAATCCTCGCTGATCGCCTCGTCGATTAAGCTGCTGCGCAACAAAAAAGCGCTGATGACGGTGGTGAAGGCGGATCGCCACTCTCCCGTGCTGCCCTACGCGGTGTTTACCGCCGCCTTCAGGACGCTGACGCTGCACGTGCTCGGCCTGCCTGGCGAAGAGATGGCGCGCTGGAAGGGGCATATCGCCTGCCTGCTGGGCGAATATGCCGGTCTGGCGATCAATCTGGTGCCGGAACTGGGCATTTTACTCAATCAGAAAGCGGCCGTGCATGCCCATACGCACTCGCAGGACGCCAGAAACCGCTTTAACCTGGCGGCCTGCAACCTGGTGAAAGCCTTCACCGCGCCCGGTCGTCCGCTGGTTATTCTGATCGACGATGTGCACTGGGCCGATCGCGCCACGCTGCAGCTGCTGCAAAACCTGCTGGCGCTGAGCGAAGATATCCCGCTGCTGCTGGTGATCACCTATCGCGACAGCGTTTCGCTGCCCTGTCCGACGATCGACGACAACCTGAAGCGCATTCGCGCCTGCGCGGCCCGCATTACCGATATCACGCCGGAACCGTTCAGCGAAAAGCATATTGCGAGCTGGCTGGCGGGGCTGTTCCATACCCGCAGCGGCGAAACGGCGGAGCTGGCGCAGGTTATTCACGAAAAGACCGCCGGCAATCCGCTCGCCACCCACGCCTTTTTCCGCCAGGCGCTGCGCGACGGCCTGATCACGCACCATGCGCCCTTCCGCTGGGCCTATGACGCGCAGGCGCTGAAAAACTGTCACTATGCGGCCAATGTCGCCGCCAGCGTTCTGCAGCATCTCGCCACGCTGCCGCTGCCGACCCGCCATCTGCTGGGCCAGTTCGCCTCGCTCGGCAGCGCAGGGGAGCTGGATACCATGAGCCGCATCCTCGGTATTGCCGTGGCGGAGATCGAACAGACGCTGCTGCCGGCGGCGACGGCGAAGCTGATCGCGCTGAGCGGCAGAGAGTACGCGTTTATGCATGACAGCATGCATGAAGCGGCGCTCGATCTGCTGGAGCCGACCGACAAAGACGCCTTCCACTATCTGGCCGCGCTGCACTATATGCACCTGTCGGATCTTGAGGTGACCAATGCCGTGCTGTTCAGAGCCGCTCATCATCTGCTGTCGATCAGAAATGGCGGGCTGCTGGCGCATGACGCGCAAACCTTCTGTCAGCTGATGCTGAAGGCGAGCCGCCGGGCGAAAGATACCGGCGATTATGTTTCGGCGCTGCGTTACCTGCAGACCGCGCGCCTGCTTAACAGCAGCCCAGGCAGCGACGACCCGTGCGAGTTTCTGCTGGAGGAGGCCGAATGTGAATTCCTGAACGGCAACCTCTCGGTGGCGCTGGCGTTATGCTCGGAAATCGCGGCCTCGCCCGGCGAGATCACCGAGAAAGCCGAAGCGGCCTGTTTGATCGCTGAAATTCATATGCGCCAGTCGGACAGCAAACTGGCGCTGGAGACCGCGCTCGCCTGGCTGGCGGTGTTCGGCATTCAGCTAAATCGCTACCCGGACCGCCTGGAGTGCGATGCGGCGCGTATTCTGCTAAAAGAGACGGTCGGCAAAAATCCCTACGCGCGCTTTCGCGCGCTGCCGCTGCTCAGCTGCAAAAAAACCGAAGCGATCATGAATCTGATGGCCAGCGCCAGCACCTTTGCCGCGTTCAGCAACCCGCGGCTGCACTTTATGATCCTCTGCAAGCTGCTGCATCTGTCGATGGATCGCGGGCTGAGCGGCGCATCGACTCTGGCGCTCTCCTGGTATGGCGTGGTGTGCGGCGATCAGTATGATGAGTACAGCCGCGGCTTCGCCAGCACGCTGCTGGCGCGCGAGCTGGTGTATAAGCACGACTTCGTCAGCTTTAAAGCGCGCACGCTGCTGCCGCTCGACCAGGTCAGCATCTGGACGATGCCGCTCTCCTACGCTATTGAGCGCGCGAAGGCCACCTTCGACGTGGGGGTCGAAACCGGCGACCGCACCTCGGCCTGCCTGGCGCTGCGTCATATCGTCATGAACTATCTCGCCCGCGGCGATCATCTGGAAGCGGTACATACTTCGATTACGCGCGGCATGCTGTTTGTCCGCAAGGCGCAGTACCGCGACGTAGAGATGATCCTCAGCATGCAGCTTGACTATGTGCTCTTCCTGCGCAAGCCGCGCGGAAGCGAGTTCTCAGGCCAGGATTTTCTGCCGCCGATGCTGGATGCGGTCAGGCCGGAACAGGCCGTGGAGCCGATGTATCTGATCCAGTTCTGGTCGCGACTCTATAAGGGCATGGCGCACTTTTTCGCGGCGGAATATGCCTGCGCGGCGCGCTACTTTGCCGACGCGGCGCCCTTTACCGACCATGTTCCCGGCCATGTGCATATGCTGGATTTTCATCTCTACAGCGCGCTGGCGCTGACCGTTCCCCTCACGCCTGGCTCTCTCAGCGGTCAGCAGCGCCAGCAGCTGCAGCATCATCTCGACAGGCTCGTGACCTGGGCGAACGAAAACGCCAAAACCTTCGCCGATAAAGAGGCGCTGCTGCGCGCCGAGCTGCTGCGCCTTGACGGCGAAGCCGGGCAGGCCGCCGAACAGTTTGAGCGCGCCATCACCCTGTCGCGCGAAGGGCAGTTTCATCATATCAACGGGCTGGCGTGCGAACTGGCGGCGCGTATGGCCTATGCGCGCAACATGGCGTTCGCGGGCGACGCCTATATTAAAGGCGCGATCTCCGCCTGGGATCGCTGGGGGGCGGGCGCAAAGGTGCGCCAGCTGGAAATGCGCTATCCCTCTCTCGCCGGGCATCATACGCAAACGGCCCTGAGCACCGTCTCTTTCGAGCAGAGCGCGCTGACCAGCGATCTGCAAAGCATGGTGACCGTGATGCGCGCCCTCACCGAAGAGATTAATCTGGATCGCCTGATTCATATTCTGATGATGATGCTGGTGGAGCGGGCGGGCGCGCAGCACTGCATGCTGATCCGGCTGACCGACGGCAATATCCCGGAGATTCAGGCACGCGCCTCCACCACCGTCGAAGGGGTTAAGGTACGCATTGTGCGCGAGCTGCCGACCGCAACCGATCTGCCGCTGTCGGTCTTATCAGCGGTGATCCGCACCGGACAGGAGATCCGCACCGGCAAGCCGGAGGTGTTCAGCCCCTTCAGCCAGGATAACTATCTGGTGGCGTCGGGCGCGGCGGTGATGTGCGTGCCGATGTTCAGGCAGGCGCAAATGGTCGGCGTGCTCTATCTGGAAAACCGGCTGATGCCCGACGTCTTTACCGCCGATCATTCGCGGATCGTCTCGATGCTCGGGGCGCAGGCCGCCGTTTCGCTCGAAACCGCGCGCCTCTATGCCGAGCTGGTCGACGAGAACAATCAGCGCCGCAAAATTGAAAAGCAGCTGCGCGCCAGTCAGACCTCGCTGATGCTGGGCGAAAAAATCAGCCATACCGGCACCTGGCACTGGCATCTTGAGCCGGACATTCAGTACATCTCCGACGAATATAAGCGCATCATGGGGCTGCCGGAGACTCAGGCCACCACCTCGATGGCGGAGTTCCAGAGCCGCGTGCACCCGGACGATATCGTGTCGCTGCGCGAGCTGATTGAAACCAGCGTCGAGAAGGGCGTGGTGATGCAGGCGGAGTTCCGCATCATTCGCGACGACGGCGAATGCCGCTACATTAAGGGCATTGGCGAGCCGAACGATAACTGGCCTGAAGTGGCGGAATATTTCGGCACCCTGACCGATATCACCACCCAGCGTCAGTCCGAAGATGCGGTGCGGATCGCCCAGGCGGAACTTGCCCGCGTCGCGCGCGCCACCACCGTCGGCCAGCTGACCTCGTCCATCGCCCATGAGATTAACCAGCCGCTGATGTCGATCGTGGCCAACGCCGGCGCCGGGCTAAGATGGCTGAAGCGTGAACCGGCGCAGCTCGACAACGCCAGCCAGAGTATCGAGGAGATTATCCGCGAAGGCCGCCGCGCGGGCGATATTATTCGCGGGCTTCAGGCGCTGACCCGCAATCAGGTGGCGGCGTTCGCCTCGGCAAAGCTGCATCGTATCGCGCGGGATATCTTGAATTTGTCGCGCCTCGAGCTGGAGCGACAGTTTGTCTCGCTTGAGCTGGATCTTGCCGCTAAGAATGACGTGGTGTTTTGTGAGAGCGTGCAGATTCAGCAGGTGCTGCTCAATCTGGTGATCAATGCCATCGAAGCGATGACGGATAACCCCGGCATGCGTACCCTGCGCATCTCTTCTTCTCATCCGCAGGAGGATCTTATCCGTATCGCGGTGGCCGACAACGGCTCGGGCCTGGCCGAGGAGGTGATCGGCAAAGTGTTCGATTCGTTCTATACCACCAAGGCGGAAGGGATGGGCATGGGGCTGACCATCAGCAACGAGATCATCCGGCGTCACGGCGGCGAGCTGCAGGCGGAGAATCGTCCGGAAGGCGGATGCCTGTTCTGGTTTACGCTGCCCGTGGAACGTGCCGCTGGGCGATGAAAACGCTTCCGCCGGCCTGGCGGAAGCCTCGTGCCGCGCACCGCTCAGCAGAGCAGGGCGCGGCTAGCTTTCGTTCAGGATCGCCAGCTTTTCCGCTGCCCTGATCAGGTCCGACAGGGTTCGGACTTCCATTTTCTCCATTACCCTGCGCTTGTGCACCTTTGCTGTAATTTCGCTGATGCCCATCTCCGCGGCGACCTGCTTATTGAGCAGGCCGCGAACCACGTACTGCATTAACTCTTTTTCGCGCGGCGTCAGCGACGCATAGCGCGCGGTAACGGCGCGTTTTTCCTGCGACGCCGCCGCGCTTTTCTCCGACAGCGCCAGCGCTTCCGCCACCACCCTCAGCAATTCATCGGGCATCACGGGCTTGGTGAGAAATTCAAAGGCGCCCGCCTTCATCGCCCTGACGGTAATCGGGATGGTGCCATAACCGGTGAGAAAGATGGTGGGGATGGAAAAGCCGCGCTCCGTCAGGTGCAGCGAAACGTCGAAGCCGTCGAATCCGGGCATATTCAGGTCGACGATCAGGCAACTCGGCGTAAGGTAATCGGTCTGGCTGAGAAACTCAGACGGAGAAAGAAAAGTGGAAACCCGGTACCCTTCGGAGCCGAGCAGATTCTGCAGCGCGCCAATGACCGATTCTTCGTCATCGACGATATAAATTGTTTTATCCATAAATACTCATTCTGACTCTTACGAGTTCTGATTTTGCAGGCGATTTAATATAGCCTGAAATAAAGGCTATTGAAATCATCAATTCTTATGGTTAAAGCCGTTTATTTATCGCCGCGCTTTATTTTCATTTGGTATGGTTAGCATAGTTGTCTATATATCAGCCTGATTAATCCAGCTTGCAGCATGGCTATTGCGGCGCATTTACAGACTTTTCCTGTTGCAGACCCTCTCTCTGCATTTAGCGCATTTATTCTGCCGGTCTGGCGCGGCGCCTCATGGCAATCAGAAACAGCGCGACCAGCGCCAGTACCAGAACGTTTTTAAGATAATTCACAGGCTCTTCCTCCATTACGGCGCGTGGATGCGCGCTGTTTATATTTAAATAATATTCAGTCTCGCTGTAAGATGCGTTGCAACCGATATTACGCCACCTTTCTATGAGTGAACATCATCAGATCCTGTTCAGTTAAATCAAAAAAGTTGAATAAGGGCTAAGCCTGTCAGTCCGGCTTTAATGCCGCTATTTGCCTAATTTTTAGTGTTTTGTCTTGTTTTGGTGATAAAGTGGATTTGTTTCTGTTGCGGATCGCGCTCGCAATGATCCTTTGGTATAACTATCTGTTGGTATAACTATCCCTTTGTATAACTTTCTCTCTCTGGCGCGACCCCGGATACTTATCGCCATATATTGCTCAGGTCAGACGCCTGCCCGAGGTGAGAAACGCGGGTGTTAAAACCAGGCGAAAGCCTTTTATCAATAAACGCAGCCGCGATATTCAGGCTGAGAAGGGCTTCATCTGGCTGCTCACTGTAGGCCACCGGTTGACAGGGTTATTTCTCCAGCGCTGCTCAGGAACAGGTGCAGAAAATAGCCGCAGCCCGTTAGAGGAATAAATGAAAGTAAAATATCTGGCGCTGGCGATACCCGGCGTCTTATTGACCACGCCCCTGTTTGCGGCGGAAATTTATAATAAAGCGGGAAATAAGCTCGACCTCTATGGGCTGGTCTCTGGCCTGCGCTATTTTAGCGATGATAAAAGTCAGGATGGCGATCGGTCTTATATGCGCGTCGGCTTTAAGGGAGAGACGCAAATTTCCGCACTGCTCACGGGCTACGGGCAGTGGCAAAGCCAGTTCAATACCAACCAGGCGGAAAGCGAGAGCGACAGTATGTTTACCCGCCTTGGCTTCGCCGGGATCAAGGCAGGCCGCTACGGCTCCTTCGACTATGGCCGCAGCACCGGCGTGCTCTATGACGCGCTGAGCCAGACCGATATGGAGCCGGAATTCGACGCGCAAACCTATAACAGCGACCAGTTTATGTTTCGTCGCGGCAACAGCCTGGCGACTTACCGCAACAGCGATTTCTTCGGTCTGGTCAAGGATCTCGATTTCGCGCTGCAGTATCAGGGGAAAAACAGCGGCGGCGGCGAGCCCGGCGCCCGCGACGTTTTACGGCAGAACGGCGAAGGCTACGGCATGTCCGTGTCATACGCCTTCGGCGACGGCTTTAACGCGGTGGGCGCCTTTACCGGCTCCGATCGCACCGACGCGCAAAACCGCAGCAGCGGCATCATGGGACGCGGCGATCGGGCCGAGGCTTACTCCGCGTCGCTTAAATATGATGCGCACAATCTTTACCTGGCCGCGATGTATACCCAGGCCTATAACGCCTCTCGTTTCGGCCGCCGTACGGGAACCCGCATTTACGGCTACGCCAACCAGTCAGACATTTTCGAGATGTTCGCTCAGTACACCTTTGACGCCGGCTGGGTGCCTTTCGTCGCCTATAACCAGGCGCGGGCGAAAGATCTGGGGGTTGCGGGCAACGGCAGAAGCTACGGCAGCCAGGATCTGGTGAAGTTTATCGACTTCGGCGGCTCTTACCTGTTCAACCGGAACATGCTGGCCTACGTCGATTACAAACTTAACCTGATCGATAGCAGCGATTTCGCATCATCGGCGGGCGTGTCGACCGACGACATTCTCGCTATGGGCCTTGTGTATCAGTTCTGACGACGCGACCCGCTGTTTCTCAGAACCTGTAAGGAGCTTTATGACACCCTCTCTGACATTCGTCACCCTGACCTGCAGCCTGCGCGCGCATATGCATCTGTGCCAGATCCTGGGCTATTTCGACGCCAGAATCCTGAATAAACCAGAAGCGATCGTTGGCGACGTCAGTGAAAAAGTCACCGACGGGAAGCTGACCGATGAAGCCACCCGCCGTTTTCTTTCGCGTCAGCTCGCGGCTTTTACGGCGTACGCGCAGCAATAAAAAACAGCCGGCTTCAGCTGTTGCTCGCGGGTAACAGCCAGCGGCTCCGGGCGTTCACTCTCTGCATAAGGTCTGACTATGTTACAAACGGCAGCGCTTCATTCTTCAGTGAAACCTCGGGTTTATCGTCAGAGCCTTAGCGGCGTTCTGCCTCGATTTGAGCTTACGGTGAGTCAAAACCGGGTGGTGCTGAACCTGCATATTCCCGCCACGCGTCCGGAGAGAAAAGAGCGCTGGATCGCCGGCGGGGCAGGCGCGCCATTAAGATCGCGCGACCGCGCGGTGTTTGCCGTCATTCAGGAGATGATTGCGTGGATTGAAAGCCATCTGGAAGAGGCGCTCTCGGTAAAACGCATATGCAGCAAGAGCGGCTATTCGATCTGGCATTTTCAACGAAAATTTGCCCAGCTCACCGGCCTGAATATCTATACCTACGTCCGCGTGCGCCGCGTCGTCAACGCCAGCTGGGCGCTGATGCATAGCAGCCGGCCGATTCTGGATATCGCCGTTGAAAATGGCTTCAACTGTCAGGCCTCATTTACCCGCACCGTCAGGAATCTCACCGGCTATACGCCGGGGAGAATACGGCGGGAGTGTGTTCAGGATGAAGAGCAGTGGCTGCGGGTGATGAAAACGTTAATTACGCCTTTAGCGGCATGTGCCTGATTAGCCTCCTGGCGATGAGTGGGGGCGGGTTTTCGCTTACCTGAAGCTCCACTGCACGCTGATAACGAACACCGAGGGAAAGATAATGCCGCTTTCAACGCCGAAGTAATCCGTGAAGTTGTACTGAACCGCATGGTAGATATAGGGCGCAAAGCCGACGCCGGTAGCGTTCTTAAAGGAGTGGTAAACGCCTTCGTCCCCGCAGTGGCTAAAGGCGTCCGCGAAAAACTCGCCGGTATAGCCATAAACGCCTTTAAACGCCCATCCCTGTTCTGCGACCCAGTCTCTGCGCACCCCCAGCGCGATGCAGCGATGCCCGTAGCTGTTTTTCAGCGTGCCGGCCAGCAGGCTGTAGGGGGAGTCTTCAGAGAAGCGCCTTTCAGCGGAAAAAAACTGGTTGTTGAACTTTTCGGTATAGAGGCCATGGTTGCCGATAATATGGTAGACGAAAGAGCCGGTATTAATGGAGTAGAGGTTGATTTCGCTGGCGCTTACCGCCGCGGGCATGGCTGCGGCCAGCAGCCATAACAGACATAACAATCGGGCAGACACGGTTGCCACCTCGCTAAAAATAGTTTGTAAAAGTATAGACGGATGCGACCCGCCGCTCTACTGCCCGTCAGGCCGGCTACGTTTTACGCCCGCAGGCTTAAACCTCCGCTTAACGGGCGGCTTGCCGCACGATCAGCCGTAAAAAAAACCTGTCAGCCAGCGCATAAAAACCCTGGCAAACAGGTTGTCGCTAAAGCAGGCGCGTGGCGCGCCAGCCGCTCGAAATCAGCGCGGCGCGCGCTTTACGGTTTATCCTCAAGGATCACCGCGACGCGCTGGCCGGCACGCACCGCCGATCCGGGCTGCACGCTGATTTGCTGGATAACGCCGTCGCAGGGCGCGGTGAGCGGGATTTCCATCTTCATCGACTCCAGGATCATTATCACCTCGCCCGCGCGGATTCTGCTACCCGCTTGCGTCTCAATTTGCCAGAGGTTGCCGGCTATCGTGCTGTCCACGCCCTGTTCTCCGGCCTTCAGCGGCCGTTCGTCCGTCTCCTCCGGCTGGCTCTCCTGACTGTCAAAATGCGCCTGGCCGCTGGCGATCCAGCGCTCGCGCTCTGCGTTAAAGGCGCGCTGCTGATGGTCGCGAAACGCGGCGATGCTCTCCGCTTCGCGCTCCAGGAACTGTTGATAGTCGGCCAGGCGCAGCGTCCCGTGCTCAATGCGCAGCGGATAGCGGCCCAGCGGGAAATCGCGGCGGATGTGCAGCAGCTCCTCCGCGGAGACCGGGTAAAAACGCAGCTGGTCGAAAAAGCGCAGCAGCCAGGGGTTGCCGTCGAAGTCGGCGACCTCGCGATAGCGGTTCCACATCTGCAGGGTGCGGCCCACGAACTGATAGCCGCCAGGGCCCTCCATGCCGTACACGCAAAGATAGGCGCCGCCAATGCCCACTGAGTTTTCCGCGGTCCAGGTGCGCGCCGGGTTGTATTTGGTGGTCACCAGACGATGGCGCGGATCGAGCGGCGTCGCTACCGGCGCGCCCAGATAGACATCGCCCAGCCCCATCACCAGATAGCTGGCCTCGAAGACCGTGTTCCACACCGCCTGTTCATCGGGCAGGTCGTTGATGCGCCGGATAAACTCCAGGTTGCTGGGACACCAGGGCGCATCTCGCCGCACCGTGGTCATATATTTATCAATCGCCTTGCGGCAGGCGGGATCGTCCCACGAAATCGGCAGATGCACGGTGCGCGTCGGCACCTGCAGATCGTCGCTGTCGCAGACGGCCAGCCAGCGGGTTCGCACCTGCTCAAGCAGCGTCGTCAGCGGCAGGCGTTCAGGCTGGAAGTGCAGCTGTAAAGAGCGAATGCCGGGCGTCAGATCGATAATGCCGTCAAGGGCGGCACGCTCAAGCGCCTGCATCAGGGCGTGAATGCGAAAGCGGAGCACTAAATCCAGCTCGGCGTCGCCTGCTTCCAGCAGCAGATGGGTATCGCCGGAGAGACGCGCGATCAGGCGCTTATCCTGCTCGCCGCAGCTCATCACGATGGGGGAGATCAGCGGGGCCGGCTGCCAGGCGATTTCCGCCGCCGTCAGCGTCGCGCACGCCTCACGCCGCGCCTGCGCCAGCTGACGTGCCGTCGCCAGGTCGACCGCGACGAAGCGGACTTTATCCCCGGCTTTTAACTGGCCGAGATGCCAGAGATCCGCCTCAATCACCGTGACCGGACAGACAAAGCCGCCCAGGCTGGGGCCGTCTGGCCCCAGGATCACCGGCATATCGCCGGTAAAATCGACGGCGCCGACGGCGTAGGGGTTGTCGTGAATATTTGAGGGATGCAGGCCCGCTTCGCCGCCGCTCTCCCGCGCCCAGACCGGCTTCGGGCCGATCAGACGGATCCCGGTACGGCTGGAGTTGAAGTGAACTTCCCAGTCGGTGGCAAAAAAGGTCTCGATGTACGCGTCGGTGAAAAACTCCGGCGCGCCGTGCGGGCCATAGATGACGCGCAGCGTGCGCCGCGCGCTCAGATCGGTGTGCAGCGCCGCAGGCAGGGCGGCGCCGGCGCGCTCAAGGCTTTCCTGTTCCGCAAGATGGAGCACATCGCCGCTGCGCAGCGCGCGCCCGGCGTGACCGCCGAACTGGCCCAGGGTAAAGGTGCTTTTACTGCCGAGATAGTCGGGCACCTGGATGCCGCCGCGCAGGCACAGGTAGCTTCTGACGCCCGCGCCGCAGATATCGCCTGTTTTAAGCGTGGAGCCGCCGGGAATGGCGAAAACGGTGTTCATCGGCACGGCTTCGCCATCCAGCGTCGCGCTCAGGGGCGCGCCGCTGAGCGCCGCCAGCGCGGCGGTATTAAACTTCAGCACCGGGCCGCTCAGCGTGATCTCCAGTGCCGCGTCGCTCTCTGCATTGCCCAGCAGCCGGTTGCCGAGCCGCAGCGCCCGATCGTCCATCGGCCCGGAAGGCGGGACGCCCACCGCCCAGTAGCCGAGCCGCCCCGGATAATCCTGCACGCTGGTCTGGGTGCCGGCCGCCAGCACCTCAACGGTGGCGGCGCGATAATGCAGCTGCTCCAGACAGCGCGTCCAGGGCCTGGCCTCGCTGAAAGGGGCGAACGCCAGGATCTGCTGCAGGTAGTGGCGGTTGGTTTCAACGCCGTACAGGCGGGTCGACGCCAGCGCCGCCGACAGCGCGGCGATGGCGGCTTCGCGGTCCGGGCGCCAGGCGATGATCTTCGCCAGCATCGGATCGAAAAAGGGCGGGACTTCGCAGCCCGCTTCGACCCAGCGGTCGATGCGCAGCGCTTCGCCGTCGGCGGCGGGGAAGACCGCTTCCGTCAGCAGGCCCGGCGACGGCTGAAACTGACGGCCTGGATCTTCCGCATAGATACGCGCCTGAATGGCGTGTCCGCGCGGTTCCAGCCCGGCGATCAAGCTGCGCAGCGGCGGCAGCTCGCCGGCCGCGAGCGCTACCATCCAGCGCACCAGGTCGACGCCCCAGACCTGCTCCGTCACCCCATGCTCAACCTGTAAGCGGGTATTCACTTCCAGAAAGTAGAAGCGCTCGGCCGCGCTGTCATAGACAAACTCGACCGTTCCGGCGCTGCGGTAGCTGACCGCCTGGCCCAACGCCACGGCTGCCGCGCACAGCGCTTCGGCCATGCCGTCGGGCAGCCCTGGCGCAGGCGTCTCTTCGATCACCTTCTGATTGCGGCGCTGTATCGAGCAGTCGCGCACCCCCAGCGAGATAACCTCGCCGCGGCCGTCGCCAAAGATCTGCACTTCGAGGTGGCGGGCGCGGGCGATAAATTTCTCAAGGAAAACGCCCGCGTCGCTGAAGTTGTTTTGCCCCAGCCGCTGCACGGCGTCGAAGGCTTCCGCCAGCGCCTGCGCGTTCTCGCAGACGCGCATGCCGATCCCGCCGCCGCCGGCGGTGCTTTTCAGCATCACCGGATAGCCGATGGTTTCGGCCGCCAGGCACGCTTCCTGGCTGTCGGCCAAGAGCCCGGTGCCTTCCAGCATCGGCACGCCGTGCGCTTTCGCCAGCGCGCGGGCGGTGTGCTTCAGGCCGAAGGTGCGCAGCTGCTCCGGGGTCGGCCCGACAAAGGCGATGCCTGCCGCCTCGCAGGCCTCCGCGAACGCCGCGTTTTCCGATAAAAAGCCGTAGCCGGGATGAATGGCCGTGGCGCCGCTGCGCTGCGCTGCGGCGATAATCTTCTCTGTTACCAGGTAGGTTTGCGCCGCCGGGCCTTCGCCGAGGCTAAGCGCCTCATCCGCCTCGCGGATATGCAGGCTGCTGAGATCGGCTTCTGAATAGACGGCGACGCTCTGAACCTGCATCGCGCGCAGGGTGCGCAGAATACGACAGGCGATGGCGCCGCGATTGGCAATAAGCAGTTTGGTGAACATGAAATGCACTCGCATTTTGGCGGGTCGTCCCGCAAAAATTCGTTGCGCCTGAGGTCGTCCTCAGGGCCGATCTGCCGCGCAAGCGGGGCGGCTTAATTCCACACCAGCACTTCTGCCGGCGTCGGGTTCCAGCCGTTGCAGGGGTTATTCAGCTGCGGACAGTTGGAAATCAACACGATCAGGTCGCAGTGCGCGCGCAGCTCGACATACTTGCCCGCCGCCGAAATGCCGTCTGCAAACGTCAGTCCGCCTTCCGGCGTGACCGGCACGTTCATAAAGAAGTTAACGTTGGCGCCGATATCGCGCTTCTGCAGGCGGCCGTCGTGCAGGCAGGCGCACAGGAAGTTATCGCGGCAGCTGTGCATATCGCGCTTCTCCGCGTCGTAGCGCACCATATTGCTCTCCTGCGCGCAGGCGCCGCCCAGCGTATCGTGACGACCGCAGGTGTCCGCCACGATGGTGAGCAGGGGATTGCCGAAGCTGGAGTAGAGCACGCTGCCGGTGGTGAGGTAGGCGTTGCCCTGACGACGCAGGGTGCGCTGCGGATCGTAACGCTCGCGCGGCTCCCTGGCGTGGTAGAACAGGGTGTCGATCGCCTGGTTGCCTTCCAGATCGAGCAGGCGCAGCGTTTGTCCCGCGTTGATCTCAAACAGGAAGGGTTCGCCGGCCGGAATGACGTGGCGAAACACGGCGTCCGCCGGTTTCAGGCTGCTGGTAACGAGATTCATGGCTGGCTCCTTTTAGTGTGCGAACAGCGCGGTATAGGTCAGCGCCCGCTGATTTTCCGGGCGGGTATGCAGGGCCTGAAGCGCCGCCTGCTCGCTCTCTGCCTGATACCAGCTCAGCTGCACCGGGCGCGGCGCATAAACCGGGCTGGAATCGAGCGGATGCGGCAGCGCGGTTAACACGATCAGCACGTCCATCGGCGCGTACAGCTCGACGAAGCTGCCCGGCGCGGCATGCGCGGGGCAGAAAGAGAAGCGGCCGTCCGCGTCCACCGTGACCTTGCTGAAAAAGTTAACCACCATCAGCAGGTCTTCCTGGCGCAGGTCCCATTTGCCCATCTCAACCAGCAGATTGTCGGTGCCGTTGCGGTACATTTCGTTGCGCCGCTCCTGATAGCGGCCGACGCCATATTTCTCCCGCGTCTCCTGGGCATTCAGCACGCCGCCGAACGGGTCGTGCCAGCCGCAGCTGTCGGCCACAATGCCGGCCAGCACGCGTCCCATATCGGAGTAGAAGCAGTGGCCGGCCGTCAGGCGCGCGGTGTGCTGTCCCTTCAGGGTGTCGGGCAGATTGAGCCTTTCGCTTTTTTCATGGGGGTTGAGCATCATCACGCTGACGTTGCCGCCGCCCTCGATATCGGTCATCCGCAAGATTTGCCCGCGGCGTAAAATAAAGGATCGCTGTCCGCCGCCCGGCACGCGATCTTCGCGCAGAGAAGAGGCGGTATGAAAAAGTTGCGTCATGGTCTAACTCCTTAGTGCGTAAACGTTGCTGTCGCGGCTGGCGGCGCGCATCTGCGACAGCCGCGTTTCATTGAGGGGAATGTCATAGGTAATACGCGCGCCGTACGCATTGGGCGCCTGGGGATCGTGGCGCACCTTATCGAACACCAGCAGCCGGGTGCCGAGGTTGAAGCCCTCCGCCAGATCGTGCGTCACCATAAACACCGTCATCCGGGTTTCGTGCCACAGCTGCAGCAGCAGGGCGTGCATCTCCTTACGAATGCCGGGATCGAGGGCGCCGAAAGGTTCATCCAGCAGCAGAACGCGCGGCTGCATCATAAAGGCCTGCGCCAGCGCCAGGCGCTGCTGCATGCCGCCGGAGAGCTGGGCCGGATACTTATCCAGCGCCTGGCTCAAACCGACGCGCTCGAGCATCTGCGCGGCCTGTTCGCGCGCCGCTCGCTTTCTGCCACCAAAGAGCCGGCCAAACACCGGCGAGGCGGGCAGTTCGAGGCCGATGGCCACGTTATCCAGCACCTTCAGGTGCGGAAAAACCGAGTAGCGCTGAAAGACCACGCCGCGATGGCGATCCGGTTCGGCAGTGAGCGGCGCGCCGTCCAGCGTAATTTCGCCGCGCGTCGGGCGCTCCTGACCCAACAGCAGGCGCAGGAAAGTCGACTTGCCGCAGCCGGACGCGCCGACCATGGAACAGAACTCACCGGCGTTGACCTGCAGATTGATGCGCTCCAGCACGGTATGGTCGCCATACTCCTGCCAGATATTTTTGATGTTGATAAAGCTCATGCCCGGCCTCCTTCCGCCCAGGGAAAGCAGGCTTTATGCAGCTGACGCAGCGCAAGATCCATCAGCCACGCCAGCAGCGTGATCCAGATGACATAGGGGAGAATGACATCCATCGCCATATAGCGACGCACCAGAAAGATGCGGTAGCCCAGCCCGGCGGTGGCGGAGATCGCCTCCGCCGAGATAAGAAACAGCCACGCCGATCCGAGCAGCAGACGCAGCGAGGTGAGAAGGCGCGACAACAGCTGCGGCAGCACTACGCGCAGCACCAGCGTCCAGCTGCTGGCCCCGAGCGTTTGCGCCTTGATAAACAGCTCCGCCGGGATCTCCCGCGCGCGCTGCTCAAGGTCGCGCGCCAGCATCGGCGTGATGCCGATGACGATCAGCATCACCTTCGACAGCTCATCGAGGCCGAAAACGATAAACAACATCGGCAACATCGCCAGCGGCGGGATCATCGAGATCACGGTCATCAGCGGCGACAGCGAGGCGCGAAGCAGGGGAAAGACGCCTGCCATCACGCCGATGGTCAGCCCCAGCAGCGCTGAGATGCCCAGTCCTGTCAGCAGACGGATCAGGCTGTAGACCGTATCCGTCCACAGCAGGTAGTCGCCGCTGCGTTTATCCGGCGTGAAGGCCATCCGCTGGACGGCATCCAGCATCTGCCCCAGGCCGGGCAACAGTTTGTCGTGCGGATTGGCTTCCAGCCTGACGGCGGAACCCATAAACCACGCGGCGGCAATCAACACGAAAGGCAGCAGCATCAGCATGATCTGCATGCCCTGGCGTGGATGACGGTTAATGTGTCGCATGCGTCTCTCCCTCGCCGGCCGTTAGCGTTCGCCCGCGGCCGCCATCTGCAAAAAGCGGTCGTCAAAGCGCAGTTTGATGTTGCTGCTGTCGCCCTGGGTAACGTTGCCGGGAAAGCGGATGCCGATGGCGTCAGCGCTCTGCGCGCCTTGCCCCAGCAAGCCTTTGTCAAAAGAGAACTGCGCCACGCGCTGCATTATTTTCGGCAGATCGGCGGAGGCGACGAACTGCAGGGTCTCGGCCGGCGTCCAGAACAGATGGGTGGTTTTAAGCTGAGCGCGGTAGCCTGCCAGATCGGTGCCGGCATCTGAGGCCATAGCGCTCAGCGCGGCCTCATCGCCCGCCTGCATTTTGCCCATCATCTCAAACCAGGCGCCGGTGAGCGCTTTGCCCAGCGCGGGATTGTCCGCCAGGGTTTGCGTATTGACGACCATCATGTCGATCAGTTCGCCCGGCACCTGAGAGGAGCTAAAGACTTCGCTGGTCTGCGGCGTGCTTTTGATCGCGGAGAGCTGCGGGTTCCAGGCCACCGCCGCGCGCACGCTGTCCGTGCCGAAGGCGGAGACAATATCGGCGTCCGAGGTGTTGACGACGCGGACGTCCTTCTCCTGCAGGCCCGCTTTTTCCAGCCCGCGAACCAGCAGGTAGTGAGAAACGGAAAGCTCTGGCAGGTAGACATCCATGCCCTTGAGGTCGGCCAGCGTCTTGCCGGCGCCCTTCAGCACGATGCCGTCATTGCCATCCGAGTAGCTGCCGGTAATCAGCGCCGTGGAGTCAACCCCGCCCGCCGCCGGAATGGTCAGCGCATCCATATTGGTCATGGTGCAGCCGTCAAACTGACCGGCGGTGTACTGATTGATGGATTCGATATAGTCGTTGAGCTGGACGATGTTGATTTTGATGCCGTATTTACTGGCCCATTTATCGATAATCTTTTCGTTACTGATGGCGCCCCAGGGCATCCAGCCGGCATAGATGGTCCAGCAGACGGTGAACTCTTTTTTTACCGCGGCGAAAGAGGGGAAGGTGGTCAGCAGCGCCAGCGACAGCGCGAGCGAACGGAGCAACGGAAATCTTTTCATCATTGACCTCTGGTGGAGACAAAAAAAGCAGGGGCAGCGCGACACCAAAAGGTGCTGCTGTCTCCCGGGCTTTTTTCCCGCCGTGTAACCTCGCAGAGGTCGCCAGCTCTCGGACCAGACATTCACTCAGGTGAACCGGAACCCTAGCCAGCTATTGTTGCAAACTCAGATTGTCTGTCGCGCTGCCTGACTGACAGAGTCAAGCAAGTTGTGTGCCAGAAAAAAATATTTATTTCTATCAATAGCTTGAAAATGGCGGCGAAGGCAAAAAGCCATGGCGGGGAGTGATTTCAGGGCAATGCACCAGAAAAGCGCGCCGCCTGAAGCGCAGCGATCTCATGGGTGAGCTTTTACGATCCACTTCAAAAATATCAGTAAATCCTCTGGCTGAAAGGCAAATATCAGTTGCCTGTTGAACAGGCTTCTCGAATGATGGGTAGAACGTTCTACCACTTATAACAGCACCTAAAACCTGTCATCCAGGGTCTTAAATCGGGGAAAGCAGCATGAGTCTGTTCTCAGGATTGATAAAGTCGTTATCCAAACTATCGATGATTGGCCGCGCGCTGATGCTGCCCATCTCGCTGTTGCCAGCCGCTGGCCTGCTGCTGGCGTTCGGCGACAAATTCCATCTGCCGTTGATGATGAACGCCGGCGGCGTTATCTTCGATAACCTGCCGATGCTGTTCGCCATCGGCTCCGCCGTCGGGCTGGCGTCTGAGTCAGGCATTGCGGCGCTCTCCGCCGCCGTCTCGGTTTTTATTACCAATATCACTATCGGCACGGTGATGGGCATTACCCCGGAGATGGCGTCGCAGGGAGGGAAATATGCGATGGTGGTCGGCATTCCCACGCTGCAGATGGGGGTGTTTGGCGGTCTGCTCTGCGGCATCCTGGCCGCCTGGTGCTATAACCGCTTTCACACGCTGCAGCTGCCTGAGTTCCTCGGCTTCTTTTCGGGCAAGCGCTTCGTCGCCATCGCCACGGCCTGCCTCTCCTTTCTGATGGGGCTGCTGCTGCCCTATATCTGGCAGCATATCCAGTCGGGCATCGATGCGCTTTCGGTGGTGGTGAACGGCGATAATCAGGCGGCCTCCACCTTTATTTTCGGGTTGGTGGAGCGCGCGTTAATTCCGCTCGGGCTGCATCATATCTGGTATCCCTCTTTCTGGTACTCGTTCGGTGACTACACTACGCACGCCGGCCAGGTGATCCACGGCGATCAGACGATCTGGTTTAAGATGCTGGAAGAGGGGGTTAAATCCTTTAGCAGCGACTCCTATCAGAACGCCGGCAAGTTCATGCAGGGCGAGTTTCCGCTGATGCTTTTTGCCCTGCCTGCCGCCTGCCTGGCGATGTATCACGAAGCGCAAACGGCCAATAAAAAAATCGCCGCCGGCATCCTCTTTTCCGCCGCGCTCACCTGCTTTCTGACGGGGATAACCGAACCGGTTGAGTTTACCTTTATCTTTGTCGCGCCGATCCTCTACGTGTTTAACGCCATCATGGCGGGCCTGGCCTACATGATGATGTATCTGATGCATGCGCATATCGCGAAATCCTTTTCCGCCGGTTTTATCGACTACCTCTCCTTCGGCATTCTGCCCTCGTTCAACGGCTATCAGACTAACTTCCTCAACGCCGTGATCATCGGCGTGCCAATGGGGCTGATTTATTATTTCACCTTCCGCTATGTTATCCGGCGCTTTGATATCAAAACGCCAGGCCGCACCCTTGTGACGGCGAATATCAACGATAAATCGGACAACGACATTGCCACCGAAATTATCGGCTTGCTTGGCGGGGCGCAAAATATCAATACTGTCGGATCCTGCATCACCCGTTTGCGGCTTGAGGTGGTGAAAAGCGAGCTGGTCGATAAAGATGGCCTGAACGGCGTCGGCGCGCGCGGGGTGGTGTTTGTCGGCGATACGGGCATTCAGGTGATATTCGGCGCCCGCGCGCAGTTTATCGCGCAGACGATGTCGACCATGATGGCTAAATAGCAGGCAGCGGCTCTCTCCGGCTTCGGCGGGAGAGGGCGCTGGAATAATGGATCGGATTGTTATCAGGAGCAGGTTTGAAAAAAGTCAGCATCATCGATGTGGCCAGAGAGGCTGGCGTATCGGTCTCTACCGTTTCGCTGGTTTTGCGGCAGAAAGGCAAGATTTCCGATGCGACTATCGAGAAGGTTCAGGCCGCTATCCAGCGGCTGGGTTACGTGCATAACGTCGCCGCCGCCAACCTGCGCGCCAGCACCTCTAATCTGATCGGGCTGATCCTCTGCGACTTCAGCGACAGCTATACCGTTAAGGTGATGGCGAGCGTGGTAAAGGAACTTGAAAGAAAGGGCTTTATGCTCTTTCTCGGGCAGCCGCACGATGACGAGGCGAGCCTGGAACGCTGCCTGCTTTCGTTTAAACAGCAGGGCGTTGCGGGCATTATCTACCTGACGTCCGACACCGTGAATCCCACCGTGCCGGAGCGGCTGCAGCGCTGCCCCTTGCCGTTTGTGGTGGTCTCGCAGACGCTGATCAGCGAAACGTGCAACCTGGTGATGCGCGACAATCGCCAGGCTGCGGCGCTGGCGACGCGCTATCTGCTGGATCGCGGCCATCGTAATATCGGTTATATCGGCGGCGAGGCGGATTCGCTGCTGCGGACACAGCGGCTACAGGGGTTGCGAGCCAGCCTGCTGCAAAACGGCATTGTGCACAAGGACGAGTTCGCGCCTGCCTGCAGCGATGATACCTCTGCGGCGAGCCTGGCGACGCGCCAGCTGCTGGAAAAAAACAACACCATCACCGCGTTGCTCTGTCATTCGTCGACGGCGCTGATTGGCGCCATCAGCGGTATCCATCAGGTCGGACGCACGCTGGGCAAGGATCTGTTTCTGACGCAGCAGGTGGCGCTGATGGGCTTTGAAGATATGCTGCAGGTCAATCTTACCTCTCCCTCCTTAACCTACGTCTCATCCGCGAGTGAGGAAACCGGACGGCAGGCGGCAGAGCTGATTATCAGCAGCGTCAGGGATCCTGACTTGCCCAGGCAGCGTATCTTGCTGAGCGGCGAACTGGTGGTGCGGGAGTCGGCATGATCGGGCTCCGCTTGTTTTTCTCGCTGTTACCGGCAGCCTGAGCGGCTTCCCCGCCGCCGCAAAAAAAAATCTCACTCCTCGGGAATAAAGCTGTTGCTGGTTCGTCTTATGCGCTCTTTGCAAACAGGCGATCCTATCCTATGACGAACTCTCCACTTTCCACCGGCCAGAAAGTCGCGCGCCTCGCGCTGGTCGGCGCGGTTCCGCTGGCGCTGATTATCGTGTTTTTATGGGCCGGCGGCTGGCTGACGCCGCAGCGGCTTTCCGCCGATAAGCTGGTAACGACGCTACAGCAGTCTGGCGGCGAGCATCCGGGATATCGCCGCAACCACGCCAAAGGGGTGTGCGTCATCGGCAAGTTTACGGCAAACGGCAACGCCAGCGCCTTTTCGCGCGCGCCGCTGTTCGCGCAGGGCGCAACGACGCCGGTAACGGGGCGTTTCGCCATCGCCGGCGGCAACCCCAATGCGCCCGATTATGCCGTTCCGGTGCGCAGTATGGCGCTGCTGTTTCAGCAGGCGGACGGGCAGCAGTGGCGTACCGGCATGAACGCGATTCCGTTCTTCCCGGTTGCCACTGTGCAGGGCTTCTACGATCAGCAGGTCGCTTCGCGGCCCGATCCGGCCACCGGCAAACCCGATCCGGCCAAAATGAAAGCTTTTGTGCTTCAGCACCCGGAAATCAAACCTTTTCTCGCCTGGATAAAAGGATACGTGCCCTCATCCAGCTGGAGCAGCGACAGCTTTAATAGCCTGAATGCGTTCCGTTTTATCGACAAAGCCAACGCTGAGCATCTGGTGCGCTGGAGCATGGTGGCGCAAACGCCCCGTCAGCCTGAGACAGCGGAAGAGAAAACCGACAAAGATTTCCTGCAAAAGGATCTTGCGCAGCGCCTGGCGAACGGGCCGCTGAAATGGGATCTGATGGTGACCCTGGCGGGCGCGGGCGATACAGGTAACGACGCGTCGAAAGTCTGGCCCGCCGATCGCCGGACCATTAATGCCGGGACGCTGGTGGTGACCCGCACGCTGCCTCAGCAGCAGGGCCCGTGCAACGATATCAACTACGATCCGCTGATTTTACCCGATGGCATCGCCGCCTCCGACGATCCCTTACTGAATGCGCGCTCGGCAGCCTATGCCAAATCCTACAACCAGCGCACCCGCGAACAGTCTGAACAGGCAGGTCACCCATTATGAAACAGGTAGCTTATTTCCATCCCGCGCTGCGTCTGGTGCACTGGTTAATGGCGCTGGCGATAATGACTATGTTATTTATCGGCGTAGCGATGGTGTCGACCGTCTCCTCGCTGCACGGCCTGCTGGTGGCGATTCACAAACCGCTGGGCCTGATGATATTTGTGCTGGTGGTGGTTCGGCTGTGGCTGCGTTTTTATACCGCCATTCCGCCGCTGCCCGGCTCGATTCCCGCCTGGCAGCGCACCCTGGCGCACCTGTCGCACTGGGCGCTGTATGCGATGATGCTGGCGCAGCCGCTGATTGGCTGGGCGATGCTTTCGGCGGCGGGCTATCCGGTGACTCTCGGCGGCGGATGGGTATTGCCGGCCATCGTGCCGGTGAATAACGACTGGTACGCGCTGTTGCGTCCGCTGCATTCCATCGTCGCGCTGTTGCTGTTCCTGACTATTATGGCGCATCTGGCGGCGGCATTGCTGCATGCGCTGGTGCTGCGCGACGGCGTGTTTAACAGTATGGCGGGAACCCGCAAACGCTGAGGAAAGCCTGTGTCACAGCTGACCGATGAAGAGATCCGGGACGTGATGCCGCATCTGCAACGCTTCGCGCTGTGGCTGACTCGCAACCCGCATAGCGCTGATGATTTAGTGCAAAGCTGTTTAATCAAGGCATTGACGCGAACGCCGCAGAGTCGGGATGAGCAGAGCCTGCGCGCCTGGCTGTTCGCCATTCTTTATCGACAGTTTATCGACGGCGAGCGGCGGCGGAAGCGCTATCGAACCCTTCTCGCCTTTTTTACCGGCGAGGAGGCGCTAAGTAGCTCGACCGAGTCGATGGCGATTGCAGACGATACGCTGGCGCTGTTCGCGACGTTGCCGACCGATTATCGCGTCATACTGCTGCTGGTGAGCGTGGAGGGGCTGAGCTATAAAGAGGCGGCCGAGACGCTGGATATCCCGCTGGGAACGGTGATGTCGCGTCTCTCCCGGGCGCGCAAACTGCTGCATGATAAATTAGAAGGTAAGGTTAAGCCGTTACCGCTGAGGAGACTGAAATGAAACCCGATGAAGAGGAGCTGCACGCCTGGATAGATGGCGAAACCGACGACGCCACCGCGCGGCGCGTCGAGCGTTATCTGGCGGAGGATCCTCAGGCTGCCGGCCGCGTGGCGGAGATACGCTATGAGATGCAGCTTTTGCGACAGGCGATGCACCAGCAACAGCAGACGCTGGAAACCCCGGAGCCGCACGCTTTTCGCCGCCGCGCGCGGCAGCAGCGGCAGCGAAAACTGGCGCTTGCCTGCGTATTGGTTTTATCCCTTAGCGTCGGCGGCTTTACCGGCTGGCAGCTGAAAGATTCGCAGATGGCGGGTCATCTGCCGATGGAAGATGCGGTGCAGGCCTATAAGCTGTTCGGCAATGCGACGCTGACGCCGATGGACGTGGTCGCCAGCCAGCAAAACGAGCTGGCGAGCTGGGTCGGGCGCTATTTTATTAACGGCAATCTGCCGCCTAATCTGGAGCAGTATGGCTTTAAACCGCTCGGCGCACGCCTGATCGCCACCGCGCAGGGCCCGGCGGCGCTGGTGATCTATCAGGATCCGCACGGCACCCGCGTCGCCTGGTATATCCGACCGCTCAGTCCGGTTAAGCTGCCGCACGGCGAGCGGAAAGCGGAGGATGTGATGGCGCAGTACTGGAGCGATGAACATTACAATTATGCGCTGGTCACGCCGCTTGATGCAGCGGCGACCGGCGACATGCGCAAAGCGGTGGCGCAGGTGACGGGGTAAGGTTCGCGATCCGTTTCATCGACGGTAAGATTGATTATTATAAAGAGTTGCAATTACCGCGTTGCTTAATCGCGGAGATTCGCTTTTTTCGCGAAAGGGGGTATTCCAGAAGCAGGCTATAACTCGTATCAAAAGGCAGACCCTGACTCTATGGCGGAGCGCGAGAATTTCGCCAACCAGTATCGCATACTGGATGTCGTACAGTTTAAAAGTACTAACAATGTGAGGTTTATATGGTTATGCCTCGTTAAAAATTTATATAAAATATTAAAAAAATTTCACGACATAAAGGACGAGCTGCGGGTGCCGGCGGCAGTCTCCACCCGTAAACAGAGAAAAAAAAGCGCTGAAGTTAAATATGCCTCCTTGGCCATGTATGGCCTTTTTATCGCCTGTGCCGGTGACATCGACGGGGTTGATGAAAACATCAATGATGTGAATTAAGTTATTCCTGGCTGCATCAAGTACCAGGTACGCCATTTCTCAGCCTTCAGTTTCATATAAGCACTCACCTCTGAATTTTAGGTACCAAGTTCATTGCCTGTCTGCGACCAGCCTTCGTAATAAGTGACAGGAAAAGCAAGGATGTCTGTATTCGAATGAACCAGTTTCGTAAGAAACTCAGAAACGGCCCGCACACGGGGGGTATGAGACAAATCAGAGTGGGTAACCAGCCATAGCGGATAGTCGATATCAGAGGGGATATCAAGACAAACTAAGCCACGGCGATTAGCCACAAAATGAGGGAGCAAGGCAATGCCCGCACCGGCATCCACTGCTGCGACATGAGAGGCCAGGGAAGATGTTTCCAGAATGAGAGGCTTACCATCTAGTTTTTCCTTAAGCCATTTTGCCGTTGGCAGATGTGATTGTTGTTTTGTCCAGCCGATAAAGCGCCCCTGTGTATAAAGTTCTTCCTGTGAAGCGAATTTATTGTTATCGATAAACTCTTTACTGCCATAAAGTCCAAATCCCATCACCCCTAGCCTTCTGACGGTGACATTGCCCCGCTCTGGTTTCACCAGTCGTAATGCAATATCAGCGTCAACTTGATGAATGTTAACGATTTTACTGTCGGTAACTATTTCCAGGTTCAGATATGCATGACTCTCTTGCAACTGATATAGCGCAGGTAAAATAAGTTCATTGGCCAGCATATCTGTGGTTGCAAGGCGTACAGAACCAGCAATTTCTTTTGGTTCGGTAGCTCGGGATAAAAGGCTTACCACAGATGCTTCAATCATTTCTGCCTGAGGCAAGAGAGCTTTACCCTCGGCAGTTAATTTATAACCCGACTGATGGTGAACAAAAAGTCGCTGCCCAAGTGATTTCTCAAGTCGCTCAACCCTACGACCCACTGTCGCTATACCCAATCCAAGAGCCTTTGCAGCATTTCCTAAAGTGCCTGAATGAGCAACGGCCAGAAACATATGAATATCATCCCAGATAAGCTTCCTGGAGATTGTATTTTTCACAAATGAAAATTCACTTTTCATATTTAACTATTTTCATGCCATCAAGTGTGTATCTATTATACATGCCTGGAACGACAAGTGTAGCGAAGATAATATTGCGGCATATTATGCTTTTTGATTGCCTGAATAAAAGGCAATTAATTGTTGCTTGCAATCACTGGCAAATACTTACTCTTAATATGATAAGGTGGATAATATAAATGACTTTAAAAAGAAACGTTTTGGTAACAGGCGGTGGTGGTGGAATAGGCGCTGCTATTGTGAAGAGTTTGCTAAAAGAAGGTCATAAGGTTGCATATTCAGCTTCAAAATTCAATGCGACTCGATGCTCCTTTATGGTATCAGAATAATGAGGATTAAAATAGAATGAAAGTCTCTCCGAAAACTGCGGCATTATTATCATTACTGGCAACTTTTTTTTGGGGGTCCAATTTTCAGGCTACCAGAGTGGCAATATCTTCTATACAACCATGGTCAGCATCAGCTGAACGTTTTCTTATAGCGGTGATGGCAATTTTCATTTATATGTTTTTTAAAAAATTAGTGACATATAATTCCCTAAAAAAGAATATCGTGGCATTTATCTTTCTCGGCGCTATTGGTGTAGCAGGGTTTAACGGCGCGCTTTTTGTTGGCTTACAGACATCCAGTCCAGTTACAGCGGTATTGATTATGGCCACAACACCGATTTCAGCCAATTTACTTGAGGCAATAATCAATAAAAGCCACAATTAATAAGAGTTTTAGGCATGGTGGTAAGCTTATTTGGGGTATCAATGGTGATATCAAATGGAGAAATACTAACAGGAGGGACATTAAATTTTTCTTATGGAGATATTATTATCTTTGTCGGTAGTCTCGGCTGGTCTGTATATACTGTTGGAACCAGAGCAATGGTATCGGAATCGACTCCACTGGAAACTACTGCCTGGACAATGTTGTTCGGTGCATTGCTCCTTACAGCAATAGCCTTTAGCTGTGAGCAACCTTTCAGTTCGCTCACTGAAGCAACAATAGCGAGTCATCTGGCAGAGTTGTATATGGGAATTGCAGGCTCTGTTCTCGCCTATTTATTCTGGGTAATTGGTGTTTCTATTCGGGGGCCTGGCAAAACATCAGTGTTCTTCAATTTTGTTCCACTGTTTGCCATTCTGGTACAGATGTTTTCAGGGACGGTACCTGGTAGCATTCAGATAATTGGTTCAGTTATCACCATTTGTGGTGTGCTACTTGGACAAGGTCAATTATCAGGGTTATTAAAAAAGCCGTATTTGGCGTAGTGTTTTCAAAATCAATCGATTCAGAGGCATTGCTGCATTGTGCATCGGTGGAGGAGAAGGTGTAGCACTTGCAGTTACTAGAAACTACTGAAAAAAGCCACTCACTGACCCTCTGGAAGTTAACATTTCGGAGGGTTGTATGCTTTAGCAATACCAGAATAATAAAAAACAAACAAAGATCTGGCTGGCGCTTTCTCAGCGCGACGAAGAGTCGCGCTGCGCAGGAGCGCGAGGCTGGTTTTATTGCTCAGGTTGAATGAAGGATTTATTCGCATAATGCTATTTATGTTAAATGAGATGCGCGATCGTCCCTTCAAACCCCTTTCCGGCTACTCATCCCTCTTCTCTCATGAAACTGATCTCAGATTAACTCAGTTATGAGCAAACTCCGGCACGGCATATACAAATCTGGCGCGGAAATCAGCCTGACTGTCAGGTATACGAAAATCGTATACGGTGGGATTGCGCTTTTAAACAAGAAATTCAAAAACATTATTATTTCATTTATATCAATAATATACACATTCAATTAGCCACCCAACATTCAGCCAAAAAAGCGCACATCAGCCTGTCCTGGAGATTTATCACGTTGACACAGGTCAGATCGTATACGAAATTGCGGTGAACTTATCCCGTCAGGATTTCACCATGAAAAGCGTAATTACCTACCCTGGAATAGATGCTGCCGACCGCCCAATGGGCCCGGCTCCGCTTTCCCCGGCGGTGCTGCATGAACCCATGCTGTTTATCTCCGGTCAGGTGGCGATTGATCCCTGGAGCGGCGAGATTACCGGCAGCGATATCGCCAGCCAGACGCGCCAGGTTTTAAAGAACGTCGGCGCGCTGCTGAGCGAAGCGCAGATGAGCTTCGATAATGTGGTGCGCGTGACGATTTACCTCACCGATCTCAGCACCTTCAGCGAGATGAACGCCGCCTACGGCGAATTCTTCCAGTTTCCCTTCCCGGCGCGCGCTACGGTCGGCATTCAGCTTAACCATCCCGACCTGCTGGTCGAGATGGAAGTCACGGCGATGCGCTAATGCATATTCATATCGAAAATGACGCCAGCGCCCCGCGTGCTTTGCATCTGTCACGGGAAAAGCTGCAACAGCGTCTGGACGCAGAGCCAAAACTGCGTAGCCATTTCACGCTGACGGAAAACAGCGATCCAGCACAAACTGCGGTTTTCCTTGCTCACTGCGATCTATTGTGGAGCGGCCGCAAGCTGGCGCTCGATGCCTTCAGCACGCCGCGTCTCAGCTGGGTACAGGTGATGTCGGCCGGCGTTGAGCAGTGGCTGGCGTACTGGCCGCAGGGCGTGACCTTGACCAACGCATCCGGCGTCCACGGCGCGAAGGGCGCGGAGTTCATCCTGATGGCCGCGCTGATGTTCAACTTTGGTATTCCGGGCTTTATACAGGATCAGGCTCAGCGCCTGTGGCGCCCAGCGTTCGGTGGCTGCGCGCGCGGCAAAACTGTGCTGATGCTCGGTGTAGGCGGCATTGGTGCTGCCGCCGCCAACCTGCTGACCGCGCAGGGCTACCGAGTGATCGGCGTTACGCGCAGCGGCCAGTGTGAGGCCGATGTCGCGCGCTGCATCCGCACGGATGCTATCGACGAGGTGCTGCCGCAGGTGGACATGCTGGTATCAACACTGCCGCTGACGCCGCAGACGGACATGCTGTTCGATCGCCGCCGCCTCGATCTATTACCGGCCCGAGCGGGCGTCGTGATTGTCGGACGAGCCGGCGTATTTGATTACACGGCGCTACGCGAAAAACTGTGCGCCGGGGAGCTGGCGGGCGCGGTGCTGGATGTCTATCCGCAGGAGCCGCTGCCCGTTGAGGATCCGCTGTGGCACACGCCCGGCGTGGTAATGACGCCGCACTGCAGCCTCGACGATCACAGCGCCTACCTGGAGGGATGCCTGGAGGTGTTTATCGACAATCTGGTGCGTTACCGCAGTGGCGAGCCGCTGCGCAACCAGGTTGATGTCGCAAAAGGGTACTGACGTAACAGCAGCAAAAAAAACCGTAAGACGTTCATAAAACACAAGGTCATCGCTTACACATTCACCCGCACCAGGAGAGCCTTATTATGAAATTTGCCCGCATCGCCCTGTTCATCTCTGGCATCACCGGCACGCTGCTGGCGGGCCTTTCCAGCGCCCACGCCGCCAGCACCGATCCCATTACGCCTACAGCCAGCGACTTTGCGGCGATGGCGCAGTGCAAGGCGCTGCAAACCAAATATCCCTCGCTGAAAGGCAAGGATCTGGTGGTGGGCCTTGGCGGCTACACCAAAGGTTTTGAAGCCCCGTCAGAGAAAGACCCGAGCATTATTGAAGGTCTGGATCCCTCGCTGTTTGAGCGCATCAGCAGCTGTCTGGGAGCAAAACACAGCTATCAGACCGGTTCGTTCAACGTCCTGCTGACCTCGATTGCCAGCGGTCGCGCGGATATCGGCCCAATGCTGTATGTCACCGATGAGCGTCTGAAACAGATCGCGTTTGTGGCCTCTATGCAGGTGCAGGACGGCTCTATCCTGGCAAAAGGCAATCCTAAAAACATCAGCAGCGTAGACGACCTGTGCGGCAAAACGGTGGCCGCCGCGGCGGGCTCCTATGAAGCCAACAAGCTGGTGCCGGAGCAAAGCGCTAAATGCGCCTCCGCGGGCAAGCCGGAAGTCAGCATGCTGATGGTACAGAACACGGATAACAGTATCCAGGCAGTGAAAAGCGGTCGTGCGGACATTTACCTGACCGAAGCGGGATCCGCCATCGCCATCGCCAAAGCCGATAAAACGCTGCAAAGCGGCTTCACCGTCGACCTGCCCATCATGGTCGGCTTCCCGATCGCCAAAGACAACGCCACGCTGCGCAGCGCGGTGCTGGATGCCATGAAGGTGATTCAGGCGAGCGGCGTACAGAAGAAATTGCTGGATTACTGGGGTCAGGGCAGCGCGGCTGAACGTCCGGTGGTTGAACGCGGCTAATGCATAAACTCAGCCCGATCAACCGGGTTGCCGCAGCGCGCGCAACCCGGCTGATGACGTTGAGGGAGATAACGCTTTGGATGATTTTCTTAAGTACCTGACCTTCCCCTACCTGTGGGAAGGCGCCGTCATCGCCCTGCAGCTGCTGGTCGGCGCGCTGGCGGGCGGCATTTTGATCGGCTTTTTTCTGGCGTTAGCCAGTACCTCGAAGCACTGGTTTATCCGCGTGCCGGTAAAAATCTACATTTACCTGCTGCGCGGCACGCCTGTGCTGCTACAGCTGATCCTGCTCTACAACGTCCTGCCCGAGTTCGGCCTGCGTTTCAGCCCTTTCACCAGCGCACTGCTGGCGCTGATGATCAATGAAACGGCTTTCTGCGCGGAGATCATCCGCGGCGGCATTATGGCCACCGATCGCGATCAAAGCATGGCGGCGCAGGCATTTGGCTATTCGCGCACCAGAGAGATGATCCATGTGGTGATCCCCCAGGCGCTGCGCGCCATTCTGCCGACGATGGGCAACGAAACGGTCGGCCTGTTGAAATCCACCTCGCTGGCCTCTGTCGTGGGCGTTAATGAGCTGACCATGCGCGGCCAGGCGATCGTGTCGCAAAACTTCCTCTTTATTCCGGTGCTGGTGGCCTCCGGCGGCATCTATCTGATCCTCTCTACGCTGCTGGCTGGCGGTCAGTGGTGGCTGGAGAAATTCTATAACCTCGATGAGCGGGCGCGCCGTGCCCGTGCCCGTCTGGCAAAGCTGCCGTCGGACGCCGAGGTGATGGCGATGCAGCTGCCGAAGCGCCGCTGGGATACGCAAACCGCCGCGCCGGTGCTGGTTGTGGACAAGCTGAGCGTCGATTACGCCGGCAAGGCGGTGCTGAAGTCTCTGTCGCTTACCGTGCGTCGCGGTGAAGTGGTGGTGCTGCTGGGCCGCTCCGGTTCAGGCAAAAGCACCCTGCTGAAATCGATTCTGGCGCTCACCCCGCGTAGCGGCGGCACCATCCAGACCGAAGGCCACTTTATGGGCAGCGACGAAAACGGCCGCGCGCTGGCGGCGCGGCATCTGCCGGCTAACCGGGCCAAATCCGGTATCGGCATCGTGTTTCAGCACTTCGCCCTGTTCGATCACCTGACGGCGCTGGAGAACGTAATGAGTATTCTGCTGCGCGTACAGGGCGCTCAGCCGGAGATCGCTCGCGCCAAAGCGCTGCGCGCCCTGAAAATGGTGGGACTGCAGGATTTCGCGGCCTCTCTGCCTCATGAGCTATCGGGCGGGCAAAAACAGCGCGTCGGCATTGCCCGTGCGCTGGCGGCGGAGCCACAAATTCTGCTGTTCGACGAACCCACCTCCGCGCTCGACCCCGAGCTGGTGCGCGAAGTGAATCAGACCATGCGTAACCTGGCGCAAACCGGCATCACCATGATCATCAGCACCCATGATATTGCCTTTGCGGCAGGCGTGGCGGACCGCGTGGTGTTTCTGCAGAACGGCACCCTGATTGAAGAAGGCCCGCCGGCGATTTTGCAGAACCCGAAAACGCCCGCTTTCGCCACCTTCCTTGAACATGAAAACGCCACGGAGGCCCGGCATGTCCATGCATGATAACCAGGCGCGCGAACGTCTCGGCGATGCCCTGTTTCGCTATATGCAGGGCCAGCCGGCCGATGCGTTAGCTGGCGAACCTGACGCTAATCAGCAGGCGCTGCGTCGCTATCGCCTGTTGCCGCGCGTTTTGCAGGGCAATTCGACCATTAGCACCCAGACCGCTCTGCTCACTCAATGCTGGTCGGCGCCGCTCGGCGTCGGCGCGTTTGCCGGCGATCGCCTCTTCCATGAAGAGGGCTTGTTGCCCATCGCGCGCGCCTGCAGGCGTTTGCAGCTGCCGCTGGTGATCTCCGAGGAGACCGTGACGCCGCTGGAACAGATAGGGGCGGCCTATGACCGCTGCTGGCTGCAGCTGCGCGCCGCGGGCGACGTGGGTCGAATTAAGGCGTTAATCGATCAGGCGGCGCAGGCCGGGATGCAGCATATCGTACTGACCGTGCTTGCGCCGGTCCATCCCGTAGCGGGTTTGCAGCCTGGCGGATTCTCGGTTGGCGACGCATTAAAACAGCGCGGCTGGCGCACCATCGGCGGGTCAGCGCCGGGCGTGGCCGCCCTGCCCGCCTTTCCGGTGTGGCGCTGGCAGCAGATTGACGACGTGGCCGCACACTGTGCCGCGCTCCGTCTGCCGCTGTGGCTGAAAGGTATTTTGCACTATGACGACGCGGCGCAAGCGGCGCAGCATGGCGTCAGCGGCCTTATCGTCTCCAATATTGGCTTGCGTCAGAGTGCGCGCTGGGCAACGCCGGTGGATCAGCTCGCGGATCTACAGGCCGTGACGCGTCTGCCGCTGCTGCTGGACGGCGGCGTGCGCTGCGGCAGCGATGCGGTCGTGGCGCGCTGCCTTGGCGCCGCCTTATCACTCAGCGTGCGGCCGGTCGTCAGCGCCTTGTCCGCCGGCGGTGAAAGCGCGGTGTTCGATCTGCTTTCCGGCTGGATCAATGAAATAACCGCCGTCAGCCACTGGTGTGGCGTCAGCGAGATGGCGGCACTGAATGGCAGCTTTGTCAGCGAGGTGGGCAACTGATGTACAAGCTGATTTTCAACCAGGGCGATGCCAGCGAATCACGCATCTATTACTGCGCCCACTATCTGGCCGACAGCCTCGGCTTCTTCGCCGCCGAACAGCTGCAGGTGACCTTCACCACCAGCGCCTCGGGCGGTCATACCGTGCAGGGCGGCCAGGTGCCGGCCGTGTTGCGCCGCGATGCCGACCTGACGCTGGGCGGGCCCATGGTGGTGATGAAGCATTTTCAGCAGCACGGCGCGGAGCTGCAGTGCTTTTGCGCTTCGGTGGCGGCCAACCCCTGGTTCCTCGCCGCCGCGCAGGCGCAGCCTGACTTTACGCTGCATGATTTACGCGGCAAGCGCGTGCTGGATGTCGGCAACGTCGGCACCGCCACGCTCACCTTTCGCTGGCTGCTGGCGCAGCACGGTTTGCAGCATCAGGTAGAGGTGATCGCGGGAAGCGGCGACCAGGCGCAGGATTTCGCAGCCGTTGCCGCTGGCGACGTCGATTATGCGCTGCATGCCATGCATATGCTGGCGCCGGCCATTGCCGCCGGCGCGTTACGCAGCGTCGCCAGCCTCGCCACCCTGTGCGGCAAGGTTCCCTGGAGCGCCTATATCGCCCGTGCTGACGTGCTGGTGGCAAAGAGCGAGGCGTTTGCCGCCTTCTCGCGCGCCGTGAATCAGGCGCTGGCGTGGATGGCGTCGCATCAGGCCGTCGAGCTGGCAACGTACGTCGAGCGCTACTATCCCGGCTACCCGTCAGATGCGCTCATCGCCGGATTAGCCGCCTATCAGCAATCCCAGGTTTTCGCGCCGGACAGCCAGATCCCGCAGGCCGAGTTCAACCACTTTAGCCAGCTGCTGCGTGATATCGGCTGGCTCGATCCTTCTCAGCCCGTGCCCTATGAGGCGCTGGTGACGCAGGCAGGAGCAGAAAGATGAAAACCTTGATTATTAATGGCCTCGTGGTGATGGAAACCCGCGCAGAGGCTGCCGATTTACTGATTGAACACGGCAAAATCAGCGGCGTGCTGGCGCCAGGCGCCCTGAGTGACGGCGTGGATGAGATCCTGGATGCGCAGGGCTTAATTATTCTGCCTGGCGCTATCGATGTGCATACCCATTTCACCGGCTCCCACGACTTTCCGCAGCAGGAGCTGCGCGAGGGAACGCGCGGCGCGGCGGCCCACGGCGTCACCACCATCGTTGAGATGCCGCACTCGCTGCCGCCCGCCACCACGCTGGAAAACTTTATCGCCAAGCGGCGCTGGCTGGAAGAAAACTGCTCGGTGGATTACGCCATGTGGGCTGGCCTCGATGGCCAAAACCTGCCGCAGCTGGCCGCGCTGGATCAGGCGGGCGCGCTGGCGTTTAAAGCCTTTCTCTGCAGCGGCGCGGCCAGCGGCGAAGCGACCGACGAAAAAGGGTTGCCGCGGCTGGATGACGATGGTCTGCTGCGCGCAATGCGCGAGCTGGCAACCTTTGACGGCCTGATTGGCGTTCATGCGGAAAACCACGACATCCTTACTGGCGCCGGTCGCGAAACTGCGCCGCGCCGGACGTAAAGACATACGCGCGCACGCGCAGGCTGGCCCGGAAATTGCCGAAATTGAAGCGGTGGGACGCGTGCTGGCGGTGGCGGAAGAGACCGGCGCCCGCTGCCACATCGTGCACGTTAGCTCCGCCCGCGCCGCTGAAACCATCGTTGCTGCAAAAGCGCGGGTGCGCGCCAGTTTCGAAACCTGTCCGCACTATTTGCTGCTGGACGAGGAAGATCTGGTGCGCATTGGCCCGAACGCGCGCTGCGGCCCGCCGATTCGTCCGCGTCCGGTGGTCGACGCGCTGTGGCAGGTGCTGCTGCGCGGCGATATCGACATGATCGCGTCTGACCATTGTCCCTATACGCCTGCGCAAAAACAGGCGGGTGAAACCAGCATCTGGGAGGCGGGCATGGGGTTAACCGGCGTGGAAACCCTGAGCCCGATGCTCTTCAGCGCGGCGCATCTCGATCGCGGGCTGCCGCTCACCGAGTTTGCCCGCATGACCGCCAGCGGCCCGGCCAAGGCTTTCCAGCTGTGGGGGAAAAAAGGGGCGATTGCCCCTGGCTTTGACGCCGACCTGGTGTTTTATGACGCAGAGCAGAGCTGGATCGTGGAAGGGGCAAAGTTTCAGGGGCTGGGCAAGTGGAGCGCATTTGAAGGGATGCGCTGTCAGGGTAAAGTGGTGCGCACACTTATTCGTGGCGTCACGGTGTACAAGGATGACCAGATGCAGGTTGAACCTGGCTTCGGACAGTTCGTGACCCGACAGGCAGCAACAGGACAATAGCCATGGCAGGAAAACCCACCCCCCTTCGCCGCAAAACGAGCGCCCCGCTGGCGTCAGACACCCTCAGTGATGAGAGCTGGCAAGCGGCGCGCCCACGCACGTTAGTTGACCACGCCGTTGACGCGATCCTCAGCGCCGCGTCGCGTGGCCTGATCTTGCCGGGTGACCGCATCGTCGAGCCGGATCTGGTGAACAGGCTCGGCATGAGCCGTGTCCCAATCCGTGAAGCGCTGCGCATTCTGGAGAGTCAGGGCATCGTCACCAGCGAGCCGTACAAAGGCATCCGGTTGATGGAGATCTCCCATCAGCGGCTGGAGCAGATTATCGATGTGCGCGTCCCGCTGGAGACGCTGGCCTGCCGCCGCGCGATTGAAGCCGGGCGCAATGGCGCCGGGCAGCTTACGCGGCTCTATCAGGGCGTGGCGCAGATGCAAATCATGATGCAAAG
The DNA here is from genome assembly GCF_059730625.1 of Pantoea sp. X-Soil-MYKO-1289. Lineage (NCBI taxonomy): Bacteria > Pseudomonadati > Pseudomonadota > Gammaproteobacteria > Enterobacterales > Erwiniaceae > Pantoea > Pantoea sp. X-Soil-MYKO-1289. The sequence continues at coordinate 102,801 of NZ_AP036006.1, forward strand.
CGATGATGTCTATGGCTTCGCCTCGGCCGACACCGACTTTCACCGCACGCTGTGCAGCTTTGCCCACAACCCGGTGCTCAGCAACCTGTGGGAGTCGATTGCCCGCCAGCTCACGGTGATTTTTGGCCTCTCCACCCTGGGTAAATCAATGAGCGACATCATTGAAGAACACCAGCGGCTGATCAACGTGTTCGCCGAGGGCGATATTGCGCAGATGACCGACGAGATTGAAAACCATATCCGCATTCAGGCCCTGGATGTGGACTACGAAACGTTAATTACCCAGCGCCGGCAGCAGCGTTCCGCTGAGGGCTGATGCCTTGTTGATTGCCTTTCTACCAGGAAAACCATGATGAAAATCACCAACGTTGAGGCGTTTTATCTGCGCCTGCCGGTTATTGAGCAGCGTACAGACAGCTCTCAGGACGCGCTGCTTATTAAAATCACCACTGACGCGGGCGTTACCGGCTGGGGCGAAGTGGATGGCAGCCCCTATGTCACCAAAGCCATTATTGAAGCGCCCTATTCACACACTATGGTCACCGGTCTGAAATCGCTGTTAATTGGCGAAAACCCGCTGGAAACCGGTCGTCTGTGGAAGAAAATGCACCGTGCCACTATTTATTACGGCCGCAGCGGCGCGGTATTACAGGCGATGGCCGGGATTGATATTGCCTTGTGGGACATTAAAGGCAAAGCGCTTGGCAAACCGATTGTTGAGCTGCTGGGCGGCGCGATGCGCGACAAGATGCGCGTCTACTCTTCCAATATGTTCCAGTACAGCGTGGACGAGACGGTAGCGCGTGCGAAACACGCTATCGACACCGGCCATACCGGCGTGAAATTTGGCTGGGAGCCGTTCGGCACCGATGAGGCGCTGGACCTGCGCTATCTCGAGGCGCTGCGCGCCGCAATGGGCGACAGCATCGATCTGATGCTGGATGTCGGCCATGTCTGGGATGCTAAAACCACCGTGCGCCGCGGTCAGCGCTATGAACATCTTAACCTGTTCTGGATCGAAGAGCCGCTGCACCCCGATAACTATGCCGGTTACGGCCAGGTGTCCGCCGCGTGCCAGCAGCATATTGCCGCGGGCGAGCAAGAGTGTTCCGTGGTGGGCTTCCAGCGTCTGATCGATGAGGGCGGCATCGATATCGTGCAAATCGATCTGACGCGCACCGGCTTTACCCAGGCGATGGAGATTGCCAGCTACGCGCACAGCCGTGGGCGCAAAGTGTGCAACCACAACTTCACCACCGACATTAATACCGCTGCGTCACTGCACTTCCTGTGTGCGATTGAGAATGCGCTGGTGATGGAGTATTGCGTGGAGCCGGGTGAAATCAGCCGCTCGCTGGCGAAAAATCCGGTACGCATCACCGATGGTTACGCATGGTTGCCGAGCGAGCCAGGCCTGGGCGTCGAACCCAATGAGGCGGTGATCGAGAAGTTCCTCGTACAGACTTAAAAACGGCGGCGCTGCATTTGTTTAGGTTTTAACAGGCGACGTTGTCGTTGATGCTACCAGCCTCATCCCGAACGTTTGACCGGCAATCGCCTGTTTTTTGAATGATTAAGATGAAGGCGAACTCAGGGCCGCGCTCGCGGCCCTGAAACCCCGCTTACTGCGCCTGCTGTTGATTCTTCTCCGCGTCCTTTTTCTCTTTTTTATGGGCCATATGGTGGCCTACGGCGCAGCCCGCCGCCGCGCCGGCGACGGCATGATCTTTGATATGCCCGGCCGCGCCGCCGACCGCTGCGCCTTTCAGGCAGCCTTTCGCTTCAGCCTGAGAGGCGACCGACATCAGCAGGCCCAGGGTGATCACTAAACACGACAGTTTACGCATTTGAACGCTATCCTCATAAGAATTAACAGCACATTGCCGATAAGCAGCCCGATGAGCATAGTCGCAATGTTACGCCCGTAGAGGGTAATACGACTCCCGTTGTCATTCTGTTGAGAAACCGTTGCACCTTTGCGTGAAAAGTAACCATTACGCGTCTCGGCATCACTCCTGGTTAACGTCCGCGCCACGCTTTGCCTCCCGACGACAGCGTTCGGAGCAGTACTGCACCTGATCCCAGCACTTTTCCCATTTTTTACGCCAGGTCATCGGTTTTTTGCAGTTTTTACAATAGCGTACCGGCAGCGACTGCTTGTTTCCCTTAAAAACGCGCATTATTCGCCTCTCTCAGGTACAGCATTATCGCTTCTTCGCTCAAACCGGCCGCCTGCCCACCAGAGCGCCAGCGCCGTCAGGGCGATAACGCCCAGCGCCGCAAATGCCGTGCTGTAGGAGTAGTGCGCGGCAATGGTGCCCGCCAGCGCCGGGCTCATCGCGGCGCCCGCCCCTTGCATCAGCATAATCGTGCCCTGCCCGGCGTTGGTATGTCCGCTTCCCGCCAGCACGTTAACAATATAGCCCGGCACCGCCACGCCCAGCAGCCCGGCCGCCAGACCATCCAGTATCTGAACCGGGATCATCCCCAGGGCGCCCGGCCAGGCGGAGGCGATCGCGGCGCGCAGCGGCAACACCAGCAGCGCCGCCGTAATCAGTATTGAATAACCCGACTTTTGCGCGCGGCTGGCGGCAAACAGGGCTACCGGGATCATCACGCACTGCGAAATCACCACGGTGGCGGCCGCATAAACGCCGGCAGGCATCGTCCCGTCGTGGGCTGCGGCGGCACGCATGCTCAGCATGGGCAACAGCGCGGCATTACTGAGATGGAACAGCAGCAGCGTTAATCCGGTGATGATAATGGCGGGGTTGCGCAGAATAACCGACAGCCTGGGCACCGCAAGCTGGTGGTCATCGCCGCTTAATCCGCGCGCCAGGCGATGATCGATATCCTCATGGCGGATAGCTAACACTGAAAGCCCCGCGCAGAGCGCCATGGCGGTCATCAAAACGAAGACGGCGCCTGTTCCCCACCAGGCGACGGAGATCCCGGCGATAATCGCCGCGGTCATGTTGCCGCCGTGGTTAAAGGCTTCGTTACGGCCCATCTGACGGCTGAATCCGTCTGGCCCGGTCAGGCCAAGCGTGATGCCGGTCAGCACGGGGGCGATAAACGCCGCCGCAAGGCCGGTGAGGATCTGCGAAAAAAGCGTGACCCATGAATCGGGAAAATACCAGAGCAGCAGCGTCGACACGGTGATGATCAGCGAGCCGACAATCAGCAGCAGGCGCTTATGGCCCGTCGCATCCGTTATCAGCCCGGCGGGAAGAGTGGCGAACAGGCCCGCCAGACCGCCGGCAGACATCACCCAGCCGATATCATCCGCTCGCCAGTGATGTTCGGTGAGGAAAATACCCAAAAAAGGGCCTAATCCGTCCCGCACGTCCGCCATAAAAAAATTGACCAGACAGAGCGCCTGAAGCGATCGCAGCGTCATACACATCCTCGTTAATAAGTTTAAGGTCATCGGGGACAGACCCCGCTTCGTTTAAGCCTGGCACGGAAAGCGAGGTTGCGTAAAAAACAGGAATGACCGGCCAGCTAAACAACGCACTGCGCTGCCATCAGCGGAGAAGACGTATAAAAAACATTTACTAATAAATAAATCAGTTTGCGTTAAGTAAAAAGTAATAAATAGCGTCCCGATGTAACTAAAAAAGACAAATGCTGAAACCGGCTTAGCTGATAATAAATAGTGATAACGCGATGGCGAAAAAAATAAAGATTAAATAAATTAAATCAAAAAAGGAATGTTCCTATAATGACGAATTGCTTCATTTGCTGGCAGAATTAAACAAGGCGAGATTATATAATCACTTCACCTGAGCGTGCTTTTTTCAGCGTATTACTTGTTGCTTCCGGATTTTTATCAGGAGCTTATATGAAAATAATAGTGAGCGGGCGCGGCTACCCGGAAAAAAGAAACATTATCGTTAACGAGCAGTATACCTACCTTGATTTTCGTTATAAAAACATATGGCTCTACCTCAATAAAATAAGACAGAAGTTGGCGCATACTAATAAGGTATTTATCTTCTGGCCCTTCCGTTTCCTTATGCCGGCGGATACCCAGATTATCCACCTGTTTAACGAGGTCGCCCAGACCCGACAGCGCTGGGTCGCCACCTTTGAAACCGAGCTGCCGCGCGTTCTGCCGGTGCCTGGCGTTCCCAAACTCGCTAATCCTGAACTGAAAAAAGCCCTTAAGCTGGTCGCCGCGCCGCAGTGTGTGGCGATCGTGGCGATGTCGGAAGCCGCAAGACAGATTCAGCTAAAACTGCTGGAAGCTTTCCCTGATGAGGCGGCGGCTATTATCCCTAAAATGCACAAACTGCATCCTCCGCAGCCGGTGCTTTATGACGGGCCGCGCGATACGCCTGACAAAAAGCTGATTTTTACCTTTGTCGGTAATGAATTTTATCGCAAAGGCGGCGCCGAGGTGGTGCTCGCTTTCAGCGAACTGGCAAAAGAAGGGTTAATTAATGCTGAGAACGTCGAGGTGAATATAACAGGCGACCTTAACAATAGGGTTAACTTCGCCCACGGCAAATATCAGGATGACGCATCTTTTTACAGAGAAATTGAACAATCGCTGACGCGATATAATATCTTTACTCACGCGACGTCCAGACCTAATCACGATCTGATCGCGATATTTAAGCGCGCCCATGTCGGGCTGCTGCCTAGCTGGCAAGATACCTATGGCTTTTCCGTTCTGGAAATGCAGGCGTGCGGCTGTCCCGTTATCACCACCAACGTGCGCGCGCTGCCTGAAATAAACCCGGACGCCGCCGGCTGGACTATCGTCTGTCCCCTGAACGCGATGTTTGAACTTACCGTGGCGTCGGTCGAAGATAAATTAGCGCTGAGGCGTCTGATCGTGGCCCAGCTGAAAGCGCAGGTGCTGGCGATCCTGGCGGATCGCGCATCTGTTCTCTCCCGCTCTCAAAACGCCGTACAGCGAATCGAACGCACCATAAGCCGGCGCGCTTCAAAGAGAGCCTCGACGCCATTTATGCGCTGGCGCGGTGACCTGCGGGGGTCAGAGACGCGCGTCGCCCCCCAGACGAACCCAGCGGCGTCCCGTCGCCACCGTGAGCGCAACCAGCGTCAGGCCCGCTGCCAGATGCATGAGAAAATCGATCATATGCAGCTGCGTGTCGTGACAGAGCGACAGCAGCATCGACGACATAAAGGCGATGCCGCATCCCGCCAGCGCCAGACTTTTCGTCGGGAAGATCGAGCGGGTGCGACAGAGGCTGAACACCGAAATCACTATCATCGGCAGGCCCGCGCACAGCATAAAGAGATAGCAGTGAATGCCTTCGCCAAAGCGCCCTGCGCCTGCAAGCGCCTGCGCGGCGGTCATGTTGCCGAGATTGAGCGCCAGCCAGGCCAGCGCCGGCAAAAGCAGGTAGCGCAGCGCGAGCGGCTTGCGTCCCGCCAGGCTAAGGGTAAAGGCCCCGGCGATAGCGCCGACGCCCAGCATAAAAGATAACAGCAAGGCCGCTAGCGCCAGCGGCGCGCCGGGCTGCGACCAGTCGGTGTAGCGGCTGTGCAGCGCCCAGCTGCCGAGCGCGCCGCAGGGCAGCGCCGCCGCGATCCAGCCAGTCACGCGCCATGCCGTTGGCCAGACGCGTCTGACCGGCTGCGCTGACGCGCTGAGCTGTTCGATAAGTTGGTCATGATTTCTCATGCTTGCCACTTCCAGATTTACGCAGGTTGAGCATTGCGCGGTGCAAAAGCGATTTGACCGCAGCAAGCGAAAGATTGGCCTCAGCTGCCGCCTGGGCCAGGCTCTGTTCGCGCAGGTGAACGGACTCGACGATCTGCCGCTGGCGCGCCGGCAGCGCGCCTAAACAGTCGTTTAACGCATCCTGGCCCACATCGGCCTCGTTCGCTTCCGTCGTCTGGCGGTGAAGGGCGTCATCGTCCTGCACTTCATGCTGGCGGCCGCGCTGACGCAGGGCGTCGATCGCCCTGGCAGAAGCGATGGCCGCGACCCAGGGCAGCACGGGACGGCGCGGATCGTAAGTGTGGCGCACCCGATGTATCGCCAGCAGCGTCTCCTGAATCACATCTTCCACCAGCGCGTCGTCGGCGATTTTTTTGCGCACCAGGGCGCGGATGGCGGGCACCATCGCTTTCAGAAGCTGGTTATAGGCGGCTTTATCGCCAGCCTGCGCGCGGGCCATCAAGAGAGGCCAGTGCTGGGCGCGCGCGTCAGTGGCGGGCATCGCCCGCGCTTAAAGGCTGAAACATCCGCCCGGCTAAGAGGTTAATCAATCATTCACCCGTTCACGTTTTCTTTCCGCGTTCAGCGGCCTGTTCCAGCGCCGAAATAACGATGCCCGGCGTCAGCACCTGCGGCAGCACCACCGGTTTCCCGCCGTTTGCCGGATAGACCACGTAGAGCGGCAGCCCGCCGCGGCCGAAATCGCTGAGCGCCTGCTCGACGTCCGGATTATATTTCGTGGAGTCCGCGACCATATAAATGGTGTCGGTGCGCGCCATCGCCGCTTTCACCGCCTGAGTTGATAAAGAGGTGCGATCGTTGACCTGGCAGGTAATGCACCAGGAGGCGGTAAAGTTCACCAGCACCGGCTTGCCCTGGCCTTTAATCGCATCGACATTCTGCGGCGACCAGGCGACGGCCGCCGCCGCCACGGCGCTCTCGGCGTTCTCTTCAGGCGCGGCAGCGCTTTTCAGATTGATCAGCGGCGGCACCAGCAGCAGCAGGAAAACCGCCGTCGTCAGATGCAGCGCCCAGTGGCGGCGTCCCATCATACGGCGTTTTTGCGCCATGCCATATAACCAGGCGGCAAAACTGAGCAGCAGGCAGCAGGCGAGGATCGCCGCCAGCGCCGCCGACCCCGCCTGGCGTTCCAGCACCCAAATCAGCCAGCCAACGGCGCCGAGCATCGGGAAAGCCAGCCCGTGTTTCAGCGTAATCATCCAGGCGCCGGGCGCCGGCAGCACCCGGGCCAGCAGCGGGAAGAAGGAGATCAGGGTAAAGGGCGCGGCGAATCCGAGCGCCAGCGCGATAAAGATCACCAGGCTGACGGCAGGCGGTTGCGTCAGCGCATAGCCGACAGCGCTGGCCATAAAGGGCGCGCTGCACGGGGTCGCCACGACGATAGCGAGCGCGCCGGTGAGCGCCGAACCCATTAGCCCGCCGCGATCGCCGCCCACCTCGCCAGCCCGCTGCAGGGAAAGGCCGATTTCAAACAGGCCGAAAAGGTTAAGCGCCGAGGCCAGCATCACCAGAATCAGCAGCGCGATCACCAGCGGCGACTGCAGCTGAAAGCCCCAGCCGACCGAGGCGCCGCCCGCCCGCGCCAGCAGCAGAACTGCCACCAGCGCCAGCATCGTGACCACCACGCCCAGCAAAAACGCCAGCCCTTCGGCGCGGGCGTGCGCCGGTTTATCGTGATGGCGGATCAAACTCAGCGCCTTCAGCGAAATCACCGGGAAGACGCACGGCATAAGATTGAGTATCAGGCCGCCGAGAAACGCGGCGGCGATAGCTGTCAGCATAATCATTTCACCTGGTTCAGGGATCAGGCAGGATTAGCCTGACGATATTTCTTCACCGCGTCCATCGCCTTCTGGATATGCGCATCCGGATTTTTATCGGTGTAGCTGAGCAGAATTTTGCCGTCTGGCGCGATCACGTAAGAGGTGCGATCGGAAAAGGTCTTCCCTTTATATTCCATGGTGCTTTTGTATTCCGCCGCCACTTTGGCGCCGGGATCGGCCGCAACGGTGAACTTATCGCGACACTCGAGCTGCGAGAATTTCGCAATCTGGTCGGTATTGCCCGCGGTGACGCCGATGACCGTCGCGCCCTGCTTGCTGAATTCGTCGGTCGCCTCGGCGAAATCGTGCGCTTCCAGCGTGCAGCCCGCGCTAAAGGCCGCCGGGAAGAAATAGAGTACCACCGGCCCTTTCTGCAGCGCCTGCTGCAAAGAGAAGGTGGTTGCTTTACCGGCCAGCGCCGCGTCGAGTTTGAAATCGGGCGCCTTGTCGCCGACCTGCAGCGCGGCGAACGCCGAGGCGACAGGCAGGCTCAGGGCGAGTAGCGTGGCGGCCGCCAGCGTTTTCAGGTTGTTTTTCATTGGCATCTCGTTCTTCTCCGTGGGCAATCAGGCGACGTGCCTGAGGGATGTAATCAGAGGTTCGGCCGCTGTTGCGGAAAAGTTTCGCTGCCGGAAAATATTTTTTCGCCAGGGTGATGAGCGGATCGTTCTGGCTGTGTGACGTACTGATGAGGGCCGGAACCTTGTGATACTATGCGCGCCACGGATTTCAGCTGGTATGAGGCGCATCAGGATGCACAAGAACAGTACGCCGACCCCGCATGACGCGGTGTTTAAAACCTTTCTCTCGCACCCCGAAACGGCGCGCGACTTTATGGCGCTGCATCTGCCGCCCGCGCTGCTGGCGATTTGCGATCTCTCGACGCTGAAGCTGGAATCCGGCAGTTTCGTCGAAGATGACCTTCGCCCCTATTACAGCGACGTGCTTTACTCGCTGAAAACCAGCCGCGGCGACGGCTATGTGCACGTGCTGAATGCTCCAGGCTGGCGAAACGCCGGACGCGAAAGCGATGATCCGTGAACTGGCACAGCGCGTGCCGCAGCATGAGGATGAACTGATGACCCTTGCACAACAGCTTGAGCAGATAGGGCTGGAACAAGGCCTGGCCCAGGGCCGCCAGCCTGGCGAGCGCGAAGCCAGCCTCAATATCGCCCGGAACCTGCTGAAAAACGGTATGGACGTGGCTTCAGTGATGAAAGTGACCGGCCTGTCCGAAGAAGATCTGCAGCAAATCCGTCACTAACTCCTGTCTGACGTATTACGCTTAGCCGCCGCACCGTCCGGCGGCTAAGCTGTTGTTTGCTACGCTTCGACGGCAGGCAGGCTTTCTGCCGAGGTGAAGATCCTCAGCCCAAGGGACTCGCCAAGGCGCACGTCGTTGTCGGCGCCCTGCGACGCGCCCGGCATGCGCAAAATGGCGTCGCAGCAGGCGATTAAGCGATGCGCGACCGGATAGAGAAATCTTTCGCTGATCTCGTCGCCGATGCGCGTCGAGCCCGCGGCGGCGGCGAGCGGCAGCGCCAGCCATTCGCCAATTACCGGCGTGTGTCCGCGCTGATAAACCTCCAGCGCCATGCGGTTCATCTTCGCCAGATTGGCGTCAATCAACGCCGGATCGCCGTGCGTGCCGCTGCGAACCGGACCCGCGATTAAAATCAGCATTGTCATTCCCTCTCAAAAACGGCGCTGAGCGCCAGGTGCTGCAGCAAAATGATGGTTTTGGCATCTTCAATCTCGCCGCTGCGGATCCCTTCCAGCGCGCGGGCGAAAGGCCACTCCAGCACTTCAATATCCTCGCCCTCTTCCGCCAGCCCGCCGCCTTTGCCGCGCCGATCGTCGTCATGATACTCAGCGATGAAAAAGTAGAGTTTTTCCGTAACGGAGCCCGGGCTCATATAGGCCTCCAGCACCTTCTCCGCATGCGTAACCCGAAAGCCCGTCTCCTCTTCCGCCTCCGCCAGGATGCGCGTCTCGGGCGAAGCGTTGTCGAGCAGGCCAGCCGCCGCCTCAATCAAATAGCCGCTATGGCCGTTGATATAGACCGGCAGGCGAAACTGGCGGGTCAGCACCACGCTTTTACGGGCGCGGTTGTAGAGCAGAATGACGGCGCCGTTGCCGCGATCGTAGGCTTCACGGCTCTGCTCTTGCCAGCTGCCGTCGGCGCGCTGCTGTTCAAAGGTATATTTCTTTAGCGTGTACCAGTTATCGGATAACACCTGTTCGCGCAGGTGGCGTATGTTCGGCTGCATGTTTTCTCCTCAGGAAGATGACAAAAAGCACGCTATCATGCATAATCGTGCAACATCAAGAAAAAACAAAGGCGTTTCTTTATGCTGAGTTCCCAGCGCAAGCAGGAGATTCTGGCGATACTCGCCGCGGAAAAACAGGTGATGTCCAGCGAACTGAGCCAGCGCTTTGCCGTCTCAGAGGACTCAATACGGCGCGATTTACGGGAGCTGGCGGCGGAAGGCTTGCTGCAGCGCGTACACGGCGGCGCGCTGCCGGTGTCAGCGGCGGTGGCCTCTTTTGAAACACGCAAAAACGTGCAAATCAGTTCAAAACGGCTTATTGCGCAAAAAGCGGTCAGGCTTATTCAGCCCGGGCAGGTCGTGATTATCGACGGCGGCACCACCACCGAAGCGATGGTGCGGCAGCTGCCTGCCGATCTGGCGTTTACCGCCGTCACTCACAGCCCGAGCATTGCCGTGGCGCTGGTCGACTCGCCTCTGGTCGAGGTGATTATGCTTGGCGGACTGCTCTATCGTCACTCTGTCGTGGCGGTAGGCGCGGCGGTGCTGGAGTCCATCGCGCGCATCAACGCCGATCTCTTTTTTATGGGCGTCACGGGCGTACACAAGAGCGCCGGGTTAACCACTGGCGACTATGAAGAGGCGGGGATTAAACGGGCGCTGGCGGCGCGCGCCTCGGAAACCGTAGTAATGGTGTCGCAGGAGAAGATGAATTCAGCCTCGGCGTTTGCCATCGGCGATTTGACGCTGGCGAGCACGCTGGTGGTCGACGGCGAGCCGGATGCCGAGATGAGGCAACTGCTGGCGCAAAAGCAAATTACGGTGATTTAAAGCCAACCGCTCCGGGGCGAAAATAGCAAGAAGTCGGCTGGCGCGCCCTCGCCCAGGGTGAAGGCGCGCCGCCGCAGGATCAGCGATTATTTCGCTAAGGCTTTCAGCAGCTGCGCCGCCGTTGCCGCCGATGATCCCGGGTTCTGCCCGGTGATCAGCAGGCCGTCCTGCACGACATAAGAGCCCCAGTCTTCGCCTTTGGAATAGAGGCCGCCTTTGGCGATCAGCTCATCTTCCACCAGGAAAGGCACGATATGGGTCAGGCCGACGCCCTCTTCTTCGCTGTTAGCGAAGCCGGTGACTTTTTTACCTTCGACCAGCGGACGCCCCGCCGCGGTTTTCACGTGGCGCAGCACGCCAGGCGCATGGCAGACCAGCGCAACCGGTTTTCCTGCTGCAATAAAGTTTTCAATCAGGGCAATAGAGTGTTGATCTTCCGCCAGGTCCCATAGCGGGCCGTGGCCGCCAGGGTAGAACACCGTATCGAAGTCGGAGGCGGAAACGCTCTCCAGGCGTACCGTCGACGCCAGCTGCGCTTTGGCTTCTTCATCCGCCTCGAAGCGGTGGGTCAGCTCGGTCTGGAAATCAGGCTCATTGCTTTTCGGATCCAGCGGCGGGTTGCCGCCCAGCGGCGAGGCCAGCGTAATGTCGGCGCCAGCGTCTTTAAAGGCGTAGTAAGGCGCGGCCAGCTCTTCCAGCCAGAAGCCGGTTTTACGTCCGGTGTCGCCCAGCCGATCGTGTGAGGTCAAAACCATTAATACTTTCATGTCTGCTCTCCGCTTGGTAAAGGTGTCATTAAAATAGTAGACCAGTCGTCTAGATTCTGCTGATAAAAAAAGTCGCTGCCGACTTTTTATTTGCCGCCCCGTCAGGAGGCAGCGTTAAGCATGTGCTGCGTCAGCACCATGGCCGATTCAAACGGCCGCTTGTTGCGTACAATCTTGACCATCACGCTGGCACCGAGCCAGAGCTGATAGAGACTTTCCGCCACCACGGCCGGCTTCTCTTCGGTGCGCAGCGATCCTTCCGCGACGCCCGCCTCGATGGCGTCCGTCAGGCGCGCCACAATCCCGGCGGTGCCCTTTTCCAGCGTATGGCGCATCGCTTCCGAGAGATCGGCCACCTCGGCGCCCAGCTTAACGGCCAGGCATTTGCCCTGACACTCCTGAAAAGATTGCGTATCCTGCCACTGCTGCCAGTAGTGCATCAGCCTTTGCTGCATCGTGCAGCCAGGCCGCCCCAGCGTCTCGTCCATATTCGCCAGATAGCTATCAAAGTAACTTTCCAGCATCGCGACGCCAAAGGCATCTTTCGACCCGAAGTAGTGATAGAACGAGCCTTTCGGCACGCCTGCTTCCGTCAGAATTTCATTGAGGCCGACAGCCGAGTACCCCTTGCTGGCCATAATGCGCTGGCCGGTCTCCAGGATATGCTCGCGGATGTCTTCTCTGTGTTTGTGAGCGACTCTGTTCATGGGGTTAAGATAGTATTTATTAGACCGGTCGTCTAGAGATGAGCGTGATTTTTTTGCGTCTACTCTATCATGGATTACGCAAAAGCGCTAAAAAGCTTTTTAATCAATGGGATAAAAGAGCAGGCGGCACTGCCCGATCGACAGGCGGTGCTGGCTCGCTTTGAGCCGCTTTTCCGCGCCGGGGGCCGCCCGCCGCTGCGCGGTTGCGCTGGCGAACCACCATCTTGACGTCTGCGCGCCGTGGTTCGACGCGCACGGCGGGCGATCTGAAGACGCCTGACGCGACCCCGTCAGGCTATCCGGGCGGGCGCAGGCTTTAACGTCCCTTCTTTTTGCGTCCTGGCTGGACAAAGCGTTTGCGGTTGCCCGCGCGGTCATCGCCTTTCTCGTTCTTCTTCGGCGCGCTGCTGATAACCGGCTTTTTCACCGCACTGCTTTTCGCGGGCGTCTTTTTCTTTGCGGGCTTCTCTTCTGACGAGGAGTTTTCGATCAGTTTAAACAGCTCCGCCAGCTCGTCGTCGGTGAGGTCGCGCCATTCGCCCAGCGGAATGCCCTTCAGGTTGACGTTCATGATGCGCGTGCGCTCCAGCTTCGTGACCTCAAAGCCGAAGTGCTTACACATGCGGCGGATCTGACGATTCAGGCCCTGCACCAGCGTAATGCGAAAGACAAACGCGGACTCTTTAACCACTTTGCATTTTTTGGTGACCGTACCGAGCATCGGCACGCCTGCGCCCATACCGGCGATAAAGTCGTCGGTGATCGGCTTATCGACGGTGACCACATACTCTTTCTCGTGGTTATTGCCCGCGCGCAGGATTTTATTGACCAGATCGCCATTGTTGGTAAGGAAGATCAGCCCCTGAGAATCTTTATCCAGGCGGCCAATAGGGAAGATGCGCTCGCTGTGGTTAACGAAGTCGCGAATGTTGTCGCGTTCGCCCTCTTCCATGGTGGTGATGATGCCGACCGGCTTGTTCAGCGCGATCAACACCAGATTCTCCTCGCTGCGAGGCTCAATCAGCTGGCCGTTTACCTTGACGCTGTCACCCGGAAAAACCTGTGCGCCGACGGCAGCGCGTTTGCCGTTAATAAACACGTTGCCCTGTTCGATGTAGCGATCGGCGTCGCGGCGCGAACAGATTCCGCTCTCGCTGATGTATTTGTTCAGGCGCGTGGATGCGTTAAGCAAGGGAAACCTCCAAAAAGCGCGGACTATACAATAATCTTGCGGGTAAATCCTGCGCTTCCTGCAGGTTAGCCCGTTCTTCTCGCCTGCTGTTTTTATCGCGGCGGCAGACTGCGCTTATGTAGCATATTCCCGCGCGCTTTTCTCTCTTTCGTCGTGGCAGGCTTGCCAGCGCCATCACAATTTCCAATGACCCGCCAGCTTGTAAGTTTTAAAACGGCATGACAACATCCGTACATGTATATACATGTAGCGTCGCAACAGTTAACAAAGGGCAGATAAAAATTAACACTTCAACCTGGCGAGGAAACTATGTCAGCGGAACTTCCTGCAGCAGCGCCTTCGGGCGGCGAGAGCCAGCGGCTTTCTGAAACCCGTTCGATCGATTTTATTCCCCAACGCGAACGGCATGGTCATCCGTTCAGCCAGTTCACGCTATGGTTCGGCGGCAACCTGCAAATTACCGCTATCGTCACCGGCGCGCTGGCGGTGGTGCTGGGCGGCGATGTGGTCTGGTCGATTATCGGCCTGTTCGTCGGCCAGATTATCGGCGCGGCGGTGATGGCGCTGCATGCCGTGCAGGGGCCGCGAATGGGACTGCCGCAGATGATCACCAGCCGCATCCAGTTCGGCGTGTTCGGTGCGGTGATCCCGCTGGTGCTGGTGTGCATCATGTATATCGGCTTCTCCGCCAGCGGCACGGTACTGGCCGGGCAGGCGATGGCGAAGCTGCTGCATATTAATAACGCCGCCGGGATGATCCTGTTCAGCCTGATCATTATCGTGATTGCGGTGCTGGGGTATCGGGTTATTCACAAGCTGGGCAAAGTCGCCAGCGTCATCGGGGTGCTGGCGTTCTTCTATCTGTTCGTCACGCTGCTCTCCACCCACGATTTAGCGCCGCTCTGGCAGAATCGCCACTTCGCCTTCTCGACCTTTTTACTCGCCGTGTCGCTCTCTTCGTCATGGCAGATCGCCTTTTGCCCCTACGTCTCTGACTACTCACGCTATCTGCCGCAGGATGTCTCCGCGAAACGCCTGTTCAGCGCGGTGTTTTTCGGCACCGTGCTCGGCACCCAGGCGTCAATGACGCTGGGCGTTATCGTCGCGGCTATCGCGGGCAGCGCCTTTTCCGGCAATGAGGTGGGCTATATTGTCAGCCTGGGCAGCAGCGCCACGATGGCGGCGGTGATCTATTTTGCTATCTGTTTCGGCAAGATCACCTTTACCACGCTGAACGCCTACGGCAGCTTTATGTCGCTGACCACCATCGTCTCCGGCTTCAGCCGGCAAACCTCGCTGAGCCGGCGCGGACGGATAGGCTTCGTGGTGCTGATGGTGGCGATCTCCTGCGGCATCGCGCTGATCAGCGAACCCGCTTTTCTCAAATCCTTTACCCATTTTTTGCTGTTTCTGCTGGCCTTTTTTGTGCCCTGGAGCGCCATTAGCCTCACCGATTTTTACCTTATTACCAAAGGCCATATCGACATTCCCGCGCTGTCGCAGCCTGACGGGCGCTACGGCCGCTGGAACTGGGCGGGCATTGCCACCTATTTTGCTGGCGTGCTGATCCAGCTGCCGTTTATCGATAATCCGCTGCACCACGGTTCATTGACCTGGATTTTTGCCGGCAATGACGTCTCGTGGATTATTGGCTGGTTCGCAACGGCGCTGTTATGGCTGGGCATGCGGCGTTTTGACCGCCGCGGTACGCTAAACGCAACGCGCTACCTCACGGCGAAGCGATAAAGCGCAGCGAGGCGCATTGATTAATGCGCTGAAAAGCGCTGTGCAGGAAAAACAGGCCGGCATTAACGTTGATTGAATGTTAATTGCCGGCCTTTTCATTAAGCTGGTTATATAAATCGCGATAAACTGATTAAAAGTTAAAGGGACGTTTTTTATTAGGTCATCTGTCAGGCAATATAATCCCGCTCACGCTGTTTTATTCTTAACAAGCCATAATCAATTAACCTGCTTTTTACGCCGCTTTTCAAATAAAAACGAATCACTGTATCTCTGTAATTGTGCGCGGGTGAGACGATGCTATTATGCGATCGTTATCTGACGAACACTGTGAATAACGTCACGCTGTTAAATGAGTGACGCGATTTACAAAGGCTATCGGCGGATATGGAAATATTTTTGCGCGTTGATGCGCGCAGCCAGAAAAAAGATACCCATTAATACAATAATTCTATAAGGGGAGAGTTCCTGTGAATAAAATAGTGTTATCTACTTCCGTCGCGCTGGCGCTGGGTGCCGTAAGTTACACCGGTTATGCGGCGGAGTCCGCTACGCTTAGCGTCACCGGGACGATTTCTCCGACCTCGTGCAATGTTTCGCTGAGCGCGGAAAAATTTGACTTTGGCCCTATTTCTGCTGCATCCCTGACCGGGCTGCATAACGATAAAAGCAGCAGCGCGATCAACCTTAATGTCGCCTGCGATGCGGCCACCGCCATGGCAATACAGACCAGCGATAACCGCGCTTCCAGCGCGATGACGGGCGCGGAAATGGAAGAGGCGATGCACACGTCAACCTCGTTGAGCGACGACAGCCTGTTTGGGTTAGGCACCGACAGCGCCAATAACAAAATTGGCGTTATGATGCTGGTGCTGACGAATGCCGCGCTGAATGGCGCTGCCAGCAATAACCTGCTGACCAGCAGCGACAAAGCGTCATGGCATCCGCATGCCATCTCACTCACTTCGCCCTATCCGCTGGTGAAAAACGGCTACTTCGCCATGGCGTCTGACGAGAGCGCAACCGCGCCGGCGGCGGTTACCAACGTCAGCTATACGCTGCGTGCGGGAATTATCCTGAAAAGAGCGGAGAAATATCCTGGCGGCGAAGCGGTCAATATAGACGGCAACGTTACCTTCTCGCTTGTTTATTTATAATCCCTTTATCCACACGCAGGCCAGCCGGCCTGCCTATTAAAAGTTATGCTATGAATACGCTGAGTAAATTAACGCTTATCTCCCTTTTATTTACCGCCTCTGTGACACATGCTCTTGCGGCAGGCATGAAGCCAGAACATCCCGTGCTCTTTATCGACGACAAAACGCGCGAGGCGACAATTAGCGTCGAGAATACCGAAGATCGTTCCGCATTGCTGCACAGCAGCCTGCAAACCATCGCGGAAGAACCTGACAATAAATTAATTATTACGCCGCAGCTGGCGCGCGTCGAACCCGGAAAAAAACAGCAGATTCGCGTGTTATTAAAAGAGGGAGTTAAACTCACTCATCAGACACTGCAGCGTATTAATTTTATCGGCGTTCCCGCTGAGGATGGCGATAAAAACCGCGTTCGCGCCGTTATTGGCCAGAATATTCCCGTTATTCTTTCCCCGGCTTCGCTGCCTGTTAATACCACGCCCTGGACAGGACTAAAAGTGCAGCGCACGCAAGGCGCGATCAACATAGTCAATCCCACGCCCTGGCTGGTGCGATTAACCACTCAGGCCGAGGTGCTGCCGGGTAACCAGCCCGTGACGCTGCCCAAAACCTATATTCTGCCGCAGGAAACCCTGACTATTCCGCTCTCGTCTTCCGCTATCAGCAGCGCGCGCAGCATCAGGCTGCATCCGGTGACCCGCTTTGGCATTCTGACCTCGCCCTGGTCACTCGAGCTTTAGCGACTGACGCGGTCAGCATAATGAACCTCTTTTTCTTGCTGGGCGCGCTGATGTTTGCGGTCAGCGCCTCGGCAGCGGAAAAATACGATCGCCAGATGCTGGCCGCGCTGGGCTATGACGCCGCTGTTACCGATCTGCTGGAAGCGGGCGCGCATTTTCTGCCGGGAACACATCCCGTCAGCCTCATCACCAATGGAAAAAACAGCGGCATTCATTCACTCCTGTTTGATGATGCCGGTTCGCCCTGCTGGGACGCATCCTTATTGCGCCGGCTGGATATCGATCCTCGCGCGTTTACGCTGGTTCAGCCCGCCTGCCTGCAGCCCGCTCAAGGGAGCGGCATCCGCCTGGAGGAACAGGTTGAGCACAGCACGCTGCTGCTGCATATTCCTGCCAGCGCGCTGCTTATAGAGAACCAGTATGCGACCGGCGGCAGCGCGATGATGATGAATTACGATTTTCGCCGCTATGACTTTCAGGCTCTGGGGGGGAAATATCGCCATTCCGAAACGCTGACCTCAGAGCTGGGCGCCAATATCCGCCAGTGGATCCTGCGCAGCGGTCAGAATTACTCCGCCTTCAATAACCATGGCAAACTGACGCCTCTTTACCGCTATGCGCAACGCTCTTTCCCCGGTCACGCTGCGGTGATGCAGGCCGGGGAGATCATCACCAACGATCCCCTGTTTACGGGCATTACGCTGACCGGCGTACAGGTGCTGCCCGAGCGCGCCGCGAGCAACCTGGTTAGCCTCACGGTATCGCTGCCTCAATCGGGAAGCGCAGAGGTCTGGCAGGGAAATATTTTGCTTAAAACCTATCGGGTGACCGCCGGCATCAATCGGCTGGGCGCGCTGCCGGCCCTTAATCAACAAGATGACTTCACGCTAGTAACCATCGATGAAAACGGTAATCGTCAGCAGCAGAGGATCCCGCGCATTCAGGCGCAGTCAGAAACGGCGCTGACGGAAGACGGCCCCGCCTTTGCTGCCGGGCGGCTGCGTCTGAGCCGGGATAATATGCCGCTGGTAGTGGCCTCAACCGGACTGCTGCAGACGCCGCATTTCGGGCTGACGATCGGCGCGCTGGCGGGCGAGCGCTATCAGGCCGCCGCGTGGCGCGCCCGGCTGCGTCTTACCGGAAAGCTCTCGGGCAGCCTGTCGCAGATCCTTTCTCAGGCGGATCAGCAAGGCGTGACGCACCAGGCTGCGTTGAATTACCCGCTGAATAAGCAGCTTTCGCTGACCACATCGGCTAACTTTCGTAGCCGTGGCTACCGGGCGATTGGCAGCGGCTGGGGCGTGGAAAGCGAGAGCGAGGAGAGCGGGCAGATCAGGTCGCAGTTTGCGGCCGGCGCCAGCTTTAACCGCTCCGCGCTGGGGCTGTTTTCGCTCTACGGATCTTACGTGGAGAACTGGCAGGGCCATCATACGCGAAGCTATACGCTGGCGTGGAGTCGTACCTTCAGGCGCGTTAACGTCAATCTGGGCGTGCAGAAAAACCGCATCACCACCCCGCATCAACATCACGACGATCGCTACGCTTACCTTAACTTTTCCCTTCCGCTGGGCCGCGACAGAAATCTGCGTGGCTGGATAACGCATAACGACAAAGAGGCGCGCGCAGGCAGCAGCTACGATCAAACGATCGGCCCGGCTTTTGCGTGGAGCCTGTCGAGCGAAAAAGGCGCGCATGAAACGCCTTCCATTGCCAGCAGCGCCAGCTGGACCAGCAAATACAGCCAGCTGAGCGGCGGGATATCGCGCAGCGCGGCCAGCAATCACCTCTCTTTTGGCGCGCGCGGCGGCGCGGTGTGGCACAGCGAAGGGCTGACCTTTACGCCGCGCGAGGTAGGCGAGACGTTCAGCGTCATTTCGCTGCGCCGCGCGCAGCCGGACGTCGAAATCCGTACGCCAGCCGGCAGCGTCTGGAGCGACCGCAGCGGCCATGCCGTCGTATCCTGGACGCCCTGGCAGAAAAACATCGTGCAAATTAATCCGAACACGCTGCCGAACAATGTGCAGATCCCTGGCGGCATCGCCGAGCTGACGCCGTTCCGCGGCGCGGTGATACCGGTTGAGATGCCTGCCTGGCGCGTGCGCCGCGTGCTGCTGAGCTTTCCCGCCGAAGAGAGGCCTGAACCGGGCAGCGCGGTGGAAAACAGCGCAGGCAAGCTGATCGCCTTTGTTGGCGAAGACAACACGCTGTTTATCGACGATCTTCCCGCTGGCACGCTTTACGCCCGGCGGCCAGACGGCACGCGCTGCGCAATAGCGCTGACCACGCCCTGGGTTGATCGTCCTGACAGCCTCTATACTCCCCTTTCCGCGAGATGCGTGTTATGAACTATTCCCTCTTTTTTCTTCTGGCGCTAACGGCGACATCCGCTGCCCGCGCTGAGTGCGACATCCTGCTCAGCGACCCGCAGATAAATTACGCGCCGGTGACGCGCGGCGAGCTTCTCGCCCGACCGGAAAACGGGCTGATGGCCAGCGAACTGCGCACCGGCGATGCGCAGGATGTGGATATCGCGGTGCAGTGCGATGCGCCCACGGCACTGGCGCTGCAGTTCATCGCGCCTGTGGCAGAGAGTCAAAGCTACCGCTTTGGCGCGGCTGGCCGGGCCACTCTGGTATTGCACGATCTCTTTATCGACGATCGTCAGGCGGAGGTGGTCAGCGACGGCCGACATGCGGCCGCTATGGCTTTCACGCCGGAGCACGCCCTGACGTTCTGGCAAAACGGCGGCCCGGCGACAGGCACTTTTCTGCGCGGCAAGGTGCGGGTGACGACCTGGATGCCGGGCGAGGCTACGCGGGTAAGCGAACAGGCGCGCTGGATGCTGAACGGCAGCTTTGTGCTGCGCCCCGCCAGCTGAGCATGGTCAGACATACCCCATCATTTTCAGCATCGACTGCGCCTGACCCATCGCCTCGGCGCGGTGGGTCACGCCCAGTTTCTGATAGAGGTTGCGGATATGAGTCTTGATGGTGGTGGCCGCCACATCGAGTTCGCTGGCGATCTGATCGTTGCTGTAGCCGGAGTAGATCAACCCCAGCACCTGCCATTCGCGCTGCGTTAGCGGGCTGGTGCGGATCAGTTCCGGCACGTCGGGATGGTTGAGCAACCGGCTGACGAAGCCCTCGTCAAAATGGGCGAATTTATGCCGATGATATTTGTTGATCTCATTCAGGATGCGCCGTGCGCGATGGCTCTCCAGCTCTTCCAGCGCGTTGAGCTGAATAAGCTGACGCAGCTGCTGCGCCATCATCTCGCCTTCAATCACGAAATGGCTGATAAAGCCGGTGCCGCGCGCCAGCTTTAGCGCCTCGATAAGCGCGCGCTGCGCCTCCGCTTTGCGCCCGGTCTGCCAGTAGATCTGATTCAGCAGCAGCAGATTGCGATTCATATCGCTCATCAGACGCAGCGCGCGGGCGTTGTCGTTCAGCTCCTCCAGCACCACCTCCGCCTGGGTGAGATCGCCCTGCAGTATCTGCGCCCGCGCAATGTTGCGCCACTGCCCCTGCAAAAAGTGATTATTGGCGAATTCCGGTTTCGCGGTGTGGCGCATCCAGTGGCTGGCGCTCTGCACGTCGCCCGTCATCTGCCAGTAAATCACCCTTACCTTGTCGGCGTTGGCGATCCAGTCGCTGTGCAGGCTGCCGTTGTTCAGCAGATTCTCCAGCCGGTTCAGGTAGCTGCGCGCGTTATCGAGATTGCCGCGCGCCAGCGAACACTGCACCAGCAGTCCCAGACACTGGATCTGCTGCTGCGGCGGATAGCCTTTCAGCACTTTCATGCCCTCGCGCGCCGCCTGCTCCGCCTCGTCGAGCCGGCCCCACGCCCACATTAGCTGGGCACGAATCCGCAGCAGAAACTCATGCAGCGGAAACTGCGCCAGATGCTGCTCGCCCACCAGCACGAAGGCTTTCTCCTGAATCTCCCACGCCGCCTGCAAGAAGCCCTGCGCAAAGAGGATCTCGCTTTGCTGGATCAGGCTCCAGAGCGCGTAGTGCCAGGCTTCGTCGCGCCGCGCCATCTGTTCGGTCTGACGCATCAGCGCCAGCGAACGGGCCAGCTCGCCTTTGCAGTGCATGACTTCGCCATGCACCGAGGTGGCGACGATGCGGCTGTAGCGGCGGCTTTCCGGCAGGGTCTCCAGCGCAAGACGGGCAAGCTGCTCCGCCTCGTCGGCGTTGCCGTCGTTGATGGCCACCTGCGCACGCACGGCGTTGAACTCGCCCTGCAGCGCCGCGTCGATCTCGCAGCTGCACGCCTGCTCGAACGTCGCCAGCAGGCGGTTGACCTCGGAAAAACGGTGCTGGCTCTGCATCAGCCAGGCCTGAAGCAGCACCAGCCTGGGGTTCTCCAGCAGCATCGTCCAGGGCAGCGCCTTGAGCGATTGCTCCAGCAGCGCCAGCTCGCTCTGATTGAACAGCGTCCAGGCGTGCGCCAGCAGCACCTCGCACAGCATCGCGGCGTCGCCGGAGGCGAGCGCATGGTGGATCGCCTCGCCGGGAAATCCCTGCGCCATCCAGCCCTGCGCCGCCGCGCGATGCACCGCAGGCAGCTCCGCCGCCAGCTCCCACTCGCAGCGCTGGCGCAAAAAAGAGCCGAACAGCGGGTGATAGCTGAACCACTGCCCTGAATCATCCATGCGCTGCAGGAATAACCCCTGGCGTTCGATCTCCTCCAGCCGCATGCGGCCGTTGGCCTCGCCCGTCACGCAGGCGACGAGCGCGTCGTTCATCGAGCGCAGCAGCGCGCTTTTCAGCAGAAAGTGGCGCGTCGCGTCATCGACATTATCCAGCACCTCTTCCACCAGGTAGTCGGCCAGATGACTGGCGTTGATGCCGGAGAGCCGCCGCGCGGAGTCCTGCGCCGAACCCGCGCCCTGACGCGTCGAGAGCGCAATCAGCTGTAGCGCGGTCGCCCAGCCCGCCACGTCGTCGCACAGGCGCCCGCTCTCTTCGGAGGCGAGCGGCGCGCTCAGGCGACAGTCAAAAAATTGTTTCGCTTCGTGATGGGTAAACGCCAGCTGCTGGCTGCCCAGCTCCAGCAGCTGTTCGCGCACCCGCAGATTAGCGATGCCGAGCTGCGGCAGATTGCGCGACAGCACCACCAGCGTCAGATTGTCGGGCTGATGGCGCAGGAAAAAACGCATCGCCTCATGGATGGCGGGATTGGCGATGTGGTGATAGTCATCCACGATCAGCCACAGCGGCTGCCGCCATTCGGCCAGCTCAATAAACAGCTGCGCGAACAGCGCGTTGAGGTTGACGTACTGACGCTTCTGCGCCAGCGTTTCGCTGCGGCTGCAGCCGCCCTGCGTCGCCTGCTGCAGCGCCGCGATAAGATAGTCGGCGAAGCGCTCCGGCTGATTATCGCCCTCGTCTAATGAATACCAGCCCAGATCCTTTTTATCCGCCGCCCACTGCGAAACCAGCGTCGTTTTGCCGTAGCCCGCCGGGCTGGTAATCAAAACCAGCCGGTAATTGCCTGCAGCGCCGAGCTTTTGCAGCAGGCGGTCGCGCGTGACGGTGCTTTCAAGGCGAACGGGACGACTGAGCTTCGAGGGAATTAACATGGGCGCACGCTTCTCCATTAACGTTCAGCGCATCATTTTTTTACGCTTCGTAATTAATCTTCATACACGTTCACGGATCCGTTAGCTGAATGCAAGCGAACCTGTAAGGCAGGCTTAACAAAAGCGAGTGTAATCACACTCCTGCGCCGCTTTCAGATTTACCCTGGCCTCTCCGCCCTCGTTATCCTCCCTGTTGAATTTCATGCAGGAGGAGGAGCGCCCGACAGGCGGCAGGCAAACTGGCAGGCAATCCCTTTTCGTTCTGACAGGAAGCCACGACATGCATTCGCAACCCTTCGATCACGCCCGCTTCACCGCCGCGCTCACGCGGCAGTGGCAACGCTTCGGCCTGCGCGACGCGCAGGAGATGACTCAACAGCAGTGGTGGCAGGCGCTGAGCGGCGCGCTGGCCGAACTGCTGGCCGAACGGCCTGCGCAGCCCGCATCCGGGCCGCAGCGCCACGTTAACTATCTTTCCATGGAGTTTCTCACCGGCCGGCTGACGGGGAATAATCTGCTCAACCTGGGCTGGTATCAGGCGGTCGACGACGCGCTCGCCGCCTGGGGCGTCGCCCTGAGCGACGTGCTGGAGCATGAGACCGATCCGGCGCTCGGCAACGGCGGCCTGGGACGGCTGGCGGCCTGTTTTCTCGACGCGATGGCCACCATCGGCCAGCCCGCCATCGGCTACGGCCTGAACTATCAGTACGGCCTGTTCCGCCAGCATTTTGTCGAAGGCGCGCAGCATGAACAGCCCGACGACTGGGGACGCGACCGCTATCCCTGGCTCCGTCACAATGCCGCGCTGACCGTACAGGTCGGCCTGGGCGGCAAGGTGGTGACGGAGGAGGGTTGCCCGCGCTGGGAGCCCGCTTTCCTGCTGCAGGGCGAGGCCTGGGATCTGCCCGTGGTCGGCTATGGCAACGGCGTAACCCAGCCGCTGCGCCTCTGGCAGGCGAAACACGCGCGCCCGTTCAACCTGCAGCGCTTCAACGACGGCGATTTCCTGCGCGCCGAACAGCAGGGCATCGACGCGGAGAAGCTGACGAAGGTGCTCTACCCCAACGACAACCATCAGGCCGGGAAAAAGCTGCGCCTGATGCAGCAATATTTCCAGTGCGCCTGCACGCTGGCCGATATCCTGCGCCGTCACCATCAGGCGGGCCGCGCCATCGAGACGCTGCCCGACTATGAGGTGATCCAGCTCAACGATACCCATCCGACGCTGGCGATCCCGGAGCTGCTGCGCCTGCTGCTCGACGAGCATCAGCTCTCGTGGGATCGGGCGTGGCGCATTACCCAGCGCACCTTCGCCTACACCAACCATACGCTGATGCCGGAGGCGCTGGAGTGCTGGGATCTGCGCCTGGTGCGCGCGCTGCTGCCGCGCCATATGATGATTATCAATACGCTGAACGCGCAGCTGAAAAAAGAGGTCGAGGCGCGCTGGCCCGGCAACGAGGCGATCTGGGCGAAGCTGGCGGTGGTGCACAATCAGCAGCTGCGCATGGCGAACCTCTGCGTGGTCAGCGGTTTTGCGGTCAACGGCGTGGCGGCGCTGCACTCCCGGCTGGTGGTGCAGGATCTCTTCCCGGAATATCACGCGCTGTGGCCGGAGAAGTTCCACAACGTCACCAACGGCATTACGCCGCGCCGCTGGATCCAGCAGTGCAACCCGGCGCTGGCGGCGCTGATCGACAATACGCTGTCGCGCCCCTGGCTGAACGATCTGGACGCGCTCAGCGATCTGGCGCCGCTGGCGGAGGACGCCGCGTTTCGCGCGGCGTATCGCGCCATCAAGCAGCAGAACAAGGCGGCGCTGACGCGCTGGATCGCTGAAAAGACCGGCATCCGCGTTCAGCCTGACGCCCTGTTCGACGTGCAGATTAAGCGCCTCCACGAATATAAGCGCCAGCATCTGATGCTGCTGCATATCATCGCCCTGTGGCAAACGCTGGTCAGCGATCCGCAGGCGAACCTGACGCCGCGCGTGATGCTGTTCGGCGCTAAAGCGGCGCCGGGCTACGCGCTGGCGAAAAATATCATTTACGCCATCAACAAGGTGGCGGCCGTGGTTAACGCCGATCCGCGCGTCGGCGACCGCCTTAAAATCGTGTTTATTCCCGACTACAACGTCTCGGTGGCGGAGCGGCTCATTCCTGCCGCCGACCTTTCCGAGCAGATCTCGACGGCGGGCAAAGAGGCGTCCGGCACCGGCAACATGAAGCTGGCGCTTAACGGCGCGCTGACGATTGGCACCCTGGACGGCGCTAACGTGGAGATCGCCCAGCAGGTCGGCGAGGAGAATATCTTTATTTTCGGCCATACCGTCGAACAGGTGAATGCGCTGAAGCAGGCGGGCTACGCGCCGGCGACCTGGCGCAAAAAAGATCCGCAGCTGGATCGGGCGCTGACCGCGCTGGAGGACGGCACCTTTAGCGACGGCGACCGCACGGCCTTTGCCGCGCTGACGCAGAGCCTGGGGCCGGAAGGCGGCGACCCGTATCTGGTGCTGGCCGATTTCCGCCACTATCTCAACGCCCAGCAGCAGGTGGAGGCGCTGTGGGCCGACCCGGAGGCCTGGACGCGCGCCGCGATCCTGAATACCGCGCGCTGCGGCATGTTCAGCGCCGACCGCGCCATCCGCGACTATCAGCAACGTATCTGGCAGGCCGCGCGCTGAGGAACGCCATGAAACCCAAGAACCATCTCGATCGCGCCGCGGACGGCCTGATTGCGCCCGATTACATTGACGCCCACGGACGGCCGCAGCAGGTCTCTACGTTGACCCGCGAGCGTCTGCTGGCGCTGATGCAGCCTCAGAACGCCGGCACGTCGCCGCTGCCGCCTGCGGCCATCTTCCGCCAGGGCGAGCCGCTGGCGCTCTCGCCGGCGCTTCTCAGCGCGGCGGACTGGCAGCTGATCAGCGAGGCGGGCGGGCGCTGGTCAGGCCGCTGCGCGGCGGGCGAAACCCTGACGCTGCCGCCGTTGCCGGACGGCTACCACCAGCTGACGCTGGAGCATGAGGCGCAGCGCTACAGCTGCTGCGTTATCGTCGCGCCGCCGCGCTGCTATGAGCCGCCCGCGCTGCTGGCGGGCGAATCGCTGTGGGGCAGCTGCATCCAGCTCTATACGCTGCGATCGGCGCATAACTGGGGCATCGGCGACTTTGGCGATCTGCGGCGGATGATCGACGAGACGGCGCGCCGCGGCGGCGCCTTTGTCGGGCTGAACCCGCTACACGCTCTGTTTCCCGCCGAGCCGGAGAGCGCCAGTCCGTACAGCCCCTCGTCGCGCCGCTGGCTCAATATTCTCTGCATCGACGTCAACGCGGTGCCGGACTTTCAGCAGAGCGAGGCGGCGCAAGACTGGTGGCGTCTTGAGGCGACGCAGCAGGCGCTGCAGGCGGCGCGCCGTACGGAATGGGTGGATTACCCTGCCGTGACGCGCCTGAAGCTGGAGGGGCTGCGGCTGGCCTGGCAGGCATTTCGACTGCGCGATGCGGAAGATGCGGAAATGGCGGCGTTTGAGGCCTTTGTCGAGGCGGGCGGCGACAGCCTGCTCTGCCAGGGCCTGTTCGACGCTCTGCATGCCGAGCGACGTAAGCAGAATAGTGACAGTCACGGCTGGCAAAGCTGGCCGGACGCCTTTCAGCATCCCGACAGCGCCGCCGTGCTGGCGTTTCGCATCGAGCAGAGCGATGAAGTGCGTTTTTATCTCTGGCTGCAGTGGCTGGCGGCCCGGCAGTTCGCAGCGTGCTGGCAGCACTGTCGGCAGCATGAGATGGCGATTGGCCTCTACCGCGATCTGGCGGTAGGGGTGGCGCGCGACGGCGCGGAAACCTGGCGCGAGCGGGAGCTTTACTGCCTTGAGGCGAGCGTCGGCGCGCCGCCCGATATTCTCGGTCCGCTGGGGCAAAACTGGGGGCTGCCGCCGATGGATCCGCAGGTGATGGCGGCGCGCGCGTTTGAGCCCTGGATCGCCCTGTTGCGCGCCAGCATGCAGGATTGCGGCGCGCTGCGTATCGATCATGTGATGGCGCTGCTGCGCCTCTGGTGGATCCCGCAGGGCGAAAGCGCGGCGGATGGCGCCTATGTGCACTATCCGGTGGATGCGCTGCTGGCGATTCTGGCGCTGGAGAGCCAGCGTCATCGCTGTATGGTGATCGGTGAGGATTTAGGCACCGTGCCGGCGGCGATCGTCGACAAGCTGCGCGACGCGGGCGTTTACTCCTACAAGGTGCTCTATTTCGAGCAGGCGTCGAAGCAGGCTTTCCGCGCGCCGGCGCAGTGGCCGCGCCAGGCGATGGCGGTCGCCACCACGCACGATATGCCGACGCTGCGCGGCTGGTGGCGCAGCGACGATCTTCGACTGGGCAGCAGGCTGGGCCTCTATCCCGATAAAGAGGTTCTGGCGGGGCTGTACCGCGACAGGCAGGCGGCAAGGAAAGCGCTGTTGCAGACCCTGCTGCGCAGCGGCGCGCTGCCGCCGCGTCGGCGCTTTCAGCGGGGCGGCGCGCGGATGACCCGCGCGCTCAGCCAGGCGATTCTGGGCTATCTGGCCAGCACGCAGAGCGCGCTGCTCGGCCTGCAGCCGGAAGAGTGGCTGGAGATGACGACGCCGGTCAACGTGCCCGGCACCATCGACGCCTGGCCTAACTGGCGGCGCAAGCTCAGCGCGACGCTGGAGGAGATGTTCAGCGATCCGGCGGTCGATGCGCTGCTGGCGGCGGTCGATCGCGGCAGGAAGGGGATGAAATAGAAGAGCGACGTTAGCCCGCCGCGCGCGGGCTGACGATTATGGACTGCGCTATTTCCATCACCGTCGCGATCACTTGCTCCAGTCTTCAAAAACAAGTCCTGGCACGCGCTCAAATTCCCTGACGTTATTGGTAACAAGAATGGCGTCAGCCGCAATAGCGTGCCCGGCAATGGCGGTATCATTCGGGCCAATGGGCTGGCCAATAGCGGTCAGCGCACGCTTGATTTCTGTGGTAGCGTCCACTGCATGGCGATCCCAGGCCAGAATGGCATCCAGGCGCGCGCAGAACGCTTCAACCAGCTGTGCATGGCGAGGCGACGCTTTCTTGCCAACGGCGCCAAACCGCATTTCCGCATAGGTTATCGCCGACACAACAATGCGATGGCGGCGCAGCACAGCTTGCTCCAGCCGCATGAGTACGGCTTCCGGCTGTTCCCGCATAATAAAAGAGCAGATATTTGTATCGAGCATATAGGTTTTAATCACAGCTCAAATCGCCCTTCATCGCTGAAAACGTCTGCGCGCTCCGTCATAAAATCGGCGTCAGCCTTTTCCTGCTCGCGAAATGAACCCCAGCTCGGCTTGACGGGTCGCAGGATCAGAGAATCGCCCTCACGAATAATCTCCAGTTCGTTTACGCCGTCGAAATCGAGATCGCGCGGCAGGCGAATCGCCCGATTATTACCGTTTTTGAATATCGATACCGTACGCATTTTTTATCCTCCCATCCTTACATATGCCAAGTATATGCCGAGAGAGGCGTGATGTATAGCCGCCCTTCAGGCGTTATTTTCCATAAAAAAGGTGCGCCGTAGCGCACCAGGTGGGGCAACTCAGCACTGTCGGGGCAGCTTCACCCCTTGCCTTTAACACTGCTGATAAAGGTTTTGCGCGCCGACGTCGAACCCAGGCGTTCCGCCTCGTCCAGCAGCTTCAGGGCTTTGTCGATATTGCCCTGCTCCACCGCCTGACGGATGCTCTGATTAAAGTAACTCTCGGTGTCATCCACCAGCGGCGCCGTCGGCGTCGCGGGCGCGGTGCGTGCCGCCGTCGGCGCAACCGGCTGGGTGCTGCCGACCGTGACCGGCGCCGGCCCTGATGAGCCGAACAGCGGGCCGACCAGAATCGAGGAGGCGGAGCTGGTGGAGACTTTCAGCTTGATTTTGCCGTCCACGCCGTGGCGCGCGATCGGATCGGGAATATCGGGCACCGCATGGCCGGTGCCTCTGGCGTAGGCTTTCGCCGGATCCACCAGCGTGGTGGTCTGGCTGAGATCCTGCGCGGTGGTGAATACCAGCAGATAGATTTTCTGCTGGCCCAGCGCCGGCGTCAGTTTCATCACCCCTTCCAGGCGATCGGCGCTCATTACGCCCGGCTGTTGATAGGTAAAAAAGCGGCTCGGGAACCAGGCGGCGGGACGCAGGTTCTCGTCGAGCACCAGCACGTTGGGGGCGAATACCTGATTGTGCGCCACTTCGCTGCTCAGCGTCACCGTCAGCTCGCCCTGGCTGGCGGGCAGGCTAAAGGCGGCGACCGGACCGGTGATGCCGCTGACGTCAAGCTGCGTGCCGCTCTGCGCCAGCGAGACGCTCTGCGGGCGCGAGGTGTCGACGGGCTGCCAGCTCAGGCGCTGCAGGCTCGCGGTCGGGATGGTCGGCGCGGCGGAGAGATCCTGCGGCACCAGGTTGATTTCCGCATGCGCTGGCAGGGCGAGGCTGGTCAGCAGCGCGGCGCTCAGACAGAGCGCGGTAAGGGTTTTCTTTTTCATTTTTTATCTTCTCGACAGGCTGTCGGGCAGCCGCAGAAGCCAGGCAATGGCCGCGGCTGCTCAGAAAGCGCCGTGCGCTGAACGCACGGCGGCCGTTTGCGTTACAGGGAAAGGCGGCTTACCACCAGATTTCCATCTGCGCGCCGAAGCTCCACTCATCGTTGTCGCCGCGGCTGTTGGTAAAGAGGCCGTTGCCGGTGCTGTCCGCGGACGCCAGCGAGGTGAGATCGCCGGAGGCGTCTTTGCTGTAGCCCCACTTCTCATCCCATTTGGCATAGGTAGCGAACAGACGCAGCGCCGGACGCGACCAGATGCTGTCGCCCGCCTGCCACTGCTGAGCGAGGGTAATTTTGTACTGGCCGTTGCGTTCGCTGACCTGCTGCGACTTCACGTTGTCGTAGCCCACTTCCAGCAGGGTGCTCATGATCGGCGTCCATTTGTACATCGGGCGCACGCCGACGGTGTACCACTCGGTGCCGCGGTTGTTGTCCAGATCGGTGTTCTGGTACATCGCCACGTACATCAGGTCCCAGCGGTCGGCCAGCGAGATGGCGCCGTGATCGAGCACGCGGTACATGCTGCCGTTGTTATTGATGTTGGTGCCCTGCGGCAGCCCTTTGCCCTGCGAGGTCAGCGCATCGGTGGCGTACTGCAGCACGAACTTGTTGTAGCCCTTGAGCATGCTCTGGGTATGCTCCGCCGTAAACATCCAGCCATCTTTCGACGCGCCGTCTTCGATACGGTAGCCGTCGCGCGCGTTGGCGCGGCCATAATCGACACCCAGCTCCAGCACGCCGTCCGGGTTGGTTTCCAGTCCGGCCAGGCGCACGTCGAAGACATCGTTGGCGGTGCTGGTGGCGTAATCGCGAATGCGATCGCTGGAGAAGGTATAGGAGCCGCCCGCCTCTGAGGAGCGCGTCGCCGCGAAAGAGAGCTTGCCGAAGCCGAGATCCACATCTTCCAGACCGGCGCCAGGGCCGGAGATATCCCAGTAGTAGAAGTCGATCATATGCACGTCGTGACGCTGGTAGAAGCGTTTACCGGCCCAGATGGTGGAGCCCGGCAGCGCATCGATCAGGTTTTTGCCTTTGACGTTCGCCTCGCGAAAGGCGGGGGATGTCGCCTCCCAGTCATTCTGCTGCGCCACCGAATAGGCGACGTTGGTGTCGAAGTAGAAGCTTTTGTCGCCCTCTTTCCACACTTCCTGGCCCAGCTTCAGCTCGGCGTAGGTTTCGCATTCGTTGCCCAGACGGTATTTGCTTTGCGCGCCGGTGGCCTGAAAGCACTGCTGCTCGCCGCCGCTGCCGGTCCAGCCGATGCCGGAACGGGCGTAGCCGGTAAAGTCGACCGCCATCGACGAGGCAGAGATCGTGCCCGCCGCGATGGCGATAGCGACGGGAAGTTTGCGCAGAGTTATCATTTTCTATCTCCTGAGATCATTGCTTTTATTGTTTTGCAGGGCTAAACACCAGGCTCCTGATGCAGCCTGCGACAGGCGCTCCCGTCCTCGCGGAACAGGTGACAGCGCTCCGGCGGCAGGCCAATGCCCATCAGGGCGCCCTCTTCTACCAGCACGACGTCCTCCTGGCGGTAAACCAGGTTTTGACGGATAGCGGGGATCTGGATATGGATTTGCGTTTCATTGCCGAGCTGCTCGACCACCTGCACCTCGCCCTCGAGCGTGACGTCGGCGATATCGCTGGAGAGCAGGTGTTC
Organism: Pantoea sp. X-Soil-MYKO-1289; assembly: GCF_059730625.1. Taxonomy (NCBI): domain Bacteria; kingdom Pseudomonadati; phylum Pseudomonadota; class Gammaproteobacteria; order Enterobacterales; family Erwiniaceae; genus Pantoea; species Pantoea sp. X-Soil-MYKO-1289. The sequence continues at coordinate 133,582 of NZ_AP036006.1, forward strand.
AGGGCGGATGCCTAACGACATATTGCTGCCCACCTGGACGCCTGCGCTCTCGACCGGCAGCCAGATGCGCTGATCGTTGGGCAGGCGAACCTGCACCTGATCGATGGCGGTGGCGGTGACCTTGACCGGCAGAAAGTTCATGCGCGGCGAGCCGATAAAACCGGCGACGAAGCGGTTGGCGGGATAGTGATAAAGCTCCAGCGGACGGCCGACCTGGGCGATGCGCCCGGCGTCCAGCACCACGATCTTGTCCGCCAGGGTCATCGCCTCGATCTGATCGTGGGTGACGTAAATCATGGTGCGCTTCAGGCGCTTGTGCAGACGCGAAATCTCGATGCGCATCTGCACGCGCAGCGCGGCGTCCAGGTTGGAGAGCGGCTCGTCGAGCAAAAAGACGCGCGGCTCGGCGACCAGCGTGCGGCCGATCGCCACGCGCTGGCGCTGACCGCCGGAGAGCGCTTTGGGTCGGCGATCGAGCAGATGCGCCAGCTGCAGCACCTCCGCCACCTGATTCACGCGATGCTGGATCTCGCCGCGCCTGACGCCCGCCAGCTTCAGGCCGAAAGACATATTTTCCGCCACCGACAGGTGCGGATAGAGGGCATAGGACTGAAACACCATGCCGATGCCGCGTTCGGCGGGCGGCACCTCGTTCATTCGCTGGCCGCCGATCAGCAGCTCGCCGCGGGTAATGGTCTCCAGACCGGCGATCATGCGCAGCAGCGTGGATTTGCCGCAGCCCGACGGGCCGACGAACACCACAAACTCGCCTTCGCCGATTTCCAGATTGATCTCCTTCGAGACCAGGGTGTCGCCCCAGGCCTTGGTGACATTGCGTAACGCGACGCTCGCCATGATGCTTTCCTCTCCGCTTGCTCATTCTTGCCTGCATCGCCGCAGGCAGACTCCGGCGTCCACTATGGGAAAGGTTCCGGGCGCGCGCATCCTCCGCCGCAGGCGGTTTAGCTGGGGGATGAGAGAGGAGGAGGAGATCGCCGCGCGTCTCCCAGCAGCGGCGGCGGCGCGCGGTTTTTTGTGATCGACTGCGCAGAGTCGCGGCGACCGGAGTGTGCGCCAGACCGTGATAACCACCCGGTTTTGCAACGGGGATCACGGCTTAGCGCCAGCAGGCGTAGAGCGCGGGAGGATGAGAAGCGGCAGCGGATGGTCACAATGTGCGGGAAAACGATTTCCGTTCCGCTAACAGGATGGAGTTATCACAATGAAAAACGGCGCACGCATTTTTGCCCTTTCCGCCCTTACGGCCATGCTGTTTTCGGCCTCGGCAATCGCGAAGATCGAAGAGGGAAAACTGGTTATCTGGATCAACGGCGATAAAGGCTACAACGGGCTTGCCGAGGTGGGTAAGAAATTCGAGCAGGATACCGGCATTAAAGTGACGGTCGAGCATCCGGATAAAATGGAAGAGAAGTATCCGCAGGTGGCCGCCACCGGCGACGGCCCGGATATTATCTTCTGGGCGCACGACCGCTTTGGCGGCTATGCCCAGTCGGGGCTGCTGGCGGAGATCTCGCCGGATAAAAGCTTCCAGGAGAAGCTCTTTCCCTTTACCTGGGACGCGGTGCGCTTCAACGGCAAGCTGATCGGCTATCCGGTCTCGGTTGAATCGCTGTCGCTGATCTACAACAAAGACCTGCTGCCCAACCCGCCGAAAAGCTGGGAAGAGATGGCGGCCGTCGATAAAGCGCTGCGCGCCAAAGGCAAGAGCGCCATTATGTTCAACCTGCAGGAACCCTACTTCACCTGGCCGCTGCTGGCTGCGGGCGGCGCTTACGCCTTTAAAAAGAGCGACAGCGGCTACGACGTCAAAGATACCGGCGTAGATAACGCTGGCGCGAAAGCAGGCATGCAGTTCCTGGTCGATCAGGTTAAAGCCAAAACCCTCAACGCCGACACCGACTACTCGATCGCCGAAGCGGCGTTCAATAAAGGGCAGACCGCGATGACCATCAACGGCCCCTGGGCCTGGAGCAATATCGACAAGAGCGGCATCAACTACGGCGTCACGCTGCTGCCGACCCTGAACGGCAAACCGTCGAAAACCTTCGTCGGCGTACTGAGCGCGGGCATCAACGCCGCCAGCCCGAATAAAGAGCTGGCGAAAGAATTTCTTGAGAACTATCTGCTGACCGACGCCGGGCTGGACGCGGTGAATAAAGACAAGCCGCTGGGCGCGGTGACGCTGAAGTCGTTCCAGCAGACGCTGGAAAAAGATGAGCGTATCGCCGCCACCATGAACAACGCGCGCAGCGGCGACATTATGCCGAATATCCCGCAGATGGCGGCCTTCTGGTATGCGATGCGCACCGCCACGCTTAACGCCCTGAGCGGCCGCCAGAGCGTCGATGCCGCGCTGAAAGACGCGCAGGCGCGCCTGAACAAGTAATGCCTCTCCCGAAGCCGGTTCGCGCCGGCTTACCACTGGTTGTTAAGGAACACCGAATCATGTCAGGAAAACCGAAAACAGGCCGCGCGGGCCAGCTGTTGAAGCGCGTTCTCGTCGGGATCTGCTGTCTGCTGGTCGGCTACCTTCTGGTGCTGATGTATGCGCAGGGCGAATATCTGTTTGCGCTGCTGACGCTGATCGTCAGCGCGGCGGGCATCTGGATCTACGCGAACCGGCGCGCCTACGCCTGGCGCTACGTCTATCCCGGTCTCGCCGGAATGGCGCTGTTTGTGCTCTTTCCTCTCGCCTGTACCGTGGCGATCGCCTTCACCAACTACAGCAGCACCAACCAGCTGACCCAGGCGCGCGCGCAGCAGGTGCTGCTGAGCCGTCAGTATCAGGACGGCGCGGGCATGAACTTCGCGCTCTATCCGGCGGGCGATCGCTGGCAGCTGGTGCTCTCCGCCGACAGCGAGAGCTACGTCTCGCCGCCGTTCGCGTTCGGCGGCGAACAGCAGCTCAGCATGACCCACGCCGCGCCGCCGGCGGGCCAGCGGGCGACGCTGAAGGTGGTCACCGGCAACCGCCAGGCGCTCAGTCAACTCCGTGCAAGGCTGCCGGACGGCCGCGAGCTGGTGATGAGCTCGCTGCGGCAGTTCTCCGGCACGCGGCCGCTCTATCAGCTCACCGCCGACCAGCGGCTGAAAAATCAGCAGAGCGGCGAGATCTATCAGGCGAACGATCAAACCGGCTTCTTCCAGCGCGTCAACGCCGACGGCAGCTGGGGCAGCGAACAGCTCAGCCCCGGCTTTACGGTTGGCGCAGGCTGGAAGAACTTTGCGCGCGTCTTCACCGACGAAGGCATCCAGAAGCCCTTCCTGGCGATTTTCGGCTGGACGCTGCTCTTCTCGCTGCTGACCGTGGCGCTGACCGTCGCCGTCGGCATGGTGCTCGCCTGTCTGGTGCAGTGGGAGGCGCTGAAAGGCAAAGCGATTTATCGCGTGATGCTGATCCTGCCCTATGCCGTGCCGGCCTTTATCTCGATACTGATTTTCAAGGGGCTGTTTAACCAGAGCTTTGGCGAGATCAACGTGCTGCTCAACGCGCTGTTCGGCCTGCAGCCCGCCTGGTTCAGCGACCCGCTGCTGGCGCGCGCCATGCTGGTTATCGTCAATACCTGGCTCGGCTATCCCTATATGATGATCCTCTGCATGGGGCTGCTGAAGGCGATTCCGGACGATCTCTATGAAGCCTCGGCGATGGATGGCGCAGGGCCGATGCAGAATTTCTTTTTGATTACCCTGCCGCTGCTGCTGAAGCCGCTAATGCCGCTGATGATCGCCAGCTTCGCCTTTAACTTTAATAACTTCGTGCTGGTGCAGCTGCTCACCAACGGCGGCCCCGATCGCCTTGGCACCACCACGCCGGCGGGCTATACCGATTTATTGGTGAACTATACGTGGCGCATCGCCTTCGAGGGCGGCGGCGGGCAGGACTTTGGCCTAGCGGCGGCGATCGCCACGCTGATCTTCCTGCTGGTGGGCGCGCTGGCGGTGATTAACCTGAAAGCCGTGCGGATGAAGTTCGACTAAGGAGGCGTTATGGCTATGGTACAACCTAAATCGCAGAAGCTGCGTCTGCTGCTGACCCATCTGCTGCTGCTGGCGTTTATCGCCGCGATTCTTTTCCCGCTGCTGATGGTAGTGGCCATCTCGTTGCGCGCGGGCAACTTTGCTACCGGCAGCCTGATCCCGGAGCAGATCTCCTGGGAGCACTGGCGGCTGGCGCTGGGTTTCAGCGTGACCCATGCCGACGGCCGCGTCACGCCGCCGCCGTTCCCGGTGCTGCTGTGGCTGTGGAACTCGGTGAAGATCGCCGGCATCAGCGCGCTCGGCATAGTGGCGCTTTCCACCACCTGCGCCTATGCTTTTGCTCGCATGCGCTTTGCCGGACGCGCCAGCCTGCTAAAAGGGATGCTGATTTTTCAGATGTTCCCGGCTGTGCTTTCGCTGGTGGCGCTTTATGCTTTATTCGATCGGCTGGGGCAGTATCTGCCCTTCCTGGGGCTGAATACGCACGGCGGCGTGATTTTCGCCTACCTGGGCGGTATCGCGCTGCACGTCTGGACGATTAAAGGCTATTTCGAAACCATCGACGGCTCGCTGGAAGAGGCGGCCGCGCTGGATGGCGCGACGCCGTGGCAGGCGTTCCGTCTGGTGCTTTTGCCGCTTTCGGTGCCGATCCTGGCGGTGGTGTTTATTCTGGCGTTTATCGCCGCGGTAACGGAAGTGCCGGTCGCTTCGCTACTGCTGCGGGACGTCAACAGCTATACCCTGGCGGTGGGGATGCAGCAGTATCTCAACCCGCAGAACTATCTGTGGGGCGACTTCGCCGCCGCTGCCGTGCTCTCCGCCATCCCGATCACGCTGGTGTTCCTGCTGGCGCAGCGCTGGCTGGTCAGCGGCCTGACGGCGGGCGGCGTTAAGGGCTAACCTCTTCATCATTGCAGTGCCACTGCTTCCTCAATACTAACCATAATTGAGGGTTTTTGGCGGCCTTCGGGCCGCCGTTTTTATTGGCGCGGACGCGACTACATTAGCTTCACCAGCCCCAGCGTTTTCTCAATCACCACCAGCAGCAGCACGGCGATGGCGATAAAAATCACCGAGATGGCGTTTACCGTCGGATCGAAGGTCTGGTCGACATAGTTGAAGACCCGCACCGGCACGGTAACGGTGTCGGGCGCGCTAAGAAACAGACTTACCGACACTTCGCCGAACGACGTCACCGCCGCAAACACCGCGCCGGCCAGAATGCCGGGCTTGATTAATGGCAGCGTCACCTTGCGAAAGGTGTACCAGCGCCCTGCGCCCAGGCTCATCGCTACCGCCTCCAGCCGCCGATCCATCGCCGCCAGACTGACGCTAACGGTGCGCACCACATAGGGCAGCGCCACGACGATATGCCCGATGACCAGGCTGCTCAGGGTGCCGGCAATCCCGGCGGCGGTAAGGACATAGAGCAGCGCGATGCCGAGCACCACCTGCGGGATCATCAGCGGCGACAGGATAAACGCCTGCAGCGCGCCGCGATAGCGAAACTCCAGCCGCGCCAGCGCCCAGGCGGCGAAGGTGCCGAGCGCCACCGTCACCGGCGTGACGATAGCCAGCAGCAGTGCGCTGATGACGAGCGACTCCATCCAGGCCGGATCCTGCATCAGCGCCTCGAACCAGCGCAGCGAAAAGCCGTGCGGCGGAAACTGCGGATAAGGATCCGGGCTGAAGGCGGAGAGCACAATCACCAGTACCGGCAGCGCGAGAAACAGATAGACCAGCGCGCCCGCCGCGGTTGCGGCAAGGCGGCTCAGCCGCTGCGACAGGTTGCGATCAGGCGCCATAATTTTTCTTCTCCCAGCGTTTCAGATAACCGCCCGCAATGACCGCGACCGCCAGCGTCATCACCAGCAGCGTCAGCGACAGCGCCGCCGCCAGCGGCAGGTTGCCGATCTGCATCGCCTGCTGATAAATGGCGATTGGCAGCAGCGGCTGTAAGCGCCCGCCGATCAGCAACGGCGTGATATAGCTGCCCGCGGCCAGCGAGAACACGATGATAAAACCGGTCAGCATGCCTGGCAGGGTAAGCGGCAGCACCACGCGGCGAAAGGTTTCGCCCGGCGTCGCGCCAAGACTCATCGACGCCAGCCGCAGCGACGGGGCGATCTCGTTGAGCGAGGTGATCAGCGGCAGCACGGCGAACGGCAGCATCACCTGCACATAGGCGATAATCACCGCATTCATGTTCCACAGCAGGCTGAGCGGCTGCGGGATCGCGCCGATAAACAGCAAAAAACTGTTGATCAGGCCATTTTGCGCCAGCAGAACAATCCAGGCGAAGGTGCGGATCACCACGCTGGTGAGCAGCGGCGAAATCAGGATCACATAGAGCAGCGTGCGCCAGCTGCGGCGCTGCGTGGTCACCAGCAGCCAGGCGGCTGGCCAGGCGAGCAGCACCGTTATCGCCGCCGTCAGCAGCGAGACCCAAAGCGTGGTCCAGAGCGCGTGCAGATACTGTGCATCGCCGAACACCGTCACATACTGCGCCAGGCTGTAGCCCGGCAGCGGATTGAGCAGGCTGTCTACGTTAGTCAGACTCTGATCGAATAGCAGCAGCAGCGGCACCAGCAAAAACAGCAGCAGGAAAAGCAGGCATGGCGTCAGCATCAGCCAGGGAAAGGCGTGTCGCGTCGTCAGTTTCATCGCGCAGGCTCCTGCGGCAGCACAATGACATCTTCCGCGCGCCAGCTGAGCGAGCAGCGTTCCCCGACGCGCGGCAGCTGTTGAAAATGCGCTTCGGCGGGCTGTACATGGAGATAGCCGCCGCCGGGCAGCGCGCAGACGAGACGCAAGGTCGCACCGGCAAAGCTGACGTCGGCGATGGTCGCTTCGGTCTGGTTAACCCCAGGCTGCGCGGGCGCGGAAGAGAAGCGAATGCGCTCTGGACGCAGGATTAACAGCGTGGCATCCGGCGCGCCGTCGGCCGCCGCGAGCTGTAGCGCCTGACCCGGGGCGGAGAAGACGTCACGGGCGCAATAAACGCCCTTCTCCACCGTCACCTGAAACAGGTTTGCCTCGCCGACAAACTCCGCCACAAAGCGATTTGCGGGCTGACGGTAGAGCGTGGAGGGTGAGCCAATCTGCTGCAACTCGCCCTGCCCGAGGATGCCGATGCGATCTGACAGCGTCAGCGCTTCCTCCTGGTCGTGCGTCACCAGAATAGTGGTAATGCCAACGCGCTGCTGGATCGCGCGCAGCTCCTCCTGCATCTCCTTACGCAGCCGCGCATCCAGATTGGAGAGCGGCTCGTCCAGCAGCAGCACCTGCGGCTGGATCGCCAGCGCGCGGGCAATCGCCACGCGCTGCTGCTGGCCGCCGGAAAGCTGATGCGGCATACGCGCCGCCAGCCCTTCCAGCCGCACCTGCTTTAACGCCTCCGAGACGCGCTGCTGCTGCGCCGCGCGCGGTAGCTTGCGCACCTTCAGCCCAAAAGCGACGTTGTCACCGACGCTGAGATGGGGAAACAGCGCGTAGTTCTGGAACACCATGCCGATGTTGCGGCGGTACGGCGGCAGCGCGGTGACATCGTCACCGGCCAGCAGGATGCGCCCGCTGTTGGGCGCAAGAAAACCGGCAATGATATTCAGCAGCGTCGTTTTGCCGCAGCCGCTTGGGCCAAGCAGCGAAAAGAATTCGCCCTGCTCAATGCGCAGGCTGACGTCATTCAGGGCGCGATGGCTGTCAAACTGTCGCGCCACGCCGTCAATGACGACTGCGCTCATTTCGCGCCGCCCAGCGCCTGGCTCCAGCGGCGCGTCCAGTCCGCCAGCTGCGGCGTGGCGGTGCTGTAGTCTATCCAGATCAGCTTGCGGTACGCCTCTTCGCCTACCTGCACCTGCTTCTTCAGGTTGTCGCTGTACTGCACGTCCTGATTGGTCATACCGTAAAGCGATTTATCCGAGAAGGCTTTCTGCACCTCGGCGCTCGACATCGCATTCACCACTTTATAAGCATTCGCCAGGTTGGGCGCGCCTTTGGGGATCACCCAGTTAGCCGCGCCGACCACCGCGCCGTCTGAAGGATAAACGAAGTCAATTTTCATCCCCTGCTGTTTTAGGGCGAAGACGCGCCCGTCCCAGTAAGGCACGACCCAGGCGTCGCCGCGCTCCAGCAGCGTCTGGATCGCGCCCGGGCTGTCCGGAAACGCCACCGCGTTGCCGCGCAGATCCGCCAGCTTCGCAAAGGCTTTGTCTACCGCGGCAGGCTGGTTCAGCTCGCCGCCCAGCGCGTGCACCAGCCCGGCGAAGAACTGCAGGCCGGCGGCGTAGGTTGGCGAGGAGATGGCGACGTGGCCTTTATATTCCGGCCTCCAGAGGTCGAGCCAGCTTTTCGGCGGCGTTTTCACCAGATCGGTGCGGTAGGCCAGCCCGAGCTGACCCAGGCTGAATGCGGCGGCGTAGGTTTGATTATCGTAGATGAAGCGCGACTGCACGCTGGGATAGAGACGGCTCAGGTTGGGAATATCTTTGGCATTAAGCGGCTGCAACAGCCCCGCCGCCTGCGCGCGCTGCACGGTATCCGGCTGAAATACCACGATGTCGTAAGGGGAGCGGCGGCCTTTGGCGGCGCGCAGTTTAGCGAACCACTCGGCATCCGCGCCCGGCACGACGGTCAGTTTCAGGTGGTTATCTTTGGCAAACTGCTCCAGCCCGGAGGCGCGGATGTTCTTCTCCCAGTCGCCGCCGTAAACCCCGACGACGACCGCGTCGGTGGCGTCGGCCGCGACGGCGGTAGCGCTGAATAACAGGCCCGCCACAACGGCGAGCAGAACGGTTTTATTCTCTTTTTTATGCATGGCCATCTCCTGGCGTTAAGGGTGTGGTTAACTGTTTTTCCAGCGCGCGCAGCGCGTCGGCGAAAGCTTGCTGCGCAGGCGCGATGTCTGCATGGGTATCGCGTGGGAAGCTGGCTGGCAGCCGCGCCAGCGCAGGATGAAACACGGCGGCGCGGCAGCGCTGGCGCTGCGGCGCGCTCAGGGGATAGAGCAGCTGATTCAACCGCGTCAGCGCGTCGGCGGCGAATACCGCCTGCCAGTTTTCGCGTGCGGCGCCCCAGGCGGAGCGCGCCGGGCGTGGCTGCTGGCGCAGCGCAGCGGTGGCGGCGATATCGACGCCCTCGGCATTTACTACCACGCCATACTGCTGTGCGGCGGCATCAAGGCTCAGCAGCTGATTCTCTACATCGCGTTTGACCGCGTCCGCGTCGCGCAGAAAAGGGTCGCCCCAGCCGCCGCCGCCCGGCGTCTGTAGCAGCACTTCGTCGCCAGCGCTGACGGCAAGCAGGTCGATTTTTCCCAGCTGCCGCTCGCTCGCCGTGCCGGGGTTAAGCGTCATAGCACTGGGCGCTGCCGCTTCTCCGCCGTTGACGCCCCACGGCTGAAACAGCATGCGCTCCATACCGCGCGCCAGCAGCGTGGTGTCATCCTGCAGAATGCGGATATGAATTTGCTGCCCCATGCCGCCGCGCCACTGGCCGGCCCCGGCAGAGTCGGGGCGCAAAGCGTACTGGCGGATCTCGATATGCGTTTCCGCTTCCACCATCTCGACCGGATTATTCGCCAGGTTGGAGATGCTGTTGTCGCGGCCGTCAATGCCGTCGCGGCCAAAGCGCGCGCCGCCGCCGCCCACCATCGGCTCGATAACCTGCACGTTCTGCTCGTTGCCGCCGCGCGCTATCTCAGCCGCCACGAAAGGAATAATGGTGCCGCCGCTGGCCGCGGGCATTACCTCCGGCAGCGCCTGACCGAGCAGGCCGTTTAGCAGATCGTTGACGCGCACCGCCGCCGCGTGCCGCACGCCGACGGCGGCGGGATAGCGCGGATTGACCAGCGATCCGGCTGGCGCGTAGAGGCTGACCGACTCCAGCAGACCTGCGTTGAGCGGCACGCTCTTATCCAGCGTGCAGACCAGCGCCAGAATGCGCAGCGTCAGCCAGGCGTGCGGATCGCCATGGCCGGGGATGTTGATGGCCGCCGCAACCTGCGCGTCGCTGCCGGTAAAGTCGAGGTGAACGGCGCCATCCGTAAAGGTCGCGCTGAGCGCCAGACGCACCGGCAGACCGCTGCCTGCGGCGTCGTCCAGATAGTCCTCAAAGCGATACACTCCGTCCGGAATGCGACGCAGCACCTCACGCGCGCGCGCCGCCGAATAGCGCTGTAGATCCTGCTGCGCCTGAATCACGTCGCGACAGCCGTGCTGCGCCACAATGCGGTTCAGCCGTTCGCGGCCGGTTTGCAGCGCGGCGAGCATCGCCTGAATATCGCCGGCAATCGCCTCCGGCGTTCGGCTGTTCGCCGTGAGGATGTTCATCACGTCGCGGTTCAGCGCGCCCGCGCGCACCAATTTGACCGGCGGGATCTGCAGGCCCTCCTGATAAATATCGCTGTTGGTCGGCGAGATGCTGCTCGGCACGCGGCCGCCCACATCAGAGGCGTGCAGAAACGCCCAGCCCCAGGCCACCAGCTCGCCGTCGACAAACCAGGGCGCCAGCACCTGTAGATCGGGCAAATGGGTCGCCAGCCCGCGCGAGCGCCAGGGATCGTTGGTCAGGATCACGTCGCCAGGCGCAATCTCCTCTACCGCGCTAATAGCCGTTAAGGCATTTAGCCCGACAAAGCCCGAGACGCCGATGCCTTTGGGATAGGCGAAAAAGCGGCCCTGACGATCGGCCACCGCGCAGCAAAAATCGGCCGTCTCTTTGACATAGAGCGTGCGGCCGGTGCGCTGCAGGATATGGCACATCTCTTCGGCCAGGGCGGTGAGTTTTTGATTCAGAATTTCGAGAGTGATGGCGTCCAGCGTCATGGCGTAACCTCCTGCTGGCGGGTGATCAGCAGATTGCCGCTGGCATCCAGCTGCGCCGACCAGCCGGGCAGAATAAGCGTGGTGGTGTCCTCCTGCTCAACGACCGCTGGTCCGGATACTACGGCGTCGAACGGAATGCGGTTGCGCTGCCAGATACGCGCCTCAACCCAACGCTGGCGCAGGAATAGCGCGCGCGTGACCGGTGCCTCCTCAGGCGGCTCGGGCGCATAGGCTTTTTCCGGCGCACGCGGCAGCGGCGCGCTTAGCGCCAGGCGCAGCGTGGTGAGCTGCACCGGGGCTTCCGCGTTAGTGAAGCCGTATCGCTGCAGATGCAGGTGTTCAAACAGTTGCAGAATCGCGTCGAGCGTGACCTCTTCGGGCGCGCCAAGGCTGACGCTCAGCTCATAGGCCTGACCGCTGTAGCGCATATCCGCCTCAACGTAAAAGCGCGCATCGCGGCTCAGCGCGCCAGCCTGCTGGCTGAACCATTCGCTTGCCTGCTCGCGCAGCGCCAGCACGGTTGCGATGATGAGGTCGACGGTTTCGTTATTGACGTTAATCCGCAGGCTGCGCACGAAGTCGCGGCGAATGTCGGCGGCGATTGCGCCCTGCGCGCAGAAGGTGCCCGGTCGCAGCGGCACCAGAATGCGGTTTATGCCCGCCTCTTCGGCAAAGAAGCTGGCGTGCGTCGGCCCAGCGCCGCCGAAGGGGATCAGCGTCAGCGCCTCTGCGGACAGGCCGCGCTGCGCCAGCGCGGTGTTCAACGCCGTCGCCATTTGCGCCGTCGCGACCGCGATCGCGCCGCTGGCAACCTGCTCAGCCGCGCCGGCATCGTGCCATCCCAGCTGCGCGCCAGCATGCGCCAGCGCCGCGCGCGCCGCCGAGAGGCTAAGGGGGATCGCCCCTGCCAGCGCGGCGTCGGCGGGCAATATCCCGCTCACCAGATAGCAGTCGGTCAGCGTAGGCGCCGCGCCGCCGCGCTGGTAGGCAACCGGGCCTGGCTCCGCGCCCGCGCTTTCCGGCCCAACTTTCAGGATGCCGTAGTCGTCGACGCGCACGATCGACCCGCCACCCGCGCCGATGGCGGAGACGCCCACAACCGGCAATATCAACGGCAGCCCGCCGATATCGGTACGGTTGACGCGCTCGACGTCGCCCTCCGCCGAGAGCGAGATATCGCTGCTGGTGCCGCCCATATCGAACGAGACAAATCCTCTGCCGCCGGCAAGCTGCGCGGCGGCAATGGCGCCTGACGCCGGGCCGGAGAGCAGCGTGTCCACGGGGCGCTGCTGCGCCGAGGCCAGCGGCAGCACGCCGCCGTTCGATGCGGTGATCAGCAGCGGCACCCTGACCGTCTGCTGACTGAGTAGCGCGTTAAGACGCGTAAAATAACGCTGCATAAGCGGCTGGATGTAAGCATTGAGCACCGCCACCAGCGTGCGTTCATATTCGCGGATTTCCGGCCAGAGCTGCGCCGAAGAGATCACCGGCAGCGCCTCCAGCCGTTCGCCGATTAACGCCGCCAGCTCCGCCTCGCGCTGCGGGCTGGCATAGCCGTTCAGCGTCACCAGCGCGACGGCGCTGACGTCCAGCTGGCGAATCTGCCCGGCCAGCTGCGCTAAATCGTCATCCGTCGGCCACTGCGTGACCTTGCCGGAGGGGCTGAAGCGCGCCGGGATCTCCAGCACGCGCTGGCGGGGTAAAAAAGGCGGCTCGCGGTCGGCGTGAAAATCAAATGAGGACGGCATTCGCGCGCGCGCAATCTCCAGCACGTCGCGAAAGCCGCGCGTAATCACCAGCGCGATATTGGCGCCTCGCCGCTGGATAATGGCGTTGAGGCCTAGCGTAGTGCCGTGCAGCACCAGCGACAGCGCGCTGGCCGGCAGCTGGCTTTTGCGCAGGATCGCCTCCAGGCCTTCGCTGACCGCTAGCGCGGGATCGGCGGGCGTGCTGGGCTGTTTATGAAAGAAGCGTTGCTGGCGTTGAGGATCAAAGAGAACAAAATCCGTAAAGGTTCCGCCGACGTCCACGCCGACTGTTGCGCCAGCTGCGGGGCTGTTATCCACCTTTTTTTCTCCTGCACGGCTGATTAGTCAGGTTATTTATCGCCTGGGTAAGCCGCTAATCTCCGTTGGTTTAGGCGTCAAGACGACTAACAAAAATGACTAAGCTTTGCTGTAAATCGCAAGAGCAGGCGCTTTTACCGTTTGCTGGCTATCTTTCGGCTAAATCCAGCTAAGCGTCCGCAGCCTGATGTTTTATGGTGGATAAAAAACCTGAGGAGATCGCTATGACCGCCACGCTTACCGCGCAGGAACAGACGCTTCTGCCGCGTATTCAACGCTGGATTGAAGAGCATCGTGAGGCGCTGATCGCCGATCTTGCCAGCTGGATTGCTATTCCGGGCGTTAGCCAGGCCGACCAGGCGACGCCGGGCGCGCCATTCGGCGCCACCTGCGCCGCGATATTGCAACATGTGCTGCAGCAGGCGGAGCGCGAGGGATTCGCCACGCAGCAGCATGATGGCTATGCAGGGTCGGTGATTCTTGGCGAACATCCGCGCGACATTGGCCTGATCAATCATCTGGACGTGGTGCCGGCGGGCGACAACTGGACTTTTCCGCCGTTTGAGCTGTCACGTCACGGCGATTTTCTTACCGGGCGCGGCGTAGCGGATAACAAAGGTCCGGGGGTAATGAACCTCTATTTGCTGAAGCTGATCCGCGACCTGGACATTCCGCTTCACCATAACCTGCGCGTGATTTACGGCCTGGCGGAAGAGACCACGATGGATGACCTTAAGTGGTACGCGCAGCATGGCCCGGTTCCCGACTATTCGATCGTTACCGACGGCATGTTTCCGGTAAATAACGCGCAGAAAGGCCAGATCGCCTTCTCGCTGACGGTGCCCGATGCAGGTTTGCTGGCGGGCATTCAGGCTGGCGTCGCCAGCAACAGCGTGCCGGCTTTCGCTCAGGTGGCGCTCGCCGATCCGCAGCCTGATGACCTGCATGACAGGCTGGCGATCCTGCAAGGTATCGCCGCCTCAAAGGTGATGCTGTCGCATCAGGGCGGGCAGCCGATGCTGGAAGCGCGCGGCAACGGCGGGCATGCCGCCTTTCCAGACGGCACCGTCAACGCGGCACGCGTCCTGCTGGGGGGCCTGCTGGAGATGGAGTTGCTTAACGAGCGCGAGCGGCGGCTGGCAGTGTTTCTGTTTGATTTTTTTGCCTCGCCTTACGGCGAGCATGCCGGGCTGGGACTGGAGGATGCGCAGTCGGGCAGGCTGACGCTTAACGCGGGCGTCTGGCGCAGCGCTGAGACGGGCACGCTAACGATTGATTGCGATATTCGCTATCCGGTGTCGTGGCGAGGCGAGCAGATTGTCGAGCTTATTGAGCGGCGGATAGCGGACAGCGGCATCTACCTTCGGAAAGGCTGGCGCGATGTCGCGCCCTTCTATCTGCCTGAGGATCACCCGGTCATTGCGCTACTGCAGCAGACCTGGAATGGCGTCACCGGTCGGGACGATCGGCCCTATGCCATGGGCGGAGTGACGCACTCTAAAGTGCTGCCCAACGCCATTACCTTCGGGCCGGGCTATCGACGAACGCCAGAGAACACGCCGGATTTCTTGCCGGAAGGGCATGGTTTTCCGCACGGCGCTGATGAGACCATTCATCTGCCTTCGCTGCTGGAAGCGCTGCCGACATACGTGATTGCGCTGCTGCGGCTGGATGCCTTTTTGCGGGAAAATGATAAGGGCTGACCGCAGCGCGCGGCCAGCCTGCGGCCTATTTCTGCGCCTGATCTTTACGTTCGTCGAGGGTCTGACGATACTCGTCCAGGAAGGGTTGCTCTGCCGGATCGATACGGTCCATGCCGCTGGTGAAGCGGTGCCAGTAGGGATAGCGCGGCGCCGGACGCGTCACGCGTTCAATGCGCTGGCGCTGCTCATCGCTCAGTGATAGCTCGAAGGCGTTGAGATTTTCACGCAGATGCGTTTCGCTGCGGTTGCCGACGATCAGCGCGCTGACGCCGGGACGCTCCGCCAGCCAGGCCAGGCAGACCTGCGCGATTGAGGCGTTGATCTCTTTGCCAACCTGCTCCAGCACCTCGATGACGTTATAGGCGTGCTCCATGTCGTGCACGTAGGGCTCTGGCCAGCCGCTGCCCTGACGCGTGGATTCCGGCGCTTTGCCGTGACGGCTGACCGCGCCGGTCAGCAGGCCTTCGCCCAGCGGCCCCCAGATCAGCGTGCCGATCTGCTGGTCAATCGCCATCGGCAGCAGCTCGAATTCCGCTTCACGTGATTCCGGGGTGTAGTAGATTTGCTGGCTGACAGGCTTGAGCAAGTGCTGTTCGCTGGCGCAGCCTAAGGTCTTCATCATCTGCCAGGCGGTGTAGTTGGAGGTGCCGAAGTAGCGGATTTTGCCGCTTTTCACCAGATCCTCCAGCGCGCGCAGCGTCTCTTCAACTGAGGTAACGCCATCCCAGTTATGGATCTGATAAAGGTCGATGTGGTCGGTTTTCAGGCGGCGCAGGCTCGCTTCGCACGCTTTGATGAGATGATAACGACTGGCGCCGCTCTCATTCGGGCCATCGCCGAGCGGGCTGCGCGCCTTGCTCGCCAGAATGACGTTGTCACGTTTATCGCCAAGCGCTTCGCCGACCACCTCTTCCGCGCCGCCCATCGAATAGAGGTCCGCGGTATCAATCATATTGACGCCGTGATCCAGCGCGATATCAATAAAGCGGCGCGCTTCGCTGGCGTTGACGTTGCCGGTTTTTTCAAATCCCGCTTTGCCGCCGAACGGCACGGTGCCCAGCACGAATTTCGAAACCAGCAGGCCCGAGTGACCCAGTTTCCGGTATTGCATTTACTTTCCTCCTTTACCGCTTAAAAAGGCGAACGTAGTCGCAATGGGTTTTGTGTGCGTAAATAATTGATTGCATCAGAAATAGTAGAAGTCACTTTAGTTTCAAGCAAATTTAGATTTTTCTAAAATTAAAGCGACATATCATAACTTTTCTCCCTGCATTAGATTAATTACAGCGATGCTTAAACTGCCAATTGAGCTATCTCATTCTTGAAAATTTAATATAAGAAGTGTTGTTGATTTTCATCATTTTGCATGGGATTATGCTAAAGCTGGTGTTTAGAGGTTATTTACTGCTTCTTCAATATGAGAACGATTATTTAACATATTCCAATATGTCGAATTCAAGAAATTAGACTTAACATCTGAATTTTTACTAATCAGGATTAACGCGGGTAACAAAAGCAATGACAAGTAAAAAAAATACGAGAAGCACGCAAATGGCTCTTACTGAAGAGGAAATTAGGCTGATAAAAAATATAAAAAAAACAAAGACTACATGTTTTTTTAACAATAAAGGAGGAGTTGGAAAGACAACTTTAGTTGCTAACCTTGGAGCTGAGTTGTCATTAAACTTTAATGCCAAGGTTTCTCATTGTCGATGCTGATCCGCAATGCAATTTAACCCAATACGTTTTAACTGACGAAGAAACACAGCATCTTTATGCACAAGAAAATCCAGAAAGTATCTATACCGTAATTCGCCCTCTTTCTTTTGGTAAAGGCTATGAAAATGAATTACCAATTAGACATATTGATAAGTTCGGTTTTGATATTATTGTGGGTGATCCTAGGCTTGCATTGCAAGAGGATTTACTTGCAGGAGACTGGCGTGATGCTAAAGGCGGAGGAATGCGAGGTATAAGAACAACATTTGTTTTTGCTGAATTAGTGAAAAAAGCTACTGAGTTAGAATATGATTTTGTCTTTTTCGATATGGGACCTTCATTAGGTGCTATCAATAGAGCAGTATTACTTGCGATGGAATATTTTGTTGTTCCGATGTCTATTGATGTCTTTTCTTTATGGGCAATCAAAAATATCGGTACTACTGTTTCAGTATGGAAAAAAGAACTTGATACTGGAATTAAACTTTCTGAAGAGCCGACTGAGTTATCACAATTATCACCAGCTGGGAAATTAAAGTTTCTAGGTTATGTAACACAACAGCATAAAGAAAGATCCGGTTATGATACGATTCAGGATGAAACTTCTGATGAATTAATCAGATCAAAAAGACGTGTAAAGGCTTATGAGGAAATAGGAGAAATTTTTCCGCAAAAAGTAAATGAGCATTTATCAAAACTTTTTGCGGCCAAGAATATCAACCCTCATTTGGGCGATATTCGACATTTAGGAAGTTTAGCTCCAAGATCTCAATCACAACATGTACCCATGATTTCAGTTTCTGGGACTGGAAATTATACCAGATTAAGAAAAAGTGCTAGAGAGTTATACAGAGATATTGCACGCCGATACTTGGAAAATGTTAACGAGGCACAGAAAGAGAAATAAAATGCCTAAATTTAACGATGACTTAATTAAGGACCTTTCTAAACAAAAAGTTGTACTCTTTCTAGGTGCAGGTGTTTCATCGAGCGTAAATTTAGAAGAAAAACATAGATTTAAAGGGTGGCCAGCTTTTCTTGACGATGCAGCAAAGGATAGAGATGAAGCCTTGAGAAATCAGGTGGCTAGCCTTTTGGAAGCAAAAGATTATCTTCTAGCTTGTGAGCTTCTTCAAAGTAGTTATGCTGAAAATTGGGAAGGAAAGGTCACTGAAGAATATGGCAGGGCCGCTCAACCATCTGAACTCCATAAGTCTTTAATATCGCTAAAACAAAGAATAATTTTAACAACTAACTTTGATAAGCTTATCGAGACAGCATGGTCCTCTTCACTAGCTGATGGAGAAAGACATTTTAAAGTAATTTCGAAATTGAACAATGACATTTTTAAAGTGCTTAAAGATCATGATACATCTTATATTATAAAAATACACGGATCTATAGATGACTTTACCAATATTGTTTTCTCTCGATCACAGTATATTAGATTAGCATTTGGCAATGAAACATACTCGTCCTTTATCGACTCTTTATTATTAAACTACACATTTTTATATGTGGGATTTTCTATGGATGATCCTGCTATTTTATCCTTGATGGAAATGTATGCTTTCCGATACCCAAAATCCAGACCACATTATATTTTTACAACAGATAACACTCCAGAAAACATTAAAGACATTCATAGAAAACTTAGGAAATTAATTGTTATACCTTATTCTCCATCGAACAGACATGCTGAATTGCCAGAATTAATAAACCAGATGGCATTACAGGCAGAATTAAAAAGGAAAGAGTATGTCGCAAATATTATCTCTAGCAATTCTAACTGATATATTAATATTTTGCTGAACAAATTTAATTTTCCGTTTTTATCAAAATTTATTTAATGAATTATATATTTTAAGTTTTATTTTATTCATTGCCAGTTGGTAGCTATTTATTATTAAATTTCTAACTTCATATAATAAGACTTATACAAACCCAGCGACATCCCTGCGCAAACCCGCTATCATGCGGATCCGGCCCGGATCCTGAGCGTAAGCACAGTTATCCTCCTCTTTAAAACGATGTCCGGACATAAAAACAGGTAACGTACTGCCCACTGAAAATGACAACGCTACGCAAAATCTGCAGCAGTTCACCCCTGCTCTTTTCTCAGAATTCACGTAGCGCGATCTCAAGCTGAACTGCGGATAAATTGAACAGATATGGATGGATTGATCACCTCACACGCCCTGCTCCCGCTTTCTCAGTCGGATGATGACCTTGCGCAACGCCTGCGCGAGTTCGTTCAGGATAAAGATGCGTTTGCGCCCAATACCTGGCGACAGTTGATGAGCGTGATGCGCGTCTGCCACCGCTGGGCTTTGGCTAACGATCGCGTGCTGCTGCCGATGTCGCCTGAAGATCTGCGCGATTACCTGAGCTATTTGCAGTCTATCGGGCGCGCCTCATCGACCATCGGCACGCATCAGTCGCTGATTACGATGTTACACCGTAACGCCGGACTGGTGCCGCCATCGACCTCGCCGCTGGTGTCGCGTGCGGTAAAAAAGATCAATCGCGTGGCGGTGGTATCCGGCGAGCGTACCGGTCAGGCGGTTCCGTTCCGGTTAAGCGATCTGCAACAGGTCGAGGCGGCCTGGGCAGAAAACCAGAGCCTACGGAATCTGCGCGATCTCGCCTTTCTGCATGTGGCCTACAGCACCCTGATGCGTATCAGCGAGGTGGCGCGCTTTCGCGTCGGTGACGTGATGCGCGCGGAAGATGGGCGCATCATTCTCGAAGGCTCCTGGACCAAAACCATTCTCGATACCGGCAGCCTGGTGAAAGCGCTGGGATCGAAGTCATCAGCGGTGCTGACAAAGTGGATTGTGGCATCGGGACTGATTAATGAACCCGATGCCTTTCTCTTTGCGCCGGTGCACCGTTCGGGCAAAGTGATGGTCGTGACCGACGAACCCATGAGTACGCCCGCGCTGAAAAGTATTTTCACCCGTGCGTGGGAGGCTGCCGGGCATACCACCACCATGAAGCCGAACAAAAATCGCTATCGACGCTGGAGCGGTCACAGCGCGCGCGTGGGCGCGGCGCAGGACCTGGCGCGCAAAGGCTATTCTGTGCCGCAAATCATGCAGGAAGGGACCTGGAAAAAACCAGAAACCCTGATGCGCTATATCCGTTATGTGGAAGCGCACAAAGGCGCAATGGTCGATCTGATGGAAAACAGTGAGGAGTAAGCCGCCAAGTTATCCACAGAAAAAGTGGACAGCCTGTGTGAAACTCCGGGAAAAGATGCGGCGAACTGCGCAGTATGGCAGGAAACAGGAGCGTTTTAGCGACAGATTAACGCGCAAATACATCAGGTTATCCACGCGTTGTTTAGCTATGCGTTAATGTCATATCTGGAAGTGTGAAACCAGTGGACTTCGACCATTTTTTTTCAGGATGGTTCAGCTTAATTCGCTTATCCGGCCTCTGACTTAACATCAGGCTTCCCTGTAGCGCAGCGCATTAATCACTTCCGTCAGCGCCGGCATCATTTGACGGCGGCTGGCGTAGTAAAGATGGTATCCCGGAAAAAGCGGCCACCACGCCTGCAGAACCGGCACTAATTCCCCCCTTTCGATATGCTGTTGCGCCAGATCCAGCGGAACATAAGCGAGCCCCAGCCCATCCAGCGCCGCCTGCAGCATCAGCCCGGTGGTGTTAAAAACGGTTTGTCCCTGCACGCGCACCGATAACGCTTTGCCCGCTTTTTCAAAGTCCCAGGCATAGATCCCGCCGCGCGTCGGCAGCCGCAGGTTGATGCACTGATGCGTTGTCAGCTCAGCTGGCGTTCCCGGCACCGTTTTATCCTGCAGATAATCTGGCGAGGCGACGACTGCCATATAAAAGTCGGGGCCGATCCGGACGGCGATCATATCCTTATCGACCACATTGCCGATTCGCACTCCGGCATCAAACTGCTGCGCCACGATATCGGTCAGCGCATAGTCCACGCTTAATTCGATCTGAATCTCAGGATAGCGCTTCAGCAGCGGCCGCAGGCGCGGCCAGAGCGCGGACTCGATGGCGTGATCGTGCGCGGTGATGCGCACGGTGCCCGCGGGTTTTTCACCCAGCGCGCGCAGCGAGGCGAGTTCGCTGTCGAGCGCGAGCAGCATCGGCAGCAGCGTGTTATAGAGCCGCGCGCCGGCTTCGGTAAGGGAGACGCTGCGCGTGGTGCGCGTCAGCAGTCTGACGCCCAGGCGCGCCTCCAGCGCCGTAATCGCATGGCTCAATCCAGAGCGCGACATGCCGAGCTGCGCGGCTGCTCGGGTGAAGTTTTTCTCACGCGCCACAAGATGGAAGGCGCGCAGGTCGTTGAGATTTTCAGGCATCATTGTTGAATATTTTGCACATACGCATTCACATTTGACCATCTTATCAAACAATCTCGCTGAGCCTACACTGAACTCACTATCCACCAGCGGGGCCAGCGCCTGACGTTGCTCCCCTATACTGAGAACCGGAGCCGTATGAAGACCATTGCCGCTGCTGCGATGTCCCTCGCGCTGGCCTGTTCAGCTGCTTACTCAACGGAGAAGACACCTGTGATTACCATTATGCAAAGTGGAGAAAAACCCTCGGTTCAGGGATCGCCAGACTATTTCACCGGCACGGTGCGCATTGACTCGCCGTTTCAGGGAAGCGATCCGGCACGCGTGGGCGGCGCGACCGTGACGTTTGAGCCTGCCGCCCGCACGGCGTGGCATACCCATCCCCTCGGCCAGACGCTGATCGTCACCGCAGGGCTCGGCCTCGTTCAGGAATGGGGCGGCCCGGCGCGCGAAATCAGGCCTGGCGATATCGTCTGGATCCCGGCGGGCGTGAAGCACTGGCATGGCGCCGCGCCGCAGAACAGCATGTCGCATATCGCCATTGCCGAAGCGCAGGAAGGCAAAGTGGTTGACTGGATGGAGCATGTCAGCGACGAGCAGTATGCGTCCCGTGATAAATCGTGATGGCATAACGATTCGGCGGCGCGTGGTGAGCCTGCTGGCGCTCTGCGCCGCGCTGGTTTGCTCCGGCAGCGTCGCCGAAGAAGTCTTCAGTCCCGCTTCTTCGATAAGGAACAGAACCATGCTGACCCAGCAGCAATATCCTCTTACCGCGCCGCAAAAGCAGACGGCGGCGATTGCCGCCAGCGCTGCGACGGGCGACATACCTGCACTGAACGCTGCGCTGCAGCAGGGGCTGGACGCCGGTCTCACCATCAGCGACTGTCGTGAGATGCTGGTCCAGCTTTACGCCTATGCCGGTTTTCCCCGTAGCCTGAATGCGCTGGCTGAGCTGATGAAAGTCGTTGATGCGCGTCGTGAGCAGGGCATTAACGATGCGGAAGGCAGCCCGCCAGGGCCGCTGCCGACGCCTGAAGAGATGCTGGCGGCCGGCACGCAGAACCAGACCACGCTCGCTGGCGGCCCGGTTAAAGGCGCGCTTTTCGATTTCGCACCCGCTATCGATCGTTACCTGAAGGTCCATCTTTTCGGCGATATTTTCAGCCGTGACAACCTCGACTGGAAAAGCCGCGAGCTGGCGACCGTCGGCGCGCTGGCAGCCATGACCGGCGTGGAGTCCCAGCTCAAAGTGCACCTGAATATCAGCCGAAACGTCGGGCTGACGGACGCGCAGCTGGCCGAGCTGGTGCCGCTGTTTGAGAGCCGGGGCGAGCAAAGCACGGCGCAGCGGCTGCAGCGTGCGCTGGCGTCGGGAAGCGCGCAATAAGGGCATGCGCCTGCGGGTTCAGGTCGTAAACCAGCCGTCGGGATATTGTTCGCAGATAAATGCCACAAAGGCGCTGACTTTAGGGCTTTGCAGGCGGCGAGAGGTGTGCAGCACCCACAGCTCTGTTGTATTGCCAGCCTCTCCCCAGCGGATCAGCGCGCCCTTGTCCAGCAGGCTACTGACAATCGACTGCGGCAGCATCGCCGCGCCGCCGCCCGCCGCAACGGCGTCGCGCACGGCCAGCAGGGAAGAGAATTGCGCCACCGGCTGTGGGACGACGCAGCGTCGCTCGTTATCCAGCGACCAGATCTCGCCTTCCCGGTGCGTGGGCATCACCACCGCCGCGACCGGAAGCGGGCTGCCGCCGTCGCTGAACGGCATCTCAAACCCGGGAGCGGCGACCAGTATAAGCTTGTCTCTGGCAAAGCATCTGCCCACCAGCGTGCTGTCCGTGGGCGGATTAATGCGAATGGCCACGTCGAAGTGCTCCTCAACCAGATTGCTGAGCCTGTCCTCTGCGACGGACTCAATCCGGACGTCGGGATAACGCGCGCGGAATCGGGCCGCGATCTGGCCGAGCGCCACCTGTGAAAACAGCAGCGGCGCTGCAATACGCAGGCATCCTCTGGGGCGGGTCGCGCTCTCCTGCGTCATCACGACAGCTTCACTGATTTCGCGCAGGGCCCCGGCCGTTCTGGCCAGCAGAAGTTTGCCTGCCTCGGTAATCTCAAGCCGTCGGCTGCCGCGCTCAATCAGGCGAACGCCAAGCGCCTCTTCAAGATCGGCCAGCCGTCGCGACAGCGTCGCTTTCGACTTGCCGCTGGCGCGACTGGCGGCGCCGAGCCCGCCCGATGCGGCAATGAGATGAAAATCTGTTAAGGCGTTGAGGTCCATGGGTGTCTCATTTATGGAACACAGAGTCCCGAGAATAGCGTCTTACGCCATTAATCAAAACACCTTAGTCTCTGTTTACACCCACCTGACACCACGGAGTAAACATCATGACTATTCTTGTTACCGGCGCCACCGGCCGTGTCGGCCGCCATGTTGTCGCCCAGCTTATCAGCCGCGGCGCTGCTGTTCGCGTACTGACGCGCAATCCTGACGCTGCCAGCTTTGCGCCGGGCGTCGAGGTAGTCAAAGGCGAGCTGCTCGATCTCGACGCCCTGCGCGCCGCCTTCTCTGGCGTGAGCACGCTTTTTCTGCTGAACGCCGTCACGGCCAATGAGTTTACTCAGGCCATCATTACCCTGAACGTCGCCCGCGAATGCGGCGTTGAACGGATCGTCTACCTCTCGGTGTTCGAGGCGGATAAAGCGGTGAACGTTCCGCACTTCGCCGTGAAGTACGGCGCGGAGCAGATGCTCGCAACGATGGATTTTAGCGCCACCATCCTGCGGCCGACCTATTACATCGATAACGACGCGATGGTGAAAGAGGTCATCTTCAATCACGGCGTTTATCCGATGCCGATCGGCAACGTCGGGCTGGCGATGGCAGATGTGCGCGATATTGCCGAGGTGGCCGCTATCGAACTGATACGACGCGACCGGGCGCCCGGCAAACTGCCGGTCGACACCATCAACATCGTCGGGCCCGACACCCTTACCGGACCTCAGGCCGCGGCGATATGGGCTGAGACGCTCGGGCGACCGGTTAGCTACGGCGGCGACGATCCCGCCGCTTTTGAAGCGAGCATGGCGGGATTTATGCCGAAATGGATGGCCTATGAAATGCGTCTGATGGCCGAGCGTTACGTCAGCGACGGCATGATCCCGCAGGCTGGCGATCGCGAGCGGCTGGTGGCGCTTCTGGGCCGTCCGCTGCATGCGTACCGCGACTTCGCCGCGGCGCTGGCCGGCTGAAGGTCAATGGCCGTCGGGCGGAGAAGGATCGCCCGACGCGTCCTGCTTAGCGTCGTTAATCAGCCTGAGCAGGTGCGATACCGTTCTGGCCGTGCTGCTGCGTCGCCAGGCAAAGGCGATATCCGTGTAAAGCGTGTTGTTCTCGATCTCGCAAAACACAATCTGCGGATTATTGACGCAGCACATCGAGGCCGGCACCAGCGCGATGCCGCAGTTTTCGCGCCCACCATGCCGAGAGAGGAGGCAATCTGCGGCGCCTGCTGAAATCGCGCCGTGGAAAAGCCCGCGCGCAGGCAGGTGCTGACGATAAGTTCATACAGGCTTGGGGAGACGTCGCGCGGGAAGATAATCAGCGTTTCGTCCGCCAGCTGCGACAGCGCCACGCTTCGCTGATGGCCAAGCGCGTGGCCCGCGGGCAAAGCGACGAGCATTCTCTCGGTGGCGATCACCTTCAGATTGAAGGCCTTGCTGCTTTCGCACGGCAGGCGAATAAAGGCCGCGTCGAGCAGTCCTTCCTGTAAATCCTGCATCAGCAGCGCCATGTTCTCCTCCCGCGTGGTCAGGGTTATGGCGGGATAGCGCGCCTTGAAACGGCGGATCAAATCGAATACCGGCTGACCAAACGCCACCGAGCTGGCGAAGCCCAGCGACATCTGTCCGCTGATGCCGCGCGCCACGCCGCGCGCTTTTTCCAGCGCATTGTCGGCCTGCTGCACAATCTGTATCGCGTCAGGCAGAAACGCGCTGCCCGCCTCCGTCAGCTCAACCCCACGCGTTAAGCGCCTCAGCAGCGGCGTGCCGATCTCGTGTTCCAGACGCTGGATTTGCTGACTGAGCGGCGGCTGAGAAATGCCCAGCATTTCCGCTGCGCGGGTAAAGTGCAGCGTCTCGGCTACAGCAACGAAATAACGTAGATGCCGAAGTTCCATATCAAAAACGTCTCAAAGTTAACAGGTTTCGCTATTGGATTCTGCGAGCCAGCTGGCCCAACATGATATTAACACGGCTTAACTATGGGTTTGTGAGGCGCCATATGTGTAATATTGTATCTGATTGTTCATGTGAGGATCAGCTCAAGGAGACCCTTGGCAAACTTGCGGAAAAATCACCAGAAAAGGTTATCTATCAGACCTCGCTGATGAGCGCGCTGCTTAACGGGGTTTACGATGGATCGACCACGGTTTCCGATCTGTTGCGCAAAGGCGATTTTGGTCTGGGCACATTTAATCAGCTCGACGGCGAGCTGATCGCGTTTGACAGCGAGGTGTATCAGCTCCGCTCCGACGGCAGCGCCCGTCCCGCCCGGCCCGAGCAGAAAACGCCCTTTGCGGTGATGACGTTTTTCAAACCGGAATATCAGCACCGCTTCGCTGAAACCGCCACGCGTGACGCTGTGCACCGCGTTATCGACAGCAAAATCACCTCAGATAACCAGTTCTGCGCGCTGCGCATCAGCGGCCGCTTCCGTGCCGTACAGACGCGCACCGTGCCCTGCCAGTGCCGCCCCTATCGCACCATGCCTGAAGTGCTCGGCAATCAGCCCACCTTCGACTTTCGCGAGGCGGAGGGCGAACTGATTGGCTTCCGCACGCCGCAGTATATGCAGGGCATCAACGTCGCAGGCTACCACGAGCACTTTATTACCGGCGATCGCCAGGGCGGCGGCCACATCCTCGATTACGTGCTGGAGAGCGGCCAGCTGACGTTCGGCGCCATCAGCCAGCTGGTGATCGATCTGCCGCAGGACCGCGATTTTCTGCAGGCGGATCTGAACCCGCAGGATCTGGATGAAGCCATTCGGGCTGTCGAAAGCTAATAACTGAGGTGATGATGAAAACGCTAAAAACCAACGTGCTCTGGAACAGCGGCGCCGATCTCGTGGTGGCGCAGCTTGAAGCGCAGGGCGTCAACCATGTGTTCGGCATTCCCGGCGCCAAAATCGACAAGGTGTTCGATTCGCTGCTGGATTCCCCGATTCAGCTGATCCCGGTGCGGCATGAGGCGAATGCCGCCTTTATGGCGGCCGCGGTCGGCAGGCTGACCGGCAACGCTGGCGTGGCGCTGGTCACCTCGGGGCCGGGCTGCTCGAACCTCGTGACCGGCATGGCCACCGCCACCAGCGAAGGGGATCCGGTAGTGGCGATTGGCGGCGCGGTAAAGCGTTCTGACAGCGCCAAGCAGGTTCATCAGAGCATGGATACCGTGTCGATGTTTCGGCCGGTGACCAAGTTCGCCGTTGAGGTCACCGACGCCTCTGCGCTGGCCGAATGCGTCTCCAACGCCTTTCGCCATGCCGAGAACGGCCGCGGCGGCGGCGCCTTTATCAGCCTGCCGCAGGATATCGTCGATCAGCCGGTATCGGGCACGCCGCTGCAGCACAAAGGACGCGTCACGCTGGGCGCCGCGCCCGATTCGCTGGTGGAGGCGGTCAGCCGCGAAATCGCCCGGGCCAAAAATCCGGTGATCCTGCTGGGCCTGATGGCGAGCCAGCCAGAGAACAGCGAGGCGATCCATGAACTGCTGACCAGAAGCCGCATCCCGGTCACCAGCACCTATCAGGCCGCTGGCGCGGTGCGCCAGGAGCATTTTTCGCGCTTCGCGGGACGTATCGGCCTCTTTAACAACCAGGCGGGCGATCGCCTGCTGCAGCAGGCCGATCTGATTATCACCATCGGCTACAGCCCGGTTGAGTATGAGCCCGCGATGTGGAACAGCGGCAAAGCGATGCTGGTGCATATCGATGTGCTGCCGGCGGAGGCTGACAATCTCTACCTGCCCGACGCCGAGCTGGTGGGCGATATCGCGCAGACCGTGCGTAAAATCGCCGCGCGTATCGCCTCGCCGCTGCAGCTCAGCGAGGCCGCCGCCGCCATTCTGGAGGATCGTCGCCAGCAACGACAGCTGCTGGCGATGCAGGGCGCCAGCCTGGATCAGTTCGCGCTGCATCCGCTGCGCATCGTGCGCGCCATGCAGGACATCATCAACAGCGACGTCAGCCTGACGGTGGATATGGGCAGCTTTCACATCTGGATAGCCCGTTATCTTTACAGCTTCCGGGCGCGGCAAATCATGATTTCCAACGGGCAGCAGACGATGGGCGTGGCGCTGCCGTGGGCCATCGGCGCCTGGCTGGTGGATCCGTCGCGCAAAGTGGTGTCGGTCTCCGGCGACGGCGGATTTTTGCAGTCGAGCATGGAGCTGGAAACCGCCGTCAGGCTGAAGGCCAACATTCTGCACATTATCTGGGTCGACAACGCCTACAACATGGTCGCCATCCAGGAGGAGAAAAAGTATCAGCGCCTCTCCGGCGTCAACTTCGGCCCGGTTGATTTCAAAGCCTATGCCGAAGCCTTCGGCGCGGCCGGGTTTGCGGTGAACAGCGCGGCAGAGCTGGAGCCGACGCTGCGTAAAGCGATGGATGTGAACGGGCCGGCTGTGGTCGCCCTTCCCGTCGACTACAGCGACAACCCGCTGCTGATGGGACAGCTGCATCTCAGCCAGCTGCTCTGAGTTAACCTTAAAAGGATAGCGTGATGAAAAATAAAGTGGCTTTTGTTACCGGCGCTGGTCAGGGCATCGGCGCGGCGATTGCGTTACGTCTGGCTAAAGACGGCTTTGCCGTGGCGGTCGCCGATTATAATGCCGACACCGCGCAGCAGGTGGCGGAGACGATTACCCGCGCCGGCGGCCAGGCGGTTGCGCTGCAGGTTGATGTCGCCCGACGCGATCGCGTTTTTGAGGCGGTCGAGGAGGCGAGACGCGCGCTGGGCGGTTTCGACGTGATGGTGAATAACGCCGGCGTCGCGCCCTCTACGCCGATCGCCGAGATTACTGAAGAGGTTGTCGATAAGGTTTATAACGTCAACGTGAAGGGCGTTATCTGGGGTATGCAGGCGGCGATCCAGGCGTTCGCCGCAGAAAACCACGGCGGGAAAATTATCAACGCCTGCTCTCAGGCGGGCCACGTCGGCAATCCAGAGCTGGCGGTGTATAGCTCCAGCAAGTTCGCGGTGCGCGGGCTGACGCAAACGGCGGCTAAAGATCTGGCTGCGGCGGGCATCACGGTGAACGCGTTCTGTCCCGGCATTGTGAAAACGCCGATGTGGGAAGCGATCGACAAGCAGATATCGGATGCGGCGGGCGAGCCGGCGGGATATGGCACGCGGGAATTTGCTAAACGCATTACGCTGGGGAGATTGTCCGAGCCGGAAGATGTCGCCGCCTGCGTCTCTTTCCTGGCGGGGCCTGACTCCGACTATATGACCGGACAGTCCTTATTAATCGACGGCGGTATGGTGTTTAACTAACGTCGTCGGCTGACATCTGTAAGTTCTGAATGAGAGCAAATCGCTTTGCTCTCGATTCAGAACTTTTCAGCAGGGTTATTCAGGCAGCGCGTAGACCACGACCTGGTCGCCGACCTGGTCTTTCAGGATGGTGTTGCCGCCGGCGACAAAGGCGACATACTGGCGTCCTTTGTATTCATACACCGAGGGGTTTGCCACGGCTGGCGCTTCAACCTGATCGGACCAAAGCTCCTTACCGCTCGCCAGCGAGTAAGCGCGAACTTTCGCGTCCATCGAGGCGCCGATAAAGATGACGCCGCCTGCGGTGACCGCCGGGCCGCCGATAGTCGGCGATCCCCAGCTTTCCGGCATAAAGAAGCCGTACTGCTGAGAGGCGCCAACCGGACGTCGCCATTTCACGTCGCCGGTGTGCATATCCAGCGCCACGATCTCGCCAAACGGCGGCTGCCAGCACGGCATGCCGAGCCAGTTATTCGCCACGTTCAGACGCATCCCGTAAGGCGCGCCCTCCTGCGGCGCGAATCCGCTCTCATTGCCTGAGTCTTTATCCGCCTTATTGTACTCTTCACGGCTGTAGAGCTTGACGTACTGCACGATATGCGAGGTGTTCACCACCGCAATCTGATTCTGCGGATCGAAGGCGACGCCGCCCCACTGCACGCCGCCGGCGCTGTCAGGGTAGGTCAATGCCCCCTCGCCTTTGGTGGTTGGCGGGGTATACATGCCCTCGTAGGTCAGCTTATCCCAGAGACGCGAGCACTGTCCGGCGCCGACGATATCGGCCAGCTTCCAGATTTCCGGTTTTTTAGACTGATCGAGCAAGGGCGCCGGTTTGGTCGGAAACGGCTGAGTAGGCGAAAGCTTCTCGCCCTGAACGGAGCCGTCGCCCTGCGGAACCGGACGCTCCTCAATCGGCCAGACATCTTCGCCGGTCAGGCGATTCACGACGAACAGAAAACCCTGTTTAGTCGCCTGGATAAGCGCCGGGATCGGTTTGCCGTTGACCGTGATATCCATCAGCGTCGGCGCGGAGTTGATGTCGTAATCCCAGACGTCGTGATGCACCCACTGGCGCGACCAGACCACTTTGCCGGTGTTCACATCGAGCGCCGTGGTTGAGGTGCCGAGCGGAATGGCGTCGACGCGGTTGCCGCCCCAGTAGTTAGGCGAAGGCGAAGAGACCGGCAGATAGACCAACCCGTTCGCCTCGTCGGCGGACATATGGGTCCAGACGTTGGCGGTGCCGGTGCGCTTTCTGATGTCGGCTGGAATGGCGTCAAAGGTCCACTCGCGCTGACCGGTTTCGGCATTGATGGAGAAGACGGTGCCCGGAGGCGCTTCGGCATAGGCCCAGTCTTTACCGGCCCAGCCGACGATCAGATGGCTGCCGACCACGGTAGGCGGCTGCAGCAGCGACAGCGGGAATTTCGCATTCAGGGTGTTCCACTGATCGACGTTCAGCACCCCCTTATCGGCAAACTTTTCGCACGGTTTGCCGGAGTCGGCATCCAGCGCATAGAGTTTGCCGTCAACGGTGCCCATATAAACGATCTTCTGGCAGGCCTGCCCGGCGACCGGGTTTTTCGCCTGCCAGTAAGAGACGCCGCGGTTCTTCAGCACCGGCTGGGTCAGCGCTTCGCGCGGCGCTTTCGTGTCGTAATGCCATTTCTCTTTGCCGGTGCCGGGATCGAGCGCAATCAGCCGATCAAAAGGCGTGCCGATGTAAATCGTATCGTTGGCGAACACCGGCGTGGCCGACCAGACGGTGGCAGGCGTTTTGCCTTTGCCGTCGGAGACGTCGCCGGTATGAAACTCCCACACTTTTTCCAGCTTGCTGACGTTATCGGCCGTGATCTGCTTGAGAGGGCTGTACTTCTGGGCGTTAAGCTGGCCATGGAAGCTATCCCAGGTCGCTTTTTCCGGCACCAGCGGCGACGCCGTGCTGGCCGCGGACGCGACTTTTTTGCCATCCTGTCTGGAAGAGGCTTCTTTCGTGGTGTTCGTGGTGCCAGGCGACTGCTGATCGGCGGCATCCACATTAAGCTTTTCCTGCGTTCCCTGAGACGCTTCGGCGGCCTTATCCGCGGCCTGTAATGTGAGTGGCGTCATCAGCAGCGCGAGCGCCGTCATGCTGACTTTCATCAGCGGCTTTTGTTTATCGCTATACACGGGCATTTCCTCAGGCTCTGGCGGGGGGGGTGTGACGGGCGGGACGGCGGCCGAGCAGGATCAGACCCGCCAGACCGAGCACCATGGCGGCGGTAATGATCCCCTGATGGAGCAGCAAGGCGGCAAAGCCGATACCCACCAGCACAATCAGCGTCACGATGCCCCAGAAAATGCGCGCGCCGCGGCCTGAAGCGGCGCGCAGAATCAGCGTCAGCAAGGCCAGAACCACACTGGCGATCGCCACGCCGAGCGCGCCGATGGTGCCGGTGACGCCGGTTAACGGCGTCAGCCAGGCGTAGAGCGCCAGCGCGAAGCCGATCGCGGCCGCCAGCAGGAGCAGCAGCGTGCCGGCGCGTGAAGGTTGAGAAGGCAACATAGCAGCAAATTCCCTGTCAGGATAAATGGTAAAAATCAGAAGGTTAGTTATGACCGGATGCGCCGCCGCGCGCACGGCGAACCTGAACGCGGCTGAACATTCCAGTCAACGCGGTGAAGTATAGGTGAGAATGACTTATTCGTTTTTCTACAGGCGACGAATCCAGCTGCGCGCGCTCAAAATGCGCGCGCCCAACCATTATGACCTGAGCATAATTAATGTATTATGCGTGACTGACCTTTGCCGCTTGCGCTGATATCCCTCTTAACTATGCGAAAAACTCAATCAGGCGCTTCCGGCGTCGCCCTGTTAAAAACCTCTCTTGGCAAAAGCATGGCCGTGTTTTTGTTGCTCACCAGCCTCTTCGTTATCGCCATCAACGCCTGGTCGTTATGGAACTCCTGGCAGCAGACGGTGGGCGAAAAAAACGACGACGCCCGCAACCTGTCGGTCTCGCTGGCGAAGCAGGCGGAAGATGCGTTTCTGCAGGTGGATATCACCCTGGCGGATGCGGTGCGGCAGCTGCGGCAGCGGGGAAATGAGTACGCCGCGACGCCGGCGTTCCTGCACCAGCTAAAAGAGCAGCAGGGTAAACTTCCGCAGCTGCACGGATTGTTTATTTACGACACCGAGGGGCACTGGATCGCCTCCTCCGGCAATTTCGTACCGACCAACGCCAGCAATGCCGACCGCGACTATTTCATCTGGCATCGCACCCATAACGATACCAATTTGCTTATCAGTCGGGTTATACGCAGCCGCTCAACCGGCGATTTGGTGATCCCGGTTTCCGTTCGCCTGAACGACAGCCAGGGGAATTTTGCCGGCGTGGCGCTGGCCACCGTGCGGGTTGACTATTTCCGTCAGTATTACAGCTATTTCGCCCTGGGCAATAAAGACACCCTGGGGCTGATCCTGGCCGATTCCTCCGTCTTATATATTCGCCCGTTCCCTGACGCCTTTATCGGCCGGACGCTCGCCTCCAGCCCGCTGTTCAAAACCGAGCTTAAGTCCGCCTCGAGCGGCAATGCCACCTGGCGATCGACGCTGGACGGCGTGGTGCGCGTGTTTGGCTACACCCGGCTGGAGCGCTATCCGCTGATCGTGACGGCGGGCTACGACCGCGACAGCATTCGACGGGAATGGCTGTCCGGAAACCTGGTTAACCTGCTGCTGAACCTGGCTCTGCTCGCTGCCATTACCGGCATGGGGATCATGCTGCTTCGCCAGGTGGGCGCTAACGTCAGAAATCAGATTGAATTAACCTACGTGCGCGACGAGCTGACCAATATCAATCACACGCTGCAGTCGCTGGCGCTGGTCGACGGCTTAACCGGCCTGGCCAACCGAAGGCAGTTTGATGCGCTGCTCGAGCAGGGGTTACTTAGGTCGCTGAAAACCGGCGACCCGATCGCGCTGGTCATGATCGACATCGACTGTTTCAAACGCTTTAACGATACCTACGGGCATGTGGCCGGCGACGAGTGTCTGCAGGATGTCGCCCACGCGCTGAAAGAGAGCGTTCATTTTCACGGCGATGTGGTGGCGCGCTACGGCGGCGAAGAGTTCGCGATTATTATGCCGAACACCGATGAGTCTGAGGCGAAGATTGTGGCCGAGCGCGCCGTGAAAAATGTAATGGAGATGGGCATCGCCCATGAGAGTACGGAAGTCTCGCTCGGTATCGTGACCATCAGCGCCGGCTACAGTTCACTGGTTTCTGAAGGCAAACCGGGCGAGGCAGAGCAGCTGAAAAAAGAGGCCGACCGCGCGCTTTATAAGGCCAAGCGCAACGGCC
Organism: Pantoea sp. X-Soil-MYKO-1289; assembly: GCF_059730625.1. Lineage (NCBI taxonomy): Bacteria > Pseudomonadati > Pseudomonadota > Gammaproteobacteria > Enterobacterales > Erwiniaceae > Pantoea > Pantoea sp. X-Soil-MYKO-1289. The sequence goes on from NZ_AP036006.1 coordinate 166,141, forward strand.
GGAATCAGGCGAGCGGTCAGGTCTGACCGCCCGACCGCGTCCCCCATCCCTGGGGCGCGGCTTACAGCATGCCGTAGATCAGCGCCGACACGGTGAGCAGGCCGCCGACGATGACGATTACGGACATGCTGCCTCGCAGCGTCTGCAGCTCTTTTCGGCTGTACACCAGCCAGGCGGGGATCGCGAACAGGAAGATCGCGATCAGCGGCCCGCAGACGGTTTCAATCAGCGCAATCACGTCCGGGTTCCAGTAGGCCACCGCAAGGGACACCGCAAACATCAGCGTAAAGGCCACCGCTTTGGCTCGCTTGCGGCCAGATTGATCTTTCAGCCCGGCGGCGTCGCCGAGCAGGGTAGCGAAGGTTTCGGCGACCGGCAGACAAACCCCCAGAAACGATTTGGTCATCGCCACCATCGCGATAAAGGGGGCGAATAAAAAGAGCAGTTCAGCGCTGCCGTTGCCTTTCATCACCGAGAGCACGTTGAGGTTCTGCGCCTTTGCCGCGATAAACACCTCGCGCGGCATGCTCAGCACGCAGCTCAGCACGAAAAAGATGATGCTGAAAAAGATGGCGCAGTAAGCCAGACGGATCACGCGCACGGCTTTTTGCTCGCCGCCCTTCCCCTTCTCCTGATACCAGGAGGAGAGCGGCGACATCATCGGCGCGGAACAGAACGAGAAGGTGATAAGCGGAAGCGACAGCCAGAGCGCCTTCAGCGATTCGCCAGCAGGCGCGCCCGTGGTTTCGCGCAGCGCCTCCGTCAGGTTGGAGAGATGCCACGAGGGGATCTGCATCATGGCAATCAACAGCAGAGAGAGGGCAAAGGGGATCGCCAGCGTGCTCATGGTGCTGACCACGCGGTCGCGGCCTTTGCTTAACACAATAAACAGTAGCGATACCGCAATAAAGGCGAGCACGGCGCGATTCAACGCCGCGAAATGCAGGTGGGCGGTAACATAGTTGTCTAAGGCGTTGACCAGCGAGACGACGTACACCAGCGTGACGGGGAAATGGGCCACGCAGAAAAAGATCTTAATGCCCTGACGCCCTTTTGGGCCGAAAAATTTACCAAACAGCGGAAGCTCGGCGTTCTCCGCCTGATTGTCCCGCATAAAGATGCGGCAGATCAGCACGTGCGGTATCAGCGACAGCGGCAGGCCGAGCAGCAGCATCATAAAAAACACCAGTGGCCCGCGCGTTCCCACTTCCACCGGCAGAAATAGCGTACCGGCGCCCACCGTGGTGCCATATACCCCCATCATCCAGATGGTATCTTTCATCGACCAGGATGGCCTGTTTGCGACTGCCTTTTCCGTACTTGCTTGAATAGTCATTTTTACACTTTGAATTACTGGTTGTTCAGATGCCGGCGCGACAGGATTGATCACTCTTTGTCTGGTCAGACTGAACAGAGCGAAGGAGACCGGACATCCGCGCCAGACCAGACACATAACAAGGCGGCAGATTGTCGGGTAAAATGGCGGGCAGGCCAAATGATTTCGGTCAAAAAAGCCGGGACGTTTACTTTTGAGAAACGATTATTCGTCGCTATAGCGTGGTTCGGTTTCCCGCCTGGTCCTGCTCAAAAATTTTATGCTTCACCAGGCGGTCGCGCAGCCAGCGTTGCGCTTTGCCGGCGGGCGCCTGTTTAGACCAGAGCAGGTCAATGCCGACGATCCAGTCGGTATGGGGATACTCCTGCTGCCGTAGTTCGATCAAGGTGCCTGCGCGCAGTTCGCGCTCGACGAACTCGCGGGGAAGCGACGCCCATCCGAGACCGGCCAGCGCCGCCTCCAGCATCGCGCTGTAGCTTTCAACCCGCCACAGCATAGGGCTGTCGAGATATTCGGTGGTGGCGATTCTTTTCTCCTGAGAGCCAAAGGTGATATGCCGCCAGCTGTGCAAATCGGCAAAGGAGACGGGGATGCGCTGCGCCAGCGGATGCGCGGCGCTGACGACATGCACCATGACCACCTTCCCCAGCTGCGTGAACTCAATTTTCTCGCTCTCCACGGGATGAGAGAGCGCGATGCCGAGATCGACTTCGCCATTTTTCACCATCGCCTCCACGTCGCCGCGAAACGGCTCTTTGATATGGATATCGACTTCAGGAAAGGTCATAGAGAATTCATATAGCACGGGCGCAATCGTCACGTAGGGCAGCTCGATGGCGAGGCTGACATGGCTCTCAATCTGCTGGTTGAATGCCGTTACGCGCCGATCGAAAGCCTGACATCGTTCCAGAATAGTTTTGACGTACTCGCGCAGCACTTCGCCTTCCGGCGTCAGCCGCACCTGTCGCGGCGTGCGCTCAAACAGGCTGAGGTTGAGTTCAAGCTCCAGATTGCTCATCGCCATGTTCACTGAGGACTGGGATTTTTTCAGCTGACGCGCGGCGGAAGAGAATGAGCCCGATTTGGCTACCTGCTCAAACACCATAAGTTGTTCCAATGAATATTTCAAAACGCCCCCCGGCTTTCAATTTTCCTGAAAACAGCTCGCTTACTTGTATCACTTTTTTACTTATAGAGTGGGCTTCCTGCGGTTTATCAGTGCGACGAGAGGTGTTTATGGAAAGGGTAATAGCTGAAAAAAAAGCTGAAGGCTCGCTCAGCGCCAGGCGCATCGCCTCGCTGGGCTTACAGCATGTTCTGGTGATGTACGCGGGGACGGTGACGGTGCCGCTGATCCTCGCGTCGGTGATGGGCCTGACCGGGGCGGAGACGGTGACGCTGGTGAACGCCTGCCTGCTGACCTCCGGGCTCGCCACGCTGCTGCAGTCGGTGGGCGTCGGGCGCTTTGGCGGACGGATGCCGTTAATCCAGGGATGCTCCTTTATCGTTCTGGCGCCGATGGCGATGATTGGCCAGCAGTATGGCATCACCACGGTGTTCGGATCCGCCATCGCCTGCGGCCTGTTCACCGTGGTCGTCGCGCCGCTTTTTAGCCGCTTGATCCGCTTTTTTCCGCCGGTGGTGATTGGTTGCGTTATCACCATTATTGGCATCTCGCTGATGCCCGCCGCGGCAATCTGGATTGGCGGCGGCAACCCGGACGCGCCCGACTTCGCCAGCCCGTCCAACCTGCTGCTGGGACTGGCCACGCTGGTCATCACGCTGTTTTTTTACTGCAAAACGCGAGGCGTCATCCGCAACTTCAGCATTCTGGCAGGCATGCTGGCGGGAACCCTTATTGCGCTGCTCGCAGGCCTGACCGATTTCTCCGCGGTTGGTCACGCCGCGTGGATCGGCATCAGCATGCCCTTCTCTTTTGGCCTGCCGGTGTTTTCTCCGGTACCTGTTTTGGTCTCCTGCCTGGCGATGATCATCGTGATGACAGAGACAACCGGCAACGTCCTGCTGATCGACAAGCTGATGGGACGCCCGACGACGCCGCAGCGCCTTGCCGATACCATCCGCGCCGATGGTCTCTCCACCATGGTCGGCGGCTGTCTCAACAGCTTTCCTTACAACGCTTTTTCGCAAAATGCCGGGCTGATTATGCTGACGCGTATCACCAGCCGCTCGGTGCTGGCGGCGGCCGGGTTGATACTGGTGTTACTCGGCCTGTTTCCTAAGCTGGGCGCGCTGGTGTCGGCGATCCCGCGTCCGGTGCTGGGCGGCGCTGGCGTGTTGATGTTCGGCATGACGCTGGCCGCCGGCATTCAGCAGCTGAAAGCGGTCAGTTTTAAAAATGACAACAATATGCTGATTGTTGCCGTCTCGATAAGCGTTGGCGTCCTTCCCATGGCGTTTCCGGCGTTATTTACCTCGCTGCCTTCATCGCTAAGGCTGATTTTCGACAGCGGTATTTTTATGGGCGGTTTTACTGCCGTGGTGCTGAACAGCTTACTGAACGTTAAAAAAGAGGATGAAAATGCATAACGCCAGCGATATTAAATTTTTGCGGCTGTCGAACGAGGTTGCAAAGCGCGCTATCGCCCTGGGCAATCACCCGTTCGGCGCGGTGCTGGTGGCGCCTGATAATGAAACTGTCCTGTTGACCCAGTGTAATATCGACACCGTTAATCATGCCGAGTCGACTCTCGCCCGGATCGCGGCGAGTAATTTTACCCCTGACTACCTCTGGGGCTGTACGCTCTATACCGCCGTTGAGCCGTGCTGCATGTGCGCCGGCACGCTCTACTGGGCGAATATCGGTCGGGTGGTGTATGGCATGAGCGAAGCGCGCCTGCTGGCCTGCACCGGCAGCCATCATGAAAATCCAACGATGAGTCTGCCAGCCTCATCGGTATTTGCGCACGGGCAGAAAGATATTGTGCTGATCGGGCCGGTTCACGAGATAGAAGAGGAAACGCTGTCGCTGCAGCAGGCGTTCTGGCAGGCGAGATAATCCTTATCTGACCGGAAACCTGAGGGGATAACCGGGCAGGTGCGCCCTCCCGGTATAATCTTGTTGTTGAATAATAAAACGAAATGTTATTTGCCGGCTGACGCGTTCTCTGCAAATCTCTTTATAACTAAACAGGCAAATCCTATTTGTTAATTAATCATAACGTTATAAGAGAATACGCTAATGAGCATCTCCGCGCAGAACGGCCCTAATCTCTTCTGGTTTTTACCTACCCACGGCGATGGCCGTTATCTGGGAACGACGCAAGGCGGCAGAGCGGTCGATCTGCCCTATCTACAGCAGGTGGCGCTGGCAGCAGACAATCTGGGCTATTACGGCGTGCTGATCCCGACCGGCAAGAGCTGCGAGGATGCCTGGATCATCGCGTCGGCGCTGGCGCCTATTACCAAAAAACTGCGCTATCTGGTCGCCGTGCGGCCAGGCCTGCAGCCGCCGAGCCTGGCGGCGCGGATGGCCGCCACGCTGGATCGCCTGTCGGAAGGCCGCTTGTTGATCAACGTGGTGACCGGCGGCGATCCGGTGGAAAACAGAGGCGACGGCATCTTCCTGAGCCATGCTGAACGTTATCAGGTCACCAGAGAGTTTCTTGAGGTCTATTCCCGCCTGTTAAAAGGGGAAAAGGTGGATTATGCAGGCGAGCATATCCGCGTTGAAGGGGCAGAAATTACCTTCCCGCCGGCGCAGGAGAATGGCCCACCGCTCTACTTCGGCGGCTCCTCTGAAGAGGCGATCGATGTCGCGGCGACGCAGATCGACACCTATCTGACGTGGGGAGAGCCGGTCGAGCAGGTAGCGGAAAAGCTGGCGGTGGTGCGCCAGCGGGCGCAGGAAAAGGGGCGAACGCTCTCTTACGGCATCCGGCTGCACGTAATAGTGCGTGAGACGGAAGAGGAAGCCTGGGCGGCGGCAGACCGCCTGATTGCCCATCTTGATGATGAGACTATCGCCGCCGCGCAAAAAATCTTTGCGCGTATGGACTCGACCGGCCAGGCGCGCATGAGCGCGTTGCATGGCGGCTCGCGCGAGAGCCTGCGTATCGCGCCAAACCTGTGGGCCGGCGTCGGGCTGGCGCGCGGCGGCGCGGGCACCGCGCTGGTGGGCAACCCTCAGCAGGTAGCGGATCGCATTCGCGAATATCAGGCGTTAGGCATTGAAAACTTTATCCTGTCCGGCTATCCGCATCTGGAAGAGGCGCACCGTTTCGCCGAACTGGTGATGCCGCTGCTGCCGCTTGCCGCCAACGCGTCGAAAGCGCAGCGCGTTGTGAATACCGGGCCGTTTGGCGAAATCCTCGGCAGCGGCGAAAAGGGAAAAAGCTAACGCCGGCGAAAGTCTGACAGCGGCCAGCCCGCTGTCAGCGGTGGTTAAGCCGGCGCGACAGCCGGTCGCCGCACAGCTGCAACAGCGTCACCAGCGCCACCAGCACCACAATCACCGTCAGCATCACCTGCATATCGAAACGCTGATAGCCATAGCGATAGGCGAGATCGCCCAGTCCTCCGGCTCCGATCGCGCCGGCCATCGCGGAGGCGTTGATCATCGTTACCAGCGTAATGGTAAAGCCGCTAACGATGCCGGGCCGCGCTTCCGGCAGCAACACATGCCAGACAATATGCCAGCGATGAAAACCCATCGCCTGCGCCGCTTCGGTCAGCCCTTTATCGACTTCGCGCAGGCTGACCTCGGCGATACGGGCGAAAAAGGGCGTCGCCGCCAGGGTAAGCGGCACCACGGCCGCCCAGACGCCATAGGTCGTCCCGACCACCCAGCGGGTAAAGGGGATCAGAGCAACCATCAAAATCAGAAAGGGCACAGAGCGGAACAGATTGACTACCCAGCCCAGCACGCGGTTGAGCGTCGGGCTGGGAAAGAGAGCATCCCGCCCGCTGACGACCAGAATAACCGCCATCGGCAGCCCCAGCGCGAACGCCAGCAGGGACGACACGCCGACCATCAGCAGCGTGTCCAGCAATCCGCTCCACAGACGCTCAATAGTCAGTGACATAGCCTACTACCTCCAGTCGATCGGCCAGGTTCGCCAGCTGTCGCTCGGCAAACTGCGCCTCATGTTTTGCATCGAGCAGCAGCAGCAGCTGACCGATGGCCCGGTTTTGCACCCACTCGATCGTGCTGTAGACCACGGTTATCTCGCCGGGTGCCTGCGTGCTCAGGGCGCCAAGATCGGGATGCGCGCCCTGCCCGTTATAGCGCAGGCGCACCAGTGCCCGCGAACGGCTGTTTTGACGCCGCTCGCTAAGATGCGAGGCAATGTGTTCAGGTAGCGCCTGGTAGTCAGGATTAAGCAGCTGGCGCGTGGTTTCCTCGCGCGGCTCGCTATACACCTGCCAGACGGGGCCGCGCTCAATAATCTGTCCTTTGTCGATCACCGCGACGGTGTGGCAAAGGTCGTGCACCACATCCATCTCATGGGTGATCAGCACAATGGTGATGCGGCGCTGCTGATTGATCGTTTTCAGCAAGGCCAGAATGGCGCGCGTGGTTTCCGGATCCAGAGCCGACGTGGCCTCATCGCACAGCAGCAGTTCAGGATCGTGAACCAGCGCGCGGGCGATGCCGACGCGCTGCTTCTGGCCGCCGGAGAGCTGAGCGGGCCAGGCGTGCTGGCGCTCCTCCAGCCCAACCAGCGCCAGCAGCTCATCGACCTTGCGCGCCCGCGCGGCGGCAGGCACGCCGGCCACCTTCAGCGGCAGCTCGATGTTTTGCCGCACCGTCTTGGCGGAGAGTAGATTAAAGTGCTGAAAAATCATGCCGGTACGTCGCCGCCACGCGACCAGCTGCCGTGCGCTGAGCGCGCTGATGTCGGTGCCGTCTATCACCACGCGCCCGCCGGTGGGCGTTTCCAGCCGGTTGAGACAGCGGATCAGCGTGGACTTGCCGGCGCCGCTGCGGCCGATAATGCCGAAAATCTCGCCCTGCTGAATCGACAGGCTGACGTTATGCAGCGCATCCGCCTGCTGGCCAGGATAGCGCTTGCTGAGCGCGTCAATGGTCACGTGGATTTTGCCGCTGGCGCGCGGCGCGGCGGCGCGGGCGGTCGCCTCTGTTTCAGGCAGGATCAGGCTGACCATGGTTACTGACTCCAGCCCGGCTGGTAGAGTTTGCCGTAGAAGCTGTCGAGGCTGGCGCGCACCACCGGCGAGTGCTGATAGATATCGACAAATTTTGCCAGACGGGGATCGTCCTGGTGTCCCTGACGAATCACAAACTGAATCACATACTCGGGATGCTCCAGCCCGTCAAACAGCAGCGCTTTTTCAGGATCGATGGTTTTGGCCAGTCTCAGGTAGTGAGGATAGCCCTGCGCTAAATCGACCTCTTCCAGCGAGCGGGAAAGCTGCACCGCTTCGACCTCAATGATTTTTAACTTTTTGGGATTGGCAGTGATGTCATCGACGGTCGACTTCAGTCCGGCGCCCGGCTTCAGCGTAATTAAGCCTGCTTTCTGCAGCAGCAGGAGCCCGCGCGCGCCGTTGATCGGATCGTTAGCGATGGCGACGGTGCCGCCCTGCGGGATCTGGTCGATGGCGCTGTGTTTTTTAGAATACAGCCCGATGTTGTTGATAATGGCGGGCGCGTAGGGCACCAGGTGGAAGCCGCCTGACTGGTTGGCATTTTCCAGAAAAGGCTTGTGCTGGAACAGGTTGACGTCGATGTCGCCGTTTTCCACGCTGACGTTAGGCGCGGTCCAGTCGGTAAATTCCACCAGCTCAACCGCCAGTCCCTGTTTTTTCGCTTCGGCGACGGCGGTTTCCAGCGGCGGCGCAAATGCCGCCGTGGTGCCGACTTTGAGCGGGCCGGAATAGTCGGCGGCGGTCGAGGCCGCGCAGAGCGTCAGTAGCGCGCCGCCCAGCACGGCGCGTATGTGGCTGGAGAGTTTCATGATGATTCCTTGAGGTTAACGATATTGATGCCGTTGAGAGGGATGACGCCAGCGCGCTGCGGGATGGCGGTCAGGCAGGCGATCCTGCTGAAAAATTTTGTTGCGCAGCGAACCGGGCTGATAAGCCGTTTTATAGCGGCCGCGCTGCTGCAACTCCGGCACCACCAGATCGATGAAATCACGGTAGCTTTGCGGATTAAGAATGCGCGTTAAATTGAAGCCGTCGATATCGCCTTCATCCATCCAGTGGATCAGGGCATCCGCCACCTGCGACGGATTGCCGATAACCAGCGGATAGCGGCTTCCCATCGCGTGCTGCTCGAGCAGCCGACGCCGCGTCCAGCCGCTGTAGGCTTTACTTACCGACTCGATGGCGCGCGTTTCGCCGGTTTCGATCGGCTCGTCTAAATCGAATGCGGCGAGGTCGACGCCAATTGAGCTGGAAAAATGGGCGATGCCCGCTTCCGGGCTGGCGTATTTCAGATAGCTGCGGTATTTCTCCTGCGCTTCCCGTTCGCTCGGCGCCACGATAACCCCGACGCCCATAAAAATACGCAGATCGTCGGCGAGACGACCCGCCTCGACGGCGGCCTGACGCAGGCGCAGCGTCTGCTGGCGCATCGCCGCGGGCGTACTGGCGTTAACGAAGGTGCATTCGGCATGGCGCGCGGCAAAGCGCAGGCCGCGCGCGGAAGAGCCGGCCTGAAACAGCAGCGGCGTTCTCTGCGGCGAAGGGCTGCTCAGGTGATAACCCTGTACCTGATAAAATTCGCCCTGATGTTCAATCGCATGAATTTTGCTGGCGTCGGCGTAGAGTCGCCGCTGTCGATCGACCACCAGCGCATCATCCTGCCAGCTCCCTTCCCAGAGCTGATAGCTGACGTCGAGAAACTCATCGGCCTGATCGTAGCGTCGGTCATGGGCCAGCAGCTGCTTATCGCCCATCGCGCGGGCGGCGCTGTCCAGGTAGCCGGTGACGATATTCCAGCCGATGCGCCCCTGCGTCAGATGATCCAGCGTCGACAGGCGACGGGCGAATGCGAAAGGCGCCTCGTAGCTGAGATTGGCGGTGACGCTAAAGCCAAGGTGCTGGGTAACGCCCGCCATCGCCGATACCAGCATCAAGGGATCGTTAACCGGCAGCTGAATGGACTCGCGCGCGGTGAGTTCAATGCCCTGCTGATAGACATCGTAGACGCCGAGAATATCGGCGATAAAAATGCCGTCAAACAGGCCGCGCTCCAGCAGTCGCGCTAAGTCGGTCCAGTAGTTCAGCGAATTGAAGTCTACAGAGCGATCCTCGGGATGCGTCCACATGCCGTGATGAATATGGCCAACGCAGTTCATATTGAAGGCGTTAAGCAGGATCTGTTTTTGACTCATATCGTGCCTCTGCGCGGCGGCAAAACGCCATTCAGAAGGTAATTCCCGATAGCGGGATATTTCCAGCGCACGGGATCGTGCAGCGTATGGGTCCGGGCGTTACGCCAGTGGCGATCGAGATTATGCTCACGCAGGCTGGCGCGCGTGCCCGAGAGTTCAAACAGCAGATTGCTCGCTTCCAGCGCGATCTCGGTGGTCCAGGCGCGGGCTTTCGCCACCGCAATCGACGCCTGCGCGACGCTCTCTGCGCTGGGGCGCTGCTGAGCGCTGTCTACCGCGTCGCCGGCCAGCTGCAGCAGCGCCTCTCCCGCCGCAAGCCGCGCCGCCATGCGGCCCGTGCGGTCAAGGGTTAGCGGATCGTCGCTGGCGCGCTCGACGCCGCTGTCTGGCCAGGGACGGGCGCGCTCGCGCAGGAAATCGAGCATGTCGTTAAAGGCGGCGCGCGCAATGCCCTGGTCGATGGCGGCGTGCAGGATCTGCGCAAACGGCCCTACCGTAGTGGGCCGCTCGAAAGCGGTCTGAAACGGCACGCGGTCACTGGCGTCGACCCGAACATCGTTGAACGTTACGCTGCCGCTGCCGGTGGTGCGCTGGCCAAAACCGCTCCAGTCATCAGTCACCGTTACGCCGGGCTGATGACGGGGAACAAACAGCAACTCTTCTTTGCCCTCTTCGTTGCGCGCCGCCGTAGGTATGCGATCGGCAAAGAGCGCGCCGGTGGCGTAAAACTTGGTGCCGTTCAGATAGCCATCCTGAATCGCCGTACTGCGCTGGTGCGCCGCGCGGGAGCTAAATTCAGCCAGCGCGTTGCCCAGATGCACGCCGGCCAGCACTTCGCCATAGAGGCGTCGCTTTTGTGCGTCGCTGCCGTTCACGCGCAGGACCTCAAGTGCGTAAAAATGGTTTTGCGGCACCTGGCCAATCGCGGCATCCGCCTCGCTGAGCGTGGCGACGATCGCCGCCAGCGTCGCGGTGGAAACGGCAATGCCGCCGTACTCCCGCGGCACGGTAACGGCGCCTAAACCAGACTGAAAGAGCTGCTGTAGCTCGCTGTGTGGCAAGCGGCGCTGACGATCGCGATCTGCCGCGCCGGTACGAAACTGCTGCGCCAGCTGGCGGGCGACAGTCAGCGCCTGCGGTTCGCTGTCAATGCGCGCGGCAGGCTGTTTGGGATGAACCTGAGTCATTCTCTCTCCCTAAATCCAGGCGTGGCGCGGCGGCTGGGTCGCGTTGAGGTAATAGTTGCCGATGGCGTGGGTTTTCCAGCGCACCGGATCGTGAAGCGTATGGGTGCGCGCATTGCGCCAGTGACGATCGAGCCCGTGCTGCAATAAGGTAGCGCGGCTGCCGCCCCACTCCAGCAGTTTTTCGCTGGCGCGCAGCGCGATCTCCGTTGTGAGGACTTTCGCCTCCGCGACGGCTATCGAGGCGCGGGCGCTGTTCTCTGCGGTAATGGCAAGCGGATCGATAGCGTCGAGAACGCCGGCCGCCCGTGCGAGCAGCCCATTGGCGGCGCTCAGTTCGGTACTGATGCGGCCGATATCGGCAAGGATGTAGGGATCGTCCGCATTGCGCTCGACGTTGGCGTCGACCCAGGGGCGAGAACTGCTGCGTACAAACTCCAGCGCATCATCCAGCGCACCCTGCGCAATGCCGGCGTCAATCGCGGCCTGTATCAACTGCGACACCGCGCCGCGCAGCGTGGGCTTTTCCGCTGGAGGCAGAGGGATGACGAAATCGGGATCGACGGCGGCCCTCTCCAGGCGCACCGTGCCGCTGGCGGTCGTGCGCTGCCCCATGCCGGACCAGTCATCAATGATATCCACGCCGTCAGCGGGCAGCGGAATAAAAGCCATCACCGGCTGGCCGTCGTGCAGCGCAGTCGTGACCAGAATGTCGGCAAAAAGCGCGCCGGTTGAGTAAAACTTTTCGCCGGTTAAGCGCATGCCGTCCGGCGTTGTAATCAACCGGGCCTGTACATCGCGCGTATGGCGGGTGTTTTTTTCCGGTCCGCCGTTGCCGAGCCGTTTTCCGTTCACCACCGCCTGAAGCAATTTTTGCTGCTGCGCCGCCGTGCCCTCGCCGAGAATGAACTGAATCAAACCAAAATGGTTTTGCGGGATTTGCCCCAGAGAGGGATCGCTGGCGGAAATCAGGCGGAAGACCTCGGCTAACGTCCGATAGCTCAGGCCGCCGCCGCCAAAGCTGCGCGGTACGCTGATGCTGCCTAAACCGAGTTGCGTAAACTGCTCGAGCAATTCTCGCGGATAAATGCGCTCACGATCGCGCTCTGACGCGCCAGCTTTGGCCTGCTCCGCCAGAAAACGCGCTCTATTAATAGCCTGTTCGTTATCGGTCAGCACGGCCGCCTGGGTTATTCCGGGACGATCGGAGTGTTGTGTCATGGCTTTTCCAGTTAACAGAGGCACAGGTAAACAGGAACAGGCTGTTATATCAGCCTGCTGCAATAAATAATTAAGCGGAAGGAATAATAGGCAGCCCGATTAATACAAGTAAATAGCGGCGATGTTACAAATACAGCAAAGCAATGCTGTATTTGTACTATTCTGCTTTCCGGTTGGCTTTTTTTAAATGCTTGCGCGCCATTTAGTTAAAAAATAAGAAAAATGACATGCAATTCATGGCTTATGATTATTATGGGATTCTATTTCTTTAAGCGGCATATAGCCGAGGGCAGTCGAGCGCGCGATCGGCTTTCGCCACATCCGGCATTTTAAAAAGCCGGTGAAGGCAGAGTTGACATCGTGGCTTGCTACCAGCTGGCGCCGTCGCGTGTTAGATGCGCGGGCGCTGGCCATGTCTCTCCACAGCTTTGAGATCGGCCTGTCGACCGAAGCGCGGGATGGCGCAACCGGGGAAGACCTTGATGCCGCTGTATCGACCGCAATGAAAGCCTGGGATGCAAATAGCCTGCGTGCTGTTGATTAAACGCGCATATCTTTATGCATTCTGCACGCCGGAAGCGACGACCCGGAACAGGTTCGTGCATTGAATATTGCGTAATGAATAGAAAGAAGGCCAGGGCCGCTGGGCGTGAATGAAAAGTTACTGGTTAAATAACCTTGTCCATTTACGCCCTGCCCCTGGCCTTGTTTATTGATGGCTAAAAGAAATGAACCCAAAGGCTGGAAACAGGCATAGCCAGTACTAATGCTGGAAGCATATTCGCGACCGGGAAAATTTTAATGCCGCAAATTCTGAAACCTGTGGCGAACATTAAAACACCGCCAACAGCAGAGAAATCTGCCTGCATTTCCGGAGTGGTCAACGGCAGGATAAAAACGGCGCCATAAGCCAGCAACAGCTGGATGACGAGCTGCGGAATCGCGACAACGGCGACGGCAAAGCCCAGAGTGGTCGCAAAAATGGCAGCCGTGAATAAATCCAGGAAAGATTTGGCAACCAGCACGCTGGTATCGCCGGTCATACCTTCATGCATTGAACCAAAAATGCCCGTACCGCTGGCGCAAAATAGTACGATAATGGCTACGTAATTTTGCAGAAACTCTTCCTGAGACTCCTTGTCGCCTGGGTCAGATTTGACGAAGAGTTCTACCATGCTGCGCGCTTTACTGCCCAGTTTGCCGATCCCTTTTTCCAGATAACAAAGTTCGCCCAGCAGTGCGCCAAGAATAACGGACAACACCATCACCGGCATGTGGCTGACTTTTACTACCAGCACGATCCCCATACACATCGAGGCCGCGCCAAAGATCAGCGGCATGGAGTCACGCAGACGTTCGGGCAGACGGTTGCTCAGCAGCGCACCGGCGACACCGCCCAGTAACACCGCCGCGCCGTTGATATAAGGTCCAATAATCACGCGTTTTCACCTTTGGTCATTAACTTCATGTTTTCGCCCCAGCGGGGCAGATCGGAGCAGTCTAAATCGAGTAGACTCAGCGCGCGCGCCACGCTGTGCGCGATAATCTCTTCCACGCTGGTCGGCCTCGCGTATAGCGCAGGAACGGGTGGGAAAATAATGCCCCCGCACTCTGTCACCTGCTGCATGTTGCGTAAATGCCCTGCGTGAAGAGGCGTTTCACGCACCATCATGACCAGCCGACGTCGCTCTTTTAAAATGACATCCGCCGCTCGCGTCAGCAGGTTATCTGTCATGCCGTTAGCGACAGCTGCCAGGGTATGCATTGAACAAGGCGCCACCAGCATTCCAAGCGTTTTAAATGATCCGCTAGCAATAGCCGATCCGACCGCATGGAAGGGATAAACTACGTCCGCCAGATCGGTGACGTCCGCTTCTGTCAGTGTGGTTTCATGTTCCCGGTTGAGATGCCCAGCCGGAGAAATGACAAGATGCGTTTCCACATCCAGCTGACGCAGATAGCGTAATGCCTGAACGCCATAAGTGAATCCTGATGCACCGCTGATCCCCACGATGACGCGAGGTTTCTGCGAGGTTGTTAATGCAAATCCTGGCATGCTGCCTCCTTATTTAGTTGGTATTAAAACCGGGAATGAAGCGGTTTACATCGACTTCAAGGAACTCGCTGCGATGGAAATTCGCCTTAAGATTGTAAGGTACCGTACAGTCAAAAATAGTTTTGCAGGCGATGCCGTGATCGCGCACTGATGGACTAAATGCAGGATCGGAAGAGGGATCGAGCGGATGACAGCGTACGCCCGGGATAAAGACCGTGCTTACGTCGCCCTGATAGCGCGTCGTCATCGCCCAAATAACATCATTGAGATCAAACACATCGACGTCCTCATCCACCAGCATGACGTGCTTCAGTTCCGAGAACGCTGAGAAAGCCAGCAGAGCTGCCTGACGCTGACGTCCTTCATCAGCCGCAAAGCGTTTCTTCACCTGGAGAACTGCAAGATATTTTCCCGTTCCCGGAGAGGGACAGTGAACGTTCTGCACAAAGCCCGGCAGTGCGCGCTCAACCATTTGCAAAATACTCGCTTCTGTGGGGATCCCGGCGAGGTTAGTGTGTTCGTCGCTGGGACCGATGCAGGTCTGCAAAATCGGATGGCGACGATGGGTAATGGCCTTCACTTTGATGACGGGAACTTCAGCCTGAGCGTCGCCGGTATAGCCCGGGAATTCAGGCATCGCTTTGCCACTGTTAGTGTTCTGATCTTCACGAACACGGTAGCCTGGTACCAGCTCCCCCTCAATGACGATTTCAGCGTTCGCGATACCCCGCGCATTGACGGTCAAACAGTCGACCAGCTCGACAGGCTGATTGCGCAGACTACCGGCGACAGAGAGTTCGTCAAAGCCCAGAGGCGTCGTTGGTGGTTCAAAGCAGGCGCCAATTTCAATCGCCGGATCGACGCCAATACTGATTGAAATCGGCAGCGGTTTACCTGCGGCTTCCGCTTTCTGACGAAACGTATCGAGGTGACGACCCGGCACAAAATACATGGAGATTTCGTCTTTGCTCTGGACGCACAGACGGTGAATCGTGACGTCATGCTCGCCAGTTTCGGGATCGGCCGCATAGCACATGCCGAGCGTGAAATAGGGACCCGCATCTTCCGGTGTGTTAGTCGGCGCCGGCAGAATTTTTAAAATATCGAAATCGGGATCCGTCGCCAGATGCACCACTTCCTGACATACCGCTTTTTCACGGGGAATAACAACTGGCGCAATCGGGTTTGATACTGAATCTTTAAGCATAAAAGCCAGTTTTTCCGGCGTCGTGTCAAACAGACGCGCCACTCGTTTACGAGAAGACAACAGACCAATGAGCACGCGCATGTCGCTATAGCCTTTAATCTTATTAAAGATCATAGCAGGCCCGATTTTGGTCGGACGTTTAACGGTGCCATGCGCACCGACATAGCGATAGACACCGGATAATTCAGCAATCGGGTCTACAGGTTCATCGGTATAGATTAATTCGTCATCGTACTGGCTCAGCACATCCAGTGCGGATCGGAGATCGGTCACTTTACCCTTTTTCTCAGACATCTCGTGCTCCTTAATTCATATAGCGTAAATGAAACGAACGATTGCGCATCGCCGTTGTCCGACCAGTTTGCAAAGGAGCACTAATAAGAGTCCAATAATAAAATATGGGTTTTTGATAAAATATCTTTATAAGAAATGAGGCTGAGATTTTATGGATTATCGGCAATTACATTCATTTGTCGTATTAGCGAAAGTTCTGCATTTCGGTAAGGCTGCAATGCAGTTGAACATCGCCCAACCCGCGTTAAGCCAGCATATTAAAGCACTTGAACAGTCGCTAGGGGTGCCACTTTTCTCCCGTGACAAGCGCCATGTGACGCTGACATTTGAGGGGCAGCAGCTGGTTGAAGAAGCGCGCATCGCCATCATGCATCACGATAAAATTATTGAGAACGCACGCAGTTTACGGCTTGGGCATAAAGGACAAATTAAACTTGGCTACGTGGGGTCTTCCATTCTTGACCCGGTGCTAGCCATGTTGATTAATGGTTATCGTAAGTACAAGCCCGACGTTGAAATCGTTATCGAGGAACATAACGTTAGCGAGCAGCTAACACTTTTGCAAAACTATCAGTTAGATATTGCGCTTGTACGCTCGCCGGTGCCGCAACTTTCAGAAACTGGAATATCTGGATGTTGTTACTCGCCGACTGGATGCCGTGCTACCGCGTCATCATCCGCTCGCCCTGGAGCAAAAACTCTCTCTTGCTTCACTTTCGGACGCAACATTCCTCGTGCAGCAAGATCCACCAGGCGTGGGTCTGGGCTGGTCAACGCTCAATGCCTGTCAGCAAGCGGGATTTGTACCGCAAAAAATCCAGTTCACAAGAGATGTCTCCGTTGCCATTGGGCTGGTATCGATGGGAATGGGGGTAACGCTGGTACCCGAGACCCAGCGGTCGGTAATGATTCCGGATGTGAATTACTGTACGTTAACCGATCCCACTGCCGTTACGACCTTAACTTTTAGCTGGCAGCGCCGGTTGAAAAACAAAGCGTTGGTAGATTTTATTCAGTATATAAAGCAGCTGACGCAGTCAACGTCTGTCGCTAAATAATCACATTTTGTGACGCTGATAATTAACTAAAGCCACTTTCTTTCTCCATGCTTCTTTAACATCGTTCACACGCATTATGAAGAATATGAAGGTAATAAAAGAGGATCGCACAGGAATTAACATTTTATTTTTTATCACTATTAAGTTTAGAAAGATGACAATCTCTATGCTTAAAAAGAAACGCGCTTGTTAAAATAAAGTGCGTTGATTTTACGCATCTGTGCAATTTAGAAAGGCCGATTTCACTTTATAGCTGAACAGTGCCGTATAGCCCCACTCTTCAACGCCGCCCCCGCCCTGATTGACGCCCTTAAAGCAGCAGCCTTTCAGCGACATTGAAGGTTGATGGTCGAAGACAAAAGAAAGAACACGCGGCACTACTTACAGCAACACCAATATTTTAGTTACAGCACTCAATGAGCAGCCTTAACAACACCGGCCCTACGGGCCGGGCGGCGACGGCTTGTCAGGAGGGGCAACCAGGGTTCAGGTACGATCGCAGGATGTGGGATTTCTCAAAAAGGGCACGTCGTAAAGTTTGCGTTCGATAGAGGTGTTAAG
This sequence comes from Pantoea sp. X-Soil-MYKO-1289, assembly GCF_059730625.1. Classification (NCBI taxonomy): domain Bacteria; kingdom Pseudomonadati; phylum Pseudomonadota; class Gammaproteobacteria; order Enterobacterales; family Erwiniaceae; genus Pantoea; species Pantoea sp. X-Soil-MYKO-1289. Next base: position 183,382 of record NZ_AP036006.1, read on the forward strand.
GATAAACCTAAATGCATGATGTAACTAATTGCCCTACCCTACTGCTCCCGGTTATCATGGCCGACTGTAACTTCCTGCCCTTCTAGCCCTGAATCTGAGATAAAACCTGCCGTCTTATACCGTAAAAGAGGCAGGACGTCATCTCGGTGCTCAGTAAAAAATGCCCTTTCGGGCCTTTCACCTCAGGTGGAACAATGTCAGACGCTATCTGCGGCGTTCAGCCAAGCATCTTTTGCAGCAGCCGGATCAGCTCCTGATGCTCCGGCTCGCTCAGGCGATTGAGAAACGCGGCATCCACCTGTTCGGCAGACGGTTTCGCCTCATCAAGCATCTGTTTTCCAGCATCGGTAAGGAAGATTAAGCGGCGTCGCTTATCGTGCGCGCCCTGCTCCCGCCGCACCAGCCCTTTTTTTTCCATGCGCAGCAGCAGCTCAGCCAGTGTCGCTTTTGTGCTGACCGACACCGCCATCAGATCCATCTGCTCAATGCCTGGCTGTTCATCCACCGCGCACAGCACTGCGTACTGGGGCTTTGTCAGCTCGTTTAGCGACTGCTGCCATTGTGAAGTGTGCTCCAGGAAAAGCCGGCGCATAAGGTGAAACGGAACATTCGTCAGGTTTTTATTCATTTTGTCTTGGTTCCCGGCGATCAGCCTTAGTGAGCCAGAGTTTAGTAGCACTATTTCAGCAATAAACCGCCCCCAAGACAAACCGCTTGATCGTGCTCAGCCAAAAGTTCGTTTACGAACTTTTTTGCCGCGACGACTTGTCAGCCACAACATCCCGCGCTAAGGTAAAGACATTGTTCGTACACGAACAATGTCAGCGAGGTGAACGATGAGGTTGATAGTAGCCATGACGGGCGCGACCGGGGCGCCGCTGGGCGTCGCACTGCTGCGGGCGCTGCGGCAAATGCCCGAGGTAGAAACGCATCTGATTCTTTCAAAGTGGGCAAAAACCACCATTGAGCTTGAGACACCTTTAAGCGTTCGCGACGTCGCAGCGCTTGCCGATGTGGTCCATAACCCGGCCGATCAGGCCGCCGCGATCTCATCAGGCTCTTTTCATACCGACGGCATGATCATTATTCCCTGCAGCATGAAAACCCTGGCAGGCATTCGCGCCGGCTATGCCGAAGGCCTTACCGGCCGGGCGGCCGACGTGGTGATCAAGGAGGGCCGCAAGCTGGTGCTGGTGCCGCGCGAGACGCCGCTCAGCACCATTCATCTGGAAAACATGCTGGCGCTATCCCGAATGGGCGTGGCGATGGTGCCGCCTATGCCCGCTTATTACAACCATCCTGAAGTGATTGAGGATGTGACTCATCACGTAGTCGCTCGCGTACTGGATCAGTTTTCTCTCAGCTACAACAAGGCCCGGCGCTGGGAAGGACTCAGCGGCGCCAGAAACAACCATTCTACACAGGAGGATTAGGCATGGCTTTTGATGATTTACGCAGTTTCCTGCGCGCGCTGGATGAAAATGGCCAGCTGCTCAGCATTGATGAAGAGGTTAATGCCGAACCTGATATCGCCGCAGCGGCTAACGCCACCGGTCGTATCGGCGAAGGCGCGCCGGCGATCGCTTTTACCCGTATTAAGGGGTTTAACCATGCGCATGTGGTGATGAATACTATCGGTTCGTGGCAGAATCACGCCATTTCCCTGGGATTGCCGCCCAACACGCCGGTCAAACAGCAGATCGGAGAATATATTCGCCGCTGGGATAAATTCCCTGTCGCGCCAGAGCGCCGTGCCAGTCCGGCATGGGCAGAAAACAGCGTCGATGGCGACGCGATAAATCTGTTTGACCTGCTTCCGCTGTTTCGCCTGAACGACGGCGACGGCGGTTTTTACCTTGATAAAGCCTGCGTGGTGTCGCGCGATCCGCTGGATCCGGACAACTTCGGCAAACAAAACGTCGGTATCTATCGCATGGAGGTAAAAGGCCGCCGCAAACTCGGTCTGCAGCCGGTTCCGATGCACGATATCGCGCTCCATCTGCATAAAGCGGAAGAGCGCGGCGAAGATTTGCCCGTTGCGATTACGCTCGGCAACGATCCGATTATTACCTTAATGGGCGCGACGCCGCTCAAATACGATCAGTCAGAATATGAGATGGCGGGCGCGCTGCGTGAAAGCCCCTACCCTATAGCCACCGCGCCACTGACCGGTTTTGACGTGCCCTGGGGCTCTGAGGTGATACTCGAGGGGGTTATCGAAGGCCGCAAGCGAGAAATCGAGGGGCCTTTCGGCGAATTCACCGGCCACTACTCAGGCGGCCGCAATATGACCGTCGTCCGCATCGACAAAGTCAGCTATCGCACTAAACCCATCTTCGAATCGCTCTATCTCGGCATGCCCTGGACCGAGATCGACTATCTGATGGGCCCGGCAACCTGCGTGCCGCTCTATCAGCAGCTGAAAGCGGAGTTCCCCGAAGTGCAGGCGGTTAATGCGATGTATACCCATGGCCTGCTGGCGATTATCTCCACGAAAAAACGCTACGGCGGTTTTGCCCGTGCGGTAGGCCTGCGCGCCATGACGACACCTCATGGTCTGGGCTATGTGAAGATGGTGATTATGGTCGATGAGGATGTCGATCCCTTTGACCTTCCTCAGGTGATGTGGGCGTTATCGTCCAAGGTCAACCCCGCAGGCGATTTGGTTCAGCTGCCGAATATGTCGGTGCTGGAACTGGATCCCGGCTCCAGCCCTGCCGGCATAACCGACAAGCTGATTATCGACGCGACGACGCCCATCGCCCCGGATACGCGCGGCCATTACAGCCAGCCGGTCAAAGATTTGCCTGAAACCGCGATATGGATCGAAAAACTTACCGCCATGCTGGCTAACCGTAAATAATAAGGAGATGGCTATGATTTGCCCACGTTGTGCCGATGAACATATCGAAACTATGGCGCACTCACCGGTGCCAGGGGTCTGGACCGTATTCCAGTGCCAGCGCTGCCTCTACACCTGGCGCGACACCGAACCCGCGCGTCGCACGCAGCGCGAGCATTATCCTGAGGCGTTCAGAATGACGCAGCAGGATATCGATAATGCGCCCGAGGTGCCGACCATTCCGCCGCTGCTTTAGCCGGCCGCAGCCCGATTCAGCCTTTACAGCGGTGATGGATAAAAATTTATTTCGCTTCATCGCTCTGCGCTATCGCATTTCACGCTGATTTCCCCGGCAGTAAAGCCCATCACCCTGAGGTTATGGGCTTTTTTATTATTATGATGATGACATCCCTGGATATTGGCCATCCCTGATATTTCTATGTTATTTTCACTGTTACCAGAAGGCCCATATAAGGTACGGCATATTTAATGCAGCGTTATTTTTCAGTAGGGTAATTAATCTGTAGGGTCAGATTAATGTAGGATCATTTAAATGTAGGGATACGTTTATGAAAGAGATGATATTACCTTCCCGACTCATCCAGATGTTCGAAAGCGATCCTGTTGTCGGCTGGGCGATAAAAGATAATAACTCCCGCTTTGTCTAGGTTAATGACACGTTTAAAATCTGGCAAACCATCTCGACTCGTTATGATTATGAAGGACGTAACATTGGGGAGATCCCCGTGCCGGTAGCGGAATTTGCACCGCTTTTCGACCAGCAGGAGCGCGAGATAGAGCGTACCAGACGGCCGGTAAGGGCCATTACGACGCATATCCAGGGCAAAGAGAAGATTATGCAGCCCGCCTATAACGTGCAGGAGCCGCTCTATGATGCGCATCGCAACTGTACAGGCACGGTGATCAGCGTGCGCCCGGTCAGGATAATGACACCCACCTCCCTGCTGGATGGAAAAATAACGCAGCATGCTATCTTCGAGCCCCCTTCGGACCTCTTTACTGAAAAAGAGTGGGAAGTGGTTTATCTGCTGGCGTGCGGCATGAAAATTAAAGAGATAGGCAGCATCCTCTCCATCACCGCTGACGCCGTTAACGGCAGGCTCCGCAGCTGTTACCGTAAAACCGGCCTGAACGCGCTATCCGCGCTAATCGAATACTGCAGAAGCTGCGGATATGATAACTATATTCCGTCTTTCTTTTTGAAAAAGGGACACATCATAATCAGAGGTTAAGCTGATGGAATCCGATCTGACTCCCGTTGAATATTACTTTGATAATTCCCTGTTCGGCTGGGCGGTAAAGGACTCTCATTCCCGCTATCTCTACGGCAACCGATTAGTCTGCCGCTATTTCAATATTCATCCACATCAGCTGCCTGGTTTGCTCGACACCGATTTAACGCCCGATATGCGCGATGACTATGACCGTATTCGACAAGATGACGGTAAGATCCTGCGTACGCACAGCATGAGCATCGCTTTAAAAACTTTCGATTACGGCAGGCGAAACAGGCTACGATCCTTTCTGGTAGAGAAGCGCTTCTGGCAACTTGCTGACGGCTCTGACGGCATTATCTGCACCTACATGGAGATCGCTAACCTCTACTTTTCAACCTTCCTTATGCCGTATGAGAGAAAATCCGTTGTCTTCACCCGACCGGCGGAGATTTTTACCGACAAGGAATGGGAGGTGATCCTGCTACTACAATGCGGCGTCAGACAAAGCGATATGGCGGACATTCTCGGCGTCAGCGTTTCAACGCTGCGCAACAGAATGACGCGCTGCTGCGATAAAACCGGCGTGACGAACAGCGCTGTGCTGCTGCGACACTGCAACCTGCAGCGATGGGACAACTACATTCCGCCCTTTTTTCTGAAAAAAGGGCATGTGTCGATTAACTGATTTAGTCCAGTTTCTTCCGGCGCTTTTCTGAATACATCACGCTGTCGCTCTCTTTAATCATCTCTACCAGCGAACGGTATTTATCGGAGCGGCTGTTGATCACGCCATAGGAGTAGTTGATGTTATAGGGCTTACCTGATTGCTGATTCCAGTCGTTCAGGTTTTGGCGCAGCCGGTTTTGAAACATCAGAGGCTCTTTGCCGCTGGCGAGCAGCACGGCGAACTCGTCGCCGCCAAGCCGTCCGATAACATCTTTTGGCCCCATCAGGCGACGTAGCTGAGCCGAAAAGACTTTCAGCACTTCATCCCCCTCGGCATGGCCCCACATATCATTGATTGGTTTGAATTTATCCAGATCAAAATAGAGAATGCTGAAGGCGCTGCCGCTATGCTGATACTCCCGAAAGCGCTTCTCGCCGCTGTGGTAGAAGCCGCGCCGGTTAGGAATGTCGGTGAGGCTGTCAGTCATCGCCATGTTAATCACCTGAAATTCATCTTCCACGATGAACGCGAGATCTTTAAGCGAGGCGATATCTTCGGCGGTGAACTCACGCGGCTCGCTGTTCACCAGGCATAATGTCCCTACTACCGCGCCGTCAGGCAGGCGAACCGGGTAGCCCGCATAAAAACGGATAAAGGGCTCGCCCGTCACCAGCGGGTTATCGTGAAAGCGCTCATCAAGTCGGGTATCGCTGATAATCAGCGGTTCTTCCTGCAGGATCGCATGGGCGCAAAATGAAATATCACGTTTCATTTCGCGTCCGCTAAGCCCCTGGCAGGCCAGCGTCCATTGGCGATCGCGATCGAGGAGGTTAATCACCGCGATTGGCACCTGGAACAGTCTCTGGCCAATCCGCGTCAGTCTTTCAAAGCGCTCATCATCCCTGGTATCGAGCAGATCAATCATATATAGCGACTTCAGTCGCTCTTCTTCATTTTCCGGAATACCAGGAAATTTCATTTTTACTCCAGCATCATCACTATTACGCCGTTCTGTCAGCCCGCGCTATTCTGGCAAACCATGCATGTCATCAAACGGATGAGCAGAGAAAAAAGGGCGCCCTTTTCTTTTTCTCTGCACCAGTATGCATTCACTTAACGTCCTGAAACCTGCGCGGTTTTTACTACGCCAGCCATTCGCGCTTGTCGACCCGGCCTGTCAATTTTCATTTTGTAGAGGCAGATTCGCCTAAGCGTCTGAGCGAGCCTCTTCATTGCTATCCTCTCATTTTTCGTTTAAGAACTAAACGTCACGCCGGGGCGATCTTTCAGAAAAGTCTCGATCAATTGTACGATGCGCCTGACACGCCACGGAATGAAACGCGCATCGGGAAAGACCGCATATAAAAAGCGATCGGGCAGACGCCAGCTCGGCAGCACCCGAACCAGCCTGCCGGATTCAAGCGCCTTTGCCGCCAGCGGCAGTTGCATACCGCCGACGCCGATACCGGCCTGCAGAGCCTGCAGCAGCCCTTCGCTGCTGTTCGCGCGGAAGACCGTATTCACCACCAGCTCAACCGTTTCTTTATCGGATACCAGCTGCAGCGGCGTAGCCTGCGCGATACCGCTGAAGCGAACGTGCGGCAGAGTGGCCAGCTCTGCCAGCGAACTGATCGGCGCTAAATCGGGCGCGGCAAACAGTGGCGTCTCAATACGCGCCAGCACGCGCGATGCAAGCGTATCCGGCGGCTCGCTGCTGAGCCGCAGCGCGACATCTACACCTTCGCTGACCAGATCTGACAGCCGGTCATCCAGCGCCAGCGTCAGATTAAGATCCGGATTATCTTTTTGCAGCGACAGCAGGTGCGGCAAGAAAATTTGTCCAAGTCCACTCGGCAGCTGCATATGCACCCTGCCACGCCACTGCTGATCTCTGGGTCGCAGCTGGCTTTCGACTTCCTGCATCGCTTCCAGCAGCGGCGCTATCTGACGACGGTAGCGTTCGCCCTGTTCAGTAAGCGCCATGACCCGCGTAGTGCGGTGCAGCAAAACGACGCCGAGCGCCTCTTCGAGCGCGGCAATCTGCTGGCTGACGGCAGACTGCTTCATGCCGACCTGACGCGCCGCTTCCGAGAACGATCCCACTTCCGCCACCCGCAGAAAGGTAGCTATCGCATTGAGCTTATTCTTCATTTAATGATTTTTCTTATAGGTGACATCTTATACAAGGGATATGTGCAGAAAATTACATATAGCACACTCTCTCTGATTCTTACTCAGGAGAACAGATATGACAGAGAGAGATACGCCTAGGGTTGCGCTGGTGGCAGGGGCTGGTGGCATTGTCGGCAGGCGACTGGTTACCACGTTGCTGAATAACAGATGGCAGGTTATCGGCCTGTCGCGCCGTGCTGCAGCACACACAGATAATGTCACACTGGTAAACGTTGATCTGCTCGACGCCCGGCAAAGTCTTCAGTCGCTGCAGCCGCTCCGTACGGTGACGCACATCTTCTACAGTGCCTGGGTGAATGCAGCGAACTGGAGTGAGATGGTTGAACCAAACGTCACCATGCTGCGCAATCTGGTAAGTAATGTAGAACGTGTCGCGCCGCTTGAGAATGTCAGCCTGATGCAAGGCTATAAGGTTTACGGCGCTCACCTTGGCCTCTTTAAAACGCCAGCGCGCGAGAGCGATCCCGGCGTAGCAGGCGCTGAATTCAACGCTGCCCAGCTCAGCTGGCTGAGCGATTTTCAGCAGCATAAAAGCTGGCGCTGGCAGGCGCTGAGACCTGGCGTAGTAGGCAGCACGGCGACAGGCAATGCGATGAACCTGGCGCTGAGCATCGCGCTCTATGCCTCGCTGTGCAAAGCTGTAGGTTTGCCTCTTCGTTTCCCGGGCTCGTCGCAAAACTGGCACAGCATTGTTGATCATACCGATGCGGCACTGTTGGCAGAGGCGACGCTGTGGACGGCAACGGCGCCCGCTGCCGGCAACCAGGCTTACAACGTTAACAATGGCGATATCTGGCGCTGGAGCGAGCTCTGGCCGCTGATTGCGCGCTGGTTTGAACTGGAGTGCGCACCGCCGGTCAACCTCTCTTTTCAGCAGCTGTTTGCAGATTATCGCGCCACCTGGCGCACTCTGGCTGAACAACATAAGCTGCAGGAAGCAGATATTTTGCGGCTTAACGATGGGCTGTTTGCCGACTTTGTTTTCGGCTGGGACTACGATATGTTCGGCGACGGCAGTAAATTACGCCGGGCTGGCTTTACGCACTATTGCGCAACCAACGAGATGTTTTTCAGCTTATTCTCTCAGCTCAGAGCCAGCCGTATTATTCCCTGACGCCTGATCGCTTTTGTCCCAGTTTATACCAGCGCTGTAACAGTGCTGGTTTCCTCAGCTTGCCTCCAGTTTTTTGCACAGCCTTTCTGCCTGCGTCGCGACGCATAAGCGGCTGTTCTGCACATATGCGCTACTCGTCAGCGTGCTTTAAGGACACATCTGTTTTTCGACAGGTTTATCAACGGCTGATTTCCACAGTCCACCTGCATGCCCGCCAGCAGACCAGACCGATTTTCGCTACGCATTGTTGCCCACATGCGCCTGGGAATTTCAATCTGAAATAAAAACAAAATACCCATAAATTTCAATAAATTAATACTGAAAAAGGGATGGGTAATCTGTGAGACTTTCAGGGTCCAGAGCAGGCCTATTCCATCGTTGTTCCGCCTGAAAAAAAGACAGATTGTCATCTGGCAAGCCAAATGAACAAAACATTATGCTCTGTACAATATTTTCCTGAAAACACAAA